>JBDSKX010000204.1:0-13455 GCA_039916665.1 Chryseolinea sp. | reverse complement strand
ATTTACTATAAGAAAAGTTTTTGCCAACTTCATCCTTCAGAATGGTAAAAGTTTGTCCGTTGTAAGTGCATATGCCTCCATCCGTCCCAAACCAAAACGTACCTGTTTTATCCTGGACGATTTCAATAACGTTATTGTTTGGCAGCCCTTGCTCCGTTGTAAAAGTTTGAAATGATTTTCCGTCGTAGCGACTTGCGCCGCCCATGCTTCCGAACCATATATTACCGGATGTATCCTGATAAATTTCATGTACCCGATTACTTGGAAGTCCATTCGCGGTTGTAAAATTCCGAATGGATTTTCCATCATAAAAATAGACCCCGGAATCAGTCGACGCGAACCAAAAATTTCCATCTCTATCTTCTATGACAGCGTAAAATCTATTCTCCGGGCCTGAGTCAACGCGGGGGGGAGCTACTTCAAGTGTAATATTTGTAAAAGTCTTTCCATCGTATCGAAAAACACCCTCATGCGTAGCAATCCAAAGATTGCCTTTTCGATCTTGTATGATATTGCGAACGATCCTTTGAGGAGCATTTGCTTTGGTTTCTGAAATGCTATTCTTTATTGCTTCGGGTATGTATTGAGCATTGCAGAAATGCAAAGAGACGACACACAATAGAGAGTATAGGTTTATGTGTTTCATCACAACAGATTACTTTGATCAGAAGAAAGGTAAGCACGATCTGAATGTGTCACAACTTTGAAGCGTATTGAACGGCAAACCCTTACAGGGTTCCGGAAAATACCATCCGCCTAACCCAGGGTGGCCCCGCCTTCGTCGAGGCAACCCTGGGCTAAAATGTGTTGTCCTTTCAGGACAAGGCGCCAATTACCCAATCGTAAGATTCGGAGGTAGAGAGCGTATTGTTTTAATACGCTCTATTTAAAATGATAGTGGATTTCATCATTAATAAAACATACCTGTAAACTTGAACAAGGATTATTAACAAGATCTGGCGACCTTTTTTAGGACGAGGCACTTCGGCTAAAATGTGTTGCCCTTTCAGGACAAGGCGCCAATTACCCAATCGTAAGCTTCGGAGGTAGAGAACGTATTGTTTTAAAACGCGCAATTTAAAATGATAATGGATTTCATCATTAATAAAACATACCTGTAAACTTGAACAAGGATTATTAACAAAATCTGGCGACCTTTTTTAGGACGAGGCACCTCGGCTAAAAAGTGTTCTCCCTACATGACAAGGCGCCAATTGTCAATCGTAAGCTTCGGAGGTAGAGAACGTATTGTTTTAAAACGCGCATTTAAAATGATAATGGATTTCGAACCCCTCGGCTCTTCGCCGTCTACCGTTTCGGGGACTCGGCGCAACAGCAGACGCAGAGTCCCACGAAGCGTGTAGACTCTTCTGCTTAGACACGGAGGTTCCACTAAAGCGTGAAGACTCTGCTTAGATTAATAAAACATGCCTGTAAACTTGTACAAGGATTATTAAAAAAATCTGGCGACTTTTTTTAGGACGACGCACTTGGTTTCTACGCCTTGTCCTGCAGGGACAAAACTTTTTAGCCCCAGGTCGCCCTCGACGAAGTCGGGGCTACCTGGGGTTAATGTGCACAGTAGTTTTCCTGACCCTGTAAGGGTCGGCCTTCACCGTCTGTCCGCAAGGCCGGTCAGGACAAGTCATTCCAAACAGGACCTAACGTCAACATGCAACCTGATTCGAAGTTGAGATCACATTGTTGTGCTTAACAATGAGATTCCCTTTCTACAATCTGCCAAAATACCTTACCTCCACTTGAACATCTCATTCTAATTCAACACATTTCGATAATGTTAGCCCAAATGTGATGTCATTAGCACGAAGTGCACACCCACTCTTGCTCGCCCTGGCGCTCTGTGTTTTTGCGCTGACAGTGTATTCGCAACAATGCGCGCTTCCAATACGCACCTACCTCCCTATTGCTGACGAAGTGCCGTATGAAGAATTCGGCTCTGCGATCGACAGCGATGCAGGGTACATGGTAGTTGGTGCACAGGGGAATAGTAACCTCCAGGGTTATGCTGGATATGCATTCGTGTACAAGCTCAATGCCAGTAACAAATGGGTTAAGATCGCTGACCTCAAGCCTTCCGATCCGATGAAGCAAGCGCTGTTTGGATTCGATGTCGACATTCTAGGAAGTACGATTGTAATCTATGCACGTGAATTTAACGACGAAGGGTCTGCACGAAGTAAACTTTATGTCTACGAGAAAGATCCATCAGACGAATGGGTAACGTCAACAGAAGACTACATCATCGTAAAACCTTTTGAAACAATATGGAACCCGTCGAACTTCGGACAATACGAAATGCGCGGTGATGAGCTGATCGTTATGGCGCAGGAAAATAATAAAGAATATGTCGAAATTTATAAACGATCAGCGGGCAGGTTCACTTTGTCGCAGTCAATAGAAATTCCAAACCCGATACCGGTTCGAAAGTATGACTGGAATCTCAAAGCAGGTGACGACTTTATTGTCATTGGTCATGAGCAATATGAGCACGCGGACTACGCGTCTGGTGTCGTGTTTATTTTTGATCACAATGGAACAACTTACAACACGACACCTGCAATGCTTACGGCGGCAGGTCAGAGTCCTACGAACTTCCTGGGATTCGGAATGTCGATCGCCACATTCGGTCACCGTGTCTTTGTTCAGGGTACTCATCCGAATGCGCTGAATACTGATTACAATCAGACTTATTATGTTATTGAAAAGCCACCCGGTGGATGGGTCAATGCAACACCAAACTGGTTGTATGAGTCGACGGGGTATGGTCCGTATGATCAACAACTTGTCGCGAATGAAAATTATATTCTGTGTACCGGATACGGCTATCAGAATATCGCTGGATTCAAAAAGACGACAGCTACCTGGACATCGGCGGCGACAAGTTTTACAATCGATAATATCGACGTCACAAAGTCGGACGTAGGCATACAGGTTGTGTTAACGGATGATCACTTGCTTATTGGATGTCGCGTTCATTATCGATGGAGTGGTTTCGGCGAAGAGATGATCGCTGACTATTATTCTCCCTCGGGAGCCTGGGAAACGCCTGGTCTGTCATTCGACAAGATCCTCCAACAGAAAAGCATCAACGCGACCGACGATCTCTTTGGAATCGCCTTCGATGTTTGGAACGGACAACTAGCCATTACGGCAAGGAACGATGATGAACATAGCTATGATGGTGGTGCAGTCTATGTGTACAATACGCTAAGCCCGAGTCTTGCGCCGATCCAAAAGATCTTTAGTCCTGAAGAAGAGAACTACACAGGGTTCGGACAAACCATCGCGGTGGGCGACAGCATCATGTTTATCGGCGCGCCATACATGGACTCGCTAAACAGTATCGACAAGTTTTATTCGATGGGAAAAGTCTATGTCTATCGACTCACCAGCAGCGGATGGAAATATTCGTCGCAGATTATTCCGCCCACGGTTCACTCAGAGCAGTCATTCGGACAACGGGTGGTCTGCACGCCCGGCTATTGCGCCATCACGGAGTTTAATTCCGGAAGCTCTGAGAATGTCGGGCACGTTTATATTTATAAAGAGGATCCTGCTACCGGAAAATTCAAATACCTCGCCAGCCTCGATCCCGCCGAACATCTGCGATTCGATTTCTTTGGCAACTCGATGGTGATGACGGACTCGATGATGGTAATCGGTACAGGCAGCGCAGCATTGAACTCAAGTTATATCATGAGTGCATACGTCTTTAAGAAGAAAGGCGAGTGGAAAACAACTACCGAAGATGCACGTTTAGCTGCAACTGATAGCGGATGGAGCGACCGCTTCGGGGCAAGTGTATCGATGTCGGGCGACTATATTATCGTTGGCGCTCCGTATTCTCCAGGGTTCGATCCACAACCAATTCCAAGAAGTTATATCATACCCGGTGCTGCGTATATTTTCAAACGACCTTCACAAGGCTGGACGGGTGCCATAGCAGAAACGGCGAAACTTACCCCGAGTGACCCTATTGAGTTTGGAACCTTTGGCTCCAGCGTAATCATCGATCACGATGACATCTATGTTGGAGCTCCTGGCCCTTATGCCCAGTACGACTATAGCAACTACTTGACCAACACTGATAACAGACTTCGTCCCGGCAAGATCTATCATTACACCATGCCTTCGGGCGGTTGGGTCAGCAGTGCGCATGAAGATCGTCAACAGGTTTCAGTTGATCCTGAAATCATCGATGGATATGGTGGCGCTATGCGCGTCGTTGATCGTACGTTATATGTCAGTGCCGTTTACGATGATACCAACGTTGGCTTCAGAAGTGGTAGCGTTCAGGTTGAATACTTAAGTCCTGTTGTTCAACCTTACACCTTATTGTGCACGGACGAAACGCCCACGCAATTATTTGGATATCCTCGCGGTGGCGTATGGTCAGGATCGGCCATTAATCCTACGACTGGAAAATTCAATACCGTCACCGCTGGACCGGGTATCCATACCGTTACCTATAACTACCTCGGATGCATCAGTACCGCACAGGTAGAAGTATTGCCCGATCAATTGGCAGTGACGAGCATATCAGATCCTATCCAGACAAAGTGTATCGGCACAAAAGTGAATCTCGAATTGATTTCAAATGAAGATGCAAAGAACTATGCGTGGTATTACAAGGAATCGCCGGCGGGCATCAGAACGAAGATTGATTCCATGAAGGAAGTCATCACCCCCAGCAAAACCGGATACTACGACGTGATCGTTCATCGCGGAATATGTCCTGGCAAGAGTGCATCTTTTCAAGTCATCGATGAACCGGCAATATCCATCGACATCGACCCTGTCTCCTCCATTTGTACATCATTATATAAAGTACAGCTTACTGCTACGCCAACATCAGGTCAATGGCGCGGAACAAACATTACTTCTGATGGAATATTTAATCCCTTCAACTTATCCGATGGAAATTATAAAGAGGTCTATGAAGTTATTACGCCGATCGGTTGTCATTGGAAGGACTCGATCAATGTCACGATCGATATCCTCAAACCGCCCGTGTTGCAATACGACGGACAGCCGATCTGCGGCAACACCGTCAACCTCGTGCTGAACAACATCGACGCCAACACGGCAGTCAAATGGTATCGTGCTGACGGAACTCAGGTCGACGGACAAACCAATGTTGTGTACAGTGTCGGATTGCCTGGCACCTACTACGCCATGGTTAGTAAGAATTCTTGTCAGCTTCCCTCCGATCCCGCTACGGTGATCACGGTAACGGATAGCTTGTTTGTTCCTAATGTCTTTACTGCCAATGATGATCACATAAACGATCATTTTGAGGTGCAGTCATCTGGTATAAATGCTTTTCACATGCTGCTATTCAACCGCGATGGACAAACGCTTTTTGAAACTGATGATCAAAAGTTTCAATGGCCCGGGGAGAATGTTCCTGCGGGGGTGTACTTCTGGCGGGTGACTTATATGACTTGTGAGCGTGTGAGGAAAGAGGAGAAGGGGTGGGTGCATTTGAGGAGGTGATGGAAAGGCAAACATTGTGGATAGGCTATTGCAAGGGCGGATCAACGTAAACGTATCTTTCTAAAAGAAGTATTGTCACCGTTCGGCCGACATCATGATCAATCCGGTAACCTGAGTACATAGGTCAGCCTTCCCAACTTTTCAGAATTCAAGGTCAGAAATAGGCCCTTTTATGTTAAATTGGGCTTATTTTGTGTATCAGACCGGGCCTGCCTAAAAGATGAAGTTCAACGAGGACTCAAGAGTAAAAATACCTACCATCTTACACCTTATCCGGTTGGGGTATACTTACTTGTCGTTGACCAATCAGAAATGGGATGAGTCGAATAATATCTTCATTGACATTTTTACTAAAAGTATTTCTAAGATAAATCCCGACTTGAATGATGGGGATATCAAGCGCTGTTATGATGAAGTAAGCCTTAGTCTGGAAAATGAAGACTTAGGAAAGGCCTTCTTTGAAAAACTAATTGATCAATCCGGAACCCGCTTAGTTGACTTTGAGAATTTCAATAACAACTCTTTCCATGTTGTTACTGAATTGACTTACAAGAAGGATGAGGAAGAATTCAGACCCGACATTACCTTGTTGATCAACGGCATGCCCTTAGTCTTCATTGAAGTAAAAAAACCCAACAATCAGGACGGTATTCGGGCAGAGCTAAACAGAATTCACAAACGCTTTCAAAATAAGAAGTTCAGAAACTTTGTGAACATCACGCAGTTGATGATTTTCTCCAACAACATGCCCTATCGCGAAGATTCCCTTCAACAATTGGAAGGGGCATTTTATTCAACCATTGCGTATGGAAAGGTTCTACTTAACTATTTCCGTGAAGAAGAAAAATTTGATCTTAATAAAATTCTTGAATCAGCGGATGATGTGATCGAAAATGTAGTGCTGAAGGATACTAACTATGTTGGCATTAAAAACTCACAAGAGTTTATCACCAACAAAAATCCTGAATCACCAACCAATAAAATTTGCACTTCCCTTCTTCAACACGAGCGCTTATCTTTCATTCTCAGATATGCATTTGCTTATGTAAAGGAGAATTCAGGTTTGCAAAAGCACATCATGCGCTACCCGCAGCTTTTTGCTTCCAAAGCTATTCAGACTAAGCTTGATGCGGGTGTGAGGAAAGGAATTATCTGGCACACACAAGGCAGCGGTAAAACTGCTTTGGCATACTATAATGTAAAGTGCCTCACCGATTATTTTCAGAAGAAGAAAATTATTCCAAAATTCTATTTCATAGTGGATCGTCTCGATTTGCTGATACAAGCCGGAAAAGAATTCCGAAGCAGGGGATTGGTTGTGCATGAAATTAATTCCAGAAACGATTTTGTAAAAGACATCAAGACTACCAGTGTGATTCATAACGATTCTGGTAAACGAGAGATCACGGTAGTTAATATTCAGAAATTCAAGGAAGACACGAATGTGGTTCGCAACACCGATTACAATCTGGATATTCAGCGGGTTTACTTTTTGGATGAAGTACATCGTAGCTACAACCCTAAAGGAAGCTTCCTTGCTAACCTAAATGAATCAGATTCCAACTCGATTAAAATTGGATTAACCGGAACACCACTACTTGGAGCTGACTTTAACTCACGTGCGCTATTCGGTAATTACATTCATAAGTATTACTACAACGCATCCATCGCTGACGGTTACACACTGCGGCTCATTCGCGAAGAAATTGAAACCAAGTATAAACTCTCGATGCAAAAAGCGTTGGAGGAGATTGATATTCTGAAAGGTGAAGGTGATAAGAAGACTGTGTATTCACATCCGCGATTTGTGGAGCCAATGCTGGACTATATTGTCGAAGACTTTGAGAAAGCACGCACCACCATGGATGATACCAGCATTGGTGGTATGGTGATTTGCGATTCATCTGAACAAGCTGAAAAACTCAATGAGATATTTCAGTTTAAGTATGCCAACAAAGAAGAGATTGAAGTGTTAGCTCAGGCAGCCGAGCCTTCTGTGAGCTACGCTGGTGAGCGAAGAAAAAAATATCGACCCGCGACTGCATCGCTGATTTTGCACGATACAGGTACAAAGAAGGAACGCGAAGATCAAATTGAAGAATTTAAAGACGGAAAAATAGATTTGCTTTTCGTCTATAACATGCTGCTCACGGGCTTTGATGCTCCACGTCTAAAGAAATTATACCTCGGGCGACTTATTAAAAAACACAACTTATTGCAGGCACTCACCCGCGTAAACCGCACGTATAAGAACTTCCGCTATGGGTACGTGGTAGACTTTGCCGACATCGAAGAAGAGTTTAAGAAAACTAATCAGGACTACTTTAATGAGTTGAAGGAAGAGTTGGGTGATGAAATGGAGCACTACTCTAATCTATTCAAGACCCCTGCCGAGATTGAAACCGACATTCAGAATATCAAAGAGGTTCTTTTCCATTTTGATACGGAAAATGCAGAAGTGTTCTCCCAACAAATCTCCCTCATTTCAGATCGTGTTGAAATGCTCAAGATTACTCGTGCATTGAATACCGCAAGAGAGTTATACAATCTTATCCGGCTTTCTGGAAATTATGATTTGCTGGACAAACTCGATTTTCAAAGGCTTACGCTGCTAGCACGAGAAGCGAATAACCATCTGGCGTTGATTAATACGCGAGAAGTATTGGAGAGCAGTGATGAGACTACCAATTTATTGAACCTCGCGCTTGAAGATGTAATCTTCGCTTTTACCAAAGTGAAAGAGGAAGAAATGGTGTTGGCAGATCAACTACGCAATACGCTGCAGCGTACCCGCGAAATGCTGGGAGGCAATTTTGATCAAAAAGACCCGATATTTATAACCCTGAGGGAAGAACTGGAACGCCTCTTTAAAAAGAAAAATCTTTCGGAAGTAACGAAAGAAGAGATGGAGGCAAACATAAAAGTGTTGAACGAAATCTACTCTAAGGCACGCGAGTTGGAACGCAAAAACCAATTGCTGCGCGCCAAATATCATAACGATGAAAAATACGCACGCATTCACAAACGCCTTATGGAGAAAGATCCGCTCACCGATAGCGAAAGCAAATTGTTTGAAGTGCTGAGCGGATTGAAAAAAGAAGTGGACGAACAAATTCTACAAAATGCAAATGTATTGGAGAACGAAAGCTTTGTAGAGCGAATGATGATGCGCCTGGTGATTGACCAGTTTAAAAACAAACATCAGCTGCCACTCGATGTGGAAACATCCAAACGAATCAATAGCATGATCGTAAAAGAATATATGAACGAATTTTCAGGAAGAGCAGCATAGTAATTTAGATAGATGAAACCGTGACAAATTTTCACGGGTTGAAAATGAAATAACATGCATGGAAAAACAGAATGAAATAAAAATCTTTGAGGACAAACAGGTTCGAACCATTTGGAACGAGGAGCAGGAAAAGTGGTTCATCTCAATTATTGATGTTATTTCGGTTCTAACAGAGCAAAGTAGTTATCAGGGGGCAAGAAACTACTGGAAGGTTCTGAAGCACAGGCTTTTAAAAGAAGGAAATGAAACGGTTACAAATTGTAACCAGTTGAAAATGGAAGCACCAGACGGTAAAATGCGATTAGCAGACGTTGCCGATACCGAACAGCTTTTCAGACTCATTCAATCAATTCCTTCACCAAAGGCTGAGCCGTTTAAACTTTGGCTGGCACAGATAGCGGCTGAGCGATTGGATGAAATGCAGGATCCGGAATTGACCATTGATAGAGCGTTAAAAGATTACCTGCAATTGGGCTATAGCGAAAACTGGATTAACCAGCGGCTGAAGAGCATTGAGATTCGTAAAGAGCTTACCGATGAATGGCGGATCCGCGGTTTAAAGGAGGGCGTTCAGTTTGCAACGCTTACCGATATTATTTCAAAAGCGTGGGCGGGTAAAACAACCAAAGAGTATAAAATCTTAAAGGGACTGAAGAAAGAAAACCTACGCGATAACATGACCAACACAGAGCTGATCTTAAATATGTTGGCCGAAGCTTCTACAAAAGATATTTCAAAAGCGATCAATCCGAAATCATACGGGGAAAGCAAAAAAGTAGCCAAGCAAGGCGGTAACGTGGCCAGGGTGGCGCTCAAAGAATTAGAATCTAAAACAGGTAAGAAGGTGGTAACGGCACTAAATGCTAAAAACCTGTTGGGGCAAAAGAAAGCAGAGAAAGCGCTCGCAAAGAAGGCGGCAGTTAAAAAGAAGAAGTAAGTATGACGAAGACAATTGAATTTGAAAAGAAAACAAAAGAACTTATTGATGGCCTGAAAAGCGTGTGCGCCAACTATGGGTTGGGCAACGATGGCAATGAGTTTAAAATCATCACTCAGGTTTTTCTCTATAAGTTTTTGAACGATAAGTTCATTCATGAGGTAAAACAAATTGACAAGAAAGTAGCGAACGCTGAAAATTGGGAAGATGCACTAAAGGCCTTAAAGCGTGATGACTATGAAATGCTGCTAATGCAGCTAAGCGAAGGCACTGCACGCATTAAACCCAAACAATTTATCTCCAGCCTGTTTAAGCGCCAGAACGAACCGAAATTTGCTGAGATATTCGATAATACCTTGTTGGATATTGCAAAGGAGAACAGCGACATCTTTTCGGTAATCACCGATGGTGGAGAGAAGATTGTGCTTTTCGAAAACATCAGCAAGTATGTGACAGACAAGCGCGATGAATTTTGTAAAGCCATCATTAACAAACTCATCAACTTCAGCTTTGAGCATATCTTCCATGAGAAGTTTGATTTCTATGCTACCATCTTTGAATACTTAATTAAAGATTACAATACCAACAGCGGTGGTAAGTATGCCGAATATTTTACACCTCATGCTGTGGCCAAAATTATGGCGCGGTGCCTTGTGCACGGCAAGGTGAAGAATGTAACGTGCTACGATCCTTCAGCGGGATCGGGAACACTGCTCATGAATCTGGCGCATGAGATAGGAGAAGACAAGTGTACTATCTACTCACAGGACATCTCTCAAAAATCTTCCAACCTGTTGCGCCTGAATTTGATTTTGAATGGTCTGGTTCATTCCATTCCAAACATTGTAAAAGGGAATACAATACTTGATCCATATCATAAAGACAAGAAAGGCAAGCTTCAAAAGTTTGACTACATTGTATCGAACCCTCCGTTTAAATTAGACTTCTCTGACTACAGTGCCGATTTAAATACCAAAGAAAATCATGATCGCTTTTTTGCAGGTATACCTAACATACCAAATGCAAAAAAAGAATCGATGGCTATTTACCTCATGTTTCTACAACACATCATTTATTCATTAAAAGATACAGGTAAAGCCGCCATGGTAGTGCCTACCGGTTTTATTACCGCGCAAAGCGGTATTGATAGAAAGATACGCGAGAAGATGGTAGAAGATAAAATACTGGCAGGTGTGGTGAGTATGCCTAGCAATATTTTTGCAGCAACAGGTACTAACGTTTCGGTGATCTTCTTAGACAAGCAAAATAAAGGCGATGTTGTATTGATCGATGCTTCCAACTTAGGCACAACAGTCAAGGAAGGCAAAAACCAAAAAACACTTTTATCACATGAGGAAGAAGATCGGATAATTGATGTTTTCAACAGCAAGGAAGCCGTTTCAGATTTCTCTGTGGTAGTGAGTTACAGTGACATTACGAGTAAGAACTACTCTCTTAGTGCCGGGCAATATTTTGAAGTCAAGATTGAACATACAGACATTACGCCAAAAGAGTTCAAAGCTAAAATCAAAAACTTTGAAGAAAGTTTATTTAAGCTTTTTTCAGAATCTAAAACCTTAGAAAAGGAGATTACTAATAATTTGAATTCACTTGAGGTATGAGTACCATTTGCAGAAAGCGATTAGGTGATATTATTAATTTAAAAAGGGGTTACGACTTGCCATCTCAATCCAGATTAGACGGACCATATCCTGTAATTAGCTCGTCAGGTATATCAGGATATCATTCAGAATTTAAAGTTGATGGTGAAGGGTTGATTACAGGTCGATATGGTACGTTAGGAGAAGTATATTATATCAGCGGAAAGTATTGGCCACACAACACTACATTGTATGTAACTGATTTTAAGTCTAATTGTCCTAAATATGTTTACTACCTTTTAAAATGCCTAGGAAATTTAAAGACATCTGATAAGAGTGCTGTTCCTGGAGTAAATAGAAATGACCTACACGAAATTGTGGTTCCTTACATTCAATCAGAACAACAAGAATCAGTAGCCAAAGTCCTTTCTGACTTAGATTCCAAAATAGAACTCAGCAACAAAATCAATGCAGAGCTAGAGGCCATGGCCAAGCTCATTTACGATTATTGGTTTGTGCAATTTGATTTTCCCAATGCCAAAGGCAAACCTTACAAAGCCAGTGGTGGCAAAATGGTTTGGAGTGAAGAATTGAAGAGGGAGATACCGGAGGGGTGGAGCGCAGGTGTTGCCTCAGACATTTTCAAATTCAATCCTACATTGTCTGTAAAGAAGGGATCATTAAGTAGTTATATAGATATGAATGCTCTGCCAGAGTTTGGCTTTATGACTAAAGAGATTCAGAAAAAAGAATTCAATGGCGGCATGAAATTTCAAAATGGAGATTTGGCGGTAGCCAGAATCACACCATGCTTGGAGAATGGAAAGACAGGTCTAATTACATTACTGGAAGAAGATGAAATTGGCTTTGGGTCAACTGAATTTATTATTCTCAGAGGCAAGGAATTTGATTTGAGAAGCTTTGCTTCATGTCTTTCGAGATCAGAGAACTTCCGCAAGTTCGCGATATCAAAAATGACAGGTACATCTGGTCGTAAAAGAGTAAGTTCAACTGATTTGGAATTGTTTGAAATGCCAATTCCAACTAATGAAATTCTGAAGAGGTTTGAATTACTTGCCTCACCATTTTTTAAGACGACAACAAGTAATGTAAGAGAAAACCAGGAACTCTCCGAAATCCGTGATTGGCTTTTGCCTATGCTTATGAATGGGCAGGTAAAGGTGGGTGATGCGGAACGGGAGTTGGTTATGGGTGCGGAGCAGGAACCGCGTTACACAAAGAAGAAAGTCAAATCAAAATAAAGAATAAGTCAGAAAGCAATCATGATTAATGTAACTTCTGAAATAACTACCACAAAAATAGAGGAACTTCTGTCTGAGGTTTCTCAGTCGTCAGCTAAACAATATGTTGATCTAAAACTCCCGGTAAATCTTAAACCCATCGGGTTTGGTGCGTTCGCTTCTTTAATTCAACTGATTATTACATGGCGCAGATTGGATAACTTGTGGAAAATTGATTGTTGGTTCTAAAGAAATATCAGATGATGAAATCGAAGACATAAGCAGACATTTTTATGGCCTAATTGCCTCCGTTATATCGATAGGGTACAGAATAAAAGTGCCAGTCCTCACCCACTACGATATGATAGTTCTTCTGAACCTTTGCTCTGGTATAATGACGTATGTTATAGGCAGACTCTGGCAAAGATTGTAAAAGACCTTTCTCCTGATTGTCAAACAGCTCCTGTCTGCTGAAGATCTTCTTTTGAAAGTTTAACTGATGGTGCTTGTTTACTTTTTCCCGGATTTCGGCATTGAGTTCAGATAGGCTATGGAAGATATCATTGCGCAGTAGCGCATACACACGCTGGTAAGTAATCTTGACGTTGTTCTCAACGGAGGGCTTGTCTTTGGGCTTGTAAGGTCTTGCAGCAAGCAGCGCGATATTATTGTGATTCGACCACTGTTCAAGCATCTCAGTAAACACAGGTTCGTACTTACAGCTCTTGGTTACCCATTGTTTCATGTTGTCTGATTTTACGCTCAAGGGAACTCCACCGAAGAACTCAACGGTATTGTTCAATGCCTTCACCACCTGAACGAGTTTCGCGTTGGGCAAGGCTTCTACATAACTCAGTCCGCTGAAGG
>JBDSKX010000203.1:0-4507 GCA_039916665.1 Chryseolinea sp. | reverse complement strand
TTACGATTTACAATTCCTTGAAATCCATTAGCGCAGCGGAATAGGGATTGGAGATCTCAGAGAAATACTCGTGTACGATCGCCCACGAATCGGCAATTTATCTCCACATCTTTTGCAGCTCGTTTGTCACTTTGTTCATCGATCGCTATTCATTTCGCACAGTATCACCAAAACCATTAAACGAACTCGATATGGACCATGGTTTGATCAGGGATTCGCAAATAGACAATTATGGAAAATAATGCATCAAAGATCAACAACCTCACACATCAAGAGGCCATTGATAAATTCAAAGAACTTGTTAAGCACGAGTCAATTTGTCTTTTCACCACACGCCTGAGCGAAGTTCCGCTTACAACGCGACCGATGGGAATACAGGAAGTGTGTGATCAGGGGAATTTCTGGTTTATGAGTCCCAGTGATAGTGACAAAAATCAAGAAGTAGCAATGGATTCAAGGGTGCAATTATTCATCAGCAATCCTTCCAAATACGAATTTTTATCAGTCTACGGTAAGGCTTATGTTTCAAGAGACCCTGACAAGATTGACAAATACTGGAGCGAAATTGCTAAGGCGTGGTTTCCAAAAGGAAAAGATGATCCCCGTATAACCATTATCAAAGTTGTGCCTGAAGAAGGGTTCTACTGGGATACAAAGGATGGTAAATTGGTATCGATGATCAAGATAGCCGCTTCTGCCATTAGCGGCAAGACGCTTGAAGAAGGCGTCGAAGGAACAATTTCAATAAGATAAATATGAGTGTTGATTGCCGGACCAAATTTTCCTGCAATCAACACCTTTAATATTTTCTAGTTGCGACTAGAGAACAGGTTATTGGGAATATTGAAACCCAACGCGATAATGTATTGATTGGATACGAAATGATGGTCAGCCCGTCCCGTCAGATATAATTTTGCATTTGTATAGTCGGCAAAGCTGGTCTTTATAGATGGTTCAATAAAAAAGTATTTGAAGAAATCGTAGCGCAATCCCGCGCCAGTACCAACAACGATTCCCGAAACACGAAAAGGTCCATCGTTGTGAAGACCCATTATGTAAGAATCGGTTTTAGGAATAAGTACTCCCCCACCTAATCTGAAATTTAAACTCAACGCGTGTTGACCATTTCGTGATTGAAGAAAATTAAAACGCTTAACAACGCTTGCAATCAGATAATTATTTCCATTGGTGTGCTCGAAATGAACAAATGAAGGTGTTACTAAAGTATCCTTGTCATAGTAAACTTCATTGATCTGCCCGCGCATGTGCATCATTTGATTATCATGAACTACATACTTTAAATGATTCCATGAGATCTCGACTCCCCAGTCTTTTTTCTTAGTGAAGAAGTATCCCAGCGTCATAACGTATTGGGGGACGGTTAGCGGAGTGTTTATAAGTCGATGCATGTCGGGCTTATCCTTAGCCTTTGCATGATATAGGGTAAAATCGTAATCTTCGGTTTTACTATCCTTGAAATGGATCGTGCTTTTTGAATAATCGTCATGATGATATCCCCAACTGAAGTAAAAACCGCCGGAGGACTTTGATGATGACTTGTGAGATTTATCCTCTTGGGAAAATGCGGTCGTAAAAAGCACTAAAAGGAGCGCCGGCACCAGTAAAATTCTTTTCATGTAGGCTATTAAAAATGATTATTTGGGAGAGGGGATCTGCAAATAAACACGACAAATTTGAGGAAAAGTTTCCTATTCCGGTCAATCAGTAATGCATTTCGGCGATTATTTTTACTGCTAACGATGGCAGAATCGACCTCATAGTCGCACCTACTTGCGTTGATTGTCAACGGCTGGGCAAGACGGTCCGACTTGGCAATCCCGTTTTTACCAACTTACTCATGCCGGATGCTGTCAACGGGATTAGCCGTTGCGACATTATAGGAACGAAACACGACGGTTAGAATTGATATCAATCCGATAACTCCTATGGGTATGCACATCAGCGCCACTCCTATAGAAATTCGGAATGCATAAGCTTGCAGCCAATTGTCGAAGATATACCAACTCAATGGAATGGCAAATATCGCAGCCAGAATCATCAGTCTTACAAAGTCACCCGTGAGAAGTACCAAAATATTTTTAACTGTTGCGCCTAGAATCTTTCTGATCCCGATCTCCCTCGTTCGTTGTAGTGTGATGTAGCTCACGAGTCCAAACAGTCCGAGGCAAGCAATGAACACTGCAAAGATCGAAAAGTAGAGAAATAGCTTACCGAACGCAACATCAAATTTGTATTGATCTTCAAACTTTGAATCGAGAAACGTATAGCTGAATGGGTGTTGTGGCGACGTCTGGTTCCAGGCAACTTGAAGTTTACGAATTGAAGTATCTAAGCTATTCTTAGCCAGAAAGTCTTTATTAAGCTTTATGAAGTAATACCGTTTATTCCATCCCAGATCTAATTGCCAACTGGGCACGTACAAGATAGGTTCGAACTTATCCTTCAAGGAGCGCTGGTGATGATTTCTGGTAACGCCAACGATTTTAACAGGCGATCGTTCTCCAAAAATTCCCGTTAGAGTTTTGCCTAACAAATCATTCGGATCTTTAAATCCCAATGCATCAGCTGCTGCTTCGTTTATGACGACAGCAAATGAATCGGTCTTGATAGAGGGGTCAAAATTTCTTCCCGCCAGCAGACGAACATCCAGTGTGGACAAAAAATCTTCGTCAATACTTACAAGTTTGAGCTCGGCAGAATCTATCTCTCCATCAATCTTAATCATGGGTCTTAAACCTAGCATCATAACTTCATCGCCAGGCGCCACAGTCGACCAGCCAATAGACGTTACCGCAGGCGACGCCATCAATCGATGTTTGAAATCCTGATACTCGGAATACGGTTGGAATCCAAACCCACGAATTGCAACTACCTGGTCCATATTCATCCCGAGGTCATGATTCCGCATAAATTGCAGTTGTCTATAAATGATGATCGTCCCTGTGATAAATCCAAAACAGAATACAAATTGTGCAACTGTGAGCGCATGACGCATGGAGAATGAATTCTTCGCGGTCCCCGCGGAAGTCATAGAGCCTGTCAGCAAATCCACGGGTCGGAAGCCTGTGAACACAATGGATGGATATAGTGAAGACAGCAGTACACCAGTGAACAACATCACAGCGGCAGCGAACACTTCTTTCAATACCATAACGTCTTTGATGTCTGGCCATTTAATATTGAAGGCGTATTCAAGCAACGGTTTACTGAGGAAACAGAGGCCGATCGACACTACGAACGCAAAAAGATTAATCAGAAATGACTCGGCTGTGAATTGCAATACAAGTTGCGTCCGGGAGGATCCCACAACTTTCCTAACGCCAATTTCTTTTCGCCGTTCCAGCAGACTTACAGTGGACATGTTGAAATAATTGATATAGGCGCTGGCGAGGATACAAAACCCGACGATCATCAGGAATTGAACAGATCGTCCATCCGAGTTCTGAGACGGCTCAGCACGTAGCGATGGATTTAAATGAATGTCACGGATAGGCTGAAGTTTGAAGTCGACCTGATCATTCCATGTCCCAAAATCTTTACCATATTGATGCGTACGAAGTTCCGACATCTTTTGTTCAAGGTTGTGAATGTCGGTGTCGGGCCGAACCTTTAGATAACAATACGTATAGTCCCAATGCCAATAGGTAGAGCCGTCACTCAACATGGAGGGGATCGCTTTGTACGACAGCAGGAAATCAAATTGAAGATGAGAATTAACGGGTGGATCTTTGATGACACCTGTGATTTTAAAATCACCGGTTACAAGATTATCGGCCTGCATAAACAGTGTGCTTCCGATCGGGTCTTTGCCGCGAAAGTATTTACGTGCAATAGATTCGGTGATGACGATATTGCCGGGCTCGTTTAATGCAGTATTGTCATCACCCTGCACAAGTTCAAACGAAAATATCAGGAGAAATCCTGGATCGGCCATAAAGATGTTTTGTTCCTGGAAAGACACCGTGCCGTTACTTACAGAGTTAGTCCCTGTCATGGGTTCGAGCGCCGCAATCCTCGCGTAATCCAACACTTCAGAAAATGCTTCCTTAACGTTTGGTCCAGACCAAGGCATCGTTGTGGCACGTTTGTCTTCAGGTGTCAGATGTTTATTCCATACCGTTGTGACGCGATAGATATTTTCCGATCCGTCGTGAAAAGTATCAAAGCTTCTTTCGTATAAAGTGTATTCGTAGATTAATAAGGCTGCTGACATTCCCAATGCCAAACCCAATATGTTGACGAAGGCAAAGACTTTAGCTTTCGTAAGGTGGCGATACGCGGTGGTGAAGTAATTTGAGATAAGCGTTGAATTCATAATCAGTCCGAACGCAATGAACTAATGCGCAAGGCTTTCTAAAGATATCTCTCAGCATGATGAGAATTGTAAAGGAAATGTAAAACCTCTGCCCGGGAAGCGCTTCGATGATCCGGCCTGGGTTCGACTGTTAAATCCCGACCTTCACACCCCTGAGTATCTTATTCCGAG
>JBDSKX010000202.1:0-3808 GCA_039916665.1 Chryseolinea sp. | reverse complement strand
TTGGCTTAAGTTTTTTAAAGACGTTTTTTATTTGACCATAAAAACATTTTATCATACGCATTCAATGTCATTGACTTAACGCCGTAGGGAAGTAGATAACGGAAAATCGAAGTTCAACGCCCTTAATTCATAATTCTCGCTGCACAGCGGGCCTTCCCATCTGTCGCCGTGCGCAAGTCAACGACTTGAACATTAAACTTTTAACCATGTCAAAAGCTTCGAAGAAAAATAAATCCCTCGAACCTCTCAATATTCTGATAGGCGAATGGAAAACTGTCGGTAATCATCCGATGGTTCCGAATACAACTTTAAATGGAAAGACATCATTTGAATGGCTTGAGAATGGAGCCTTCCTGATCATGCGGTCCCACATCGATCACAAAGATTTCCCAGACGGAATTGCAATCTTTGGTAGTGATGATTCCGATGAAGAATATTCAATGATCTATTTCGATGAGCGGAATATTTCAAGAAAATACATTTCCTCGCTGAAGAATAATGTATGGAAATGGTGGCGAATCGATAATGAATTTTCACAACGGTTTACTTGCGAAATCAAAGAAAACGGAGATACAATGGTTGGACACGGAGAAATGTCAAAAGACGGTAAGGCGTGGGAGAAAGATCTTCAATTAACCTATACGAGAAACAGGGAACAATTATGAATTATGAATTAGCGCTCTGATAGTTAAGTCATCGTGCTTTTGAAGATTGAAATACGAATTGCAATCAATAGGAAAATCAAACCCTTGCTATCCCAACACACTTCTCTTGTCTTCAGGTGGGCTGAGCAAACAGTGTAATTTTTTGCGCGATATTGCTGATGAATCTTATTTAAGCTTATAAGCGATAACACTATGACTCGTCATTCTCGGTATATAAAGGATTTTGGCCGAAGCATCATAGCCAAGATCGGCGGCGTTGATCTTTTTTTCTCTTGTATCGGATAACAATTGTTTAGAACCGTCTGTCTTCACATAGTAGATGGTACCTTCCCAGCCTGTCGTCAGAAATTCATTTTTAGTCACCATCTCAATTCCGTCAGCACCCCCTTCAAGGCCTTCCACGATTTTAGTAACTTTCTTATCGCCCTCGGCCTTTTTTAAACCTCCATCGCTAAGGATATACAAATCCTTGCCGACAGCTAATAGCCCATTGATGCCATTCAAGTTCTCGAGATATACAGATGGCTTACCGTTTTCAATCTTATGTACTTTGCCCGTTTTGGAATCACTAACATAGACAACACCCTTGGCGTCAACAGTAACATCATTTAACATTTGAGCCCCATCAATTGTAATGCGACTTGTAATCAATCCGGTCTTAATATCAATCACTGCGACGGCAGAATTCTCTGCGGCATAAAGGATATCCTTGTGTAATCCAAGCCCTTTGGTGGCTGTTAAACCTGTTACCCAATCCTTTTTGATCACCTTACCATCGAGTCCGACTTTACTGATAAATCCTACCCCATCTTTTCCAAATTCACCGATGCTGGATACATATAGAATCTTAGACTTGCCATCATATAATACCGATTCCGGGTTTACGAGTTCAGTTGAGTCGCTTATCCATATTTTTTCCAATGAATGTTGAGCAAAGCCATTCATGCTAAAGAAGACAGAAACTAAAACGGGGAGTAATTTCTTCATGATTCGTGTGTTTATTCTCGATTTGTGCAAGGTAAGGAAATAGATCATTTCAAGAAACATAACGGAATAGAAAGGAAATCAATCAAGCTAGAATACGCTTCAGTCAGCAAAAAAATGCACGTCGTATCATTTCATTGAAAGGCGGCCTGCTGTACAACCCGGCGCATACGCGGAGAATATATCAGATATTCATCATAATGCCAGTAGCGGCACAAACTCTGACATCAATAACGCCTTCAATCGTTACGAAGAAGATTTTGATCTGTTCATTCCTTTAAGATTAAACTTCTGCTTCGGATCATCTTCATCTCCAAGCAGAAATCCAAAAGGCTTCAAAGGCTCAATTCGGTCGAATACTACTTTCAATATGGCAGCTATCGGAATAGAGAGAAACATTCCGGCGACTCCCCACAGCGCGTTACCAATCAGCACAATTATAATAGAGATCAATGCATTCAGTTTAACCTTCGAAGCGACAATTTTCGGAACCAAAACATTATTATCTAAGAATTGAACTAGCAAATATGCAATGAATACCCAAAGAGCATCAATGGCCGAGCCAGTTGCAAATGCCACTATCATCGGAAGCGTTATGGCAATCACTCCACCGATGTAAGGTATCAAGTTCAAAAGTGCGCCAATAACGCCAAGAAGAATTGCGTATTGAACACCGATAATTAATAACGCGACAGAATTCATCACTGCAACCAATACAGCTTCTATACTTAATCCCACGAGATAACTCTGAATCAATCCCTTAGTTTCCATTAGCACTTCTTCCACCACGCCCTTATCATCTTTTTTAAATAGCCGGGCAATGAACTCCATGATCCTGGGTTTGTAGTAGAGAATTAGAAATGTATAAACCGGAAGAATGATAAGTACAAGCAATCCTGTCAGCGCCCCAAGCGTTTTTCCAATTAAAGAAGAACCGTCGATGCCCTTCTTGGTATCAGAAATCCAGGCATGTATTTTTGTCTGGCTAATATTAAAGGTCTCAGAAATCCATTGAACCCCATCTTTCTGCAGCACGAGAAATTTTTCTTTGAATTGCGGGAATGTTTCACCGAAATTAGCAAGCTGAGAAGCCATGAAATAGCCTATTGCGGCCGATACAATTATTAAGGACAACAGCGCAATTGAGATCGATATAATACGATTCATGCCTTTTCTATTCAGATAATTCACGATGGGATTGAGCAATATTCCCAAAATGATCGCAAAGACTAAGGGTATTATTATGTCTTGACCTATATAAAGGATATAAAATAACCCGATGATTCCGATAATGATTTGCGCTAGCTTGGCATACGTAGGCAGTTTGATAGTTGTTAATTCCATAGGTACAAGGGCGTGATTATTTGAGAAATGTGGGCCAGTATTGAGAGACACAATTTATACAATCGGCACTTAATTCGGGATTAATGTTTTTTGATAGCGCACCTTATTTAGTGCCGTTTGGAGGATGACGATGCATTGAATGCCTGAGAAACATTTCCGTTTGGTGTAAAGGCGTGATCCATTAAAAGTTCAAAGCGAACACCAGGTCTTTAACTTACCCAAATTCATTCTGTAAACATTTAAGTCCCGAATGATCATCGAGACTTCAGAAATTGGGACTAACCAGCATTGCTGCTCAACGCTCGTAACCATACCCTTGGTCTTTACAATTTGTTATAGCCTCCAAACAAAAAAGGAGCTTCCCAGCCACAGATAAAATCGAAGAGTCTCTTCGCTGCCGCTAGTGTCATTTTTAATGCCAATCTCTGTAACCTGAAGTTCACCTGTGTTTCTTGCGTCAATACATGAGCTTGCGGTATTATTAAAATATGCTCAAAGACATTTACAATGATTGAATTCAAACATGATCGCCATTCCAAAGGCAATCAAAATATAGTTTTTCCACATCTAACGAAGCTGACATCAGTTCCGGCAATTTATAATTACATTAAAAGTTGTTTACAGTAGACGCAAATGTTTGCACAAATGTGGATGTAAATGCCCAGATCCAAAATTTAAAAACCCAACACTTGAGTAACGCGTTACCATATACTCATCAATTCCCTCGCGCTGCAATACACTTGGCACTGGGTGGTGCTCTACAAGCCGCGGTGTGATTCTACCAGTAAAGTGAGACATTTTATTCCGGCTTACGA
>JBDSKX010000201.1:0-13324 GCA_039916665.1 Chryseolinea sp. | reverse complement strand
AAGACTCCCATTCTGATATATAGGCTAAATTATGCTATCGACTTACGATACGGTGTATTGCTTGAGATCGCAAAGTCCGTTAGGGCTGGAAAACCTATTGATCTTACGATGGGATTTGTCAATGTAATCTGGCAGGGCGATGCCAACGAGGTTGCCATACGATGCCTGAAGCATTGTACATATCCCCCACAAAAGCTTAATGTTACGGGTACCCAGAAGCTTGAAGTGAAAGGGATTGCCGAGCAATTTGGTAAACATTTTAATATAGAACCCGTCTTCACCGGCCAGCCTGTAACAACTGCACTCTTAAGCAATGCTGGCAAAATGGAGAAAATGTTTCCAGGTAAAAGAGTGAGCCTTGATGAAATGATTTCAAGAACCGCGGAATGGCTGACGCAAGATGGAGCGTTATTAAACAAGCCAACGCACTTCCAGGAACGCGGAGGAAAATTCTAATATCCATGAACAACACGCTCGATCAAACTCTAAAACAATTCCTGCTGAAGGGTACAGTTATTCCGGCACACCCACTGGCGCTAAACCATTCGCGAAAACTAGATGAGCGCTATCAGCGCGCGTTGACACGATACTATATCGATTCTGGTGCAGGTGGAATTGCCGTCGCAGTTCATACTACGCAATTTGAAATCCGCCTTCCTCAATATAAACTATTCGAAAAAGTACTGGCCCTCGCGATGGAAGAGGTCAACAAAGCAAAATCAGAAAGGCCGTTCCTTCCTATCGCAGGGATACTTGGACCCGTAGACCAGGCGTTGCAAGAAGCAAGGATTGCAAAAGATATGGGATATGCCATGGGACTCTTAAGCAATGGCGGTCTTCCAAACCTGACAGAATCCGAACTGATAGAACGTGTTGAGCGAGTTGCTGAAATTATACCCGTATTCGGATTTTATCTTCAACCTGCTGTGGGTGGCCGGATTCTGAGTTTCGATTTCTGGAAACGGTTCGCCGCTGTCGAAAATGTTCACGCTATAAAGGTTGCTGCATTTAACCGCTATCAAACGCTGGATGTCGTGCGTGCTGTTGCGCTTTGTGAAAGAGCAAACGAGGTAGCACTCTATACGGGTAACGACGATAATATTATAGGTGATTTAGTAACGCCTTACAAATTCATGAAAGACGGAAAGGACGTTGAGAAGAGTTTTGTTGGCGGACTTCTTGGACACTGGGCATTCGGGACAAAGCAAGCAGTTCACCTACTTGAAAAGATCAAAGCCGCCAGTGAAGACAGGATCAGAAGCGTTTTGTCTGAAGGGATTGAGGTTACTGACGTGAACGCTGCAGTATTTGATCCGGCGCACAACTTTCACGGTTGTATCGCAGGAATCAATGAAGTTTTACGTAGACAAGGTCTGCTCGGTACAAATCTATGTTTGAGTGACAAAGAAGTTTTATCTTCAGGACAGGCCGAAGAGATCAGCCGTGTTCACGATAATTATCCACACCTTCACGACGACATTTTTGTAGCCGCCAACCTTCAGCGGTGGCTTTCTTAAAAAAGTAGTATACAGCCAATAATTAATAAATATGAACAGGCGCAAATTTATACGAAACGCAACATTATCCTCTGCCGCAATACCATTCATCAACAACGTTGCTCAGGGTAAAGTAATCAGCGCTGTCAAGGACATTAACATCGGGTTGATCGGGCTCGACACGTCGCATGCCATCGCGTTCACCAAGATCATTAATGATAAGTCGAACCCGCTTGCTCAAGGCTTTAAAGTCGCCAATGCCTATCCATACGGCAGCAGGACCATCGAATCCAGTAGCAGCCGTATTCCTCAATACATTAGTGAGGTGAAGGCACTTGGCGTAGAAGTAGTGGATTCAATCGAGAAGGTCATCAGCGCATCAGATGTCATCATGCTGTTAACGAATGACGGCAAGCTACATCTCGAGCAAATACTGCCGGTATTGAAAGCGAAGAAACCTGTGTTTGTTGATAAGCCCGTCGCTGCGCACCTGGATGAAGTGATTAAAATTTACGATGCGGTAAAGCAATATAATGTGCCCATGTTTTCATCTTCGCCATTGCGTTATCTTGAGGGCGCTCAGCGCGTCCGGTATAAAGATGCCGTGGGGAAAGTTATTGGCGCTGAAGCATACAGTCCCCAGAAAACTGAACAAAGCCACACTGATCTTTACTGGTACGGCATTCACGGCGTTGAGATACTGTATACGATGATGGGGCCTGGTTGTGAATCAGTGAGGAGGATCATTGGAACAGATCAGGATGTTGTAGTCGGAAAATGGAAAGACGGACGCATTGGAACTTACAAAGGAGACGTTCAAACACGCCAATACTATGGTGGAACGGCCTATGGAACGACAGGAACTTTAAGTGTTGGCCCGTTTGCAGGATATGATGCTTTGGCGGCTGTAATACTTCAATTTTTTAAAGATCTTAAATCACCGGTGGACACGCTTGAAACAATTGAACTGTACACGTTTATGGAAGCGGCCGACGTCAGCAAACAGCAAAATGGCGATTGGGTAAATCTTCAGAAAGTGTATGACGATACGGTAAGAAACTCAAAGAAATAGCAAACACTTTTCACACCAGTCGCGAAATAGGGCGCGTAAGGCAGGTTGGTCCGCCGCCGCCTTTTACGCTGATCTCACTGCCTTGGTATTCGTATACAGTACATCCGGCGTCCTCCAGGGCCTTTTTCGTCAGTGGATTTCCTTCCACCATCACACATATGCGCGGTGCAATAGCGAGCACGTTGCAACCCATACTGTCAAACTCTGATTGAGGAACTTCAACAAATGAATATCCACGTTTTTTCAAATCATTTCTAAAAACGATAGGCATTAATGGCGAATAAACCACGGCGAGATCGTGATCAACCGGACTAAGGATCGACATCAAATGAAAGACATCAGAAGATCCCTTGTAATGCGGCAAGGGAACCGGGATTACGTTGACATTTAGCGGCGACAACAAAACCTGAAGCTGACGTATACCCTCTTCGTTGGTTCTGTAGGTATGACCGACCGCCAGTGTGTTTTCGTCAAGCCAGGCAACATCGCCTCCCTCTAACGTTCCCGGGCCAATGACGCTCCCCAGTATTTTTACTCCCGACCTCTCAAAGACTTTTTTGCACGCTACCGGCTCATTAACGCGCGCTGGTTTACCCATCGTACAGAGAATAACGCCCGCATTGGTTGCTATCGACGCATCGCGGCAATAGATTGAATCCATGGAGACGGAACTGTCGCTACTGAAGTAGTGAATTTCATTACCCATAGTTTTCAGCAGATTCTCAAACCCCTTGTACTGGATTAAGGACTTGTCAAGATCAGGTTTCCCAAGAAAGTTGAGTGCTTTCCATTCGAGTGAAACGGTGGCATCATCTACAAACGCATCCTCAGCACGCTTGATGTAAGTTGATCTGAGAGCACCTACTTCCGAATGACATGTTAACTTCATCGAATTATGAATGAATTATTAATTATGAATTGCGCTGCTTCACCGGGTCGAACATCTATCGCTGCTATGGTGCATTTAATAGACAACGAACTATTCTCTGCATTAACGTTTTAGACCGTTAAGATCAAATAACGCATCATTCAATGTCATCGAACTACAGGTGACGGAGTTTCCGGATACAATAAAAGTAATTATTTTGGCACTACAACAAGGCGTTTTTAATACGCTCCGTCAATGAAGCGTAGAAAGAAAGATAGAAGCTATCAAAGGATAGCGTCGGAGTAGAACACTTTTCTTGTTGGATGCCAGAGCCGTTCAAGAGATTTTCATAGGAGGTTCATTATAATGAAATCTCTTGTTTTCTCGCAATTGCCAATTCAAGGGCGACTACCGAAAAAGTACAATCACGTACTACCACCAAACGACTATTCCCAATTTGAGCACTTCCTGAACACCTTCTGAACACACTCTGAACACACTCTGAACAAATACTTTCTGAAGGGATTCTTTGTGCAAACAAAGCAAATGCGGATTGCAGACAAATTTCACACGAATTTAAAAAAAAGACATCGCCAGGTGAAGAGAATCGCCCTCGCCAGGAAATAACTGGATGCTAGTGGAAAATATCGGAAAATCTTTCTAACGGATGGTAACGAATGGCAATCAATGAAAAAGCTAAATCCGGACTTGTTGGATATTTGTGTCAAGCAACCGCTGACTGGAGAGCATTATGGAATGAAAGATATCGAGAATGATTCGTAAGCGTTGATGATCAGGTTTGCACTAAAAAGGCAAACCTTTTTAGCCCAACGTGTCCCTCGACGAAGTCGCGGCTATGCTTGGTTATGCAGATCAGGAATTTAGCAAGCTGAAAGTGTTGGCAATTAGACTATACACCGATTTGACCAGCGACTTTGTTCTTCGCCCAGATCGTTTGATTTATCAAGCGGGGTGCTATGCCTTTGCCTCGTCCTAACCAAGTTGACAGGCTTTGTTAATAATCGTGTCCAAGTTTGCATTTACGAGAAAATTATATGACTCGCACATCGATACCAAATTTCGACTCTTAACTTAATGACTTTGCCGGGCAAAAACATTTGTCGTGTGCGTTACATGGTTTAAATTTTGTATCCCGTCATTTGCATGAGGTAACATGTTTTGCATGTTTGTTCCCCTGTGGATGACAGAACGAACTTGTAGGGGCCGTTGACAGCAGAAAAAGAAGTTCAACGCCCCAAATTCATAATTATAATTTATAATTCTTTCAGCTCTGCTCTTTTCATCCACACGTAAAACGGAATCCCTGAAAGCGTCGCCAGAAAACCCCAGTAGACTGCTTCTGATCCTGAACCTGCTATTGCCCACATCGAATATCCAAACGCCACGACGGCAAGAACTACCTTTCCCGTAGATTCATTTATCCAGAATTTATTTTGCATGATCATGAGACCATATGCTGTTGCTGAAAAAAGGTATGGCAACAACACTGTTACTGTTCCTAACAACACAATGAAGGTGAATGTTTCGGTAAGACCCTTCGTGAAGTTCATGGCAATCAATGCTGAAATCAGCACGCTTCCAATTGCAATACCGACAGAAGGCATACTTCTTTGATTCAGCCGACCGAAGACTTTCGGAAACAGCTTGTCTCGTGATGCCGCCAATGGAATCTGACCCTGAAGTAATATCCATCCATTGAGTGCACCAAACGTGGAGGCCAGTGCACCAAAGGCAACCCACTTACGGGCGCTCTCACCCCAGATCATTGAGGCAGCATCGGCGAATGGTGCATTCGATGCGAGTAATTCATCCGGAGGTATCATCCCCATCAAAACAATCGAACCGAGCACATATACGGCCATCGTAATAAATGTCCCCAACATCGTTGCACGCGGTATTGTTTTTTCAGGGTCGATAATTTTATCTGATGGTACTGTTGCGCTCTCCAACCCAAGAAAAGCATAGAGCGTTAAGGTGATCGTTGTCGTAATGGCTGAGATATCGGATTGTCCACTTCTGTTGAACGGCGTAAAATGTGAAACATCTATGTAAAACAATCCTACAATTGTGACGATGATCAAAGGCGCCAGCTTCATAACAGTAGTTACCACCTGAACAGTACCCGCCGTTTTAATGCCCAGGGTATTCACCCATGTGAGAAGCCATATCGCAGCAAGTCCGGTACCTACTGCGAGAAATGAATTTGTTGAAAGGACTGGAAAAAAGACTGTGAGGTAGCTGACAAATGTTACAACGATCGCAGCGTTACAACACCAAACTGAAAGCCAATATCCCCACGCAACAAGAAAAGCAGCGAAGTCACCAAGACCTCGTCGTGTATATGCATAAGGACCTCCCTGTGCATCCGGCATCATACGACTCAGGTTACTGTAAAGCAGCGCAAGTGAAACTGCACCGATTGAAGATCCTACCCATCCAATAACACTGATCGCTCCATAATTTGCCAAAGCAACCGGCAACAGCCAGATACCCGCCCCTATCATATTACCGACTACCAGTGCCGTACTGGTCCACAATCCAATTTTGGCAGGAGGTTTAGGTGAGCTCATCAGAATTCAATACTAACAATTATTTGGAGAAATCAGGCGCACTGGAGAGAAAAGCAAAGTCTCATTTTTCCTTTTTCGATTTGTGTTTCATTTTGCCGTGCTCAACAAACGATCTATCGTAACCAGCTCATAATGCCTGGATTTCAATACACGGATCAATTCAGGAAGACGGGGATAAAGTTTGTCTTTACGTTCAGGGTCCGTGCCAATGTGAAGAAGAAGAATAAAGCCATTCATGCTATCACTCTTTTGTTCGATGGACTGCATGATCTCATCTGAAGAGCGATAATTTTTCATTGATGGTGTGGTGTAATCGGCATGACTTATCGTCCCCGGACTATAATTTATAATTTGAAGTCCAATTTCTTCAGACCAACGTGAGATAGAATCATTGTACCATTCATAAGGGGGAAGAAAATATTTCGCAGCCGATTTTTCGATTCCATACGTCTTCATTATCCTGTAGTTAGCCTCAAGATCACTTGTGAAGCGTTTCTTTGAAACCAATGTACTATCGCGATCGGTCCATGAACAATACAATAAATGCTGATCACTATGCGCTCCCAGATAATGGTGATCCTTTACAAGCCGTTTAATCAAAGGCGCAAATGATGAATTACGGTAGAAATTACCAGTTAGAAAAAATGATGCTTTTACATGCTCATTTTTTAAGGACTTCAGAATGAAATCTCCACCATCGCCGAAGCTGTCACCTGTAAATACAATGGCTAATTTCTTTGATGTCTGATCACCTCGCGTGATGGCTCCATGATCAATCGTAACGGGACTTTCGTTCTCTTTTGCGGCAAGAAGATACACGAGACTCGCTGTTCCATCCATAGTTGGCTCATTTGTGACATAATCCGCGTAGTCGTCATGATAAACTACATGAGGACTTTGGAATTCAGCATACTCATCTCCGTGCGCAATACTCACACCAAGTTGCTTCTTGTATATACTTCCATATACGGGGCCGTCAACCAACGCACCCAAGGTCTGGTATCCATTCAGAAAGTTGAACGATGAGTGAGGGTCATCAGGAAAGTCGCCATTTTCTGGCAACCCAACAATCATGCTTGTACCCCAGGGGTTGCACCCCAGTAAAAAGTCGAACGTTGCTTGTTCAAGTTCAGCGTAAGTCTGATCACCGCTAAGCACCCGATACCAGTAACATTGTATCGCAAAGGCGGTCTGCAAATTATTGCTGCACCAAATGAATGGCACACCTCTTAAGAATGCATTTTGTGAAGCTTTATTGTACACCATTTCGATGCCGCGTTTGTAATATGAAATGAGTTCGGCCTTCTGCGCCCCACTTGAAAGCGAGGCAAGTTCATAGTGACCAATATTAATAAAGGGATACCATTGATAGTGGCTTGCAGTGTCTTTGCCCAACCATGGTGTTTGTTGCTCCTTTCTCGCGTACTCAATTGATGCGTCATAATATGACTTACTACCTGTTATCCCATAGAGCTTTGCAGATGCGAGCTCCATGTCATCAACCCAATTATCTTCTTCGTAGAAATAAGGCGAGACGTAGCAAGCGGTCTGTGTGTTCCCCGGAATTCGAAGACCAAAGTTGTATGCCGACAGCGCTTTCGATCTCAACTGTGACGAAAAATCGGCGTCATTGTTTTTATACAGTTCGGATCCGAGCGCAAACGCGCTAGAGAACTTGCCTGCCGTCGATGAAGTACCCGTCGTACGATTTTTATATTTTCCGAGTCCCTGCACTTTTCCCGTCACAAAATAAACAGGTCGCTGGCGTCCATTTCCATAGCTTGCGGTATCCTTGTTCGGCAGTCTAAATCCTGTATGGTCTCTGTCGTCAGCAAGCTGATTGAACATCCATTCAGAATTAGGATGCATCTTCATCAACCATTGTAATCCCCACCTTGCTTCATCCATTACATCAGTCGTACCGTTGGACCCTTCTAAACCATTGTCGCGAAAACCATCACCGAATACTCCGGGAAAATCTCGATAGGCAGCAAGCAGATGGTACGTTGCATTAGCCGACGTCATTGAGTATTGCAAATAGTCTGTAGCGTCATGCCACCCGCCACTAACATCAACGTGTGTGCTATCTGGCATTGGGCCATCCATAGTATAGCCGTCTGAAGTGTGACACGAATCCCTTAAAAAAGGATTGTACTTGCTCCGTTGTTGTCGCATGTATCTTAAACTGAAGTCTGCGGTACCCTTGTACACCGCTTCATCAATTCGAAAAGTGGGGGAACGCACATCGCCCGTCCTGATAAAATATATTCCTCTGGTGCTAAATTGTGTGAAGTCTAACCGATAGGTGTACGTGAAAGGACCATAAGCGCCAAAGGCTTTTCCAATTTTGTTCGAGTAAACAACTTTGCTTGTGGACATGTCCACGATATCAAAAGTCGATATTTTTGAATCTTTCTTTCCGCACCAGACTGCTACCTTGATTGCAGAAGGTTTGTAACCTATAAGATTGATCCGGATCCACGCGGATTCCGGTGGATGAGGAAACGAGCCGACAAAAAGTTTAAATAAGACGACAAGTGAAATTATACGGGTGAAGCGCATTGACCGAGTTAATTCTGGAATATAGCTTTTAAGCGTGATTCGATGCCAATTTGGTTAACTAAATTGATAAACTTAATTGTTGCAACATGCTCCATTCGTGTAAAACATTACACCATGTTGTTGGCTGGAAACAATTTCTTTAAGTTTGTAATAATGATTTTTCGGTTACTCGCAAATTCCTAGGCAGAATTCATTTTTAGAGTATTTGATAAATTAAAACGTAAAACACTTTGGTTCTTTAGTTTTTATCAGGTCGACAAAATTGTTCTGACGGCTGGACGCCTCTCTCAAATTTAGCCTAGAGCCCAACAATTCGAATTGGTACAATGTGACGGAAATCACGCGGGTCGATGACCAATGTCATCAAATAACTACCCTTTGTTTAGCACTTTTGATGTTCTGCAATAATGCCGTGATTGCCTTTACAACAAAGTTGATGCAATTGATTCATCATGATTGCGCAGTTTACTTTTTGCAATGATGTCCATAGACTAATGAAGTCGTAACGAGATGATAGAGGAAATCTACAAACGTGTTTGGCAATTATCGCCAAGTGTCGGTCAGCGCGACTCATATACTGCGTTAAATAATTTGACGCAGCAACTCATCCAATTGTACGATCAGCAAGGAAGATTAGATGAAGATCCATTTAACCCAACCAGGCTGAGGAAACTCAGTCTACCAGTGGATCAGATAAAACGAGAACTCAAAAATAAGACCTGTATTGTTACAGGAGGACTCGGTTGCGTCGGTTCAACATTACTACAGGAACTTCTTTCTTTTGAACTTGACACGATCGTAGTGCTCGACATCGCTTCCCCGCCAGCAAGAGCAATCGCTTCCAACGTAATATATGTGAAATGCGATGTCCGCGATTTCTCAGCCGTTACAACCATATTTAAAAAGTATAAACCGGAGTTTGTTTTCCATACCGCTGCACAACGTGACCCCGGCTATGCTGAATTGCATATCTATGAAACAGTAAGCTCTAATGTCATAGGGACTCTGAATATTGTCAAAGCGTGCGAGGAGTCAGGTACTGTCAAGCAATGCGTATTCTCATCGACAGGAAAAGCAAGTCGCTACTTCACCCAGGAAGTATACGCAGGAACGAAAAAGATGTGTGAGTTTATACTCGACGTCTATGCGCGCAAGTCCACCGTCAGATATTGTATGGTCCGCTTTACGCACATACTTGACAATAGCCTGATGAATCAACAGCTGATGGATGAATGCGACCACGATGACTTTATCGCAGTACACTGCCCGGGTAAATTTGTTACTGCACAGAATGTTACGGAAGCGGCATACCTGATGCTCAATACGCTGGTCTATGCTGAAGATAAACAATGTAATTTCTTACTTGTAAGAAATCTTGAATGGCCTGTTGAAAGTCTTGAAATGGCTTTGTACTACATCAAGCGGGCATCAAAATCAATTCCGGTCATCTTCATGGGGAATCCCGTAGGTTACACCGAGAAATTTTTTCGTGGGCAAATGGATTGGTCAAATCCTCAGGAACTTAATCTCCTCATCAATGTGTATGAGCAACGATATCGCAGGTACAATCAGGATAACGATATCATTATTTCGCATATAGCACCCGTTAATGAAAATATCTTAACGAAAGCACTGGATCGTATTTGTAGTGCGACCTCTGAACACGATTCAAAGACTTCGTTGATCGCCGGCATTAAGGCACTTGTGCGCGATTCGTTAAATCATGTGGATAAGCATGATACCGTCAACATCCTTAATTGGGGTCTTCAACAGAGATACCTGGAGATAGAGAAAGCGAAAATGTCTGACTATGGGGAAATTATCCCGATGATGTTTGAGTCCCTTGAGCGAAGTGAATACTACAGCCAGGTGGAAAGACTTCTTTATCAAAAAGTCTGAATCGCGTGCCTACTCATCAACCATTGTTTATCAAACAGGCATTGATCCATAAAATGATCGCGCACGCGGAGTCCCTGACAGAAGAATGTTGCGGATTTCTTCTTGGTCATGATGGGGAAACCCGAACTGTTGCCGAAGTGGTGCCAGCGCGCAACGCCGCAACTTTGAATAAGGAAAAGCAATTTTCGATTGAGCCCCTTGAGTATTTGAAGGTCGAGAATTATGCAGATGAAAATTCATTTGAATTAATAGGTATTTACCACTCTCATCCGAATCATCCAGCCATACCTTCGGAACATGACCAACGCGCTGCCCAACCTCATTTCAGTTACATAATTCTATCTCTGGTGAATAGTAAGTTCCATGACATAAAATCATGGAGACTTGATTCAAATCGTAATTTTATTGAGGAACTCATTAATCAAACTATAACATAAGTAAGGATGGCCACTGTTTTTATTCCAACGCCACTAAGGAAGTTTACGAAGAATACTGCCAAACTTGAAATTCAAGGCAATAGTGTAAAAGAAATTATCGATGCCTTAACAGTAGAATTTCCAGAATTGAAAAGACACCTTGTTAACGCAGACGGAAAGATTCCAAATTTCATCAACATATTTGTCGATGACGATGATATAAGAAACCTTCAACAAGAAAATACTCAGGTTAAAGGCAACACGATCGTCAGCATTGTACCGGCAATTGCGGGAGGAGTTGAATAAACATTTTTTTATGGATCACAAGGATATCAGATTTTCTAAAGAAGAACTCTCCCGATACAACCGCCACATCATTATACCCGAATTCGGGATGGAGGCCCAGCAAAAACTGAAGGCATCCAAAGTCCTGGTGATTGGCTCCGGCGGATTGGGAAGTCCGATGCTGCTGTATCTCGCTGCTGCAGGCGTTGGCACCATAGGCATCGTAGACTTTGATGTTGTCGACGACAGTAATCTACAGCGGCAGGTTCTATTTGGGGTTGAATCTGTGGGGAAACCAAAGGTGGAAGCCGCAAAAGATCGGCTCAAGTCTCTTAATCCTCACATCATTATTGACCTATACAATATGCAACTGACTTCCAAGAATGCCTTGGATCTGATCAGACAATATGATGTTGTAGCGGATGGAACCGATAACTTTCCGACCCGTTATCTTGTGAACGACGCATGCGTGCTACTTGGAAAGGTAAACGTATATGCATCGATATTTCAATTTGAAGGACAGGTATCCGTGTTCAATTATACGGATAAGAATGGAATACCCGGACCAAATTACCGTGACCTATATGCAACTCCTCCCCCGCCCGGTTTGGTACCAAGTTGCGCTGAAGGCGGCGTACTCGGTGTATTGCCAGGAATCATTGGAAGCCTCCAGGCACTAGAAGTTATCAAAGTAGTGACCGGTGTCGGAGATGTCTTGAGTGGAAGGTTCTTTAACTTTGACGCACTAACCTTTGAATCCAGAACATTTAAGATAAGACGTAATCCCTCGAACCCCTTGAATGGGACTAATCCTTCTATCAAAGAACTGATCGACTACGAACAATTCTGTGGTGTGAAAGCGGTTGAGAAAAAAATAAAGGAAATCGACGCATTACAACTTCATTCCTGGGAAACGTCGGGAGAAGATTATCAGATCATTGACGTTCGCGAGCCCTTCGAGTATGAGATATGCAACATTGGCGCTGAACTCATTCCGCTTGGCACAGTAGTCCAAAATGTTGATAAAATTAACCGGCAAAAGAAAGTGGTAGTTCAGTGCAAAACAGGCAATCGCAGCGGTAAGGCTATACGCGAATTGGAAGAGAAATTCGGATTTGAAAATCTTTACAATCTGAAAGGTGGTATTCTGGGGTACATCGACGAAGTGAAGCCGGAACTTACAAGATACTAAACCAGGAAGTTTCAATGTTAAATGATCTGGATTCAACATTTCAACTCCCAATTAATACCTATTCCAATAGATCTTGAGATTGTGTGTCGATCTGCCTGAAGCAATGATATCCAGTTTGCCATCGTTGTTTAAGTCCGCAAGTTGAAGATCTTCACAAGCCATACCGTTCTCATCAACCCATGATGCTTCCCACCTCGTGTAATCGACATCGGCGGGCTTATAGATCTTGATGCCAACTTTTCCCTCCTTATCCGGCTCGCGCCATCCGGCTACAATCAACATACCGGCCGTTCCTTCCAGACCTCCTATGGCCAAAGCATGACCCTGATTTAAATCCGCCGCTATCGTTATCTGATCCATGCTCCTGCTCGCACCATAAATAGTGAGCGAATTGCCATGCATTGGCTGAATGGCCGTAACAAGAGTATGTCCACTTAAACCGCCGCCTGTTCTAACCTCGCCTACAGGAGAACCCTTTACAATCCAGTCTGTCTGGGGCAACCATCTAGCTCCATTAAACGCGTGTGCCCGTATCCCTTCTTTACCCGCAACATAGATTATTTCATGATCGCCATCTTTAACGACTTCAAGATTATGCGTGAGATGCATTGTCGAATCGATCAACTGAAGTTTCCACTTTGATTTTGGATCCTTTGGTCTTTCATAAGAGAATATCTTTACGCCCTTACCATTACCATCTTTGTTTCCTCTGCCATGCAATGGTACAACAACAAGTTGAAACCTGTCTTTTGAAACCATTACCCATTTCATTCTATGAATTGTCGGCTCATGATGGAGCTCGAGAGGCGTCCATAATTTTGTAGGGTCAGAAGGACGAACAAGGTAATGTACAGACCCCGATTTCAAAGTATCAGAAGTCTCTCCGGGATTCCATTGAGCACCAACGGCAATTTCAACTTTTCCATCACCATCAATATCTCTT
>JBDSKX010000200.1:0-21774 GCA_039916665.1 Chryseolinea sp. | reverse complement strand
TACTTTATTTCGTTTATCATTGACCACCATTTTTCGCGCTGCCAAACAATCCATTCCGGATCGATCGAATAGCCGTAACGATAAACGAACAGATGAGTTTAGAGGCGATGACGATGAAGGTGGATTTCATGAAGAAGGTGGAGTGTATGGAAAGACTTATGAAGGTGATGATACGGTTGTGCCTGCGAAACCTGGCGCAAAGACAGATCCATTAGAAGCAGGTATGGCTACGGTAACGCCTGGCGAGGCAGCAGATCCATCTAAAAAATAATTTAGAAACTGAAACCGGATCGTTCCATGTTCATCCTGCGGGCACAAGATCACCTGGACCGAATACTATCGGGTCTAGAGGCACTTTCAATCAAGCACCCACGTCACCCACTGATTACAATGAGGCTAAGAGCTATTCAGGAAATTCTTATGTGCTCGGAGCTGGTAACGGGAGAGTATATATTTACAATGGTACTTCAACCAAACCGATTGCGACTTTTCCACTTAGTCAATTTAGATCAATAGGAAACAAATGAAGTCTTTACTTTTTTGCACCTTATTAAGTATAACGCCATTTACTGTGTGTGGTCAAGACATGTCAGTTAAGATTGTGTTTGAGCCGGAAGGCATAGCAGAACCTATTCGAGAATTGATGTTGATTATTGTTGATCAGACCGATACGCTTTTTCTTCGGTCTGAATCAAATGTGATTGGCGTTCCAAAAAAGTTATTTAATAGGAAGGTTATTTTACATTTTAAAATAAACGGTAATGATCTCGTTTTTCATGGCGTGCCAGTAGCATGGAACAATGATTTTTTGGAATGGACGTTAGTGTACGATAAAAAACCTTTTGATAAGGAAAGATTTTGGATGATAAGGAAATGGCGAAAAGTCAAGAAAGCAATTTACAGCCTTGATTATGGGAATGGTAAACAAGTCACAGAATATTTATAAAGAAGCCCAGCCCTGCGCGTGGGCTTTATGCCACCAGGATTTTGTTCACATTAAGGTAGATGTTGCCAGTCTCGGAAGCATGGCGCCTTTTTCTGTAAAGGAGATCATCCAGCGTAATGCGATCAGTGAGTATGGCGTTTAAGTCCATGCCATCCATTAGGATCAGGCACCGAAGATCCGAGCTCGTAGTTTGCAAACACTCCGTTGAGAAACCATCCATCGATACGAATAGTCCGAGCGTATTTTTTCTTTTGCCGTTGATCTTACCAGCAAAGCTGTATAGGTCGGATGCGTTAATGGGTTGCTTCACCCACCTGGCTTCCAGGAGAAAGTCGTCATCCTTGAAAGTGAATGCCCCATCAATTTGTTCGCCGGTGATTTTAAAGGAGGCCTTTGGATCAAGATCAAAGAGAGTGAACAGTTCGTTCAAAAGTTTTTCCAGACCATAGCCGCGCTTTTGCGGATCGGAAGAAATGGCGATGTCCATAAACTTTTGGTTCAGTTCATCCAGCTTGGTTTTAAGGGCAGTGGTGTTTTTAACTTTTTCCTGGACTACTTTTTTACGCTCTTCCGTTTTCTTTTTTTCTTCGACCACGTCAAAGTAACCCTTTGCTTGTTTACGCAGCGCTTCAACCGCATCTTTCGCGCGTTGAATTTTCAGGTCAGCATCTTCCCAGCGTTTTAGGTGCGAAAAGTCGTTGAAGTTAACTGCTTGTTCAAATAGAGCGAAGAGGTCATTCTTGTAGATATCCTGACGAGAGCACATGCGATCAATGAGAGCCGAAGCACTCTCATATTTTTTTAGATTAGCCCAGTCGATGGTATTAACAATCGCTTTGTTAGTAATGGTGTTGTAGACAAATCTTTTTAAATCGTCTTTCGTCCAATAGATATTCGTAAGAGTATCTTTAAGCGCATTGATTGCGGCAGGTGATATAGTCTTGCTTGAAACGTTCATGGAGGGATTTACGAGGCGTGCGCTTTTTTGATTTTGATGTCGCGAATTACCAGATCGATGTAGTCGAATATTTTATCCTTCTCTTTTTCGGGCAGCGCGTCAATGTCCTCCATGCGCCGGACAAGCTTTTTGTCGAGCACCATCTTATCGGTTCCGCCCAGCAAATAATCTACGGTGACACTTAATTCATCGGCGATCTTTTTAGCGATCTCAATGGAGGGCTTTATCTCATTACGCTCATATCGGCCGATGATAGGTGCTGAGGTGCCTACCTTCTTTGCCAGTTCATCCTGGGACCACTTGAGTTGCTTGCGCAGCAGGGTTATTCGCTCTCCGAAAGTCATAAAAAAGTGCTTTAAGTACTCTAAAAATGGGGATTACGTAAATTTATGCCACTGATAAGTACTAAACAAACCACATAGGTCTTGCCTAGAAAGAATAGATAAAGTACTTTTGGTACCAATAGGTGCTATAAAATATTTTTTCTATGACAGACCATCAGCGGTGTATTTACCTTAAACGTGACCTCTATGGAGATTGCTGAGATTAAATCGCGGCTGAGCATTACGCAGGTTCTTGACCATTACGGACTGCAGTCCGATAAGAACAACATGCTATGCTGCCCCTTCCATAAACGATAAAACACCAAGCCTTCAGATCTACCCTGCGACTAACACGTTCTGCTGCTTCTCCTCGAACTGCAAGGCTGGCGCGGGCGATGTGATCGAGTTCATACGCCATCACGAAGAGCGATCGCGCGAAACGCTATGCTGAAGGGCGAGGTCTTGACTGGGAGCGATTGAAGATTGGCTTTAGCGGTGAGAAGGTTCCTGTGGGATGGAACGATCACTACAAGGCAAGCGCACTGGCCATTGCCCTGATCAGCAAATCACGTGATGGATATGGAAATCGCTTTAAGAACTCTATGGTGTTCGCTCTGGAAAATGCACAAGGGCAACCGGTGAGTATCCATGGCCGAAATATTATTGATGATGCAATAGGCAAGCATTATTACTTACCTGGTGGCCATCAAGGCCTGTACCCAGGTATCCGATGGCAGAGACAAAGAAGCTGATCTTAACGGAATCAATCATTGATGCGGCGACATTGCATCAACAAGCAGGAATTACCAGCGAATACACCGTCCTTGCCTGCTATGGCACCAATGGATTTACTATAGAACATGAGCAGGTGATCAAAGAACTGAAACATCTTGAAGAAGTAGTAATCTTCTTTGATGGAGATGAAGCAGGGAGAGAAGGAGCAAAGAAATTATCTACCAAACTCCATGAGATCAGAAACGAAATCATCATTAGCCAGGTAAACACTCCGGAAGGAGAAGACGTGAATAGCCTGACTCAATCACATAACGAAGATATCTTCGCGCACCTGCTTCAATCAAGAGATATTCTTTTTTCAATTGAAAAGAAAATATACTCTCAGGCAGAGCCCACTTCAACGGCTTCTAAAGAACAACCGGCGAATACTCAATCTCAACCCGACAACACCACTGCGACCAAAGCTTCCGATAAATCAACGGCTCTTGATATCCAGTCCCACCGTATCTTTTACCGAACCGTTACGGCGAATTACTACATCAAGGGATCACTTCAGGGAAACTTTGATGCATTACGCGTGAGCCTGGACATAGAGCATCCACTGAATGGCAGGAAGAGCCGCAGTAAGGTGGATCTGTACGAAGACAAACAGGTTGAGAAACTGAGCCGTGATGCAAGCGATAAACTGGATCTTCGAGCAGACATGGTGCAACTGGATTTAGAAGAGCTTACGAGTTTGCTTGAACATCACCGTGAATTAACATCTTCCAAGAATGCACTCGATAAATCGAAAGCAGCCACGCTTCAAATCCCGCCGCATGTTGAGATCAAATGCAAAGAGTTCTTAAGCAAACCGAATCTCATCAAAAGATTGAATGACCTGATCGGCCAGGCCGGCGTGGTAGGAGAAGAAACCAACCGTATCTTTTTGTTTGGTATCGCCTCAAGCTACAAAATGCCGGAAACATTGCATGCGCTGATCCAGGGCAGCAGTGGATCCGGCAAGACACACTTGCTTGCCAAGGTCAGCAACTTTATCCCGAAAGAAGGCAGGAAGAATTTTACACGCGTGACGGAAGGCAGTTTGTATAACTACGGCATGTATGACCTGAGCCATCAGCTGATCTGCATCGAGGACCTGGACGGGATGAAAGAAGAAGCGCAGCTTGCCTTTAGAGAATTACAAAGTAAGGGAGTAATCATTAGCAGTACGTCAAGCAAAGATGAGAATGGAAATGTGAATGCCTACGAGCGTATTGTTTATGGCCCGATTGCAAGTATGGCCTGTACAACAAAGGGCGAAATCTACGAAGACAACATGAGCCGCTGCTTTTTGATTGCTGTGGATGAGAGCCAGGAGCAAACGATCAAGATCATCCAATATCAAAACAAGAAGTCAGCCGGACAGATCGATGAAAAACGTGAAGTACAGATCACTGAATTTTTACAACACTGCATCAGGCTTTTAAAGCCCTGCAATGTGATCAATCCGTATGCAGACAAAGTGAACCTTCCCTCCGAAGCGCATAAGATCAGAAGGCTTAACGGACTGTATCAGGCTTTTGTGAAACAGATCACGTTGCTTCATCAATATCAAGGAAGACCGACGCGCAAGGCAGACTGATCAGTGAAAAGGAGGATCTGCAGATCGCCGCGGAAATCATGTTCGAATCGATCCTCTCAAAGGTAGATGAACTGGACGGCAGCTTAAGGCAGTTCTATGAGCGATTAAAGACTTATGTGAAGACGAAAGCCACGGCCCACCACGAGAGCTATGAGTTTAGCCAGCGCGAAGTGAGGCATATGCTGCACGTGAGCAAGAGCCAGCTGCAGCGGTACCTGAGTGACCTGCTGCAGCTGGAATACATCCGGCAATCGGGCGGATATGCCAACCGTGGCTTCAGCTATAAAATTCTTTACTGGGATAACATCGGAGCGATACGCGCCAAAGTGAAGCGCCACCTTCAGGGACAGCTCGATCAGCTTGAATTGATTGCTGTGTAGTAAGGAATTACCTGGTGACCCAACCTCTTGGGTCACCAGATGGGTCGCCAGAGTTGGTTACAATTCAGGAAGGACAGTTTTTGAACGTCAGCACCCAGGGAAAGCTTTGATGAATCCTGTTATACCTTTCCCACCAAGATAGAGGTAATTGAATATGAAAAGATTATTGTTACTATTATTTGTATATGTCTGCTTGCTTTCTGGTATGAACAGTCCCGAAAATTCATCCGCATTGGGGGAGATAATTGGGTGACGGTTTGGAAGAGATACGGAAACAAATGTCTGATTATTCCGGGCCGCTACTATGGTCTAACGAAGCCAAATACGGCTTATCTTAAAACTGAAATACGGCAGTGGTTAACCTTTTTTTATTATCAGGATTACCAAATACAATTGTCTTTAGGACTAAATCTCAGGTGGAAGTTGGCAATGAATCAAACGGCGAGGTCCTTTTGAATTATCACAGTGATGAAGCGCGGTTCAAATCATTAATTTATACCGAAGAGGAACCTTCCAAAGTCAGGAATGACGTAAAGTTTGTCTTTGTAGACATCCATGATTCTGTGGCGTTGAATGGTGATGGAGAAAGGTTGTGGTGATCTCGGTTAATTTTTTTTTCCACAAGATTTTTTTGAATGTTCGCTTTAAGCAGGAATGCATCGAGCATCGCATGGACGTGCAACCTTTCTTCGGAAAATAGTCTTTGCATATCCTGCAAACGCTTCTCGGTAGCTTTATCAAAAGTGGAATTAAAACCTTCACCCACCAGGTAATCAAGAGAGAGACCTCACAAGCATCAGCAATTTTTTTAGCGGCCTTCGTATTTTTTAGTTTTGGTAGATCGCCCGTTTAACAAAAAACATAATGTTAAAATCAATCCCAGAAGAATGAGAATTAATTTTAAATACTATAAACAACAGCCTTTGCAAAAATTAAGAAGCGTAGGCCTTGCGGGTTTTAGTATCCCATAAAAAAGCATCGAGCAGGGAGAATACAGTTCTCTGTTCATCGCGGTGAGCTTCTGAATCTCAGAGATACGGTTTAAGATTTTGCTATCGATCAATAAATCTGTTTTCCCTACCAGGAAGTCGAGGGACACATCTAAGTGAATATTCCGGACCCCATTGACCCACCTATTCCGGTAATTATTTCACCCGGGTTTTCCGGTAATTGTCTGACCCACCGATTCCGGTAATTACCTGACCCACCTATTCCGGTAATCATTTGACCCACCTCAATTAAGTGGTGGTCACGGATTCCGGTAATTACTTGACCCACCCAAGGGGAGTTAGGATTTGATGCAAAACCGGCTTCGCTTTAGGTCTAAACCTTAAGCGAAATCCATGTCATTACTAAGCATGCATCAGATCAGAAGAATCATTGAATTACAAAGCCAGGATCGCAGCATTCGCGAGACAGTTCGGTTGACTGGTCTTTCGCGCAATACTATCCGTGAATATGTCCGTAGGATATCGTTATGCGGAATGTCGTTTACGGAGTTGATGGCTTTAGATGATAAGGCATTAACTCCAATCGTTTATGTTGAAGACATAGAACGCAATCCGTCAGGAAGACCCATTGATGAACGCCATAGTTATTTTCAAGCGCGCATAGAATATTTTGGCGCAGAGCTTCGAAAGCGCGGTGTTACGCGCTATCTATTATGGCAAGAATACCGTAGAGAAGCGCTAGACGGTTATTCTTACTCTCAGTTCTGCGAACATCTTTCCCGTCACATGAAAACAGAAAATGCAGTCATGCATTTTTCTCATGTTCCAGGAGAGCAATTACAAGTTGATTTTGCTGGAGATAAGCTCGGCTATGTCGATGTCAGTACTGGTGAGTTGATCTTGTGTGAGGTATTGGTCTGCGTGCTCCCTTACAGTCATTACGTATACGTAGAGGCGCTCACCTCGCAGCGGCAAGAGGATTTTATTACCGGACTCAGGCATGGCCTGGAGTTTATTGGTGGTGTTCCTCAAAGCATCAAATGTGATAACATGCGTACCGCCGTTGTCAAAGCAAATCGATATGAACCCACCTTTACTGAAGCCATGGAGTTCATGGCCGCTCATTACGGAACCACTATCATGGCCGCACGTGTGAAAAAGCCACGCGATAAAGCAAGTGTTGAAAAAGCTGTTGATCTAACCTACAAACATATTTACGCTCCGTTGCGGCATATCACCTTCCATAACCTTGAACAACTCAATGAAGCAATACGTCGGCAGATAACACAGTTTAATGCAAGACCATTTAAAGTAAAGCAAGGAAGTCGCATTGAATTATTCCTGAACGATGAACTTCCAACACTAAAGGAGTTACCCACCAGACCTTATGAGATCAAGCACGTAACGTACAGTAAAGTCCAGAGAAACTATCACGTAATAGTTGGTCAGGACCGCCATCAATACAGCGTGCCTTATACCCTCATTGGCAAACGGGTTAAGGTTATCTATACAAGTGAGTACGTTGAGATTTATGATGACCTTAAACGAATAGCATTGCATGGCCGTAGCTACAAAAAGAATGGCTACACGACTACGGGTGGTCATATGCCATCCAATCATCAGCATGTTACAAAACAACGAGGATGGAATGATGAGTACTTTTTATCGGAAGCCAAACTCATCGGTGTAAATGTCAGTGAAGCGATCGCAAGAATTTTAAAGGCCAAGATCTTTCACGAGCAATCCTACACGAGCTGTCTGGGCATTCTCCGCCTTGGAAAACAGTATGGCAATGTACGTCTGGAAGCTGCTTGTCAGAGAGCATTATCGGCACGCTCAGTTAATTATGGGATGGTGGCCAGCATATTGAAAAACGGTCTGGACAAATCTACTCCCAACGATCAACAAGCTTCTATTCCTTCACATGATCAGCTTCGTGGCCCACAGGCCTATCTCTGAACTTAATCACATAAACAATATGAACACAACAGCTACTTTAGAACAATTGCAGGATCTCAAATTATCTGGGATGGCAAGAAGTTATGAATCAATTTTACAATTACCGGTGAACAAGCACCCTGAAGCACACGCGCTCATTGCTCAGCTCACTGAAGCGGAAAGACAAAATCGAACGCAGTACAAGACGACCATGTTTCTTAAGCTAAGTAAACTACGCTATGCTGCTGTGTTAGAAGAAGTATTATGCAGTGCTACACGCAATTTACCCAAGGAGCAATTGGCTCAATTAGCTGATTGCTCGTTCCTGGATCGCGCTGAGAATATTCTTATCACTGGAGCGACAGGATCGGGAAAGAGTTTTTTGGCTTGTGCCTTAGGACATCAGGCTTGTGTAATGGGATACAAAACTCTGTACCTGAATCTGAATCGTTTTACTGAAAAGATTATGGTGGCTAAGCTTGATGGGTCTTTTGTAAAACTCCTTAATCAACTTGAAAAAGTTAGCTTGCTTATCCTGGATGACTTTGGTCTTGCTCCAATGGACCAGAACACCAGGCTCGCTTTACTGCAGATCCTTGAAGACAGATATCACAAGAAATCATTAATGATAGCCTCCCAGTTGCCCATTGCCAAATGGCACCAATACATTGCTGAACCCACGTTGGCAGACGCCATCATGGACCGACTTATGGCTAACGCTAACCGCTTTGAACTCAAAGGCGAATCACTAAGAAAAAGATCAACCAAAACATCTCCAGAAAAACAATAACTTTGACGTATCAAATCACAACGCCTTCTGGGCGGGTCAAGTAATTACCAGAATCGGTGGGTCAATCACTCCGGAATAATCATCTAAGAGCTCGGCCATGTTTGCAGCCACTTCAATAGCGGCTTCATCTCATCACGTTCATAACGGCCGATTACCGGCACTTGTTACAGCTATTACAAACTCATCAATTGAAAATCATGAACCTTCTTCAGCTGTAGACTCATTTATCCTTCTACAGGGACTTCGATTTTTTATACCGTTAAGGAAGATACGCTTATTGTGTATACATATACATTGGCAAAAGTTCCCGCGGGAATCCAAGGGAAGTTTAAAATTAAGCAGATTGAAATGAGTAGGTCAGAAATACTTGAATTGCAAAAAACCTTTAAGAAAAAAGGACTTGAGATGCTTTAGATTTTATAAGTGTCTTAGCCCCTTAAAATCTGCACAGAATTTTCAATCTGGTTTTGTATTTGTGTGCCGTGCGGTTAGGTGTATTTAGCACATGACGATGATCTGTTGAGGGAACCATTCACAACGTGATCGGATATTTTACTACCTTGCATAACTCGTTCTTCAAAAGCGTGCAAACAAAATCAAATAGTATGTGACCTAACCTCAGATTTTTTTTGGACCTCTGATTTTAACATATTGATATTGAGTAATCTAACGATGTGATCTCGGTAACCAGCGGGATCACATTTAAGATAGCTATCCAGTTGTTAAGCAATTGGATAGCTTTTTTATTTTGCAATAGGTAGCGGTATGGGTAGAGTTGGAAGTATTGTAGCTGAGTTGTGGCCAAATGAATTATCAGTAGAATATCAATAATCACAAAAGCGATTGCCCATGTTATTGCTTGATCGGAACCGGAGCCTTAATTACTTGTTGCTGCTTTACAAAGGCATGACCGTTATGGTTGCAGATGATTTTTACAGCTGCTGTGTTTAGAGTTATCATAGTGGCGTGAAATGCCGAGAGAACCTTATCCTGAAGGTCCTGATCTTTCTCCAATTCAAGTACCTTAAAACCTAAGTTCTTAGCGTCAATTATGTTGATATGTTTTCCGTGAGTTTTAAAATTATCATGGTTTGACAAATAGTCTGCGATTGTTAACGCTTTCGCTTGGTCATCCTTTAACATGTAAAGCTTCAGCCAATTTTCAACGGTCTGCTTAGCAAATTGAATTTGATTCTTGCAGCGAATTATTAATGCGGGGCCATATTGGCCAAGCATGGGAAGCCAAGAGTTCAATAGCTTGGGGTTTTCCGAGATTTCCTTTTGAGCTTTCTCAAATTGCTCCAGGATAGCATGGGCCGGAACAGCTTGTATACCAGTTGAGGTATTAAGAATGAATTGGGGATCGATCGGTCCTATAGATGAGTGTTTCCCCATTATTATTTCATCTGCAGCACAAGCCAACATTGTCCCAGCGGACATCGCAGCTTGAGGAATAATAACCCTAATGTCTGTAAATTTTTGCCTTAGGTATGACACTATCGCATCGGTCGCTTCTGCCGAGCCGCCGCCAGTGTGAAGCATAAGATCCAATTCATTTCCCTTCAAGCCGTGAACGGCCTCCATAAAACCTTGGACGTCCTCGTCATTTATTGAAACTAAGTTTGGAGTGGCATCTCCCGCCGTCCATTTCGATGCATAGACGATAAGATTGCGTCCAGTCTTTTTATGCAATTCTAAAATGTACTTTCTTCTAATGGTATCGAAGGCGTTTCGATCCCCTTTCTGAAGTGTCTGATTAACCTCATTTAGAATGTGGCCCCAGGATGGCATATTAGTTCAACAACGATTTTAAATTATAACGTGATCTGAATTTGAGACCGATACATAGTTGACATTGATAACATACTCTTGAAAATCATTCATAAGCACTTGATTTTCATTGTAAGCTGCAACTTTAGTGACGAAATCTGGATTATCTTCGCTAGCCTTTCTTTCCATCTCTTCAAATATTCTCAATATGTCTTGGTCTTCCGTTGCCAACACATTCAGGATCTCTTTTGTTGGCATATCCTGTCCGGCGCTTTCTTGCATTTTCATAGTCATTTTCCTTGAAGTGATTCTTAGTTTAATTGAAAAATACAACCCAAGTATTGCCGAACCGAAAGTAAAGCAGAGCAGAGTAAAATCAAAAATTTTAGACGCCATAGTTATTTCTTTATCACGTGCTTAAAAACAAAATTGTTTACCTCAAAATTCATGCAAACTGAGGTAAGAGCTATCATCCAAATTCCAAACTTCAACCACCAGACCAGCTCGACATTACTGTATACCTTGCCCAAGCAAAGACATAAAATAACCATAAATGTAATTGATAATAGCACCATCACATCCTTTAGTTCAAAATTAAGCCCTCCTACCAAATTTAAGTTGGAAATATTCATTGTTAGCCCAAGAAATACAATGTCAACTATCTTTACACGAGGTTCGGTTGGGCCCGCAAAAATGAGTGTTGTTATTACAGGTATGAAGCCACCCAGAACAGTGAGGCCAAACCACTTCCAACGGCTTTCTCTACCAATTACATACCGTTCAAAAAAGCCCATTTAGGACGCCTATTTATGGTGGTGAATGATATAATACCTAACAGATCAAATTTGTGCCACCCCTCTTATCCAATTGAAAGATTCAAACAATTAGGCTAAAATCCAAGCAATAAACGGAAATTTCATCTGCCTTAGGATTTCTAACTAATCGATTTTCAAATCCCGTCCGGAACGCTTACTACAAATACTTGTCCTTTTCCACGGCAATAACATATGCTGTTTTTGTTGGGGCAGTTGCTCTCAATAGATCCATCAGGCTGCTTTTGAGTCACGAGTAACATTGGGCATTGAAGCTTATCGAGTTCAATCAACTCCTTGAGTAAATCCAGTTCAGTACTTTTCTTATCCATGGCGTTGTTGCTTCATCAATTCAAGTAGTCTTGACTTGCGTTCTTCCGGAGTCATCGCAAGTAGTTCGGAGAGCAGAGGCATGTCAGAAATCTCAATGGATCTCATTCGAGGTTGAGCGAATTCCAGTAACCTGATTTTGAATTGAACTCTGTCACGAGCGCTACACTTTTCGAGATCCTTGATGATGTCGTCGAGGCTGATTTTTTCTGTTATCAACTCTCGAAATGCTCGCAGCACTTTGTTACCGGATCCCTTCGGACGCCCTGATGCGTTTGCCTTCTTACCTTTCTTAAATACACTCATGACGACTTCATTTTTTTCCAGATAAATATTCGCCGTGGCGCAGGTATGCCTCTTGCCATTGCTCGAATTTGTCGGGATCCTGTCGGCGCAATTCTATCAGTGCAGCGGCATCGTGTTTCTGTAAATGATCGAATTGTCAGACCGGCTCAATCTGTCCTAAATGAAATTGGGCCAGAGCGAAAGGTTAATCCATTAAACAAAATCCTAAAAGCATTTGAAATTTCCAGGATTGATTTCAACATCCTTAACTACCAAGTGTTTCAAGAGAAAATCCCAGATGCTCAGAAACAAATTAGAAAGCTTGAGCCAGAATTGGACAAATTACTTATGGAGCTAGAGGCCGAAGACGGTTTTAAAGCTGATCCAGAATTTTCGTTTTGATTCAATGGACTACCTGGATGCCACATGTTTAAAAGTAAAACGCTATATAGAAATTAATGGTGCGGATGCTCTGTGTTATGCGTGGAACGATAGGATTCATATTGAGGCCTGCTTTAGACATTACCACACTTATAAATTTCTTGAGCACCATATTGAATTAATCGGTAGAGAAGAGTTTCTGAAGCGCTTACTCGATTTAGAAGTTTTCATTAAAGATGCTGGTATCAATGATACATTCTATTGGGATTTATTTGATACTGAACCCCTATATGAGGCTGAAGAAGAGATGAGAAGACAAAGTGAATTGAGACTCGAAGAAGGTTTAGGTGTACAATAATCAGTTTTGAAGGAGAGTGACAAATGTAATTCTAGGTCACTCTCCTTTAACTTTACAACGGATAGCTTCTCCGACCAGGCTAAAACCTTCGGCAATTCAATAGTATTGAACTCAAGATGCAGCACTCTTCTGTGTTTCTGACTTGCTGCTTTCGATGAAGAGTGAAGTAACAGGGGTTTCATGATGTGAATTCCACACATTTCCACATCACACGCGAATGGAATGCTATTCTGAGTGATTAACTGAATTTCTGAATTTGTTAGCTTCTTGTTATGCGAACCCGGCACAACTTTAAGCGCACCATTTTGATCATCGGTATCATCAAGATGAATACGAATAGTAATTGTATTTTTTAAAATCTCTTCCGGTGGACACACTGCATAACCCTCAGGCTTTTTAGTCCATCCAGAATAACCATCGGTTTCAATTTTATCTGTTACATTAATTGTGATATCCTGATGCCACGTGACGTACCAATTTGCTTCAGGTGTTTTATCAAAGTAGATAGCCTTGGTAAGGAAGAGGCTTCTGTTCATCCTTCCTATAACGGTCTGAAGGTTTGAATTAAAAATTAATTTTGCTAGCGATGGAATCTTTCCCAAAACATTTCTGATAGCATGTGGTTCTTCTTGGGGATTGCTTTTTTGATAATTGTGAATTGTGCCTTTGATCAGATTTATCTCCTTCCTACCATAAATATGATTTAGGACAGCAAAACCTTTGTACTCCACTTTCTTCAGGATACTTTGTAAGGAAGTATTGCTTAACTCGTATTGATAAAGATCAAGCGCGTTTTCAAATTGTTCTTTGACTAGCCTCTTTAAACGTTCTGGTGCGATTACTTTTATCCTATCTCCGAAACCCAGTATCTCACGTTCAAGTTCAAAGTTTAACTGCACTGTTATAGAGAACACAGTTCCGTTTGAAAGGGTCTCTACAATTTCTTGACTATGATGCAATGGTTTAGTGACAATGTAGGGTGCCGTTTCGTTGTCCGCAAACAAGACCACCTTCTCAGGTGTGCTTTCCTGGTTGACGGTTACACCAATAACGTGCTTAAAAAATTCAGTTACATTAAAACCGTGTGGGGGACGATATTTGGCATGCGAATCTTGAATCGTTACAATTCTATCTAAAGCCAAGGTCATGATAGTAGTGCTCTTGTCCTTCACACCCAACACAAAATATCGGTTGCGATACTCTTTCAAATAGTATGGGTGAAATGTAAAGCTATTGGCACTGCGAGCCTTGAAGGATTGATAGCTGAATTCAACTGCTTTCTTTTTTATGATGGCCTGATATAAAACTTCGATATGTTCAAGGCCTTTTAAATTTTCATTTTTCTCAAAATCTATAACAGGTTCCTGTTTCGTTTTTGCAGAGTGAATTTTATTCTCAAGACGTTGCACCATGCCACTTAGCTCCTGAAAATGACTGAATCCTTTAAATTGCCTAAGGATCTCGACCACCTCTGTTAGTTTACTTAAGTCCTGATCCGTCAGGGGGATATTAGTAATAGAGTAGTCGGGATCATCATACATATAATACTTCTTCTCCAACACTATAATTGGAGCGTTGTATCCCAACTTGTCGCTCCGCATTAATTGGATATCCATTTGAACTGATCGTCTGCTTACCCCTTTGTCTATGCCTTCATACTCATAAAGAGCTTCTGAGCAGGCATCGATCAAATCCTCCAAAGTCCACCTCCGCTGCCTGTTTTTGAGGCAGTTATCAATTGTGCGGTAGCGTATGAGGGCGTTTCTATTGACAGGCATTTGAAAATATTTTTATAAAAAAACACAAAAATAATTTACTGCGCAAAAAGACTGCGCAGTTGCCATTCACCTTTGACTTGTCATTAGACGGATGACTCAGTGGGGGATCAACACTAAGGTTGATCTTCCCAGTGGGTTAGACAAGGGGACGCGCCAAAGTTTGGAGAGTTGGGCCGGACTGTAAATCCGGTTCCGTAAGGATGAATAGGTTCGAGTCCTATCGTCCCCACATTTGTTCTTTGAAACAGTTCCGCGAGAGCGGGATAAAAATCTTCTTCCAGACTATGTCTGGATTGAAGCGCGGGAAAAACAGAAAGCCAAAGACCTGATGAGCGTTTCGAAATAGCGCCATAGTGTTCTGCCGGACTTCGGTATAACATGCTGCTTAGCTCAATGTTGTTTTCCACCAATCTGTGTGTCGGAGGTTCAATTCCTTCTCCCGATTTATTGGGATAGCTCAGTGGTAGAGCAACAGGATCGCGCGGGTTCGAATCCCGCTCTCAATTTACGTTTGAGACTCAGTGGTAGAGCAATGGACTGTAAATCCATGTAACGAAGTTGACTCCTTCTAAAAAGAGTTACCCCGAAAGTAGTTTGGGGCGCGTCAGGTCTAAGGCCAATTCCATCGCCTTCGGGAATGGATGTAACCAAAAGATCAGTCTTTTGAAAACTTGTAAGCGCAGGGATACCGCACAGTAAGTTCACTTACTTTTTAGAATGATATACTTGGAAATGATGTCGATTGAATTCGTCTCAACTCCAAGGATTCCTACTGAAAACTATTTCGATGCCACCCTGCTCAACTGAGCTTCCGTTCTCGAAAGATGATGTGTCCCGAACTGCTTTCTTTTAAAAATGAATTATTAACGATTAAATTTTATAACGATGAAAAGGATCAGAATTAACACCGGAAAAATTGGATTGGTGTTCAGAAGTGGCAACTACAAAAGAGTAGTTACAGAAGGTGTCTATTGGTTACTTCCAAATGAGGATTTGTTCCTATATGATATGACCAAGGCTTTCCATCCTTCGATCGAATTGAACATCCTTTTAAGAGACGAGCAGTTGGTCAGCATGTTAACAGTAGTCGAAGTACAGGATAATGAAATCGCATTGCAATACGAGAACGGTAACTTCAAGAACGTTTTGCTTGCCGGAAGATATACTTACTGGAAAGGCGTGACGAACTTCTCATTCACTAAAGCTGACTTGAGCAAGATTGAGGTTACGGAAAGCATTGATACGAACACAATTATGCGGAAGGAGGTGTTGTCATACGTGAGAGTCTATGCTGTAGAATCCTACGAGAAAGGAATTTTGTTGATTGATGGTAAATTTTCCAAAGTGCTGGATACTGGAGTATATTATTTCTGGAAAAACGCAGTAGTAATTTCAGTGTTGAAGGCAGACTTGAGGCAATTGCAACTGGAAGTATCCGGTCAGGAAATCCTGACAAAGGACAAAGCTGCTTTGAGAGTTAACTTTTATACTCAGTACAAGGTTATTGATATTATCAAAGCTTTGATTGAGAACAAAGATTACGAAAAGCAATTGTACATCCTGATGCAATTAGCATTGAGGGAATTCATCGGTACACTTTCATTGGATGAACTGTTGGAGAAGAAAGAATCCATCTCTGCCTATGTGTTGGCAACCTTAAAAGATAAAGCTCATAACCTTGGCGTTGAAATCAGAGATTGCGGTGTAAGGGATATCATTTTACCTGGTGAAATGAAAGAGATCATGAACCAGGTATTGGTAGCTCAGAAGAAGGCTGAGGCCAACGTGATCATGAGGCGGGAAGAAACAGCTTCAACAAGAAGCTTGTTAAATACTGCTAAGTTGATGGAGGAAAATTCCATGCTCTTCAAGTTGAAGGAAATGGAGTACGTGGAGAAGATTGCCGACAAGATTAACAGCATCTCGTTGTCAGGTGGCAACCAGATCATTGATCAGCTAAAGGACATCTTTGTGCCTAAAAAATGATCGAGGTAAGCAAATTTAAAGGGCATTCTGTGAAGGGATGCCCTTTTCGCTCATAAAAGGGGAAAATAATTTAAAATATTTTGCAAGTACGCAGAAAGACTGCGTAGTTCCTGTGGACATTTGATCATCAATCAGAAAGATGTATGAGCTTAACCGGTAACGATCTTAAAAATATAGGCTTCTCAGAAAGCAAGGCGATAGGTATTGCATTAAACATAATAGAGAAAGAGTTCAGCAACCGTACTATTGAAGAGCAACTTGTCTTACTGAAAGAAGTTCTTACACTACCATTAGCATTCGAAAACAACGAAGCATGGCTACCATTGGTGCAGGAATTACTAATGCCACTTGATTCAACAATTCCATTGAAGCAAGAATCACAAGCATATCAAATTTATGGAGCAGAAGCCATTGAAGAAGGTGCAATAAGGCAAATGGAAACAGCTATGAAGCTTCCCGTCACCGTTGCTGGCGCGCTCATGCCTGATGCTCACCAAGGCTACGGACTTCCTATTGGCGGAGTGTTGGCCACAAATAATGCGGTCATTCCCTATGGAGTCGGAGTGGACATTGGTTGCCGTATGTGTATGACCTTATACAACCTTTCAACCAGCATGCTGGAGGAAAAGAAAGATGCATTAAAGAAAATGCTGGTCACTAATACAATGTTCGGCAGAGCGACTTTCAAAAAACCAAAAGACCATGAGATATTCTCACGAAGCGAATTCTCTGACATCAAAATAGTTCGTGACCTGAAAGAACGTGCGGTTGCACAGATTGGATCTTCCGGTGGCGGAAATCACTTTGTGGAGTTCGGTATTGTTGAGATTACCAGTCACGTGAATGAACACAACCTTGCACCTGGACAATATCTCGCTGTACTTTCACATTCAGGGTCGCGCGGGCTAGGGGCAAACATTGCAGGTTACTATACAAAAGTGGCAATGGATGTTTGTAAGCTTCCGCAAGAAGCAAAACATCTCGCATGGCTCGATTTGAATACTGAAGCTGGGCAAGAGTATTGGTTGGCTATGAATCTGGCGGGCGACTATGCTTCTGCGTGTCATCATCAGATCCATGAAAGGATGGCAATAGGGTTGCGTGAAACACCATTAACTATGATTGAGAACCATCACAATTTTGCCTGGAAAGAAAAAGATGCCCATGGTAAAGAATTGATTGTTCACCGTAAAGGAGCAACGCCCGCAGGAAAAGGAGTGCTGGGAATTATTCCAGGCTCCATGGCTACACCGGGCTTTATAGTTCGTGGTAAGGGGTTGGCAGAATCGATCAATTCCGCGTCACATGGTGCCGGTCGGTTGATGTCAAGAACAAAAGCAAAACAAACAATTTTACCCGGACATGTGAATAAGTTTTTAAAAGAGGCGGGGGTTGAATTAATCGGTTCAGGATTGGACGAGGCTCCGATGGCATACAAAAATATTCATCAAGTGATGGAGTCTCAAAAAGAACTGGTTGAAGTGCTGGGCTCTTTTACGCCAAAGATTGTGAGGATGTGTGGAGACGAAAAATTTCAGGAGGTGGATTAAAATTCACCACCACTTTAATCAAAAGTAGAAACCCTAACCCTTTTATATGACTGACGCGAGCAAAATTTTAGTTGAGTGGGCAAATAGCCAACCTAATTGGATAAAGGTCATTGTAAAGGAAGTAATTGATTCAGGAAGGGCCTTACCCCCGGCATTTCTTGACACAGTCTTTGACTTCTTCATGATTGAAAAGGACTTGGTCAGTGGGGAGTCAACGATTGTGGAGAATCTCATCTCCAGCATTGAATCTACTAATCAAGAAGAAAAATTCTTTCTGAAGAGATTGGGTGACATTGAAAACGTTAATCGCTTGACTTCTGGACAAGAGATCCTATTCAATGAGGGTATCACAATATTTTTTGGGGAAAATGCTTCAGGTAAAAGCGGATATGTGCGGATTCTTAAGAAACTTGCTGCCACAAGATCACAGGAAGAGATACTTCCCGATGTAACCAAGCTCACTCCTTCTGGCAATCCGAAAGCTAACATTTCTTATTCAACGGGCGGAAATAATCTAAATCTGACTTGGAGTGGTGAGTCAGGAATATCCCCATTCAATCGCCTAAATATTTTTGACAATCGGTCTTTGTTGTATCACGTGGATAGTGATTTGACATATGTCGTGACTCCTAGAGAGTTATCACTTTTTAAGTTTACACACGAAGCAGTCGATTCGATAAAAGCTCGTTTAGACTTTTCGATAAAGGACAAAAAAATAAATAGCAATCCATTCACAATCCATTTTCAAAAGGATAGTAATATCTATTCGAAGATAGAATCCCTAGGTGCTTCCACCGATTTACGTGAATTGGAAGAATTATCAAAAATTACTTCAGACGAGGAAGCTATTGTTTCTCAATTAAAAGATCAGGTAGAAGCGCTGCGTCCTCAAGTTGTTTCCTCAAAGCTGGAAGCCATGGAATCACGCAGAACTTTACTCCAACAAGGCGTGACCTTGGCTAATGTTGTCAGTTCGTTTGATTGGGGTAACTACAATCAACTTATTTCCAGCTTAAAAATTGCAAAGGAAAAATATAGCGAAGCAACTGAGAAAGCTTTTATTGGGCATAACATTCCTGGGTTTCTTTCTGAAAGCTGGAAAAATCTTATTGACGCGGGGAGTAGATATGTGAAGGAAGCGTATGCTGGAAGCTATCCCAAAGAAGGTGACACTTGTATATATTGTCAACAACCGCTTGAGTTGGCTGCAATTGATTTACTTAGCAAATACGATAGTTATTGCAATGATGCTCTTAAAACCGAAATCACAAAGATTGAAGTGAAGTTGCAGGTATTAGCAACAGCTTTGAATTTTTCTGAGCTAGAGACTTATAAGAAAACTGTGCTTAGAAAAATGGAGAACACTCAATCCCAGAATAGAGATCTCCTTGAATTAAAACTAAAGCTGATTGATGGTTACAATGTAATTTCAAATCAATGCAAGGTAGGCGACATTATAGTGACTGATGAAGTTAATGAGCACGCAATAAAGGTCCATGAACTAAGTCAAGATCTACTTTCACAAACCGAAACTCTGATTAAAGACCTTAAGAAGCAAGGTGAAGAGAGGAACGCCTCTTTGACACAAGTCAGCACCAAGCTAAAGAATATTGAGTCGAGGCTCATTTTAAAACAATTCATTCAACAAATCAAAAGTTATGTTGAAGACGCCAAGTGGGTTCACAAAGCCGAGAATGTAATTAATACCTTCTCCAATATACTAAGATCACTAACTGCTCAAACTAAAATTGCTTCCGAGGATCTCATAAATAAAGACTTTCAAACTCTTTTTGAGAGCGAGAGCAAGGCACTTAAAGCTCCTGCTGTAAAATTAGATTTCCCAGGTCAAAAGGGTCAGGCCGCAAGAAGGAAATCACTAAGCTCCCGATACAGACTTAGCGACATTTTATCTGAAGGAGAACAAAAGGTCATTGCGATTGCCGATTTTTTAGCGGAAACATCAATTAGAAAAAATTCATCGCCTATAATTTTTGACGATCCGGTGAATAGCCTTGATTATAAGCGTATGAATCATATTGTGGAAAGAATCCATCAGCTATCGAATAGCCAACAAATAATAATCTTCACTCATAATATTTGGTTTGCTACAGCTCTATTGGCGCAGTATGAAAAAAACAATAGAGACAAGTGCTCCTACTACGATATTGCTGAATCTGCGGGTCAGCCTGGATTCATCCGATCCGGAACTCACCCCAGATGGGATACCACTAATAATATTAAAACTAGAATTAACAAGATGGTTCAAGATGCTTCTAACCTTTCCGGGGAATCTCAACAAGCTTTGGTCGAAAGTATTTATGATGTCCTGCGAGGCTGGTGCGAAGTGGTTGTAGAACAAGATCTTTTTAATAAAGTGGCTCAACGTTATAGTCCGCATGTTGCTATGAGTCAATTGGTAGATATTAAAGTTGATAGGCTGAAAGATGCAATCAATGTAATACTACCACTGTATAATAAATGTTGCAGATATATGCCTGGACATTCACAACCTTTGGAAACACTGGGGATCAGGCCGTCAATCGAAGAATTAACTAGCGATTGGGCGTTGGTTCAAGATGCATTAAGGGTCTATAAAGGCTAAATAAAATTAGGATCTAATGCAACTCCGCATTTAAATCTACTTCAAACGTAGCCCATACATTGATGATGCAAGGCTCCCCAACATATTGCTCTCCCATCCATATTCTACCTGAGAACGAGCTTGATGATTTTTGAATCGCCTCTATTGTTGGTATGCCATACTTACCTGTATGATTGTTTAGAAAATCCTCATAGTCATCTGAATTAAGAAATGTTTTGCCATTGTGAAATATCGCGAGGCCTTCTGGAAAGTCAATATCTTTATCAACTAACTTTCTCACAGTGAGGGAATCGAAAGTATTGGAGTCTTTTAAAAACCCCATTGGAGTAATGGTTGCGTTGTATCCTGAGTACCTCCAAATTGTATAGAACATCCTTGGACTATCGTTGTTGGCAACCAGCCTACTAATTATTCTTAATACTCCCGGTTCAAATGCTATTCTCATGTTTAATTGTGTTACCGTATATATCAAAGATTATTTTGAGGTTATAGGGACGCCACATAGTAGAGGGTATATAATTATACCATTCTGAATAAATTTCAGAAATTACTAAACAAGTGTTTCGATCACCGATGGCTTAATTCCCTTCTTAGGATTCTTTTCACATACTCCCTGATGAGACGCTCTCTTATAAATACTTTCAAATTGATGACTACAATATTCGCATCGGAGTTTCATTAACTCACGCTCTCTAAAACATTCAAGATCTGAAATTGAGGTGTTTAATTTTTCTATCTCGACTTTTGCGTCAGCCAATTCACGATTCCTGTAAGTGAGTTCTTCGGATTGCAGGTCATGCTTAGATTTGATTTCGTGATATTGCTTCTCAACATCCAGCTGAAGAATATGTTCTTGGTATTTTTTAAAAAAAAGTTCTGAATATGTTAGATTTATTCCAGCCACCAAAATGCCAACAAACCATTTCATACAAAGAGTAAGGCTTGGTTGTGATGTATCAAACGCTTCTATGAAGAATAACTGAATATTCCGGAATCATCCCACCCAGGCAATCCGGCAATTTTGGAGATCGATTCCGGCAATGGTTTGACCCAGGTATTCCGACAATGGTGTGACCTAACGATTCCGCTAATTGTCTGACCCAGTATTCCGGCAATTGTCTGACCCAGGCGATAGGCTTAAAAAGTGTCGAATTCCGCTAATCATCTGACCCACCCTTAAGTATTAGGATTTGATGCACAAGTGATCTCGTTTTGAGGCGAATTAAACCCCTCATCTCCGATCATGGCAAACCCAATTCCTATGCATCAAATTAAGCG
>JBDSKX010000199.1:0-8451 GCA_039916665.1 Chryseolinea sp. | reverse complement strand
TATTTGGTAGCGGCGTTACGGTCACATTCAGTGCCGGTCCAGTCCCTGTAATGGCGATACCTGTCAAAGGAACAATAGAAACGTCGGATGATGCTTTTGAAACCGTAAGAGACGCGACCGGTGTTTCAGTGTCTCCAATCGTAAATGGCAACGATACGGTCGAACCATCTTCATTGATATTCTGATCAGCAATTGCTGAAATGGTCGGGTTCGTATTGGCGACTGCATTCACCGTGACCAGGAATGTGCCTTCAACCGTCTTCGCGCCGTCAGAAACAGTGAGCGTCACTGTAGCTGTTCCGGTTTGATCTGCTGTAGGGGTCACTGCAACAGTCCAGTCGCCCGCAGCTACATGGACAAGGTTTATTCCCGCAACGGGCAAGAGCGTTGTGTTGTTGGAGCCGGCAGTAACAGACAGTACAGCAGCCGAGTTATCAATATCAGACACAGCAAAAGCAAATGCCGCACTTGTTGTGTTTTCATTAACAGATATATCGCTTAATGCGGAGATGGCAGGCGCGTCGTTGACTGGGTTGATCGTTACTTTGAAAATTTCAGGTGTCTTGCCACCATCAGCATCTTCAACAATCAGCGTAATGTCCACTGCGCCAGTAAGGTTTGCAACCGGTGTCACGACGACGCTACGGGTACCCCCTGTCCCCGTGATTACAATATTCGCTAAAGGAACGATCGATATGTTTGTCGACGAGGTTGTAACATTCAACGAAGTCGCCCCCGTTTCAATATCACTTACATTAAAACTCAACGCCGCAGTCGACTCATCTTCATTGATTACCTGATCGGCAATGGCGGATATCTGAGGCAGGTCATTCACGGAGGCAATGTCCACATCAAACTCTTGTACTACCTCTCCTCCATCGACATCTCTGACAGTCAGCGTAATTCTTACATTACCAAACTTATTGGTCAGAGGTGTCACCACCACATTGCGTGCTGCGCCGGATCCAGTAATGGCAATTCCGGTGAGCGGCACTATGGATAAATCGTTGGATGACTTCAAGATCGTGAGGCCGGCCGCCGGAGTTTCGACGTCCCCTATTGTAAAAGGAAGCGATGGCGTTACGCCGTCCTCATTTATGCTCTGGTTGGCAATGGTGGTTATTGTTGGAATGTCATTTACGGAAGCAACGACGACCTCGAATTGCTCAAATGCAGTTCCCCCATCGGCGTCTGCAAGGTTCAATGAGATCGTTGCCGTTCCAAATACGTTCGGCAAAGGCGTTACTTCAATCGTAAGATTACCACCCGTACCAAGTATTGATATGCGTCCCGTAGGTACCAACGAAGTGTTACCCGAAACCGCGTCAATCGTGAGCGACGCTACCGGAGTCTCAGTGTCACTGATTGTAAAGGCAATCGCTCCTGTCGACGTGTCTTCGTTTATATTCTGGTTACTAATCGGCGTGATGACAGGATTGTCATTGCCAGGAATTGTAACTGTAACAGCAAAAGTTCCTTTGTCAGTCTTTGAACCGTCAGTTAATGTTAGGGTAACCGTTGCATTTCCCGCTCGACCAACAGCAGGCGTCACGGCAACTGTCCAGTCACCACCTGACACGTGAACAAGCTCGATACCTGTCAGAGGCAGCAATGTCGGGTTATTGCTCGCGGCGGTTACTAGTAATGAAGCCGCGGGGTTATCAATATCAGAAACACTAAAGGCCTCTGCGGGACTAGTGGTGTTCTCATTGACTGCAATGTCAGTCAACGCGGAAATTACAGGCGCGTCATTTACAGCGGTAACATTGATTTGAATATTTGCAGGGGAAGACGTCGCTGGTATTGCATCGGTGTTCCTGACCGTGTATTGGATGAAAGTGGTACCGAAGAAGTCTTGTGTGGGTACAAACGTGAGTATACCCGAGGCATCAACAGAAAAAGTGCCATCCGCCGTGGTTATCGTATTGTCTACGATCAACGGGCTGGATATATCAAGATCTACCGTAGTCGGATCAATGCCAAAACCTGGATCGGTGTCGTTTGAAACAAGATTCTGCGTAACCTCGGTATCTTCCGGTGTGGAAAATATATCGTCATTAGCCACAGGCTGCGCCCATAAAGCACAAGGCAGTCCTAGGCAAACAAGAAGTAATGTTTGACGAAAAAAGCGCATAAAGGGAACTATAGACGGGTCAAAAATATATAATTTTCTCAGTAAATGCTTCGTAAATCCAAAATGTAACTACCAGGGCTGAGGCGTTTTGCGCTTAGAGGCTCAAATGACAACGTCTTACCTTTCAAGGACGTGAATTGGTTTCAACCCGTATCACGTAGGAAATCGTCCGAATCTCAACTTTTTTGATGATTTTAGGGGACTCTTGTAACCCTGTTATTCGCTTTTATTTCGGATTAATATCGTAAAAGCCTTTATTGACTATCGGTTATCTGATATAATTTTGCCACCTGTTAAATTAACTAAAAGTATCCTAAAGATGGGCCGAGTATTCGAAAAAAGGAAGCATAAGATGTTCGCGCGTTTCGACCGCATGGCAAAAGCTTTCTCACGCATTGGAAAGGACATTTCTATGGCCGTAAAACAAAACGGTCCATTGCCGGAAAATAATCCGCGCCTGAGGGTGTGTATCCAAAATGCCAAGGGCGTTAATATGCCCAAAGATCGTATAGATGGCGCTATCAGACGGGCTTCTTCAAAGGAAGAAAAAGACTTTCAGGAAGTCATATATGAAGGTTACGCCCCACACGGCGTCCCTGTTGTGGTAGAAACTGCGACAGAAAATCCAACCAGGACGGTTGCCAATATCAGGCTGCATTTCTCAAAAGGCGGTGGATCTATGGGTAATTCCGGTTCAGTCGCTTTCATGTTTGAGCGCAGGGGCGTCTTTAAATTTGATGCTTCCGTTTTGAATCTTGAAGAAGCCGAACTCGATCTTATTGATGCCGGCGCAGAGGACATTGATACAAGTGACGACGAAATCACTGTCTACACCAAGTTCTCAGAGTTCGGGCACATGCAGAAATTTCTTGAGTCAAAACGCTTAGAGCCTAAAAGTGCGACCTTACAATACATCCCTGCTACTACCAAGGAACTGCCAGAGGATCAACAAGATGAAGTACTGAAGTTAGTGGAAATGCTGGAGGCTGACGACGACGTTCAGAGTGTGTATCACAACCTGGCATAGCCGCTTTAGATTTTAGATGGACCGGCGATTGCTTCTCAGGGAGCTATTTGGAATAATCCCACCAAAGCCCTACCCCAACTTAAGACAAGTATCCTACGCTTTTACCCGGGACTGACCCGGGGAGAGTAGGCAAGCACAAGTTGCGGCTGCGTTTCAAGGATTGTTGGAAATTTTATCAGTATTGAGCGCCCCGCTTAGCGCAGCGTTGGGTAGGGTAAAACAAAATAAAATTCGTCTCGTTGCCAATCAACGCTTAACAGACCAAAACTGCTCCTGGCCGATCGTCGCCGTCCAGATACGATTCGTTGTGGTTATCTTTAGGATATTTTTTAATGACTGTTAATCAGCCATGGTGAGATTTTGGAGCACGTTATTTTTGATGAGCATCTGCAGGGTACTACTGGCCCAGCAATTTTCGATTTCGCTGGGCGTCAATACTGGAATTATGTCCTCAAGGACGATCGACGATGGTATCAGCCGGGACCCGCGCTACAAACAATACTACAACGTGAAGTTTGCACCGATCGGAGTCAACATTGGAATAAACTATGAATACGTTGGCCTGATGGTAAGCCCGACAGTGATCAACGTCGGACAAAATGCCTACTTACTAAATACATCCAACGGCCAGGTTGGCAAGAGAAATATCAATGAGAGATACCTCAATGTGCCCGTGGCTTTTAAAGTGCATCTGGTGAACCTGGTATTCTTGAAGATCAGTGGCATCGCCTCACTAAGCGCAGCGTACCTTATCGATGGCAGAGAGACCGTAACGCACAATGATTCAAAACTGGATTTTCCAAAAGAAGTCTATCCTATACTTCCGGCAGATTATCATGTCGAGTACGACGGCGTCGCAGTTCCTGTGGTTGACAAATATGTGATTGCAGGGAAAAGTGATTTTCGAAGCTTACAGGTTTTCGCGGGCGCTGGTTTTCAATCCGATTGGGATATCTCGAACAGCTGGCGTGTTACGTTTGATCTGCGCATAAACTATGGCCTCTTTGATCCGCGTACGAGCGCTTACATTTCAAAATTAGATGCGCGTCAGACTTTGTATGATATGCCTGGAACACGCCACGATGTGTTCACGCAACTATCTGTCGGTATCGCGAGGTATATTGAATTTGATAAGAACGATCAGGATAGAAAGAAGAAATTGAAGGGGAGTAAGAAAGGATATCGGGTGATGCCGAATAATAAAGTTAAGAGTCCGCGGCCGCGGGGCTGATCGAACACCACCTACGATGCAATTGAATAGATCGAAATAAACCTGAGAGTCGCCCGGACTGAGTAGACTCTCCGACGAGACTGGATACAAGTACCACTGGCTGATAACTCAAAAAATGATGCAAGGAAGTCCTACGTTGACTGCTCTTCCTCGCGCTCGATTTACTTGAATTTTCAAATGAAGTTTTGCTAAGACTTGTGCTAGAGGTCAGGTTATCTGAATTCGCATTATCTTGCGTAAAGAACTCTAGGATGGCCCCTTTTCTTTTTGCTGTGGCTAATCTTGTTAATCCTTAAATCCAGACAATCCCAGTTCAGACCACCACATTCGGAATCTCTATCGTGAAAGTTGTCCCCTCTCCCAGCGTTGAATCAACTTCAATACTACCATGAAGTTTTTCAACCACGCCTTTCACAATATATAGACCGAGCCCTGAACCCTTGCTGTCGGCATTCGCTCTGAAAAACATTCTGAAGATATTGTCTTTGTATTCTTCCTGGATGCCGATACCATTGTCTGTGAATCTGATCACAGCGCCGACATGATTCGTGTCGATTTCAATCTTGAGGTATGATTTTTTTCGACCATCGCGATATCTCACAGCATTCGCGATAATATTATTAAAGATCATCAGTAATCTGCTGTAGTCTGAATAGAAAGGAGCAGAGATCGTAATGTACTTGAAGGTTTTGACGGTATCAGCACCCTCCATGAACTTAAGCGATTCAATAGACTCTTCCACCAACTCATGAAAGTTGATTTGTTTGGCCATCACTTCCATTCTGGAATTCCGCGAATAGTGAATAATATCGGAAATGAAATTGTCAAGCTTATTGATGCTCTTATCCATTAGGTGAAGGTATTGATCCGTGTTACTTTTATCCGGATCAATCGAAATCATGTTCAATAATCCCTTCACCGACATCAAAGGTGCACGCAGGTCGTGAGATGCACTATAAACAAAACGATCGAGTTCAGCATTGATCTTGATGAGTTCATCGTTCTGTTTCTTCAACAGCTCTTCTGTTCGGGTTTGATTTGTAATGTCACGCTCGTAAATGGTCAACCCGGTGGTCACATGATTTTCAAGAATGGGATATATCTTGGTCTCATAAGTTCTCAATTCTTTTTCCACTTCATACGTATCGTAGTATTTACCTGGCTTTCCCTTGAGTCCGCTGGCATACCTTTGGCGCCAGCGCTCGACAAGCATTGGATCGTCGGGCAACAACGACAGTATATTGGCTCCCTTCACCTGGTTTATACCCCTGATCAATTTGTGCTTCCTGTAAAACTCGTTGTTGAAATCGATCAACTCATAATCGGCATTGATGAGCCAGATGCTATCGTCTATAGTATTAAATATTGAACGAAGGTTTGCTTCGTTTTCAAGTATCTTCTTTTGATAAGCTTTTCTTACCGTGATGTCACGACTAAAAACCGAAATGATCTGTGATCCACCGGGGCGGGCGCTCGACATGAAATGGATCTCCCAATAATAACTTCTGCCATCGATCTCAAAAACATCTTCAACCTTAATGGGTGTTCCGCTCAGCGCAAGAAGACATCGTTGTTTCCATTCACGTGTTAGTTCGGGATCCTTAATTTGAAGAGATTCCAGTAGCAAATATCCTTTCTTCAGCTCAATGCCATACGTCTCATAGAAGATCCAATAAAATCCGGAGTTGAGATTCACCACTCTGAAATCTTCGTCCAGCAGCAATATGTTCGAGTCCGCATCCTCTATGATCGACGTAAACATATCCTGCCACACGCTTACATCGTTTTGCTCAAGCGCAGTCATAACTTTCTTCAAATGTTGGGTCGTATTTAAACTCCTTAAACTATGTTCGAGGAGATTTTTAATTCACACAGGTTCGAAAATGCACTTGCCTTAGAGATGTCTTATAAAAAAACCAACAGCTTCCAGTTTATGATGCAGCGGAAACAAAAATACGGGGACATCAAATCTAAAAAGTGTCACATCCACAGGATACAGGGCATTAGAACGGACAGGAATTTTTTTAGATGCCTTGTTTTATAAAAAAGTGTAGGTAGATCATTGATCAATCGTCATCATACGATTGCAAGTGTTACTTTGGCATCAGAAATCTGATTTTATTTTTTTTGGTTAGTTTGCTGTGGTAAAAATTGTCTAGGAAGCGACAATCGCTGAAACATAGTCACATAAATCTACTTTGATGAAACCACCCATCGCGGTCTTACTGTTAGTGCTCTGCGCTCAAATTAATACCAGTGCTCAATCTTGTAATCCCTATTTCTCCATTCGGGAAGGAGTGAAATCCACTTATGAGTTTTACAATGGAAAGGGGAAAGTTACCAGCCGCAATATAAACTACTTTAAAGATGTGACTGGGTCCGGCAGCAGCCTTAGTGCAACCATGGTAATGGACATTATTGATGTTAAAAAGAATGAAGTCATCAGTTCAGGCAGTTCAAAGTGGCATTGCGAGAATGGAGTCGTTCGATTCGAGATAAGTCCTATGAATGTCGAGGGGGTCGACATGAGCAATGGTGGCATTGAAGCATCGGTAGATGGTGATGAGATGGAGATTCCTTCGAACCTGGAACCTGGTCAGACCTTAAAAGACATTAATTATCACGTGACGATGACGATGGGTGGGCTTAAAATGATGGATAGAAATTTCATGGTTAAAAACAGAAAGGTTGAATCAGCAGAAAAAGTCACCACGACAGCGGGAACCTTTGAATGTATAAAAATGACTTACACTACAGAAAGCACAGGCCGCGGCGGTAATACAACCAAGCCCACGCAATCCGGTATCTGGTACGCTAAAGACGTTGGCGTGGTAAAATCAGAAAACTACAAAGACGGAAAGGTTACCAGTTCCCAACTACTCATTAAACTCGAGCAATAAATCGCCCAGTCACCAAATCACCCAGTCACCAAATAAACCTCATCCTATCTCGCTCAGACTCTTGTTCGAAACCAGATGGATCATGGCGCGCGACAATAGTTCGGCGCAGCTAACGATTTCAATTTTCGGGTGATAGACCTCCTCGACAACAGTATCGGATATGTATAGCTTCTCAAGGGCTGATTCGTCGATCGTCTCGATAGCATTGCCACTGAGAATACCATGGGTGCAGTACGCACGTACCGAACTGGCACCGCGGTCTACCAGGAGATTTGCAGCAGCACACAGCGTTCCTGCGGTATCCACCAAATCATCAATGATGATGATGTTCTTGTTCTTTACATCTCCAATGATCTCCATGTGTGCCACCTGATTCGGTCTCAGACGTTCTTTGTTGATTACGGCCATATCGGCTTCGACTAGCTTTTTATACTGTTTAATTCTTTTGATCCCGCCGAAATCAGGACTACACAAACAAAGGTTATCAAGGTTCAAACTGTTGATGTGTCCTACAAAAAGTTTCAAAGATGATAATGGATCCATCGGAATTTTATAGAACCCTTCGATGGCGTTGGTGTGCAGATCCAGGGTGATGATACGATCGGCTCCCATGAGCTGAATGATATCGGCAATCATCCGCGATGAGATGGATGTCCGCTGATTGTCTCTTCTCTCTTGCCGGCTATGGGGGAGATACGGAATGATGAGTACGACTTCCTTTGCAGAAGATCTTCGCGCGGCATCAACCGTCATCAGCATTTCAAAAAAATGCTCGTAAGGCATGTTGATCTTTGCCAGCAGGAACACCGTCTGGCCGCGAACACTTTCATTAAACCTAACCGACAATTCGCCATCCGAAAACTTCTCGGTATGAATCTGATGGAGAGGTACGGAAAGGATTGAAGATATTTTCTCTCCCAGGTTTTTTGCCGTAGACGTTGCATAGAGTTTGATTGTGGAATCCATGGGGGAAAGTAGGAATTATAAATCAACATAATGTCTTTAACATAATGTCTTTGGCATAATAGCGCATGGTCCTGAAGGGACAATACTTTTTACACCCTCCTACGCTAAAACCCTTCAGCGGCCAAGTTAAAGAGGGGGAATTCTCATACTGATGTTCTTGAATCATACTCAACTTTAACATAATGTCTTTGGC
>JBDSKX010000198.1:0-8129 GCA_039916665.1 Chryseolinea sp. | reverse complement strand
GACCTGACTATGAAAAGCACGCTTTCACGCGCGGAATTGCACGGTCTGTTTTAATGGCAGATTACACTACAGTATATTGATCCACATGAGAAGTGAATTTAATCCCAAACATGCCGTTCATCGAACGCTTTGTCATTGTCTGCCATTAATTTCCTGAACTCCTCCTGAAATGCATATTTTTTATGATGAGCATGTTGTTGATTTCTCGAACATAAAATAGCCCGACAGGCCCGGAATTCTAAGCACCTGTGAAAAGTTCAAATAAATTCTCTGCTAATCTGTTGCGTAACGTCTATTAACAACCGTCGAGTAATTCTACTTCACAAGGTTTTTATAATGGGTAGTTATGTACTGATCAATGGCGACGTAGAATGCATCCAATTCCATTTCGTCGAGATCTATCGTCAGCTTTTTTGCGTTGGTGGTAACAACCTCGACCTTATGCAGGACTTTTGAAGTGTCCTTGATCAAAATAATTTGCATAATGTCTTTTATAGGAATGATCTCTGCTTCCTTGTTATTTTTGTATTCCAGTTTTTCATCTGTCAATTTCAGGAAGTCGTTGTAATTCTTAATTCCTGAGATTAGTTTACCCGCAACGGGTAATATGATACACACCGCAGCCCAGATGAAAAAATAAAACTGATTAACCGCATACTCCATGTATACAAAAATGAAAATTGCAGGTATCGCGAAATAGATAAGCGCTTGATTGTTCAATTTCGTTCTGTGGTTTCTGAAGACAACTCCACCATCTTCCGACTTGATTCGGATCGGAAACAAAATCTCCTCCCACAGGATCAATATCATAATGATGACCGAACAACTCAACAGTATCATCGGAACATACTCATTTTTGTCTTTGTTAAGATCCGGTCCACGTAAGTGAAAAATCTGTCCGGACAGGAAGAATGCGGTTGCGAATACCAGTAATAAAACTCCAATGCTTAGCTCCTTAGGATACGTTGGCCGTATGATCTTTCCCATAATTACAATATGCTGCAGTCAGCTTTGGGGCGATAATACTGAAAAAAGGTATTTAACGGCAGTTTTTTGCTGATAATCTATTCCGTCGTTTTCTAGCGATCGAGACAACAAGTGTAGAAACCGATTGAAATGCGAATGCGCTCAGGTTCATTGTGCCGTGTGTATAGCAGCGGAAACTCACACCCTCATCTTTGAGCTTGGACCGCTCCAAACCCAACAACGAAATTGATGAATTTTATATTTTAATCCGCCTTATACTTTCCATATACTGCGTCTCTGAATTTCTTGTGAAGCTCACGATCAAACGGAAATTTCTGAACAAACAGCACAGCCGTTAACTCATTCACGGGATCAATCCAGAACAATGTGCTCGCGGCACCATCCCAGAAAAACTCGCCGACAATACCATGATTTTCTTCAGCGTTTGCAGGCGGACGAAGACGAACTGCAAAGTCAATCCCAAAACCAACCTGACCTTTGCTCGGCAGCCACATCCGTTCGGTTATGCTATCCGAAAGTCGGTTGGTCGTCATTAGTTTGACCGTTTCTTCTTTTAGAATGACGGTCCTATCCAACTTACCTTCATTGACGAGCATCTGTGCGAAGCGCATGTAATCATCGAGTCTCGATGTAAGCCCGAACCCTCCCGGTTTTAACGGCCATTCCTTGCCATTGAAAGCATTCGCTTCCTCATCCGGTATACGAGCAAGCTGACCGTCGTCGCCTGTGCGATACATGGCCGCGAGCCGTTTCATATCCTCCGGTACATATCGGGTATCGTTCATTCCTAATGGCTGAAGGATGTTTTCTTTCACATATTGATCGAATGGCTTGCCTGAGAGTCGTTCAACAAGATAAGCTTGAACGTCAACGCATACGCCGTACGCCCACTGGTCACCAGGATGAAACGCTAGCGGCAGCGTTGCCAGCTTCATTGACATCTGGGCGAGGGTGTTTTCTTTGTTCGTGACATCTGCTTCTGTTACCAGCTTACCCAATGATGGATGTTCTGGTCTCGCAAAACCAGCAGTGTGACGTGTGATATCTCGGACGGTGATGGGACGTTTTGCTTTAACAAGCTTCAGCTTACCAGAGGCGTCTGCACCTTCGAATACTTTCATATTGGCGTACTCGGGAAGGTATTTTGAAAGTGGATCATCCAATTGAAACAACCCTTTTTCATAGAGTTGCATCAGGGCAGTTCCAGTGATCGGCTTTGTCATTGAGAAAATTCTCACAAGCGTATTTCTGTCCATAGGAACCTTGTTCTCACGATCTGCAAACCCAAAGGCTTTGTGATAGACTTCTTTATTTTTTTCGAAGATGAGTGCCGACGCCCCTGCAAGCTGTCCTCCATCGACGAGGCTTTTTAAGGTTGAATCGATTCGCGCTTTGACTGACTCTGTAACGATAGAACCATCGGCGACAGGCGCTGGTTTGGAAGTCTTGTGAGGTCCGCAGCCGATGACGCCCATCGCGAGCATCAAGAGGATCAAGTCTATTCTGGTCATTGTGTTAACATTTATGCAACAATTGATTTTGTTGCATGGTGCAACAGTCCTAATGTAAATGTTTCTGCGGAAGTTACAAGTGAGAATTGAGTAAGTGGTCGTTGCGCGTAAATTGCGAAGAGCATTTCAATAAACTCACAGATGATCACGGCCTATAAATTCAAGCATCGCCTGCCTGTGCACTCGGACATTATCTTTTGCGCATACTTCCCTTCATTGCCTATTATCCAGAGGAAAAGAACAGAGGATGTGTTGCCCAATTTTGGATGACTTCTCCCTCGTCAATCAGACAAGATGCAAGAGTAAAGCACAAATTCCCATCGGGGAAGTCATGTTGGCAGCAACCATTTCGCCTGGCCCACATGTCAACCATAAATTTATCTTAAGTACAGGCGCAAGTCTGCCTAGTAACGTCAATCGTCATATTGAATTGAACTCAAACCTACTATCTTGAAGTTTACAATTATCCAGCTGCCAATCTCTGATTAAAGAAGCGCAATGCACTCAATCGATATCAAGATCCCTGCAGGGAAAGGCATTACCTGAGGTACGCTGCGTGCCGGGGCCTCGCTGGGAAAGAATTCGCCATAGACTTTATTGATTACAGCGAAGTCATTACCACTCACCATAAAGATGGTCGTCTTCACAACCTTGCTCATGTTACTGCCTGCTTCTTCAAGAATTGTTTTGATATTTGAAAAGCATTGCCTGGTCTGATCTTCAAAATTACTATTAACAACGGCACCGGTAGCAGGATCGATGCCCGCGGTTCCTGAGAGATAAATAAACTTATCGGCAATGACGGCTTGAGGGAATGCCTGAGACATTCGAGGACCTTTTAAGGTGTTGAAGTTTTTTCTCGTTTCCATGCTGTTCATTTCGGTGGTCAAGAATTTTAAAATTTTATGGCTAGTGTGATAAATAGGTAGTGCCTAATCTAATCGCCTTTCGGCTAACCCGCTAATAACTCTTAATTTACTTAATATAGCTTGGCAAGTCTTACGTTCCTTTCAAAATGAAACTTATTGCATTAAAAAAGTCTCTTTATTTTGAAAGTCAGAGCGAAGATTAAAAAAAGAATGATGGCGATGAAGTGCAGGCCAAAGAAAACGTAGCCAATAATTTGACGCCATGCAATCGACGGATGATTCAGTATTGCGAACATTGAAGTACCAAAAATCAAAACTTCAAAGGCAAGAACAATCATTTCACGTAACTCGAAATAATGCGTCGTTATCCGGAATTGTTTGTTCAGCCAATAAGTGAGTATAAGGAATGAGGTGATTGCATTAAACATTGGAATCACGTCTCCTTTTAAAAAATTGAATACCGACGCAGCCAATGCTAATGCGTAGAGCGAAAGACCAAAGATTGCCAGGGCGATAACTTGTTTGTTAGAAGGTGTCATCGATACGAATTATCAGTGCCAAATACATTGCCATTTCTCTGCTTTCTTTCATGTGAGTCATAATAGCAAAAAAACGGCGGAACTTCAAAAACAAATAAAATCCTATATACGAGGAGGCTCGCGTTGTTAAATGCAGGAGACACGCGGTGTCTGTATTCTCCGCAGGTCTCGAAACCTCCGCGCCTCTCCGCGTATTTGGATTTTAAACTGGGCCAGATTACTGTTAGAAAATATCAAATCAAAAAGTAAATCCATCAACAAGGAGTTTCATGTAACAATGCAGGAGGAACCACGGAGCACGTCATGAGATTGTCAATCCTCGGGTTCGGAATCAGGCTGTACTTCGTTGACCTCAGTAGTAATCATTATATCATCAGCAGTCTTTTGGTCGCCGTGATAAAAATTGTGCATTCCCACCATGTATGCCACGATGAATGACCACACGAACCTTCTTATTCGGGCTGCTAATTGATAGAAGATGACTTTCATGAATTTCAAATCTTGCCAACTGAAAAGATTGCTTCTATCAATTTATAATCCAGGCCCAGCCCTATGACAGGCTGTCAGGAATGGCGCAAATTCCTAACGAATATTTACGATGAGCCGATTTTAGTCGCCGAGACAGGATAGCAACTGCACAAACCAGGTAAACCATTTGGTCCTGTCCATGAATAAGTAGCACCGCTAAGAGTGATTGCCCTCAGGGTTATAGTAGACCCTGAACATGCCGGCCGTTGTTACCGGCACCGTCAGAAGAAACATAAAGCGTAGCAACTTCTGCAGCACTTAAGGCTCGCTGATAGAAAAGTGCATCTATCCAGAATTCCACTAAGTAAAAAAAACTGTAAGGTTACGACGTCCACCCGCCATTGTAATCGCATCCTGTTCACCAATAAACTGTATAATTCTCGGCAGACGCGACTGCAGCATTGACAGCCCCCATCGCACCGTCGACATACAGAGAAACTCCTGCGGCCTTGTTTTAAAGAAAATGTAAAGAACGTAAATCACAAAAACTGGGCCCATCGACAATTATTACATCGTTAATGATATGTATTACATAAACCACTGGTGGAACCAGGCAAATATTTGTTAGCTGCATTAACATTTATCAATTCATGGGCCATGCAAACGACTACATGCATGAGTCTCAACGCAAACAATAATTTAAATGCGCATCGGACTTGTTCTTTCGTAATAAAATGACCAACCTTTGTTTGAAATTCTGTTGCTCGCTAGAACGTCTATTTATCTGTAATTCAGGATTTGCATTCGCCAAATTTTTGCGACCTGCAATCCGGAGTAGTTAGCCAATATCAATCCAAACATTGAAATAACAATGTTTTTTCATCTGTCCGGCAACCGGCAAGTCTTTCAATGAGTTTACACCGTATCGTTCACAATCAAACCTTTTCCCTTCATGTATAATGCAGGCGTCAACAGGAAACTGCGTATAATCTATCTCGAGGATGAAGAATCTGATATGGAGCTCGTCAAACGTGAACTTACAAAGGGCGGATTTGAATTTATATTAAGTTGGGTGACAAATAAAACCGAGTTCTCCAGCGCTATTGCTGAATTTGCGCCCGACATCGTGTTAAGTGATCATTCCCTGGCAGCATTCGATTCCACTCGTGCTTATGACATGTTAAAGGAAGCTGGGTTAGATATTCCTTTTATACTTATTACGGCGAACATTTCTGAAGAATTTGCTGTGCGTATGATGAAGGAAGGAATTGCAGATTATCTATTAAAAGACAGATTGCAGCGACTCCCGAATGCCGTTCGCAACGCAATGGAGAAGTGGTATACCAAAAAGAAAGAAAGGGAATATCACGAACAAATTATCCGGGCTCATGAGAAACTAATTTTTCATATACAGAATACACCACTTGGATTTATCGAGTGGGACGATCAATTGCACATCACTTCCTGGTCCAACCGGGCAGAGGAGATTTTCGGTTGGACTTTAGATGATTTGTCAGACTTGGAAAAAACAGGACAAAGATTCGTCTACGAGCAAGATCACAAATTGTTGGATCAGATGTTACGTCAGCTGTTGGCAGGGCTGACTCCGGTAAGTAACTTTCAATACAGAAGTTATACAAAGTATGGCGACATCATATGGTGCGAGTGGTTCAACTCCGCAATAAAAAACAATGACGATGAGGTGCTTACCATTATGTCGCTTGTCCAGGATATTACCGAACGGAAAAACGCCGAAGAATTACTTCGAAAATCAAAGGCTAATGTAACTGCTATCATTGAAAATACCGGCGATTGCGTTTATTCCATTGACCGTGACTTTAGATACATTACTTTCAACACTTCACTAAAAAAAACAATGGCCAACACCCATGGCACTGTCCTTCATGCAGGTGATAAAGTTGTGGACTTCGGCACGTCGGAGGGCAAAAACAAAAATGAATGGGATTTACGATACAACGAGGTGCTTGACGGCAAAAGTCTGCACTTTGTTAAGGATTATAGCACGTCGTCTAGACGGTCGTACCTCAGCTTTTCGATAAATCCAATCTATGAGGGTACTGTCATATTCGGCTTATCTTGCTTTGTACGCGACATGACGGAACAAGTTGTCTCGGAAGAGAAACTCCTAAAAAGTGAAAAGAGATTCCGGGCTATGATTGAAAATAATACGGATGCCATTATTCTTCACGATGAAAACTTTGTGGTTCAGTACTCCAGTCCAATGGCAAACAAAATGCTTGGTATAGTCGACGATAACTTTGACCACGAATTTCTGGAGATGATCCACACAGATGATTATAACATGGCACTTCATATCAAAGCGGAGTCGCGTCAACATCCGGGCAAAATTATCCCGTTTATGTTTCGGAAAAAACATAGAAACGGAAATTTTATTTGGATTGAAGGTGTAATGACCAACATGCTGCACGACGAAAATGTACAGGGAATCATTACTAATTTTCGGGACATCTCGGAACGAAAGAATGCCGAGGACGAAAAGTCAAAAATGGTTACTCAGCTTGTCGAACAGAACAACGATCTCCACCAGTTTTCTTTCATCGCATCCCATAATTTGAGAGGTCCTGTCGCCAGAATATTAGGACTTTTGAATCTGCTAAATAGTGAAGATATGTCCGAACAGGTGAGCAGCATCCTTTCAATGCTGAAAAGGTCAACGGTAAACATAGACAACGTTATAAAAGACCTTTCAATTATTTTAAATATGCGTCACGAGGAACATTTACTCGAAGACGTTTCCTTTGCCTCGACACTGGAGAATATCCGCGAAATTCTTCACAATCAGATTGAAATATGTAGTCCCACTTTTATTATCGAAAGCGGCACCTCCGACACATTCCATACTATAAAAAGCTACTTCCACAGCATCTTGTATAACCTGATCTCTAACGCCATACGATTCCGTTCCCCAAAACGCCCTCTGGTGGTTGAAATAGGTTCATTTCAGTCGGATAACGTCATGGGAATTTTCGTACGGGATAATGGTTTGGGGATTGATTTGAAATCGTTCCGACAAAATATGTTTATGCTTTATCAACGTTTTCATCTGGACATAGAGGGGACAGGGATAGGATTGTACATTGTGAAGACTCAGGTTCAAAAGTTACACGGAACGATTGCCATTGAAAGTGTACCTGATTCCGGATCTTTATTCACAATTTCTTTTCCCATCCTTACCAGTGAGGTTAGTTTGTTAGAAGCCTGAAAAGTACATCAACATCAATACATCAGCGTATAGTGGCGCAGTTGGGAATTACCTCACGGTTGAAGTGATCATGTCTTTAAAGTCACTCAAGTCGAATCAACTTCCATGATCAGATGGGAGAGGATGTTCAAAAGAGACACGAGATTTTTCTTCAGACCAAACTGACCTCAGGGTTTACACGACAGCCGTTGTAAACTTCACGTCCGTAGGAAGTAAGATCCCGGGATCACCTGAAGGCAAACTGGGGAATGTTACCAGTCAAATATTCACATGCTAATCGGAGTAGTAGCGTGTGATCCTGGCGATCATCAGGCCACCTTTTAGATTAAGGAATGTCGACCAATTTAGAAGCTAATAATTCAAAAGCGCTTTTGTCTGCAATATTCAGTTACTAACTTGCTGACCAATACCACCAAGTAGATAATGCCCTTGTCAGCGCTTTATTGTTCCTCCATCCTTCGCCGAAAGTATCGAAAGCGCAGTTCATTAATACTGTTGTCGTTACTAATGA
>JBDSKX010000197.1:0-94048 GCA_039916665.1 Chryseolinea sp. | reverse complement strand
AATTTGGCGCGCGGCGAAAGGCCAACGCCTACAGGGCTTCAAAAAATCCCTGGGAATGCGAATAATCAACAGTCAATAAGTCAATAAGGTCAATGTTCATGATGGACTAGACCCAGTTTGTTTTATTGGGGTGATGCTGTGGGGTAATTTGTTGATATGGTTTTTTAGAGAGGGAATGAAAATAATCAACAGTCAATAAGGTCAATAAGGTCAATGTTCATGATGGACGAGACCCAGTTTGTTTTATGGGGGGATGCCTGTGGGGTAATTTGTGGATATGGTTTTTTAGAGAGGGAATGCGAATAATCAACAGTCAATAAGGTCAATGTTCATGATGGACTAGACCCAGTTTGTTTTATGGGGGATGATGCTGTGGGGTAATTTGTTGATATGGTTTTTTAGAGCGGGAATGAAAATAATCAACAGTCAATAAGTCGATAAGGTCAATGTTCATGATGGACTAGACCCAGTTTGTTTTATAGGGGGAGATGCTGTAGGGTAATTTGTTGATATAGTTTTTTAGAGCGGGAATGCGAATAATCAATAGTCAAAGTCCGGAGGCGTGCTTGATCGGTTCTAAAATGCATTAACACAGAGTTCTTGGAGGAATGTACACACACTGAGAAATGCAGGAGAAACGGGATGCATTAAATTATAATGTAGTCTCGTGCAGTCCGCAATTCATAATTCCTCAATTCATAATTTATAATTCTTATTTTGCATCCATGAGCAAACCAGACAAAAAACTCTTTCTGCTGGATGCGTATGCCCTGATTTATCGCGCACACTTTGCATTCACGAAGACTCCCAGAATCAACTCTAAAGGAATAAACACTTCCGTGCCATTCGGATTTACAAACACATTACTGGAAGTGTTGCAAAAGCAGAAACCAACACACATCGCCGTTGCTTTTGATACCGCCGCGAAGACATTCCGCGATCAGATCTTCAAAGAATATAAAGCAACAAGACAAGAAACTCCGGAGGATATTAGATATGGTATTCCCATTTGTAAGGATATCATCCGCGGATTTAACATTCCAATTTTTGAGATGGATGGTTACGAAGCTGATGACATCATAGGCACAATAGCGTCGCAGGCATGCACGAAAGGTTTTGAAGTTTACATGATGACGCCCGATAAAGATTTCGGTCAACTGGTGAATGAATGCGTGTTTCTATACAAGCCCGCGTATATGGGTAACGCAGTCGATGTTCTTGGCACAAAAGAAGTTTGTGAGAAGTGGGACATTGAGAATGTTAATCAGGTTATAGACATGCTGGGATTACAAGGTGACACTTCTGATAATATTCCTGGCATTCCTGGGTTTGGTCCGAAGACTGCAGCCACGCTTCTCAAACAATATGGTAGTGTTGAGAATATTATTGCGCATGCAAATGATTTGAAGGGAAGACAAAAGGAGCTTGTTCTTACCTATGGTGATCAGGCGATTCTTTCAAAGAAACTTGCAACAATTATAACAGATGTTCCGGTAGCCTTTGACGAAGCGGCGTTAACGTATAAAGGTCCTGACGTTGAGAAACTCAAGCCCATATTCAATGAACTCGAATTCAAAGCCATATCGGCACGTGCTTTTGGGGAAGCGCCTCCGCCAAGTGAGATCCCGCGTCCATCGGCCAACGCGCAACTTTCGATGTTTGGAGGATCAGAGGGTGAGAAGGCGCAAGAGCTTAGTGCTCAAAAAAGAAATCTTGGATCTGCCCCGGTCCTGTATTCAAAGATTCAAAACCTTCAGCAGGCGGAATCACTCTATGAAAAACTAAGAGAGCAAACTGTTTTTGCGCTCGAAGCGATGATCGACGATGAAGTAAATTTTGATTTCAAATTACTCGGGCTGGCGATTACCGGGCGTGAAGGAGAAGCATTTTACTTTGAATTCGAAAGTTCTGATCAGGTAAAGACTTTGTTGAAACCTCTATCTCCCTTGCTGGAGAATGAAGGAATCATGAAAACTGGATTCAACATTAAGGCAACTATCCTAGCGTTAAAAAAATACGGGATGGCTATTAGCGGAGCCTTGTTTGATCCAATGCTGGCGCACTATCTGATTGAACCTGAAGCTTCTCACGAACTTGGAATACTTTGTTCGCAGTATCTCGACTACAGTTTGCTTCCAGCCGACGGTTCGTCTGCAGACCAAAGGATGTGTGAACGCGTGGACCTGACGTTGCAGCTTCGGAAAAAGATGCAAGCTGAACTTGAAAAGCGACGTCATTCGAAACTCATGAGCGATACGGAGATGCCGTTGGTGTCGGTGCTGGCGACGATGGAATTCGAGGGCGTGAAGATTGATACTGCTGCGTTGTCAAAGTTATCGGAAGAATTGAAGCGCGAAATTGAACGTGTCCAGAAGGATATTTTTGAGCTTGCCGGATCAGAGTTCAATATCGGATCACCTAAACAACTTGGAGAAGTATTATTCGACAAGCTTAAACTCATTGAAAAACCAAAGAAGACAAAGACGGGTCAATATGCAACGGGTGAAGATGTTCTCGCAGGTTTAGCACCTAAACATGACATTGCGAAAAAGATACTAGACTATCGTGAGTACGAGAAGCTAAGGTCGACTTATGTTGATGCATTACCAAAAATGCTAAGTAAAACAGATAATCGCATTCATACAGACTATCGCCAGGCATTGGCTGTAACGGGGAGGCTAAGCTCAAATAATCCCAATCTTCAAAACATTCCGATCAGAACAGAGAAGGGAAGGTTAATTCGAAAAGCATTTATTTCGCGGGATGATAATTACTTTTTCATGTCTGCCGATTATTCGCAGATCGAATTAAGGATTGCTGCGTCCTTTGCTAAGGACAACATCATGATCGATGCGTTCCGGAACAAAAGAGATATACATACCACCACTGCCGCTAAGGTTTTTAAAGTTGAGCTTGACAAAGTAACGCCAGATATGCGACGTAAGGCCAAAGAAGTGAATTTTGGAATCCTTTACGGAAGTACAGCATTCGGGCTTGCACAAAACCTTGGGATAGCTCGTTCGGAAGCGGCAGAGATCATTCAGTCATATTTTGCAGAGTTCGCCGCCATCAAGCGTTATATGGATGATGCAATCAACACCGCGCGTGAGAAAGAATTTGTAGAGACAATACTCGGCCGGAGAAGATACCTGAGGGATATCAACTCGCGAAATGTAACGACACGAGGTTTTGCCGAGCGGAATGCAATTAATGCACCGATACAAGGAAGTGCTGCGGATATAATCAAAATCGCTATGGTGAATATTCACCGATGGCTTACCCGGGAAAAGCTTAAGTCAAGGATGATCATGCAGGTGCATGACGAACTCGTTTTTGATGTTCACAAAGAAGAGGTAGATATCGTCAAACCCCAGATTGTAAGTCTGATGAAACATGCGGTCAATCTTGAAGTGCCGATGGAGGTTGAAGTCGGCGTCGGACATAATTGGCTCGAAGCTCACTAGCTTCAATTGATAGCATCCTCAAAATGAACAATTTCCGGATTTTCGCGCAGCAAGACAGAAATGATATCAAAGCGGATGTGGCCACGCCAGTTTGTTGAATAGATAAATTCCTCAGCGGCCTGAAATATTCTTCCCGCCTGGGCTGAGTCCACGAACTCTTCCGGGTAGCCGTAATATGAATAGGATCGAGTTTTTACTTCAACAAAGATTACCCAGTCTTCTTTCCGGGCAATGATGTCAATTTCCGCTCTTCTGAACTTGTAATTTCTTCTCAGGATTTCAAATCCTTTGTAAGTCAGGAAATCTGCGGCGAGGTCTTCTCCGCGTTTACCTGTTTTGATATTCTCACTCATAATATTGCTAACTTTGCTTACAATTTATTGGAATGGTCAGCACGAGAAAATACATCGAAGGCTTCACACGTCAATTATCCGATGCATTGAAGATTGGGCAGACACTTGATCTTCAGCGACCGGGGAGTGACATCAGGAATATTGTAATCGCGGGGATGGGAGCATCAGGAATCAGCGCAAACCTTGTCGACTCGCTGACGTTGGGAAGAATACCAATTCCTGTGATAGTTTCAAAAACGTATAATATTCCGCAGTTCGTTAGTCCACACACGCTTTTTATTGCCTGTTCCTATAGCGGAAATGCAGAGGAAACTGTGGCGGCATTAAACAAGGCCTTATTAAAACGCGCACAGGTAATTGCGGTCTCTTCGGGGGGGAAACTTTTGGATTTATGCCGTGAGTACAACCTTTACTATATCCAATTACCCGCTGGCTCTGAAATTCCAAGAGCGATGATTGGTTACCATATGAATGCTTTGATGCATATTCTTTATCATACGAATCTGATTGGTGCTGCGTTCATTAAAGAGACGGAGAATGCTATCGAATTCTTAGATCGTGGGGAAAAAGGTATACAGGCTGAAGCCGAGTTGATCGCGAAAAAATTGAAGGGTAAACTTCCAGTGATTTACTGCGACAGTAGATTACACGCCATGGCATTGAGATTTCAACAGCAATTAAATGAAAACTCAAAGCAACTTGCGCACGTGAACACATTTCCTGAAATGAATCACAACGAGTTGGTCGGATGGCAATTTCCGGAGAATCTGATGCCGTTGCTTCAGACGATTTATCTTTACTCGGATCACGATCATCAAAGGGTGGAAAAACGGATGGAGCTTTGTCGCGCATTGTTTGAACGTAAATCAAATCCCGTCATAGACATTGTAGGAGAAGGTGCTTCATTGCTTGAGCAATACTACTACCTTATTCACCTGACAGATTGGATTTCATTTTTTCTAGCACTTGAGAATGGTGTTGATCCTGATCCGGTTGATACTGTGATTCAATTGCGGAACGAGTTGGAAAAAATCAAATGAGTGATATATTTCCAGAGCATAGGCATCGCATTATGATTTTAGAATACATTTCAATTAAAATTTCTTTTGAATGAGCATTTCAAGAAGACAATTCATCAAGGGAATCTCGGCTGCTTCGTTGGTTACGCTGGGGGGAAAGATATTACCGGTTTCCGCAGCAGATGTACTGATCCTGCAGGAGCGCTCCGCATTGCGATTTGTTGTTGCATCTGACGGCCATTTCGGGCAGAAGGATACAGAATACGTGGCGATGCACCATAAAATGCTCAAGGAAATCAACAATTTCCATAAGAATCATCCCCTCGACTTTTGCGTGATCAACGGCGACCTGATTCACGACGACAAATCATTCCTCGTTCCAGCCAAAGGGGTATGGGACAAACTTCCTGTGAAATATTATGTAACGAAAGGAAACCACGATCTCGTTAGTGATGAGTACTGGAAACAGGTATGGGGGATGCCTGTAAACCACGAAGTAGTGGTGGGAAATAACCTGTTGCTGTTTGCGACGACGTCCAACGAGAAAGGAGAATATCTGAGTCCTGATCTTACCTGGATGAAGGCGAGACTTGATGCTCATGCCAACGCGGGCAGCGTTTTTGTGTTTATTCACATTCCGCAGACAGTTTGGAACAAGGGAGGTATTGAGACGCCGGCTTTTTTTGACTTGATGAAGGCCCATAAGAACATTCGGGCTGTATTTCATGGCCATGAACACGATCAGGATGGTGTAAAAATCGTCAATAAGGTGCCTTACATGTTCGATTCCCACATCGGCGGAAATTGGGGAACAAGCTATAAGGGGTTTCGTGTTGTAGAGTTGACGCAGGAAAAAGGTGTGCTGACGTATATCATGAACCCAACAGAAATCATCAATCAAGAGTCATACTGATTTGAATTTCATAAAAAACAATAAAGTACAGTTTGTCAATCTCGGACTCATCGGCTATAAAGACGCGTGGGAATATCAGACCAGTCTTTTTGACCGTACGCTTGCCATAAAGACAAAGAATAGAAGTTTGTCGGAAGATCGCCAGCAAATCACTGATAACCATCTGTTGTTCTGCGAACATCCTCACGTTTTTACCTTGGGAAAGTCTGGAAAGGAGAATAACCTGCTGGTTGATCAGGCAGCACTGTCGGCGATAGAAGCTACTTATCACAGAATCAACCGAGGTGGAGACATTACTTATCACGGCCCGGGTCAGGTTGTTGGTTATCCGATACTGGATTTGGAAAACTTCTTTACCGACATCCATAAGTACATGCGGTATCTCGAGCAGGTGATCATTGAGACGCTTGGTGAGTTCAGTATTGAGGCGGGACGGATTAAAGGACTGACCGGCGTTTGGCTCGATATTGACAGTCCGCTAAAGGCGCGTAAAATCTGCGCGTTTGGAGTGAGGGCTAGTCGTTGGGTGACCATGCATGGATTTGCGCTAAACGTGAACACAGATCTGCAATACTTTGGGCACATTGTTCCTTGTGGAATTAATGATAAGGCCGTGACTTCTATCAATAAAGAGTTAGGAAAGTTTGTAGAACTTCCGCTTGTGGAAGAAATTCTGAAAGACAAATTTGTAAAGGTTTTTGAAGTAGCACTCGAGGCTTTCATCAGGGAAAAAGCTTAAGTGGATCATGATCAAAGACATTAAAATACCGGAGGTTAAAAATGTGACACTAGCTGTCACACGAAAGAAGTACGTTGGTGAAAACGACGAGTGGAAAGTTTATCTAATCAACAATAACGAATTTGCGATTGAGAACACGCTCGTGGCGAGTAAAGGATATGGTCAAAGAGATGGTGAGTCACAGCGAACGTCGATACTGCGGCAGTTCCTGGATAAGATCCAGCCAAACAGTGCAACACTGGTGGAAGTGATTGATCCTGCGCTGTTTCATTTGAACAATGAATATTGGGTGAGCTATTATATAGGGACCCAAATATTTGACAAGCGTTTTGTTTTTGTTCCTGACTCGATCCGCGAGGAAAATATGTCTTTCATCAAGGAGTTAGAGATGGAAGGAGTGTTACATTCCTAGCGCGAAAACGGCGCGCCTTTAATCAATCTGTAAAAACAAATGATTCCTGAACTGAAGGACATACTATTTCTCGACATCGAGACGGTTGCTATTGAATCGCAATTTGACACACTTGACGAGCGGCTGAAGGCTCAGTGGTCGCGAAAGGCGAATTTCTTGAGACGCGGAACTGATCAGTCGGATGATTTCTTATATCAGGATAGAGCCGGAATTTTTGCAGAGTTTGGCAAGATCATTTGTATCGCGGTTGGAAAATTTGTCGATATCGACTCAGGAGGTTTGGGTTTGAGAACCAAGGTATATGCAGGTCACGATGAAGGTGAGATCTTATGCGCTTTCAAAACCATGATTGAGAAGCTTGATCAGAATACGATCAAGTTATGTGCACATAACGGTAAGGAATTTGATTTCCCTTATTTGTGTCGAAGGATGTTGGTAAATAGTATTTCCCTTCCCGCAGCATTGAGTATATCCGGCAGAAAACCATGGGATATTCCCCATCTCGATACGATGGAGATGTGGAAATTTGGAGATTTCAAGCATTACACATCATTAGATTTGCTTGCAGCGTTGTTTGACATCCCTACAAGCAAAGGCGATATCGACGGTAGCCAGGTGAATACAATCTATCATCAATCAAAAGACATTGGAAGAATCAGTGACTACTGTGTGCGTGACGTGGTTGTGCTGGCGCAGCTTTATCTGAAACTGAAGGTCATTAAACTTGAGCGGGAGTTGAAGGTGATTGGAGTGGAATAGAGTTTGAGAGGCATTTCCACCGCGAAGACGCAGAGAAAATTCAAAACACTAGCCTTTTTTATTGCAGTACCCATTGCATTTACGGTTACGATCTGAATTAGAATATGAACTTAAGAAGCATTTCTCTGCGTCTTTGAGTCTTCGCGGTAGAAGGTGCGCTCTAACTATTCCCAAATTTTTGGTAACTTTCCTACCTGATCACCTGTTAATAGAGGCGAGACCTCTGAAAATGGTTCGGTATTTTTTAATCATCCTCCGTCCCAGACGGATTTTTTCAAAGCGTCGACATCATCTGTCAAAATCAAATAAATAACATTAAGATGAGTAGCCTGCATAATGGTTGCTCCAATTAGAAAAATTAGAATGAGTAAAAAGAAGAAAGAAAAAAATAAGAAGAACGACGACAAACAAAGTGAATTTCAATCGGCAATTCTTTCCATGTTAAACGATGGATCGGGCAAAGCCTATTCATTAAAACATATTGTAAAAAAACTCGGCCTCAAAAAGAGGGACGATATCAAGGCTGCAGGGCTAATCCTCGATGAACTTCAGGATAACGAACGGATCCAGCAATTAAGTAATGGTAGTTTTAAGACCAACCAAAAGCAGCGTGAGTTAACAGGTATTGTTGATCACGTGAGCTCTCGTTTTGCATATGTTAAACTTGGAAAGGACCAGCCCGATATTTTCATAAAAGGCCGGGACCTGGGTTCCGCTGTAGATGGCGATACTGTTGACATCGTTATTCTTCCGTCACGTCATGGCGATCATGAAGAAGGACGCGTAGTAAAAGTTGTTAAGAGAAACAGAACGCGTTTCGTAGGTAAGGCGGAGTTATCCAAGAATTTCGCCTTCGTAGTGCCGGATTATCGGAAGATGCACACAGACTTTTTTGTGTATCCTGAGAATATCAATGGTGCCAAAAGCGGAGATAAAGTAATCATAGAGGTTGTGTCGTGGTCACAAGATGACAAGAAGCCGGAAGCCAAGATTGTCGAAGTGCTAGGAAAGGCGGGAGAGAACGAAGCCGAGATCCATTCGATCATGGCAGAGTTTGATTTGCCATTCAGATTTCATGAAAAGGTGATAGCCGAATCTGAAAAAATCGGCGAAAAGATACCCCAGCAAGAAATCGACCGCAGATGGGACTTCAGGAAAATACTGACGTTTACAATCGACCCGGAAGATGCCAAGGACTTTGATGATGCAATCTCCTTCCGAAAACTTGAGAACGGGAACTATGAGATTGGTGTGCATATCGCCGATGTTACATATTATGTAAAACCAGACTCGATACTTGATCAGGAAGCGCTTGACCGAGCGACATCTGTTTATCTGGTCGATCGCACGATACCGATGTTACCTGAGAAAATATCCAATGAACTTTGTTCACTTCGGCCCAATGAAGATAAACTTACTTTTGCCGCAGTGTTCGAGGTCGATGATCAAATGAAAATCAAAAAAGAATGGTTTGGCAGAACAGTCATTCATTCCGTTATGAGATTCTCTTACGAACAGGCACAGGAAGTTATTGAATCGGGTAAAGGAGCGCTAGCCGAAGAGTTGCAGATCCTGAATAATATTGCCAAGGAATTTAGAAGGGAACGTTTCAGGAAGGGTGCTGTGAACTTTGAAACTACCGAAGTCAAATTTAAGCTTGACGAAAAAGGCCGGCCATTATCTGTTGTTCCAAAAGTAAGGAAGGATGCGCACAAACTGATTGAAGAGTTCATGCTGCTGGCGAACAAACAGGTTGCGACTTTTGTGTATAACATCAAGAAGGGTAAGGAGAAAAATGTGTTCGTATACCGAACTCATGATTTTCCTGATCCTGAAAAAGTAAAGGATTTTTCAGTTTTCGCGCGACAGTTCGGTCATAAGATGAATGTCGATGAGAACAGCATATCATCATCCTTAAATAAACTTATGGGTGAGATCGAGGGTAAACCCGAGCAAAATATCCTTGAGCAATTGGCAATCCGTACGATGGCTAAAGCTAAATACACAACCGATGCTAAGGGACATTTTGGTCTTGCTTTCGAGCATTATACGCACTTCACGTCGCCTATACGCCGCTATCCTGATATGATGGTTCACCGGATGCTGCAAAACTATCTAGATGAAGGTAAATCTTTAAGCAAAACTGAGTACGAACAAAAAAGTGTGCATTCATCCGAACGTGAGAAACGCGCCGCCGATGCTGAACGCGCATCGATTAAATATAAACAGGTGGAGTTTATGGCTTCTGCTGAAAAACGCGCTTATAAAGGATTGATCTCCGGCGTCACTGAATGGGGAATCTATGTTGAGATCGTTGAAACCAAGTGCGAGGGGATGATCAGGCTCGCAGACCTTACGGATGATTTTTATGAATTCGATGAGAAAAATTACAGAATCACAGGTCGCAAAACCAGAAAAATTTATACGTTGGGTGATAGCATAAGTGTACGTGTTAAGAAAACAGATATTGATAAGCGCATGATTGATCTTGTTTTCGCAGAACGTACCTTGCAGAATGATGATGAATTTTAATGGACGTTCCTGTTAAGCAATACCAGGAGTGGATTGAAAAAGAAATTCGCAGCCAACGCTACGGAAAATCACCACCGTCTTTATATGAACCGATTTCTTATCTGATGGGTCTCGAAGGCAAGCGCCTCAGGCCATTGTTTACTCTTTTTGGTTACGGTCTTTTTAAGTCAGACGTACGATCTGTTGTGAAGTACGCTGTTGCAGTGGAGGCATTTCACAATTTCACATTGATGCACGATGATATCATGGATAAGGCGCCATTACGCCGCGGAGAACCTACTGTGCATGAGAAATGGAATGTGAATACGGCCATACTTTCCGGCGATGTAATGCTCGTAAAAGTTTATGATATGCTGCTTGACATAGAACTGAAGAAGCTTATAAAAGTGCTTCGTGCATTTAATAAGTGTGCATCTGAAGTCTGTGAAGGTCAGCAGTGGGATATGGAATTTGAAAAGCTCGAGACTGTTTCGGAGAAAGTGTATCTCAATATGATCAGACTGAAGACCGCTGTGCTGATGGGGTTTAGTCTGGAATTTGGTGCTATACTGGCCGGCGCTCCGGAAAAAGATTGCATGGCGTTACGTGAGTTCGGGACAAACATTGGTGTGGGCTTTCAGTTAAAGGATGATTTGTTGGATGCTTATGGAGATCCAAAGAAATTCGGTAAGCAACTAGGCGGCGATATTATTGCCAACAAAAAGACTTTTCTACTCATTAAAGCGCTCGAACGAGCAAATGGAGACGAGCAGGATGAGCTGAATAAATGGTTGTCGGCAAAGTCATTCGACAAAGGCGAGAAGGTCAATGCTGTAAGGAATGTATATGATGCCCTGGGTATCGCAACATTGGCGGAAAGAAAAGTTGGGCACTATTTTAAAAAAGGATTTGCAAGTCTTGAAAAGGTTAAAGGAGGTTCAGGTAAAATCGAAGGTTTGAAGACGTTCACAAAGGCATTGATAGAACGTCAGTCGTAGCCTGATTCGATAGAAACCGATAAGGATTTGTTCTACGATTGTGGCGTAAGGCCATTCTACTTAAATTGTATGACGTTGTTGTAGTAATTTATTTCTGGTATGAAGAAGAAGTAGATGTTGCGTTGGTGCGTCCTGGCATTTTTACTCATTTTGATTCTTGTATCTTGCAGCAATCACGCCGTGGTGACGATAGACAATACACGTGAATTATTCGTGTACCCGTCTCCTGCGCAAAATCGCGCGAGAATAACCACTTACATCGATCAGTCATCGACATTAAAGATCATTGGGCCAACGACTGCCGACTTCTCCTATTTAATTTTCTTCCGCAAGAAATCCGTGGTATAGCCCTTACCTTTCTTAACCATCTCCTCTGGTGTGCCCTCGAACATTATCGAACCGCCTTTTTTTTCACCTCCTTCGGGACCGAGATCAATGATCCAGTCTGCCGTTTTGATTACTTCCATATTGTGCTCAATGATGATGACGGTATGACCACCATCTATCAAAGCGTTTACCGCCTTGAGCAATTTTGAGATATCGTGGAAGTGTAGGCCGGTCGTTGGTTCATCGAAAATGAATAGTATATGCCCGTCGGGAGAATTCTTACCCAGGAACGACGCAAGTTTAACACGCTGGGCTTCTCCACCGCTGAGTGAATTTGACGACTGACCGAGTTTCACGTAACCTAGTCCTACATCATTCAGTGGAACGATTTTGTCATATATCGGTTTCTTGTCTGCGAAAAACTTAAGTCCTTCTTCAACCGTCATGTCGAGAATGTCGGCAATGTTTTTTTCGTTGACTTCAACTTCAAGCACTTCTTGTTTAAACCTCTTACCGTGACATGTCTCGCACTTCAGATAAATGTCAGCCATGAATTGCATTTCAACCTTGATCTGGCCTTCACCCTGACAGGTTTCGCAGCGTCCACCCTCCACGTTAAAGGAAAAATGAGATGGTTTGTAGCCACGCTGTTTCGACAAAGGCTGATCGGCGTATGTTTGCCGGATAGTATCGTAGGCCTTCACATAACTCACAGGATTCGATCTTGAAGACTTTCCAATAGGATTCTGGTCGACAAACTCTACTTGTGTAATCCGTGCGAAGTCACCCTCAAGCTTGTCATATTTGCCAGGGGTTTCTGATACGGAGCCACTTAGTCTGCCGACGGAAGGATAGAGAATCTTTTTAATTAGCGTAGACTTACCTGAACCACTAACACCAGTGACGACCGTAAGAATACCGAGGGGGAATTTTACAGTCAGATTTTTAAGATTGTTTTCCCTTGCGCCGTGAACCGTTATCGCATCTTTCCACTTCCGTCTTGACTTTGGAATAGCGATCTCTTCAACGCCGCTAAGGTAATCCGTTGTGTGAGACTTTACTTTTCCATTGATCTCCGAAATAGTACCCTGGAAAACCAATTGACCACCATAACTTCCTGCATCAGGACCAATGTCAATGATCTGATCAGCAGCGCGCATGATTTCTTCTTCGTGTTCAACAACAATAACCGTGTTGCCGAGGTCGCGCAGGGTCTTTAACACGGTGATCATCTTGTCTGTATCTTTTGGATGCAATCCAATGCTCGGTTCATCCAGCACATACATCGATCCAACAAGTGCGCTACCCAAAGCAGTAGCCAGTTTAATCCGTTGATATTCACCACCGGATAGCGTTGACGTTAGTCGGTTAAGCGTAAGATAGCCAAGTCCAACCTTGACCATGTACTCAAGTCTCGATTGTATCTCTGTCAGGATTCGGTCCGAGATCTTTCGATCGTATTCCGGAATGGTGATCTTTTTGAAGAAGCCCACCATATCTTCAATGGGCAGGAGGGCAAGGTCCGTAATAGAGGTGCCGTCGATCTTTACGTATTGAGCATCTTTGCGCAGGCGTGTGCCTCGACAATCCGGACAATTCGTTCTACCGCGATAACGTGACAGCAATACGCGATACTGGATCTTATACGTCTTGGATTCTAGATATTTGAAGAACGCATGAATGCCATCAAAGTAGTTGTTACCATTCCATACAAGTTGTTGTTGCTCGTGCGTCAATTCGTTGTAAGGCCTGTGAATCGGGAAATCGAATTTGATTCCATTCTTCACCAGTGGTTTCAGCCATTCGCCCATTGTTTCACTCCTCCATGGGGCAACGGCACCTTCGTATAGAGAAAGAGATTTATCAGGTATAACGAGATCTTCATCGATTCCCAGAACTTTTCCAAACCCCTCACAGGTCTGACATGCACCAAAAGGATTGTTAAAGCTGAAGAAGTTTATCGAGGGTTCGGTAAATGTCATTCCGTCCAATTCAAAGCGATCAGAGAAGTGCATCGTAGGATGACCTTCGGCGTAAACGGCGCAATCGCCTTCGCCTTCAAAGAATGATGTCTGCACTGAGTCCGACATTCTGAATACAGTGTCATCGTCACTGGGATTTACAGATGATCTGTCGATCAAAACTTCCACCGCGTTGTCGATTTTTGGTGCTTTCTTTTTCTTGCCTTCTACTTCTGGATTGAGAATCTCTTCTATGAATTTCACTTCGCCATTCACCAGTATTCGAGCAAAGCCTTTGCTGAGCAATAGGTTTAACTCGTCTGTTAGCTTTCTGCCTTTCTTGACGTGCAGGGGACAAGCAATCATGATGCGTGTCTGCACGGGAAGTTTATTGATGGTATCGACGACGGACGTAACCGTGTCACGTTTTACTTCTTTGCCGCTGACTGGTGAATAAGTTTTTCCGATCCGGGCAAAAAGCAGTTTGAGATAATCATAGATCTCAGTGGTTGTTCCAACAGTAGAGCGGGGGTTGCGTGTGTTTACTTTTTGTTCTATCGCGATTGCCGGCGATACACCCCTAATGTAGTCCACTTCGGGCTTCTCCATCCTGCCGAGAAATTGCCGAGCGTATGCGCTAAGACTCTCCACGTACATACGTTGACCCTCAGCAAAAAGTGTATCGAAGGCTAGCGATGACTTTCCGGATCCAGAGAGTCCTGTGATAACTACAAGTTTATTACGAGGGATAGCAACGCTCAGATTTTTGAGATTGTTAACCCTTGCACGTTTTATGATGATGAATTCTCTTGGACTAAGTTCGTCGAGATGGCTATCGTCGTCTGTTGAATTATGGGCTTTCGTCACGGATTCGGTAATTGGTTCTAAATATAAGCCTTCAGATCTGGCTCAAAACAAAAACACCATCCTTTCGGATGGTGTTCAAAAGTCGAGGGATAAATATCAGTTAATTGTCAAAGTCCGGATCGTAGCTTTGTTCGCGGCCTTTTCTGCCGCCGCCTTCGTCGTCATAATCGCTGTTATCAGATTCTTCCTCTCCCCCCGCTGCTGCCGCACTTTCGGTGGTGTCGTTGTCAAAACTACCAGCAGCTGGATCAAAACCATCTTCTCCTTTGTCAAACTCCGTATCCGGCTTTGATTCTACATCATACTCGCCGTCGCTGTTCTTTGTTACAGGGACTTTAACGAGGTAAGTGGCGTCCTCTGTTTCAAGTGGGAATACAAAGATTGGCTCACGCTTTGCGTTTGTAATGCGTGTTATGCTGCTTTCATAGCCGTTAGGATATTGTGTGTGAAGCAGTTCGAGCAAGTCTTCTGAAAGTTTCTCAAGACTTTTTATCACTTTTTTCTTGCTGATTGCCATACAATGAGGTGAAACCCGAATTAGCGAGCAATTAGGACAAGAAATATTATTTGAGCCAAGAATTTCGGTAAAATTTTTTGCATTTTTTAAGACTTTCCCTATCTTTTCCAACCAATTGTTCAACCAACCCCTACAATATCGAGCAAGATCTCTACGTTACCTAAAGTGAGATAAGAATGATTGACAGCAGATTAAGTGACAGCCAACTCGTGTCACTGTATCAGAACGGTAACCAAGCAGCTTTCGAAATGCTCTTACACCGACACAAATCCAGGATCTACACCGCTATTTACCTGATCGTAAAAGATCGGTATACAGCAGAAGATCTTTTGCAGGAGACCTTCGTGAAGGCGATCAACACAATCCGAAATGGTCGTTACAATGAAGAGGGCAAATTTTTACCCTGGATTAGTCGTATTGCGCACAATCTAGCAATAGATCATTTTAGAAAGAACAAGCGTTATCCTGAGATAGTGTTGGAGGATGGGAGCATGCTCTTCAATTCCATGCAATTCGCAGAGGAATCAGTTGAAGATAAGCAGGTATTTAAGGACACGAGAGCGAAACTCAGGGAGTACATTAAAGAACTTCCCGTAGAGCAGAAACAAGTGCTTATCATGAGGCACTATCTGCAGATGAGTTTTCAGGAGATCGCTGAACGCACGGATGTAAGCATCAACACCGCATTGGGTAGAATGCGGTATGCGCTTATTAACCTGCGGAAACGTATGGTGAAACACAGAGCCTATGACCAAAATATTTACCCAAACGGATTTGATGAGGTATTTATACCTCGAAACCACGGAAAAGGAGACGAAGCAGATTCGTAACGCCCTTCTCTGCGACAGTGAGTTGCAAGCGCTCTATACAGAGCTATGCGAAATGAAAAAAGACATGGATGTTGTTCAACTTCAACCATCGTCGTCGACTGTGCTCAACATTCTGAGCTACTCTCAAAGTATGGCAACTCAGCCGAAGTAGAGTCCTTTATTTTAACCAGTTTTTCCTGGATTCAGGAGAAGCAAGAAATGAAAACATGAACATTGCACCAGGGTTGACCCTGTCGCGATGTTCATGTTTTTTATAAGCCCTCGCTCAGAGGGTTTTGATCTCGACTTTTCTCCAAAGTACCTTTACACCACCTCCAGAGTGGATTTGAAGGGCAATCTTTCCATTTGCTTCCCCTATTTTTTCATCTTCAAGCTGAACCATCTCATGTCCGTTCAACCAGGTGGTCACTTTACTGCCCTGCATTTTTACAACCATTGTATTCCAATCTCCCTCTTTCAAAAATTTCTCCTTTGAAGGATCCGGTTTGATGAGCCACTCACGTCCATATGACTCGTAGATTCCGCCAGTGTTCTTGTTCATTGGAGCAACCTCTGCCTGCCAACCACTAATCTTAGTTCCTTCAATGGAACAATGGAAAAAAACTCCGCTATTTCCATTTGATTCCTGTTTGAACTCCACAGTAAGTTCGAAATTTTTGAAGTCGTTATCGGAAACGAGATATCCATATTCCTTATCCGGGCCACTCTCACAAATCAGAATTCCTTTTTCAACAAACCATTTTTCTGTTCCGTGGACTTTCCAGCCTGTCAGATCTTTGCCGTTGAACAGCTTGGTCTGGCCATAGGATGATTCGGCAATTGCCGCAATAATCATAAGTGCAAGTATTCTAATTGTCATGTTGTTGTTGTTTGTTGCAAACTACAAAATTAGTCTTTAGTCTTTAGTCCTTAATCTTTGGTCGGGTCGTAGATAGAACTATCTGGTGAGGACTCGGTATTGGACTAAGGACTAAATACACAATTATGCTTTCTTTGCGTCGTGAAAGTTCTGATCATTCACCAACACTTCAGAACCCCGACTGAAGGGGGCGCAATCCGGTCGTATTACTTGGCTAAAGCGATGGTCGATCGCGGCATTGAAGTCGTCGTCATCACAGCAGGAAAAAATAAAAAAACCACGATATCGAACTTTGAAGGCATAGAAGTTCGATGGCTAAATGTTCCGTACGACAATAGCTTTGGATTCTGGAAACGAGGTTTCTCGTTTCTGAGATTTGCCTACGACGCATATACGACTGCAAAATCTATCCCGTCTATTGATCTGTGTTACGCAATTTCAGTTCCGCTAACCACAGGGCTGGTGGCCCGAGCGCTTAAATCAAGGCTTAACATTCCTTACATTTTTGAAATCGGCGATCTGTGGCCCGAAGCGCCAATCCAATTGGGATATATCAGGAATCCGCTTTTCAAGCGCTTGTTGTATGGACTTGAGAAGTCTGCGTATCGGGAAGCACGATCTTTGGTAGCATTATCGACAGCAATCCGTAGTTCGGTTCGAACCAAAGTCGCCGATGACCAGAAGAAGATTTATCTGATTCCCAATATGTCTGATACAGATTTTTATCGACCATCCACAAAAGACGAAGCCCTGATAAAGAAGCTTGATGTTGGTAGTCATTTTGTAGTGTCGTATATCGGTGCCGTTGGGATTGCGAATGGACTGGATTACTTTGTCGAGTGTGCACGTGCCAGTATGCAGGCGGGCTTGCCGATCAGATTTTTTCTATGTGGACAGGGTGCTTTGCTTGATCAGCATAAACAAAATGTTAAAAGGCTGGAGTTAAATAATTTCACATTTCATCCCTTTCAAAATCGTGAGGGTGTGAAAGAACTGATGAAAGTCAGTGACGCAGTATTTGTTTGTTATAAGCCATATCGAATTCTGGAAACTGGTTCACCCAACAAATATTTCGATGGGCTTGCCGCTGGGAAACTCATCATTATCAATTTTGAAGGATGGATAAAGGATGAGATTGAAGAGGCTTCCTGTGGGATAGCTATCGACAGAAAGCGTCCGCAGGAATTTGTTGCGAGAATTCTGCCTTTTATAAAAGACTGTGATTTGTTGACGCGCTATCAAACAGCAGCCAGAACTTTGGCTGTCTCAAAATATGCCAGGCAAAAATTGAGTAGCGAATTTGCAGAACTGATTATAGAGAATAAGTAAGACGTGCAGACCTCAATATGTTTTATCGTATGTGGTTAATGTTACGACAAGTCTTCACAACGTCTTTTCCAAGATCTTTCCCGTCTTCTTATTTTTTAAGATTACCTTATGGGCACCGTAATGTGTAGTCTCTTCCTTGATGAGATAGTGGTCACTATCGTATTCAATGAGGTGCTGATCCTTCGACAAGCCAGTACGGCCTCTCCAGATATCCAGGTTAACGGGCTCCCATAATTTTGATTTGCTCGATTTGTAGGCTGCATCCAATACACAGTTGACTACATAGCCGTCATAAAAAGTTTCTTTCGGCGCCAGATTCTTCTCCATTGAATTAAACATATCCATGAACATGTGGTTATAGCCAAGTTCATTCAGCTCATCTCCTACTGGAAATAACCATCCAGAATTACTTTCTGCTTTTTCGGCGATATAGTCACCGCCTTTGCCTGTTGTAAACATTTCAAATCCGGTTCTTAAAAAATTATTTACCCATATCGTTCCTTCTGTTCCCATCACTTCATCGCGCAGGTCAAGTCCGCCCCTGAAAGTCCAGCTTACCTCAAATTGTGCTATTGCACCGTTCTCGTATTTGATCATGGCTATCGCATTGTCTTCGGCGTCGATTGGTTTGACCTGAGTATCTGCCCAACACATTACTTCAACGGGCTTGATATCTTTTCCGATATAACTTCTTGTGATTTCAACACAATGACAGCCGAGATCGAGAATGCATCCACCGCCGGCCTGTTCAATATCCCAAAACCAATCTGAATGTGGACCAGGATGGGCCTCTCGGGATTTAGCCAAAAGTATGCGGCCCAGCGCACCATTCTTTACGCTTTCATGTGCCTTCAGAAATTTGGGTGCGTATACCAGATCCTCCAGGTAGCCGTTGAAAATGCCTGCACGCTCTACTGCGTCAAGCATGCGACGTGCTTCAGTTGCGTTGCGTCCCAGGGGCTTCGTAGTGATTACTGCTTTCTTATGTTTGCAGCAGAGCATGACCGCCTCTTCGTGAAGATTATTAGGTAACGCGATACAAACTACTTCAACGTCAGCTCGGGTAATCGCAGCCTCCATCGAAGTGCTTGCAAATTCGACTTTATAGTCGGCTGCGAATTTATCGGCACTCTCTTGTCTTCGCGAATAGACAGTGACGATTTTATCTTTACTTCGATATCCTTGGAGGGAATCTGCATAGAATCGGCCAATAAAGCCTGAGCCAAGCATTGCTACGTTCATATTATTTAGAATTGATGATCGTTAGATTTCATACTGCTTTCCGGATCGCGAGTTTCTCTTTAAAGAAAATGATGAAATAAATCAGAACGCCGATCGCAACATAAACGGGAACAAACCAGATGTCTTTCCACATGTAAGCACCATTTTCGGTATAGTGATCTGCTGCGAAGCCCGAGAACCATGTACCTATAAACATACCCGCACCATAAGTTGCAAATGTGAATAGTCCTTGCGCAGCACTTTTTATCTTTTCACCGGCCTTCTTTTCGGTATACATGTACCCCGTCACAAAGAAGAAATCATAACATATACCATGAAGAATAATGCCGGCGTACAGCATCCAGATATTTGATTCAGCATCTCCATACGCGAAGCAAATATACCTTAGGATCCATGCACCCATCCCGAGCATCAGCATGTTTTTGACTCCGATTCTGTTAAACAGAAATGGAATAGCAAGAATAAAAATTCCTTCAGATAATTGCCCTAATATCATTTTACCCGCCGCGTTTGTCATGCCGACCTGGTTGAGAAAGAGATTGGCGAAGCCATAGTAGAATGACAATGGTATGCATACTAAAATAGCAGCAATAAAAAAGATTAGATATGATTTGTCTTTGAACAACACAAACGCGTCGGCGCCTACAGCGTTCAATGCGCCCGTGTTACTTGATGCAGGTTTGGGCGGTGTGTTTGGGAGGATGAAGCCAAAGATACCAAGTGCCAATGACGCGCCTGCAGCGATGTGGAAAGTTGAAGTCGTTTTTTCTAATCCAAGATTTCCAATGACAATTCCTGAAAGAATCCATCCCACAGTGCCAAACACCCTGATCCAGGGGAATTGCTTGCCGGGGTCGTTCATTTGTGTGAAAGCGATGCTATTGGATAGCGCGATGGTCGGCATGTATAGAAGCGAGTATATGAGGATGACCCAGTAAAACCCGGCATTTTCACTCACGGTAGTCGCTAGATAAAGCAACACACCGCCTACAAAATGAAGCACGCCGAGGATTTTCTGGGCAGGGAAATATTTGTCAGCGACCATTCCCACGAAGAAGGGTGAGATCATAGTGGCAATTGCCAGTGCACTGTAGGCCGCCCCGATCTGCACGGCATTAGCATTAAGGTGCTCGGCCATATAAGTACTCATAGTGACATACCAGGCACCCCAAATGAAATACTCCAGGAGCATCATGATGGCAAGCTTGACAAAGACAGTTCCCTTCATATTTCTCTTGTTTGTTGAAATATACACGACCATACGGCTCACGGAAACGGTTCTGGAATAAATTTTGCAAACGGAGACTTTTAGGGAGCAGTGTCAGTTAGCGTCGGCAATCCGGGATTATGCCTTGGACTTTATTCTAAGAGCCAAAATTGGCCGTTTTTGCAGATACCAGGACGACCCAAGTAGGCTTGTGTGCAGAGAGCAAACAAATATCTACCTAACGCGACAAGGTCAGCAATAGTGATGCCCATTCCTCACGGGAATCATTCCCGCATTCAGTAAGGCCATGTTGAGATGCCGCATTAACTAAATCTGAAATATCGCTGGTATAAAATCCACTCAGTAACAACTTGGCACCAGGGAAAAGGTATTTTGAATAGAGCGCTATCTCATCAAGCAATACATTCTTGTTGATGTTTGCCAGAATGATATCAAATTTTCCATCGAAATGCAGATCGATGAGTTTGCCTTGTGAGTGATGAATGTTGCTGCATTCATTGAGATAGATATTATCTTCAGCGTTGGTAATACTCCATTCATCAATATCAAAAGCTTCTATTTCACGAGCGCCAAGCTTTGAGGCCATCACAGACAAAATAGCAGTACCGCAACCCGCATCCATCACACGCTTTTGACAGTGATCAATATTCATTTGACTCCGGATCATCAAATAGGTTGTCTGATGATGCCCTGTGCCGAATGACATCTTCGGAGTAATGATCAATTCATAGGGATACTTATTTTCAATCTGATGAAACTCTGCGCGAATCAGACATTTATCGTCAACTATGATGGGTTCATAGCTTTTTTCCCAGTCTTCATTCCAATTGCGTTTCTCAATCCGATCAAATGAAAAATCGACAGGAGTTTGATTGAGGTACTTTTCTTTTATAGAGGCGAGTTCATCCTTGTTATAATTCTCCATCTCGACATAAGCTTCGAATCCGTCGTCAGTTTCAAGAAATGTATCGAAACCCGCCTCACCGATTTCGGCCATGAGCAATTCGGAGAACTCGGGGTCGCAGATAACTTTGAGGCGGGAATGATACATTGAATAGTGTCTCGTTGCTGTATCTGACTTTACATTGATTTAATGATCTCTGTGAAATCACGCGACTTCAGTGAGGCACCACCAACCAAACCACCATCGACGTCTTTCTGACCAAAGAGTTCTTTGGCATTAGAAGCGCTTACGCTGCCGCCATAAAGTATCGAGATTGATTCTGCAACTGACTCACCATACTTTGATGCCAGGTGTTTTCTGATGACAGCATGCATGTCCTGCGCTTGTTGAGATGTAGCGGTTTTGCCCGTGCCAATCGCCCAAACTGGTTCGTAAGCTATAACGACTCTCTGCAATTCGCCAGGTTCAAGATGAAAAAGACTTTCCTGAATTTGCCTTTTCACAAGGTCCTCATGCGCATTTGCCTCTCTAACTTCGAGCGGTTCACCACAGCAGAAGATGGGAATAAGTTTGTGCTTTAAGACGGCATCAACTTTTTTTGCCAGCAGTTGCGCGTCTTCCCCAAAGTAGAGGCGTCTTTCGCTGTGGCCGATCACAACGTAAGGTATACCCGCAGAGGCAAGCATGGCCGCGGAAACTTCACCGGTGTAAGCACCCGATTCGTGTTCACTACAATTCTGAGCCGCAATGCTGATGCGCGATCCGATACCAACAAGTTTACTGAGTGTTATTAAATATGGAAATGGAACACAGAGTATAACTTTAACGTCGCCTTTCACTTCGTCGCTTACCATACCCTTTACTTCAGATGTGAGTGTGTTGGCTTCGTCGAGAGTCTTATTCATTTTCCAATTGCCGGCTACAATTTTTTGTCGCATAGAAAGATTTGGTTATAAATTAAAAGGTTGATGATGGTTAATGCTTTGGCTTGTAAGAGGATTTCTTAAATAATTGCTGGGCCTGATCAATGTTCAGGATATCAGGCAACTTCATATCGGCATGGCTTTCTGCATACTTATCTACGATACGCCAGCCTACCCATTGCGCTATACGCCCAGGACATTTTTCTCCAACTTGTATCGTCACGGGGCGTTCACCCAAATAGTCCTGTTTTACTTTGTGATTCGTAGAGAACAGGACCTGGCTGTCAACAAGCCTTTTCCAGATCAGGTCTTCGTTGTCACGTGAGCCTTTCATCTCCTCGGGTGTGTACCATAAAAAAACACTGTCAGGTGTGCATGGCAACATGTGTTTGGCAAAGTAAAATGCTTTACCGTAGGCAATCATATCGGCCAGCGCGGTCTTGTCTTCGGTTTGCGTTTTAGAGAAACGGCCACTTATTCCATAGATCAGCATGCAGGACGGAACGATATCATTGGGATCATACTTCCTCAACAGATATTGATAAATTTTCGGTCGGTATTTTGCACTTCGTCCGAGATAGTAATCCAGACTTACGATGATGAGTGAATCCGTCACCATCATATCGTTCGCGAGACCGGAGACCACGGTTTGTACCCTTGGCGGCGTGAAGTCGGGATAATAGTATTTAACATTTTTAAATGCCTGCTCAAACTCTGCCTGAAGGCCGGATAGATTTCCAAACACTTCGCGCGTTTGCAATAGCAGCGTATCCAACGACGGATGATTTAACCTTTTATAGAGCGCATCGACGAATGCGGAATCAGATTCAAATTGTGAGCGCAGAAAAATCTCATCTCTTACACCCGGATGCCTCGTCAACAAATCGACAAGTTTCTTTTTGGAAGGGATGTGAATAAATGAATCCTGAAGTTGTTCGATCGTAGTGTTCAGTGTAATGTTGCCGGTCTCCGGTTCGAAGGCGCACGTTTCCTTATCGCCTCCACAGCGGCTGAATAAGAATGCGCAGGTAAGCATTGCTAACGAGACATACCAAAATCTGTTCAAAGGTTGTGTCATGATAATTATCCTACTTGGCGTCAAATGAAAGTATATCGACGGGATGGACCCTGGTAAGCCTAACACTTCTTACTGTTTCGAGCCACGTGACATGCACCAGATTTGATTGATCGTCATATACTTCTGTAATGATATCGTTCTGTACCTGAATGGTCTTCCATTTTTTTACTTTGTCGACCTCGAGATAAAAGATGAATGCTTCATTTTCCTGTTCGTGTCCAAGATATTTTGACACTTGTTGTTTTGAATCGAGCGATATCCGGAAATGTGATTTGAGATATGTTTCCATGATCTGGTCTACCGTTTGACCTTTTGGATTCATGATATCAAATTCTGGTTGTTTCAGATCCTTTTTCAAGGTCGTTTCCAAATCGTCGATGAATACCCGCATCATAATTTCGAGCCTCTTGTCTTTTTCATCCATTTCGATCTCGGTAACCGAAACGTGCATTGGATGCAGCAGCATGATCATTCCAAAGACTATTGAAAAAGGCAAAATCATCTCTTGTCAGAATTCGAGTGCAAAGATGTAGATTTTCAAAAGTAATACCGAAGACTTATTTGGGATTGCTTCATTTCGGCGCGCGGCCACTCATCCCAGAAACTACGTGAACTTTGAAGTCTTGCCTGTTTAGCAGCAAAATATCTGCTATACTTGCCGCTTGCTCCACTGGAGAGACGCGGGTTATGTCTGAGTTCGGACTATATTTTGGGCTGGGGAAAGATCACATATTAGATTATGCAAACGGGTACGACCACATTTTATTCGTCATTGCATTGTGCGCCCTGTACATCGGAAAGGACTGGAAACGTGTTCTGATTCTGGTGACTGCCTTCACGATTGGTCACTCGATAACGCTTGCACTATCAACTTTACGAATCGTTAATGTCAACAGCGAGCTGATAGAATTTCTTATTCCGTTAACCATATTTATCACTGCAGTTTCGAATTTGTTTAAGGACGAAAAGTCGATTGGGAAAAAACGCGTCGAGATGAACTATGTGTTCGCGGCATTTTTCGGATTGATTCATGGCCTCGGATTTTCCAACTATCTGAGGGCTATACTGGGGAAGAGTAAATCCATTGTAACACAATTGCTGTCGTTTAATCTTGGGCTGGAGTTTGGACAGATTGTCATTGTCGCGTTATTCATGTCCGCATGTTTTATTTTAGTTGACTTGTTTGGCGTGAATCGCAGAGACTGGAAGATGGTGATCTCAGCCGCAGTCGCAGGAATTTCGCTGATCCTCATGAAGGACAGCGCATTTTGGATCAAGTAGTTTAAGTTGAATAACTCATAATTAACCTATACTGATGAAGATTGTATTAACCTCCGTTTTCTGCGCCTGCGTTGGCTTGATCGCCTCAGCGCAGACCGCCGCGCCGGCATGGCAGGGAAAATTTGAACAGCTGGATCAGACGCTGCCTACTCCAAATGAGTACAGGACCGGATCCGGCGCGCCTGGTGTCAAATATTGGCAACAAAAAGCCGATTACACAATCGCGATCGAGCTAAACGATGAAAATCAAAGCATCATTGGCAAAGAAACGATTACCTACAACAACAATTCACCTGATATACTGAAGTACCTCTGGCTTCAATTGGATCAGAACGTACTCGCTAATGAAAATTCGCTGAAGAATACTTCCGTTGGGTCTTTGATTGACTCTGCAGCAGCAAAAACCTATGCCTCTCGGGTTTCTGATTTTAAGGCAGGCGATAATATCAAATCTGTTACTGCCGGAAGTGGAACACCACTTCCGTATATCATCAATAATACGATGATGCGCATTGATCTGCCCCAGCCGTTGAAGCCAGGAGAAAAGTATTCATTCAACATAGAATGGTCATTCAATATTGTTGATCGCAGTGTATTCGGTGAACGCAGTGGCCTGGAGTATTTTCCGGAAGACAAAAATTATCTGTACACCATCGCGCAGTTCTTTCCAAGGATGTGCGTTTATGACGACTATGAAGGATGGCAAAATAAGCAATTCCTTGGCCGTGGTGAGTTTACACTGCCGTTTGGTGATTATAAAGTCAGAATCACAGTGCCTGCTGATCATATTATCGCGGCAACGGGTGTTCTGAAAAATCCAACTGACGTCTTAACGAAAGCAGAAATTGAGAGATTCAATGCTGCAAAAACCTCGTTTGATAAACCGGTAGTCATCGTGACTCAGGCAGAGGCGACACTAAAAGAGAAAACAAAATCGGCCCAGAAGAAGACTTGGGAATTTCATGCAGAGAACGTGCGTGACTTCGCCTTTGCAACGTCGCGTAAATTCATCTGGGATGCACAAGCTGTAAAGATCGGTGACAAGACACCACTCGCCATGTCTTTCTATCCAAAGGAAGGCAATCCGCTCTGGGAACAAGAATCGACAAAGGCAGTAAAGAATACTATTGAAGTTTATTCACAGCATACTATTGATTATCCTTATCCGGTAGCTATTTCTGTCCATACTGCAAGCATTGGTATGGAATATCCGATGATATGCTTCAACTTCGGAAGGCCGAATAAGGACGGAACTGTGAATCCGCAGACGCGACAAGGCATGATCAGTGTTGTAATTCATGAAGTAGGACACAATTTTTTTCCGATGATCATTAACAGTGATGAACGTCAGATGACATGGATGGATGAAGGTATTGATTCATTTGTACAGTTGATGACGCAGCAGGAACGTTATCCTGATATGAGTTGGCCAAGGGGTACGCCGGCAGGATTGACGCCATATCTGAAAGGTGAAAAAGGTAAAAAGCGCCCGCTGATGACGAATTCAGAACAGGTCATTGAGTTTGGTGGAGAGCAATACACGAAAGCCGCGACAGGGTTGTATATGCTTCGGGAAACAATAATGGGAAAAGAGCTGTTTGATAAAGCATTTAAGGAATACGCGCAACGTTGGGCATTCAAACATCCAAAACCTGCGGATTTCTTCAGGACGATGGAAGATGCATCGGCCGTAGATCTGGATTGGTTCTGGAAAGGATGGTTTTATACAACAGACGATGTTGATCAGTCCATCGATCAGGTGCGATGGTTTAAGATGCGCAAGGACGAAGCAGATCCGGAAAAGAAAAATTTGAGTGTCACTAAAGGTGATCTGGCCGCGAAAGGTGGGCAGCAGATGTATGACGATTTCTCAACTGGTCCACAACCTTTCAGCTTAATTGCAACGGACGGCCGTCTCAATGGTGAATTCGCAAGCCGCGTGGATGACAAGGGTATCATGCAGAAGCTTGAAGATAAAAACATCTACGAAGTAACTTTGAGCAACAAAGGCGGACTTGTGATGCCGGTGATTATTCAATGGACATACAAAGATGGGACAACTGAAATAGAGAGAATACCTGCAGAAATCTGGAGAACGAATGAACAAAAGGTGACGAAGGTATTTGTGAAACAGAAAGAAGTAACAAACATCACATTGGATCCAAAGACAGAGTTAACGGATGTCAATGCTGACAACAACGTATTCCCTAAGCGCCGGGAAGCGGCAAGTAAGTTCGAAGAGTTCAAGAAGAAAAGTAAATAGTTAACATAGCACGTGAAAGGCGGGCTACGGTTGTTTTAATAATGGAAAAGTTTTAACGATGAAAAGATTCATTCATTATATAGTCGTTGTCTTCTTAGTAACATCCGCGGAAGCGCGGGCTCAGGAGTGGAAGGGAAAGTTTGAACAACTTGACAACGTGTTGCCTACGCCCAACAGTTACAGGACGGGCTCAGGCGCTCCGGGTGAAAAATATTGGCAGCAACGTGCCGATTATGTGATCGCAGCAGAGGTTGATGACAACACACAGTCACTCACGGCCACTGAAACGATCATCTACTACAACAACGCACCGGAGTCGTTGACATTCCTGTGGCTTCAGTTGGATCAGAATCTTTTCGCTAAGAACAGTATGACCAATGCTACGAAGAGTGGAACGATCCGGGATTCAATACCGGCAAGCTTCTTCAATTCTTCTGCGGGTATTGACGTAAGCGATTATGATGGTGGATTTAAAATCAAATACGTAAAAGACGCCGCAGGCAAAACGCTGCCGACCATTATCAACAACACCATGATGCGCGTCGATCTGCCTGCTCCTTTGAAGACCGGCGAACGTTTTTCATTTTCCATTTCCTGGAGTTACCGGGAGTCCGACAGACAAGTATACGATGGACGCAGCGGATATGAGTTCTTTCCGGACGATGGCAACTACGTTTACACCTTTGCGCAATGGTTCCCGCGGATGTGTGTCTATGATGATTATGAGGGGTGGCAGAATAAGCAATTTCTCGGACAGGGAGAGTTTGCGTTGGTCTTCGGAAATTATGCCGTGAATATCACCGTTCCGTCTGATCATATCGTAGGGGCTACTGGCACGATTCAAAATCCAAAGGATGTGCTTTCCAAAGAACAGATCGAAAGATTGGAAAAGGCAAAGAAGACTTTTGATCAGCCGGTGTTGATTGTTACTCCGGAAGAAGCGCTCAAGAAAGAAAAAACGAAATCAACTAAGAAAGTAACGTGGCTATTCAAGGCTGAGAATGTCCGTGACTTTGCTTTCGCCACATCACGGAAATTCATCTGGGACGCTCAATCGGTTAAGGTTGGATCCAAGACTCCACTGGCGCAATCGCTGTATCCGAAAGAAGGAAATCCGTTGTGGGGAAAGGAATCGACTAAGGCGATCAAGAACGCTTTGGAATTATATTCGTCAAGAACATTTGAGTACCCTTATCCTGTAGCATATTCAGTCCATTCTGCGGAACAGGGAATGGAATACCCAATGATCTGTTTCAATGGCAGCAGACCGGGCAAAGATGGCCAGTATTCCAAGCAAGTCCTTACAGGTCTAGTATCAGTTGTTGTTCACGAAGTGGGGCACAATTTCTTTCCCATGATTGTCAATTCGGATGAGCGTCAATGGTCGTGGATGGATGAGGGGCTGAATACGTTTCTGGAAAAAGAGACCATTCGGACTAGTTATCCGGAGTTGTTTGGCACACATGGTACACCTAAGGGGATTGTACCTTTTATGCGAGGCGATAAAAGTCAGATGAGGCCAATCATGACCAACTCAGACGATATACGCCGTTCGGAGTTTGGCAACAACGCTTATTCAAAACCGTCGGCGGCGCTTACAGTTTTGAGGGAAACGGTTATGGGCCCTGAGCTTTTCGATAAGGCTTTCAGAGAATACGCGGAACGTTGGGCGTTTAAGCACCCTAAGCCTGCTGACTTCTTCAGATCAATGGAAGATGCGTCAGGTGTCGATCTGGATTGGTTCTGGCGCGGCTGGTTTTACACAAACGATAATGTTGACGTCGATCTCAGCGAAGTGAAATGGTTCAAGTTAAATTCTTCCGTTGCTGATCCCGAAGGTAAAGGTATTAAGGCTAAAAAAGGCGACCTGGTAAAGGCTTCCGGCAACACGCCAAACGATTTTGGTGGTGGTCCACAACCTTTCACACTAACCAATACTCCTGAATCTTTGAATCTCGAATTCAAAAGTCGCGAAGATGACAACGCGATTCGATCAAAATTACAGAACAAGAACATCTACCAGTTAAAATTCAGAAATGTCGGAGGTCTGATAACACCGATTGTGATTCAATGGACATTTAAAGATGGGTCGACAGAGATGGAAGTTATCCCTGCGGAAGTGTGGCGGATGAATGAAAATGAATTCAACAAAGTCTTTATCAAAGACAAGGAAGTAACCAATATTCAATTAGATCCAAACTTTGAGCTTGGTGACACAGATCTTGGCAACAATTCTTTCCCCAGGCGGAATGCACCTTCGAAGTTTGATCAGTTCAGAAAGGTCAACTGATCAATTAGTTTGGTTTGGAAGACTTGCCTTGTCGGCAATTCTTTTTTCATATTTTTCTCTTCGTAGCTCGTCGTCGAGATGATGCTTGTGTAAAAATCTGTGCACCATGGGCGTCATAAAGACAGCGACAATACTAAGAAAGGCGACGCCGCTGAATATCGCGTAAAAAGAAGCGAACCATTTTGCGGCATCGTTCTTTAATGGATCAACTGGCCCCATACCCGTCAGGATCATCGAAGCATTCACCAGTGAATCTAACCACGACAATCTATTCAGAAAATGATAGCCTAGTACTCCGATGGCCAGGGATGCCAGGATTAACTCGATCGTAAAGAAGGTATAACGGGCCACTCTTTTGTAGAACAGCCTGCGTGGAAGCAACGGTGAGCTTTTGTGTTCTAACTCCATTACTTTTAAGTTGGACGGGTGAATAGCTGGAGTGCGCGTTCGAGGTCAACGTTGCCACCGGAAAGTATTATTCCTGTTCTCATTCCCTTGAACTTTTCTTTCGATTTCAGCACTGCCGCTACAGGAACGGCGCATGATGGTTCAATAATGATCTTCATTCTTTCCCAAATCAATCGCATCGCGTCGATGATCTCGAAATCTGTTACGGTAATAACTTCTTTTACTCTTTCGCGAATAATTGGAAATGTTTTATCACCAAGCGATGTAAGCAGACCGTCGGCAATTGAATTGGCCTGTGATACTTCAATTTTTCCACTCTGCATGGAGCGGTATGTGTCGTCTGCTCCAGCGGGTTCAGCAGCGATGACTATTGTGTTTGGAGAGAAATAGTGTGCTGCTAGTCCGACGCCACTTAGTAATCCACCACCGCCGACGGGAGAAACGATGATGTCCAATGCCGGGATCTCTTCGAACAACTCCTTGGCTGTAGTTGCTTGTCCAGCGATTACAGCGTAATTGTTGAAAGGGTGAATTTCAGTCGCGCCTGTTTTGGCGATCACTTCCGCCAGCATCGATTCGCGCGCAGCGAGCGTCGGTTCACATTCAAAGATCTCGCCGTCAAATCCTCTCACGCCTCGCTTTTTTATTTCGGGAGAAGTGCGCGGCATGACGATATAGGACTTCGTGTTCATGATTTTCGCAGCTCTTGCCAGCGCCTGTGCGTGATTGCCACTCGAATGCGTGGCCACTCCTTTTTCAAGATCCTTTGAGTCGAGCGTAAGCACGGCGTTCATGGCACCGCGCGCTTTGAATGCACCGATCTTTTGAAAGTTTTCGCACTTGAAGAATATACTCCCCCCAACCAAGGCATCGATACCTGCCGAAGTCATGACAGGCGTCTTATGAATATACGATTGAATTCGGATATGCGCTGCTGCGATGGTTTCTTTGTCGGGAATACTCATTGATTTGATGTCTTGATCTTGCAGGTGAACTTAGGGTAAAGGCCAAACTTTACAAAAAAATCATTTAGCCACCGCCAGCCGATGAGGCAAATAATAACATTCAAATATAAATTGCGTCTTTCGAATGGCATTGCTAATATTTCTACATTAGATAACTTTGTGCGCTATTGTAAGACAAACTGAATTCATTTTTGCATGAATAAATCGGTATATGCCCTTTGGAAGTACGTCCTTAACATCGGGTTTAAGGCGTCCATGGATCACCTCCAGCAAATGCGATTGTTTGCATTGAACGGATTTTTACTCATCGGATTGATATTGACTTTTCTCTTTGTATCAGTTTTTACAACAGTGGGATCGATAAATGCGCTAGAGGGTCTGTCGATTGTTCCTGTAATCCTCATCGTATTCTATCTCAATTCGAAAGGCAGACTTGTCTTTGCGCGTTTCGTTTTTACGTATGCATTGATCGTCGTGGTGTTGATTCTTGCATTAGCTGATCGCAGAACAGGAACGGAATACATCCTCATCGCGCTGGGATGTTGTGGAGTGCTTTTGTTTGAAAAGGTTACGGCTGTGATCGCGTGCTTCATGTTCGCCTTTATATCTTACGTCGTGTATGTCATCATCGACAACTCCCAACCTTTTATCCCGGATCCCCAAACACCTTATCTCATTGTTCAGAATTCTCTGATGTTTCTCTCCGGATTCGCAGTTGTTGCTCAATCGCTTGTATTCAGATCTACCATCACGAAATACGCGGTTGATCTGACCTCGGCAAATCATGAGGTCGCGTCTATGAATGAAGAGTTGGGTGCATCGAATGAAGAACTTTTTTCGCTTACTGAAAACCTCGATCTGATAGTGAAGCAAAAGAGCGCCGACCTCCAGGCCTACCGTGATGCGATCAATGTTAACTTGTTGTCGATGACAATTGATTTCAATGGTAAAATTCTTTCAGTTAATGAGCAATATCTGAAAGTTGTGCACTATGATTCGGAAGAGCTGGTTGGAGAAAACATATCGGTTCTGACGGCAGACAACAATCCGGAAACGATCGGATCATTGAGAAGGGCAGTTTCGGCAGGGAAACCATTGCATACCGAAGCCGAGATCAGAATGAAGGGTGGTGCCTTAGTATGGATTGAAGTAGTAGTGTTATCGGTAGAGGGACATACAGCAGAACCGTATTATCTTATACTTGGATTTCCTATATCCGAAAGGAAAGAACTTGAATTGGCGCAGCTTAAATCAGCCGAGACGCTCGAAGCACTGGCCTTCCATACTTCCCACGAAATTAAAGGACCATTGTCGCGTATCCTGGGGTTGACAAATTTGCTGGAACGCGATTTCGTTGAGAAAAAAGAACTTACATTCGTCGCCAAGCAACTGGTAGTATGCTCCAGAGAACTCGATAAAGCAACGACAGAGCTAACAGGTTATATCAATATTCAAGATAAAGACTTTGCAACGAGGGCTGATAAAAATCAAAAGAATTCTAATGGAGGATGAATTCTGTCTGCTTCGTTATTTCGCAGCCATCTTATTGTTCCTATAGAGTTCTTTTCCCTTTTCGTTCCATTCAACCTTGATGTAGGGCTGTATCTTTTCGTCGAAAGGCTCTTTAGGATATGAGATAATCTTCTTTCTTTTCCCGTTCACGTAGTACTCCGTCCAGTCGCCGACGCGTTCGTCCCAACGAAATTCTCCCTGAATGGCAAGTGAACCGTTTTCATGAAAGTAATAATAGTAGCCTTCCTTTTCCCCGAACTCAATGGGGATCATCTCCTTCATTTTCTGGCGCTGACTTGGATCGTAGTAACTGACAAGTGATTCTTTGGGCCAGCCCTGGTAATATCTGGCTTTGTCATCAAGCGTACTATCACGCTTATAAGTCATCCAGCGGCCATGCTTTAAGCCTTTATAAAATATGCCTTTCTCCATGATGACGTCACCCTGGCGGCGGATATATGGGCCATGAAGCAGGACGCCTTTTGCTGGATCAAAGGTTGTAGTTCGTCTAATCTCACGGCGCGTATAGTCAAACCAGTAAATGTCGCGTACAAAAGTCTGAGGCTTTTCCGATTTCTTGAGATAGTAAAATAATTCGTAAGTGATTCGGTCGCCTTCGCCTTTACGCGTGAATCCCTTTTTTGTTTTCAGCCCATAATAGACCCGCTTCTTTACCTTCTTTTTCTTCGTGTTAACGGGCTCCTCGTCCTTGGTAAAATCCAGGTTTACAGGTGTGTCCACAGTGAAGCGCTTTTCGCCCTCCTCTTCCTGAGCCCAGGAGAGTAATGGTATGGCGACCATCAAAAAAATGAATATCTGTCTGAATGTGCGCATCAAAATCCTAACGTCTCTTAAAACCTGATATTGCAAAATTAAAAAACCCCTCCGTGTTTTTGAAGCAGGAGGGGTTGAATAACCTTATAAAGAGACGAGCTCGACGCTTCGCTTGATGAAGCTGGTGAGGTCGGCACCGGTAAGCATATTTTGCGATAGCAGCGCCAGGTCGTATGCCTGTTTGGCAAGTTTGGCCTTTTGGTCGTCAGTTTCAGCTTTTAGGATCTTTTGTACAATATTGTGATTGGCATTGATGGCAACATTGTAGTTGTCAGGCATTGTGCCCATGAAGGAGTACCCCCCACCTCCGCCAAGTTTGGCCATATCTTTCATTCTGCGCATGAATTCACTCATCGTGATCACTACCGGAAGATCGGATGGCGACAGAGACTCAACGACCACAGACATATTCTTATTGGCGATCGCTGACTCAAATACGGCCTTCACTTTTTCCTGCTCTTCAGTGCTCAACACACTTTCGAGCTTTTCATCCTTATCAATAAGCTTGTCAGCAGTTTCACTATCCACACGCTTGATCTGAACCTTTTCAAGTTTCTGCTCCAGTGTATTTATAAAATGGCTGTCGAGCACGCCATCAAGCAAGAGTACATCATAACCTTTGTTTTTTGCGCCCTGAATAAAACTGTCCTGCTTGCCCGCGTCCGAGGAATAAATAAAGGAAATGTTACCCTCTTTATCAGTTTGCGTAGCAGCTACCTTTTCTTTGTATTCTGTGAACGTGAAGTATTCTTTGTTCACATTCTTCAACAGCGCAAAGTCTTTCGCACGATCATAGAACTTCTCATCACTGATAATGCCGTACTTTACAAAGATGTTAATGTCATCCCACTTCTTCTCGAAATCCTTGCGGTCCTTCTTGAACAATTCAGAAAGCTTGTCTGCTACCTTTTTCGTAATGTGCTGACTGATCTTCTTAACATTTGCATCGCTTTGAAGATAACTTCTCGATACGTTAAGCGGAATGTCTGGAGAATCCAGAATACCATGTAGCATCATCAGGAAATCGGGCACAACATCTTTCACTTCATCGGTAATAAATACCTGACGTGAATAGAGTTGAATCTTGTTCTTCTGAATTTCAAAATCGTTTTTAACCTTCGGAAAGTATAGGACTCCCGTTAGATTAAAAGGATAGTCTACGTTAAGGTGGATCCAGAATAATGGATCTTCAGAAAATGGATAGAGTTCCTTATAGAAGTTGAGGTAATCTTCGTCTTTGAGTTCGGACGGAGATTTTGCCCAAAGGGGTGCCGGATTGTTAATGATCCTGTCGACAATGACGGTAGTATGCTTTGGCTTTCCTTCTTCATCGACGCCGTCTTCTACACTTTCTTCTCTGGTGCCGAATTTGATTTCCACAGGAAGGAATTTGCAGTATTTCTCAAGTATGCCCTTCAGTCTGAATTCATCGAGGAATTCTTCCGAATCTTGGTTGATGTGAAGGATGACATCTGTTCCGCGTGTCGACTTTGATGCCGGGAACAACTCAAACTCAGTTGAGCCATCGCAGATCCATCTGGCGGCGTCGTTCTCGTCAACTTTGAACGACCTGGAGATGATCTCCACGTTGTCGGAAACCATGAAGGCCGAATAAAACCCGAGTCCGAATTTTCCGATAATATCTTTTGAGTCCGTTTTGTCTTTGAACTTCTCGACGAATTCTGTAGCGCCCGAAAACGCGATCTGGTTGATGTACTTTTTGATTTCCTCACCAGTCATCCCGACACCTTTATCGCTGACCGTGATGGTCTTCTTATCCTTGTCGAAGCTCACTTCAATTTTAAGGTCTCCTGCTTCGCCAGTAAATTCCCCCAACGCAGCGAGTTTCTTTAGTTTTTGAGTGGCATCAACGGCGTTACTGACCAATTCGCGTAAGAAGATCTCGTGGTCTGAATAGAGGAACTTCTTGATGATGGGAAATATGTTTTCGGTATGAATTGAGATGGTACCTTTTTCCTGAACTTCTGCCATATGGTTAGTTTTTCGTGTTAATTAAAAATAATTCAGCGCTCCCTGCTGGGTAGACCTGTGCAGGCGGGCATTTCAAAAGTTATTCCAATGGGAGTTGGGCTGACATAATGGCAATAGAAGTTATCAGTTCACGGCTTCGTCGGGCGCCACTTTACTGAAGGGTGTGCGAGATCGCGCCATTTGAATGCTTCGCATTGGGGGAGACTTAATTGCGGATCCTTCTTTTCTGCGCTCAATAATAGACGGCTTCAGGTCGACTTATACACAACTTGTTTTCTAATTGAGCCTGACTCCGGGTAAGTCGATTGGGTCAGCCCAGGGCCAAAGCCTAGGATGGTTGTACTTGACCAATCGCCAAGACGATTATAAAGACTGGACTTATCGCAATCGATTAGAGTCTCTCACCAATTTCTCATCCTTGCGGATGAACCGGTTGGCGAGGAGGTTGGCAAGAACAGAGATTCCTGGAAGCCACATGCCTGGACCATATTCTCCTCCGCCCTGGATCAGCGATTTTGAGAGTTGGCTTGAGAAATAGTAAGAACACAGGAGGACACCCACCAGGAAGAAAGAGTTTAATGCGCCGATCTTCATTTGCGTGACGCGTGCCCTGTATTTGGTGATTTCGATGATAGACAAGGTTATGGCCGCTACAGCAAACATGGCTGTGATGGAATAGGGCATATAACTTGGAACAGCAACTTTTGCCTCCTGGCCTGCAGGCGTCGTACTCAGATAAAATGGCGTGAGGATCTGAGATTGCTCTATACTTTCAGCTGTTTCGCCGTGGCCAATGGCAGTCCAAATCGGCATTACCAGAGAAACCAACAATGCGATGATCGAGATTACCAGAAATACAGTTTGGATCCTTTGCCACATAATACCGTTACTTTAACTTGGCAGCAAAGTAAGAATATTGCGTTACTTTTTTGAGATAGCTTATTATGGTAAGAATTACGCTGGCTGGCAGAATCAGGCTAATGCCGTCGGGATTCAATCTGTCATAGAAAATGCATTGACACAAATTTTCCGGCAGGCAGTAAAGATCGTGGGAAGCGGTCGGACTGATACTGGCGTGCATTGTGAGCAACAATTTTTTCACTGTGACCTCGAGAAACCATTCGATCCGGAGCAATTGGTCATTAGGCTCAACTCCTTTTTGCCAAAAGACATTGTGGTGAAGAACATCAGAAGAGTCAAGCCCGAAGCGAACGCCAGGTTTGATGCGATTGACAGGACCTATCGGTACAGCATCACCCGAAAAAAAAATCCATTTCTTGAAGGCCTGGCCTGGCATTTTTTCAGACCTCTTAATGTTGCAACCATGAACAAGGCTGCTGCATATCTGATTGGCGAGCATGATTTTGAATGCTTCAGCAAGGTACATACCGACGTAAATCATTTTCTTTGCACGGTTAAAAAAGCGCATTGGAAAGAGGAGGGCGATATTTTGGAGTTCACGATCACGGCGAACAGATTCCTTCGTGGCATGGTAAGGTCGATTGTCGGGACACTGATCGACGTTGGAAGCGAAAAGACTAGTATGAAAGAACTTCAGGGTATTCTTCAAAGCAGAGACAGGAAGAATGCAGGTCAAAATGTTCCCCCACAGGGATTGTATCTCGCAAAGATCAAGTACCCAACATCGATATTTGTCAAGGACCAGGAGCATGAAGATGATTTATAATTATTGATATCAGTGGAGAAAGAGAAAATAAGCAGCGGCAACATTATCGACTGGTCGGTACTCGGAAGGTTAATGAGATTTGTGAGGCCCTACAAAGGCAGGTTTTTCACCGTTATCATACTTACCATTGTTCTGGGGATCCTTACGCCGACGCGTCCTTACCTGATTCAATACACCCTTGATAACGATGTGGCTGCCGGCAACTATCGCGGTATGCTGAACATGATGATCACCTTGTTGATCTTGTTGATCGTAAATTCCATTGCTCAGTACATTCACACTTATCTGTCGGGGTGGCTTGGCCAACAGGTTATTCGCGACATCAGAACGAGCCTTTATCAGCATCTGGTAAGTCTCCGGCTCAAGTTCTTTGACAGGACGCCGATTGGCAGGCTGGTGACCAGAACAATTTCTGACGTTGAGGCGCTTGCCGATGTATTCAGCGAGGGACTTGCAGCGATGGTTGGCGATCTTCTTCAGATCATTTTTATCCTGGGGTTTATGTTTTATCAGGACTGGAGACTTGCACTCCTCAGTCTTTCAACGATACCGCTATTGCTCATCAGCACTTATGTGTTCAAGGAGAAGATAAAAGTAGCTTTTAATGATGTGAGAAATGCTGTATCGAATCTGAACACGTTTGTGCAGGAGCATATCACGGGTATGAACATCGTACAGATCTTTGGGAGTGAGGAACGCGAGTTCGAAAAATTCAAAGCCATCAACGAGGATCACAAACAGTCGAACCTGAGATCCGTATTGTATTATTCAATCTATTATCCCGTGGCAGAGATCATCGCTGCAGCAGGTATCGGATTACTCGTTTGGTATGGTGCCAAGGGGGTTATCAATTATGAAGAAACAAATCTTACAGTTGGTAAGCTGATTGCGTTTATTATGTATATCCAGATGTTCTTTCGTCCAATACGAATGATTGCTGACCGATACAACACACTGCAAATGGGAATTGTAAGCTCATCGCGAATCATGGACTTGCTCGAATCAAACGAGGAGGTTCAGGATAACGGAACAATCGAGGCGCATGATTTGCGTGGGGACGTAAAGTTTGATCATGTGTGGTTTGCATACAACGATTTGAATTACGTGTTGAAAGGAATCAATCTGGATATAAAACCCGGACAGACTATTGCGTTGGTGGGTGCTACGGGCGCTGGGAAGTCTTCCATTATCAACCTTCTGAACCGATTCTATGAAATCAACAGTGGATCGATTCTGATTGATGGAACCGATATCAAGTCTTACGAACTGGGCTCTTTGAGGAGGAGCATTGGCGTTGTGTTACAGGATGTATTTCTTTTCAGCGACACGATATTTAACAACATCACGCTGGGTAATAAAAGCGTTACAGAAGACATGGTATGGCGTGCGGCCGATCTGGTAGGTGCGCGAAAGTTCATAGAGCGGCTACCTGACAAATTGAATTATAATGTCATGGAACGTGGCGCAACGCTGAGTGTCGGTCAGCGTCAGTTGATTTCGTTTATCAGGGCGATGGTATACGATCCGAAGATCCTGGTTTTAGATGAGGCTACCTCGTCTGTCGACAGCGAAACCGAGGAGATGATACAAAATGCGATTGAGAAGATGATGAGCGGGCGGACAGCCATTGTCATCGCCCACAGGTTATCCACAATTCAGCGAGCTGACAAGATTATCGTCATGGATCACGGGGAAATCAAGGAGGCTGGAAGCCACGAATACCTGCTTGGACTGGAGGGTTTTTATGCCCAGCTACACAAAATGCAGTATAAAGAGTTTGTTTAAGGCTGTAAACGTCTGGTCGACGTCAGGAACGGGTCTGTAACCACTTGAAGGCTTATATTTGCCTTTCATGTTCTTACGTAAATTTGTTCTATTGGCAGTTTTTTGCGCCGTGAGCGTTCTGTCTTTCGCACAGAAAGCGCGTATAAATAATGGGGGTAAAAGTTTTTACACCCGTGATCACTATAATGCGCCCCCAAAAATGCGTGGGGCGAAGGCCAAAACGGTCTGCCCAATCTTCGAAAATAGCAAATACCCGTACCAAGGCTTTGGAATCAAACTCGGCGATCCATTTGCCCTTACATACAAGTATTACGCCAGCAAGCACTGGGGATTGGCGGCAGATGTCGGCAAATCTTCCAGCGGCCTTTACAACCGGTATTACAAGGAGAAGTTTGAGGAGTACGCTGTGCGCGATACTTTTAAAACATCAGATGCAAGTATTCAATACTATACCCACAAGGTGATTGCCGATATCATGGCGGAAGTAAAGGTTCTCTATCATTTTGATGTGACCAAAATCTCTCCAGGCCTTCAATTTTATATAGGAGCCGGATGGGCGTGGAAGAACACGAAGCTACAATACGATTACATCTACACACCGAATCTTACGGACACCGATAAGTTTGGCAGATTTAACAGATCACGGTTCACAATGGGGCCACAAGGCGTTGTTGGTATAGAGTATGCACACTTTAAGATTCCAATCTCAGCGTTCATGGAATTGGAATACTTCACTGATGTGCTCGCCGATCCTGGATGGAGTAGAATGCAGGGTGGGGTTGGGTTGAGGTATATCTTCTAGCGTTTTTACCGCAATGGCGCAACGACGCTATGGTCAATCTGCGCTAGCTATCTAACCTTGTATTTTTTGATTAATACAAGTCAGTTCAATAAACGGTAACCATTCAAGTTTTGTAATCCATTGCGTCATGGCATCATTACGGTGCTTTAGCCTCTTCCTGATCATCCAGCTGCCCCTGTTTCTCAAATAAATCTTTATAGAATCCATCGCTTTCGAGTAATGACTCATGAGTTCCTTCTTCTACAACTTTACCGTCCATCAATACAATGATCTTATTGGCAAGCTTCGCCGATGACACACGATGAGAAATGATGATCGTGGTACGGCCCAGCATGATGCGCTTCAAATTGTTCAGGATGTTGTTCTCCGTTTTGGTGTCGACGGCAGACAACGCATCGTCTAACATGAGTATCTTAGGTTCCCTCACGATAGCGCGCGCAATGGATACGCGCTGCTTTTGACCCCCCGATAAGGTTATGCCACGCTCCCCTATACGCGTTTTGAAACCAAGTTGAAACTCCATGATATTATCATATACATCGGCATCTTTTGCTGATTGAAGAACCTTTTCTTCTATTGGTGTTTTTATCCCAAAGGAGATGTTGTTGGAAATTGTGTCGCTGAAAAGAAATACGTCCTGTGGTACATAACCGATCTGGCTTCGGAGCGAATGTAAATTGTAATCGGTAATGGGGAGGTCATCGATCATGATCTCTCCATTTGTTACATCATATAGTCTTGAAACCAATGCCGCGATTGTGCTTTTACCAGAACCTGTTGTGCCAATGATGGCGAGTGATTCTCCAGGGTTGATTACAAGGTTGATGTTCTGAAGCGCTTTAATACCGGTATCAGGATATGTAAATGAAACATCTTTGAATTCTACCTTACCCCGAAGTTCGCGAATGAGTTCTTTGTCGGATACTAAATTGGTTTTCGTTTTCAGGAATTCGTTGATTCGCTTTTGAGAAGCCGCGGCGCGTTGTACAAGACTGCTGGTCCAGCCCAGCTGAGCGACAGGCCATGTCAAAAGATTTACATAGATCACAAACTCCGCGATGTTGCCAAGCGTGAGTCCACTGCCGTTGATGACCAGTGTACTTCCGGCATACACCGTAAGTATTGTGCTTAGTCCAATGAGCCCCATGATCAGCGGAAAGAAGAGCGCTTGCACTTTTGTGAGCTTGAGCGATTCTTTTCGGTAGTTATCGGTCTCGAGGACGAAACGTCCAAGCGATTCTGATTCGCGGTTAAAAGACTTCAGTACCCTGATGCCGCTGAAAGCTTCCTGAACAAATGTTGACAGACGTGATTGACTTTTCTGAATCATCTCTGATCGTTTCTCGACTGTATTATTCACGAGGAAGATGCTCAGGGATAGAATTGGAAGTGGACTAATCGCATACCATGTAAGTGTTGCGTTCACTTTGAACATGATCGGAATTAAAGTCAGAAAAAGTGTTACAAGTGTGAGACCATACATGATCGCCGGACCGAGATACATCCTCACGCGACCCACGTCTTCGGCAATACGATTCATGAGGTCGCCTGTATTGTTTCTTCTATAAAAACTTAGTGGAAGAGTCTGGTAATGTGCAAAGATTTCATTCTTCAGATCAAACTCAGCGAGTCGCGACATCACGATCAGCGTTTGTCGGACGAAATAGAGAAACAATCCACGGAGGAATGCCATGAGGAGGATGAGTCCGGCATAAATCAGAATGCCAAAAGCGAAGACTTTGAAGAATTCCTTTTGTGATGGAGTTCCTTCAAGAGACTGATGGATCCGGATATTGTCAACGACGAGATCGATGGCGTGGCGTACCAGCACGGCAGGTACGATCTGGAAGATGTTTGAGATAATGATAAAGATCGTTCCGAAGATGATCAGCCATTTATACTTCGCGAGATATTTGTTGAGATACTTGAGTTCTTTCATTGCGGTAATAGCGCGTAAAGTTAGAATTTTAGCTATAAGTTATTGACACAAGTCTTTGGAGTCGTCGGGACGCAACGGTTCGTTTGCGCGCAATCGTTTGATGTCAGATGATATAAAAGGTCGAAAATCCATCATCGCAGGGGCTCACGGAGAAATTACAGACGTTTCGGAGTTTAACCTCTTTGTGCTTCCTAACCTCCGTGCCTGCGGTACCTGCCCGTATTGTTTCGCGTTGGAGGGCCGATCGATTCCCTCCACCATTCAACAAACTATTTCCATTCCAGTTGGGGAAAGATTGAAGGATATTTACTTTTGTGGCCTGCTCAAAAAAAGGCTGTTCTTTATCATGCTTAATAGAAGGAGTCTCCGAATCAAAGTGATGCAAAACCTTTTTGCATTGCAACAGTGCAAAGATGCCAATTACGAATTGTGCTTCGAGAAAATTCACGAGACATTTCAGCCGGATCTCAATTCAATGGAGACTCAGGATAAGCCCTTATTGAATTCGCAGAAAAAAGAAGCCCGCAAGGTTTTCGAGAAAGCATTTGAGGCTTCTGAAACGTCTGTTGACCACGCGGATCCTGCTGTTAAGAAAGTCGTCAACGAATGTTTCAATTTTTACGACAAGCAATCAAAGAAGGATACCGAATTTTTTGGGAAGAATCTTGTAGGAGAGGTTGAGAAGATATACACGCATTACATCGCTGTGTTATATCTGATCCCGGCGTTCTCGGAAATTGCCGCAGCTGACAAGAAAGTGAGTCATAAAAATCTTGTTAATAACGGTTGGATCAAGGGCCTTGTAGACAGTGCTGCGTTGAAAAAAGACGCGCTGAAGCATGGCAAGACCTGGCAGGATAAGGCGGATCGTGTAAAAGTCTGGTTTAGAGATGTAATTCGCCAGGATAATGAGTATTTGAACTACATCGACAAAAAGAATCCGACAATTGAGGATCAGCGAAAATTCATCAACCACCTTTTCAAAAAAGTTATTCTGGGTAAGTCGGTGATCAATGAATATTTTGAAGAAGAAGTTCTGCGTTGGGCTGAAGACAAAGACATTGTTAAGGGACTTGTCGAAAAAACGGTGAAGTCATACGATCCTCAGGCAGCTTTGCCACTTGGTTTGCATACCCTTTCCGTTAATTGGGAGGATGACAAAGATTTCATTGAGAGATTGTATGAAAAGGCAGCGCATCTTGAACCAAAATATAAGGCTCTTGTAGCTGCCAATACACGCAACTGGGAGGTTGAGCGTTTACCTTTGACCGACCGCATGATCATTGAGATGGCCATAGCGGAAATGCTGATTTTTCCGGGTATTCCGGTAAAGGTTTCAATGAACGAGTATATTGAACTTGCAAAAGTTTACAGTACGCCGAAGAGTCGCCAGTTCATTAACGGTATTCTTGACGTTATCGCGAAAGAGCTGAAAGATTCAGGTGCGATGAAAAAGAGCGGCCGGGGATTGATCGACAATAAATAACATCTGTTGATCTAAACTTGTTAAAATTTGTTAAAATTTTGATTTTGCGCTTTAACCCTGACTAATTTTGATGAGCTATGAGTAAAAGAAGCGGAACACTAATGGCATTTGTATTCGGAGCAACTGCAGGAGCGGTATTAGGTGTGCTGTATGCGCCCGATAAAGGCACTGCAACGCGTGAAAAACTGTCTTTCCAACTGGATAAGTATAAGTCCCTGTTGCAGGAAGTGATCGATGACTTTGTATCCGGCAAAGAGACACCATTGACTTCCGAGGCAAAGAGCCAGGGTCAAAAAGTAGTAGATGAGGCAAAGAACAAGGCGGAGCGGTTGCTGGAAGACGTCGACGAGCTTTTGGAACAGATTCGCGGGAAAAAGAGTTAACAATACACAGGAATAATAGTTTATAAAAAAATGAAAACAACATTTCTAAAACCTTTCATAATAGTAGCGGTAATCTGCGCAGCGCTTACAGGCTGCAAGGACCGTGATGCTGAGAAAAAGATAGCGCAATTGGAATCGCGTTTGGCGGAGCTGGAAGGCAAAAAAGCAGTAGCGCCGGTACCTTCTTTGGCTCCCGCAGCTGCGGCGGAAACTAAACCAGAAGGGCCTCTTCCCACAATGGAATTCCAAACTACTGACCATGACTTTGGAACCATCAAGGAAGGCGACATAGTCGAGTATTCCTATGCTTTCAAAAACAATGGTGCTGCCCCGTTGATTATTCAAAACGCGCAGGGATCGTGTGGTTGCACAGCTTCGGACTGGACAAAAGCACCAATACCGGTTGGTGGTACTGGTTATGTTAAAGCCAAATTCGATAGCAACAACAAGACAAACATTCAGAACAAAACAGTTACTGTTACCGCCAATACATGGCCTAAGCAAACTGTGCTTCGCTTCAAGGCGATGGTGATGGCTAAGGCAGTAGATCCAGCCAAATAATTGAATCTTTATGATGACGGCGTCCCAATCTGTTGCGGCAGGTTGGGATGTTTGTTTTAATTGAGATACCTTTGACCCCTTAAAATTTCAGACTTATGTATTCGATACTTGCACAGGCACAAGCTGGCCCGTACGCCCAATACTTCCAATTCGTTGTATTCGGGGCAATCATTGTGGTCTTTTATTTCTTTATGATCAGACCGCAGCAAAAGAAAGCCAAAGAAGCGAAGAAGTTCGTCGATGAGATCAAGAAAGGTGATTACGTCGTTACCATAGGCGGTGCACACGGATATGTAGGCGAACTTGAAGGCGATACTTTCGTTCTGGAAGTAGAGAAGGGCGGACGGATCCGGTTTAACAAGTCGGCAGTTTCTCCGGAAGCAACCAAGGTAGCGAATAAGAAATAGCAGGTACTTCATCTTTATTTTTTGCGCGCATTCCGCCGGTGATAGAAGGGAAACTTTCGAGCGACAGAGCAAATGACTACTTTAGAATGCCGTAATGAGTTTTATCAATTCCATATTTCATATCCTTCAATTCAATAATAAGAATTGGAAAGCGGTAGTGCTATGTGTTTTTACGGCCACTATTTTCTGGTGCTTCAACGCGTTGAATAAGCGTTACACGACGACGATAAGCTTCCCGCTGACCTTTGAGTATGACCGGGAACATTTCATTCCGGTAATGCCTTTGCCACAATCGGTCAGGATCAATGTTACGGGTATTGGCTGGAATTTATTCCGCCGTGGATCAGGTGTAAAAGTGCCACCGCTTGTTATTCCACTCGAGAAGCCTTCAGAAGTGAAGAAGATCGTGGGAAGTACCTTGCCAGGATTGTTTGCCAATCAACTGGGAGGGTTCGAAATCAATTTTATTATCACTGATACTTTACATCTTTCTGTAGAACCAAAGGGGCAACGCCTCTTGAAACTGGCTCCCGATATTGCAGAAATCATCTTCAGAAAAGGATATGCGCTGATCAGTCCTGTGTCTGTTTTGCCGGATACCGTCAGGCTTGTAGGTCCGCTAAAACTGGTGAACAGTTTCACGGATCCCCTGTATATCAAGGTACCACAGCGTAACATTGACGAAGATTATAATGAAACGGTAGAGTTGAAATTTCTGAATGACGAACTCATTGATCGAAATCCCCAGACTGTTAATATCAGGTTCAAAGTCGACAGGCTTGTTGATGTTCAGGACTCGATCCACCTTACATTAGAGCATGCACCCAAAAGTGCTGCGCAGTTTTTTGGAAGAAAGAAATTGAGGTGCAGATTCGCGATCCCTGAATCATTGATGGATAACTACAACCGTGATTCTGTGACGGCCGTTGTTGACTTGAAAAATTTCAAACGTGGGACGATCAAAATACTGCCGCGCTTCGATGGGTTGCCAGCCTATTCTCACGTTACCAAAGTTGATTCTGTTGTGGTAAGATTCTGACGTGAGGCGCATTGTTCAAATTGGCATTACAGGAGGTATAGGATCAGGCAAAAGTCTGGTCTGCAGAGTTTTCCGGTGCCTGGAAATTCCTGTATACAATGCAGATAGCCATGCGAAAGAACTAATGACCACCGATGGAATACTCATATCCAACATCAAGAAAGAATTCGGAGAATTGTCGTATAATACCGATGGAAGCCTTAATCGAGATTATCTGAGTGCTGCAGTTTTTAATGATGCTGAGAAGCTGCAAACGTTGAATGGATTGGTACACCCAAGAGTAGCAGTTAATTACAACGAATGGGTAAGGGATCACAGCCACAGTCAGTATGTGCTCAAGGAGGCTGCTTTACTTTTTGAGGCCGGGTCTTATAGGCAGCTTGACAAAGTTGTAGTCGTAACAGCGCCAGAGAAGTTGAGAATAACAAGGGTGAGGCAACGAGACCCGCATCGTTCGGAAGAACAAATTAAAGTCATCATTGTTAATCAAATGCCAGAAGAGGAAAAAATGAAACACGCAGATTTTACGATCGTTAATGACGAATGTACTTTGTTGATACCACAGGTGCTGAAATTACATGACCTGTTTTTGTCAATGCGTAGTTAATACACTATCAAAGAAAAGATCCACCCTAAGCGTGTTTATTTAAGTCATTGGAGTACCCTTATGAAAACTCTTATTCGTCTGGTTGTTGCAATTATCGTGTTGGGCCCGTTAATCTCCTGCAATTCAAAAAAAGGTAATTCTGCGGCAGGAGCAGGAGCGAGAAAACCACAAGGACCTCTGGTAGTCGATGGGTTCGTGGTGAAACAAAGCTCAATCAGTGAAAAGATTGAAGTCCCAGGATCATTGTTGCCGTTCGAAGAAACTCAGATCCGCGCTGAAGTTGGTGGTCGGGTCGTCATGCTGAACATTAAGGAAGGTACGCTGGTATCGAAAGGTACCACGCTGGTGAAATTGTTCGATAAAGACCTTCAGGCACAGCTGAAGAAACTTCAGGTACAATTGAAGATCAGGGAGAAGACACAGGAAAGAAGTGCAGAACTCCTGAAGATAAATGGTATCAGTCAACAGGAGTACGACTTAAGCTCACTCGACGTCGAGAACCTTCGTGCCGACATTGAAGGGACGCAGATTGCGATTTCAAAAACTCAAATTGATGCGCCGTATCAAGGTCAGGTTGGTTTGAGAAACGTCAGTCTTGGATCCTATCTTTCTCCGACCGACATCATCACCACAATTCGTCAGGTAGACAATCTTAAGCTTGAATTCTCTGTTCCTGAAAAGTATGCGAAAGAAATTGTGAAAGGCTATCGCGTTACGTTTAAGGTTGATGGCGGCGAAAAATATCATGAAGCCAATGTCATGGCGACAGAAAACAGCGTTGATCAGAATACACGCACACTAAGAGTTCGCGCGTTGGTAAATGAAAAACATGCAGAGCTTGTGCCAGGTGTATTCGCGAAAGTGAACCTTCAGCTTGGAAGAGATGACAAGGCAATGCTTGTTCCATCGCAGGCGATCATCCCTGCTGCGCGCAACAAGCAGGTTATATTGTTTAAGGGAGATAGTGCATTGTACACTGTCGTTGAGACCGGAATCCGTGATTCGGCTTTCGTTCAGGTATTGAAAGGTGTAGCGGTGGGTGACACGGTTGTCACTACGGGACTTATGGCCATCAGGCCGAACGCAAAAATTAAGGTTGCACGCGTGACGTCGCAACGGTAGCGCTGGAACAAATTAGAAGAGTCGGTCATGAACATTTCGGAATTAAGTTTAAAAAGACCCGTTCTCGCTTTTGTGATGAACATCATCCTGTTGCTGTTTGGCGCAATCGGGTTTACGTTCCTTGGTGTAAGAGATTATCCGGCCATTGATCCACCCAATGTAAACGTAAGAACCAATTATTCCGGCGCCAACGCCGATATCATTGAATCTCAGATCACGGAACCCCTGGAGAAATCTATCAATGGTATTCCCGGGATTAAAAATATTACATCTTCGTCGAGCGTAGGCAGCAGTAATATTAATATAGAATTTGAACTCGGTGTCGACCTTGAAGCAGCAACAAACGATGTGCGGGACAAGGTATCACAGGCGTCGCGACAACTTCCGCAGGATCTCACAGCGCCACCAGTTGTTTCGAAGGCCGATGCAAGCTCTGACGCCATTGTCGCAATGACATGTCAGAGTACAACTCGAAATCCGCTTGAACTTACTGAGTATGTAAACAACGTAATCGTCGAGCGGCTTCAGACCATTCCCGGAGTGAGTAGTGTACAGGTGTGGGGTGAAAAACGTTTCGCAATGCGGATATGGCTCGACCCGGCTAAGCTCAGTGCCTATGGATTAACGGCACTGGATGTTCAGACGGCACTAAACAAAGAAAACGTTGAACTTCCATCCGGTAAAATCGCCGGCAACTCCACAGAGCTTACGGTAAGAACATTTGGTAAGCTTTACACGGAAGAAGATTTTTCAAATGTTATCGTAAGATCTCTTCCATCCGGGGATATTCGACTTAGAGATGTAGGTGAAGCAGTGCTTGGACCAGAGAATGAGGAAAGTGTTCTCCGCGAGAGCAACATTCCGATGGTTGGACTTGGCATTGTGCCATTGCCTGGTTCGAACTATGTGGAGATCGCCGATGAATTCAACAAGCGACTGGCACAAATAAAGAAGGAAGTACCAGACGATATATCGATGGAGGTGATGACTGACCAGACTATCTTCATCAGAAGATCTATCACGGAGGTGGAGGAGACTTTGATGATTTCTTTCCTTCTTGTAGTGTTAGTTATCTATCTATTCTTCCGGGATATTGTTATCGCGATACGACCCCTGATTGATATTCCCGTGTCATTGCTTGCGACCTTTTTCGTGATGTACCTCGCCGGATTCTCGATCAATGTATTAACGATGCTGGGTATCGTACTGGCAACAGGACTCGTTGTCGATGACGGTATTGTCGTCACTGAGAATATTTATAAGAAACTCGAGCAGGGAATGAATAAACACTCGGCCGCGCTTGAGGGATCGAAGGAGATTTTCTTCGCCGTTATATCGACGTCTATCACCCTGGCCGTTGTATTCCTTCCGATACTTTTCCTTCAGGGATTTGTGGGTCGACTATTCCGCGAGTTCGCCATTGTTGTCGCGGGTGCCGTACTGATCTCATGTTTTGTATCACTCACACTAACGCCTGTATTGAGCGTTAAGTTGACCCGTTCTCATCATGAACATTCCTGGTTCTATCGGAAGACTGAGCCTTTTTTCCGTGGAATGGAGGATGGGTATCAGCGCTTCCTGACTGCTTTTATGAAGTTCAGATGGTTATCTTTCGTCGTTATCGGTGGATGTCTTGCCGCTGCATACCTTATCATCACGACCATTCAATCAGATCTTGCGCCAATGGAAGATCGCAATCAGTTCAGACTTTCGATGTCGGCTGTTGAAGGTACGTCGTACGATTATATGGATAGCTATGTACAGCAGGTTGTACAATTTGTTCAGGACTCAGTACCTGAGTATAAGACCGCATTGTCTGTAACGGCGCCAGGATTTACTGGTTCGGGATCGGTCAATAGCGCTTTTGTTCGTGTCACTTTATCTGAGCCAAGAGATCGAACCAGATCGCAGCAAGAGATTGTTGATGCTGTAGGTAAAGATCTCTCGCGCTTTCCGCAGGGCCGTGCATTTGCGATCCAGGAGCAGACAATTTCCGTGAACAGACGTGGGGGATTACCGATTCAGTTTGTGATTCAGAATAATAACTTTGAGAAGCTGAAGACAGTTATACCGAAGTTCCTCGAAGCCGCGAATGCAAATCCTGCGTTTCAAGGTGTTGATATTGATTTGAAATTTAACAAACCAGAGTTGACTGTTCAAATCAACCGACTTAAGGCGGCCCAGCTGGGAGTAAGCGTTCAAGATATAGCCCAGACGTTGCAACTCGCCTATAGTAATCTTCGCTTCGGATATTTTACGCGTGAAGGGAAGCAGTATCAGGTGATGGGGCAGGTGAAAAGAATAAATCGTGATGATCCTGATGATCTCAAGTCACTTTATGTACGCACAATTTCCGGGCAACTTGTATCGATTGATAACCTTGTAAGCGTTGTTGAATCCACAACGCCACCATCACTGTATCACTTCAACCGGTATAAGTCGGCCACGATCTCTGCGGGACCTGCGCCAGGAAAAACCATCGGCGACGGCATCAGGGCCATGGAGGAGATCAAGGCGAAACTTCTTGACGACACGTTTGCCACTTCACTATCGGGAACAGCACGTGATTTGTCAGAAAGCTCGAGCAACACATTGTTCGCATTTGTGCTGGCGATTGTACTCATCTATTTGATTCTTGCGGCACAGTTTGAGAGTTTTTCTGATCCGTTGGTGATCATCTGTACCGTACCGCTGGCATTGGCCGGAGCGCTGATTGCGTTAAATGTCTTTGGACAGACGCTCAATATATTCTCAGAAATTGGAATGATCATGCTTATCGGTTTGGTGACCAAGAATGGTATTCTTATCGTGGAGTTTGCAAATCAGAAGCGCGAAGAAGGACTCAGTAAATTTGAAGCGGTTATTGAAGCATCCAAACTTCGTCTTCGTCCGATCCTAATGACTAGTCTCACCATGGCATTGGGTTCATTACCGCTGGCACTTTCAATTGGTGCAGCGTCTACCAGTCGTCAGCCGTTGGGTATTGTAATTGTCGCCGGCGTTTTGTTTTCACTGATTCTTACATTATTTGTCATTCCAGCCATGTACACATTCCTGTCACGTAAGCGTAAGGTCGTTGACTATGGCGAGCAGGCTCCTAAACAACCTGAACTAGTAGTCTATGAAGCGTAGTATTTTCGCGGCCATTGCTGTTCTGATATGTATTTGTTCTCAGGCAATCGCGCAAACCGATGAAGTCAGCCTCGAAGAAGTGATCGCATTGGCGCTAGAGCAAAACTACGATGTAAGGTTGTTCAAGAATTCGGCCACCACTGCAGCCACCGACGACAAATTTTCCATTGGAGGATTGATTCCTGTGATCACCACCAACGGTAGTCGTACCTGGAACTCCAACGATCAAAAACAAACGCTTGCAGATCAGTCCAAAGTTGAACGAAACGGGATCAGGACCAACAACCTCACGGCTAACGTTCAGGCGACCTGGTTGCTGTTTGATGGTTTGAGAATGTTTGCCACCCGTGAGCGTCTTGATCAAATCGCACAGCAAGGTGAGTTAAATGTCAAGAATCAGATGGTGAATACCATCGCCAACGTGATCGTCAATTATCATGACGTCGTACGGCAGAAGCAACAACTCAAGGCTATACGCGAACAGCTTGCGGTGAGTGAAGAGCGCGTTCGCCTTGCAGATCGCAGACTTAGTGTCGGTACCGGTGCCAAGCCTGAGTTACTTCAGGCAAAGGTGGATATGAATGCGCAGCGGACGGCAATACTACAGCAGCAGACAACCATTCAACAAGTGAAAGATCAGCTGAATGGTCTGGTGAATAATCAACTACCACCGGTATATGATGTTGCAGACACAATCATTATAAATCTTGAACTGAGGCAGGAAGAGATTGCTGACAACATTGAAAACTCAAGTTTCTCGCTCCAGTCATTCAAGAAAAGCACTGAGATCGCGACGCTTGTGCTCCGAGAACGAAAGGGTGAACGTTATCCATTCATTAACGCGATAGGTTCTTATAATTTTTCCCGTGCCGAAAATTCATTAGTTATCAACAATTTTACTACGTTGTTCAACCAGAACTTGGGATTGAACTATGGGTTCAACTTTAGCTTTCCGATTGTGAACGGTTTAATTAACAGAAGAAATATTCAACAGGCACGAATTACCGTTGATCGAACCCGACTTCTTTATGACCAGGCAAAAACCAACATCAACGTTGGCGTAAAGAATGCATACACCAGCTATGACAATGCGAAGAAGATCCTTTTGGTTGAAGAAGAAAATATCGGTCTTGCCAGGGAGAATCTTTATATCGCTCTTGAAATTTTCAAAAGAAGTGCGAACACATTCATTGAAGTACGTACTGCACAGCAAAGTCTTGCCGATGCCTATAACCGTTTGATCAATGCGAGGTATGTGGCGAAAGTTGCAGAAACTCAGTTGTTGCAGCTGAATGGCAGTCTGCTTAGGAACACACCGAATAAGTAAATCCTTTCTGTTGAAGGAGGCCTAATTTTCCAACAATCAATATTCCTTCGCGAAGCGGCGGCCGCATTGAGTCAATCCTCATGTCTGACTAGAACCTTTTTTTATTGGTGGTGATCGTGTTGATTGGTGAGGCCGCCGGGATTACGTGAATGCATTTTATTTTGCCAGACCTTTACTCGTTCCTCAGATTATCAACCGGATTAATGAACACCGCTCTCAAAGTTTGTGAAGCAATGGTAACACCACCAAGAATCAACATCGTTGCTACGCCGATAGCAATCAGCTTAACATCAAAAGAAGTTCTGTACGGCAGCATGTCTAGCCAGATGTTGTTTAAGAGCCATGCCATAGGAACACCGATCAATACGGCGAGCGATAACAGCTTAAGAAATCCTCTGGAAAGTAAAAGCACCAATTGGGCATTCTCACTACCCAAAACTTTTCTAATAGATATTTCTTTTGTCCTGGTTTCGGTAGTGTAAGTCGCCATGCCCATAAGGCCCATACAGGAGATAAATATCGCAAGGAAAGATATTACGCCAACGATATTGACAAGATCGCCAAAGAGGGTATCGTAAACGCCAGTGATCTTTTCCTCCAGCGTTTGAGCGTCGAGCTTAGAATCTGGGTTGACGGATGACCATGCCTTCGTTACTGATTTCAGAACATCATGATAATTGCCAGTGAATTTTACGTGAACATATTGACATTCATCAGGGTTGTAAATAATGGCAAGCGGCTTTATTTCGGAAAACAGGATCTGATGATTGTAATCGGCGAGTATGCCGATGATCGTTTTTCGGGTTGAGTCAGCTTTATAAATCAATTGCTGTCCAATAGCGTCAACCGGCGAATCGTAGTGAAGTGCTTTGGCTGCCGCCTCGTTGATGACGATAAAATTCCTATTTGATGCAGGATCTATAGATGCAAAATATTTTCCAGCTATCAACTTGATCTTCATCGTTCGCAGGTAATCTTCGTCGGCAATGAAGTAACTGAATTCGGACCATTCACCATCTGACATTTCTTTCTTGAATGCAGTACCCCTGCTCTCGCCAGTTGCCGGTAAATGTGATACCGCTGAAATGCTCGTTATCGAACTAAGACCCGACAACGATGTTTTTAATTTTTCCGCTGATGTCCCATTTAGCCGTATGACAATATTGTTGGACACGCTGAAGCCATGATCTTTACTCTGAAATAAATCCAATTGATTGTACAGGAGCATGATCGTGAGAATAAATATTAAAGACAAGGTGAACTGTATGACGATGAGACTACGCCTTAGTGTTAACCTGGAAAATAGCCGGACGTCGCTTAACTTCTTTAACACTTTTATTGGCTGAAATGCCGAAAGCAGTGCAGCAGGTAAAATACCTGCAAGCAGTCCTACGATGATTGCAAAAAGCATGAATACGCCGTATATAACATAGTTCGCCTGGAGGTCCCACTGTAGCATTCTCGCGAAGTTGAGTTGAAGCATAATGGGCTTAAAGGCAATCACCATAAAGAAGGCAAGTAACAGTGAAATAAATGCGACAAAAATTGATTCTGTCAGAAATTGTATAAGAATGTGACTCTTTCCCGCGCCGTTTACCTTGCGTACGCCTACTTCTTTCGCGCGAGTCAACGCACGCGCAATGGATAAGTTAGTAAAGTTGAAACATGATGTGATCATGATTATAGCAGCCAGCCCGCTTAGAAAGTAAACAATGATCCAGGGCATCGATGGTCCGATCGAATTGTTTACAAGCACGCCGGGTGTTATATCCAATAAATGCTGTAAAATGAACTTAGCTTTGTATTGTTCTGCGTTGGTTGAAGTGGCGATGTGTTGTTTGTAGATTTTGTCGAGTGTTGAGCTCAGCTCAGTTTCACTTTGGTCTTTGTTGGCAAGAATGTAGGTCCAGCCTTCCCAGAAATTAAACCAGTTGTCGGATTCGTTTTTAATTTTGTGTGAAGCCTCAAGGCTCTTCACGGTAGCCATACTGGCAAGTGCGTCGAAAACGATATGTGATTTATTAGAGGACTTTTTCAGAACACCCGTGACGGTATAAAGGTCCTTGTTAACCTTCAGGGTTAGCCCAACCGGATTCTCTTCAGTGAATAGTTTACGCGCTGCTTCGTGAGATAAAACGACAGCGAATGGATTCTTCAATACAGTTAGCGGATCTCCGTGCTCAAGTTCATACTCAAACATGTCAAGCACTTCTGGATCGGCAAAGTATCCCTTTACAGGTATGTTAATATCCTGTCCATCTATGTCCATCCAGTTATTTCCAAAACCGCGTTTCAGTCTTACGACTTTTTCTATTCCCGTATAATTATCAAGCAATTCATCTCTTAATGTCATGGGCGAAGAGGCGTTGTCCATTCCTCCTGCTGTAACACCGTTGTTGTCTACTTGTCGCGACATAATCCTGAATATTCTGTCGCGCTTCGTATTGTATCGATCGTACATTAACTGATCCGCGACCAGCATCATCACGGCCATACAAACACACATACTTATGGCAAGTCCGAGGATATTAATAGAAGAGAAAAATCGGTAGCGTTTCAGATTGCGAAAGGCTATGAGAAAGTAGTTCGTGATCATAGTTTGATGTTGTGGGGGAAGTCGTGAATTGGTACAATTCTTAGAATCGATACTCACAAGGTCATACGCACGTCGCGCGAGACTTGTGCCTCACACGCGTGCGTCCATATTCACCATTACTTAACTTCTTTCTTAATGATGAAATAATAAACCAAAAATCCGATCGACAGCGAGACAGCAACCAACCCGTATGGCAATGGAGAATTGACATTTACATCCAGATACTCCATGAGTATTAGCGCAACACCGCCGAACAGCGTAAGGAGCCCCCACTTGAGTGAGCCATATCGCCCGGGTGTATGGTGGGCTTTGAATATGGCTTGCGTATCGTCGTTTACGAAACCCTTTTCAATCATTCTTTTCTTTAGTTGGTAGTCAGTTATTGCCCTGGTAAACCAGTAGAGAGAGAGTCCAAAGCTTCCCAGGATGGAAAGGGGCATTAAGAATTCGCCATTCATAGTTAAATTATTTAGTTATCCGATAAGACACGGTCCTTTTTCCGAATGTTGCAGCACGTATCATTTTCTTTATAAAATATTTTAATTCAGAATAAATCGAAGTTAAAGATCTGATCTGCAACCTTACCTTTATACCTGCTGTCTAACTACTCTAATGATCGATGATAAGGCGCTGGTAAAAAAAGTCCTGGATGGCGATGTCCAGGCGTTCCGGCTGCTGATAAATCGGCATCAAAGGCTTGTATTTCATATGATTTCAAGGCTTGTTAAAAATACCGGGGAACAAGAGGAATTGTGTCAGGATGTATTTCTGAAAGTGCATGATAAGCTCGGGGAGTTTGGGTTTCAATCCAGACTTTCGACATGGATTGCTACCATTGCCTACCGCCATGCGATCAATCACATGCGGAAGCAAAGAATTTTGTTTACGGAGTATCCTGATGATGATCGAGAACTTGCAGCATTTGTGGAGCATGTCACGCCCGAATCCATCGCATCAGAGAAGGACATGGATGAATATGTCTTAAAATTGATAGAACGACTGCCGCCACACTATAGAACAGTTTTGACTTTGTTTCACGTAGAAGAGATGTCTTATCCGGAGATATGCGAGATCACAGGTATGCCAGAAGGGACGGTGAAGAATTATCTTTTCAGAGCTCGGAATTTGTTAAAGGAGAAAGTACAGAGTTATCTTAGTAAAGAGAAAGCGATATGAATAAGTACGACGAGGAACTGCAGCGTAATATCGAGAACGGCCTGACACCAACAGGTGAAGCGTCAGATGTTAGAATCTATCGAAACTTATTTAAGAGTCTTTCAAAACCGCCTGTCGTTAATATTCCACTCAACTTTGCAGATCACGTGGTCGCCAAAGTCAACGAGCAGCAAGCGCAGCGTTCTAGTCGCGTTTTCGTTTGGCATGGTGTCGGTATCGTTATGCTTTTGCTGGCGGCAGTCGTTGGATTCGTTTACAGCGGGATTAAAGTTGATACTTCAAATTTCAAGCAACTTGCCGGGATTGCCGGACTGGTCGTATTTTCAATAGTATTCTGCGGCATTCTGAACATTATTGATAGGAAGGTGGTTGCAGGCAAACTTGAATCGCAGTGGTAGTTCAGCCACCACTCAAATTTTTCTAGGGCATATTTTAATTAAGGGCTACATTTTGGACGTAAGTCTTCAAACATGCCCAAGACAATAACCTATTTCCTTTTTTGTCTGCTTATCCTTGCCTGCAGCACGTCTAATCACAAAGTCGTTGTTGAAAATGGGCCAACTGTCTGGCCCGATAGTATCGAATGGTGGAAAGCGAACAACCTGCGGGTCATTCAGACCAATCTTCCGGCGTACGAAGGATCTTTAAACACAGATTCCTTACTTCAAGACCTCAATCGTTTTTCGGCAAACGTGTTAATTATCAATGGAGGAGGCATCATGGCGTTCTATGCAACGAAGCTGGAGTATCAGTACACCAACCCTTACATGAATCCACAGATGTTAAATGATGTGGTTGCGAAATGTCATGCCGCAGGAATTAAGGTAATTGTAAGATTTGATTTCAGCAGGGCACACAAAAGCATTTTCGAAAAACATCCCGATTGGTTTTACATCTCACCCGACGGCGAGCGCATTATCAACGATGATATGTACGTGGTATCAATTAATGCACCATACGAACAGGAACAGATGTTTAATATTGTTGGTGAGGTGATCAATACATTTCCGGTCGATGGAATATTTATCAACATGCCAGGTTATCAGACGCGTAACTCATATGTTGGAAAATATCATGGCGTTGACCAGAACCCATACGACAAAAAGAGGTTCTTTGATTATAGTCATGGCCTGAAGTTGCCGGTAAAGGAGGACTTCAATGATCCGGTGTTTCAAAAGTATCTCGCATTCAAACAATACACCGCCGAAGATCTGATGAAGCGATTACATCATCTTATAAAGAGCAGGAGCGCTCAAATTGCAATATGTACCTATTCCGACAAATACGTCGACATCATCAGGCATGAATCTCAGAGCAACAGCCTGCCCTATTGGCCATACAATGCGTCGGACAACGTGAACAGCACACGCACTTCGTTTCCCGATCACATCGTTAGCAACGCCAGCATTCAGCAGATATCATTTCAGTCGCGATATAATGCTATTGAGCCGGAGGAAGTTTGTATCAGGTTATATGAAAACATTGCCAACGGCTCAGGACTTGATATTAGTCTGATGGGAGACTTTCGGGATTATGAGGATGAACGCAATTACGATATTGTCAGTGAGGTCTATGCTCACCATAAAAAATTTGAGAAATATTATGGACGATATAAGACAACGGCAGAGGTTGCCGTAATTGCACCAGGTTCATGGCCTTCGGGTGAATCGGCACAGGAGTACCGCGGTATTCAGCTCATGTTGAAGGAGGCACATATCCAGTACGATCTGATTGAAGATAGCCAGGTTGGAGATCTTGAGGAGAGAATGAGGCGTTATCGGATTGTCGTGCTTCCCGAGATTGTTCGGCCTGATTCGATGGCTGTTGAAGTCTTGTCCAACCTTGTCGCGCAGGGGACGAACCTTATAGCGACCAATCATTCATTTGTGAACAACCCGGCCGCCATGCGCAGATTGTTTGGCGCGACGGTTGTAAATGGCGATCATGATGGCGGGGGATTTTACATAACGCCGGGGAATGGAAAATTCTTCGGAAGGTTGAGTAAGCAAAAGCTTGTATCCTGGAAATTTAATCTTAGTCTTTATGATTTCATAGACGCCGATACGCTATTGAATATTTATACACCAGGTCGGCCAGGGCCGCCGGAAATTATCGGTGGACATAAGCGAACGAAGTATTACGCACTGGGAATTAAGGATCACGGTAAAAGCAAGGCAGCGTTTTTCACGGGGAATGTTGGAAGATTGTATTATCTCAGTGGTTATGAACAGTACAAGAACATTTTCCTTGATGTGCTGGACAATCTATCTCCCGACATTTCGAAACAAGTGGTTACGAATGCACCGGCCCGGGTGGAAATTATCGTCCAACGCTTTGTTAAGAATGAGCCTGCCAACCTGAAGAGGAGTATTCCTGAGGATTTGATTTTGCACTTTGTCAACCTGACAGGATTTAGCGGCAATACTTATTTTGATCCGTTGACAGTAAGAGATATTTCAGTAGACTTCCGTCTGATTTTCAACCGAACAAAGTTTTCTCTCTGGTTGGTAAGGATGCTGTCAAATTCACATACGAGAATGGAATTGTAAAATTGAAGTTAAGTGAGTTGAATAAGTATGAAGCGATTGTGATTGAGAGGTGAAGCCAGCTAGCACAATTTGATTTCACTTAATAAACGCAGACGTCTCTGCGACGGCAGATTCTTCTTGAATATCCGAAATGGCAGACTCTGCTTGAACCGAGTGTCTGTCGGAGCAGCGTCTATCGTTTGAAGACTCTGGCAATACTACTGTATTACCAGATATTATAGACAATCTGTATTGCGGCAACTCGACGACGAACTCATCATTTTCGATAAACCACTTTTCCACCAAAGATCGTCCAAAGGACTTTTGTATCTTTTACAGATTCAGAAGAAACAGTAGCAAAATCACGGTCCAGTAATACGAGATCAGCCTGTTTCCCGACTTCCAACGACCCGATCGATTTTTCAAGGAGTATAACTTTTGCAGCACTGATTGTGTAAGCTTTGATCATGTCATTTCTACTCATGATTTCAGCCGCATTCAGAACACCATCTTTACCAACGCGCGTTTCGGCCATTGCAATTGCTTCGAATGGATTCGCAGAACTGACAGACCAATCACTTGCACCAGCGACAATGCCGCCATGATTCAGAATTGATTTTGCGGGATACATATATTCATACAACGTGGGATCGATGTACTGCCTGACAAGATCTTCCGTATAAACGTCTTTTGTAGCCCATAATAGTTGCATGCTGACGGGTACGTTCAGCGTTTTGAAACGATCGAGGTCTTTCGGATTCACGCATTGCAGATGAGTTATCGAGTGCGGCACATTTGCGTTTTCACTGGACTTCCGCGCCGCTTCTATGGCGTCCAGGGCATCCGTTACAGCGCGATCACCGATGGCATGGATGTGAACCAAGAGTTTCTCACGGTCTGCAGCAGCCACAAATTGTTTGAAGTTTTCAGGGTCAACCATCTGGGAGCCTTGCAATCCGGAGTTCTTATAAGGCAGAGACATCGACGCAGTCTGGGTAGGAAACTCCATGACACCGTCTGCAAAGATTTTGAATCCGACAATTGAGATAAACTTATTGTCTGCGAAATTACTTCGCCATTGCTTTGCCAGGTTGATCTGTGCTGTTGGATCAAGGTTTCCATCGGCCCTGATTAGTGCAGTAACGTGGGCCGAAAATCCGGGTTGTTTTGATACTTTTGAATAAGCAGCAAGGATTGTGTTATCGAGGCCATCGGCTATTGAACCCGCACTTGGATCCATCCATGCTGTGATGCCAAGACTGTTCAGGTGTTTCATTCCAGTCGACAACGCTTCGGGCCATTGAATCGGACTTGCAGGCATCACTTTGTTTATGTACTCAAAACCACTTTCAGCAATAAGGCCGTTAGGTTCGCCTCCCTGATTCAGTCCAAAGTACTTCTGTTCATCGGGCGGAAGCGTCTTGATGAATGCACCGGTAATACCAGCACGCTTTAGCATGGGTTTGTTTGCCCATCCGGTGTGTCCATCAGAGCCTTTCAGGGTGACGGGTTGGCTGGTGTATTCTGCTCCATTGAATATTCTATCAAGCACGTCAACATGGGCCCATGTGTTACTGTGAAATCCCATAACGAAGAGTACATCGCCGCGCATCCCGCGTTTGCTTACCATAGCATACTTCGCATACTTAGTGAGTGAATCCTCTTCAAGAAAAGTGTCGCCGAGAAATGCTACCATCAACGACCGTCCGCCCGTAACAGCATGGTTGTGACTGTCGATTAACCCGGGGATAAGACATTTTCCATTGAGGTCTGTTAATATAGCATCTTTCCCGGCCACAGATTTTACTGCATTGAGTTCACCTACCGCTATGATCTTGTCGCCTTTGATTGCGATAGCTTTTGCTTCTGGCTGTCTCTCATTCGACGTGTAGATCTTTCCGTTGTGGAAAATGATGGATTGTTGAGCATGTGTAGCGAGATTAAGAAACAAGAGGAAGGGTATGAGGCATGTAGTTTTCATTTAGACAAAATAGGATAAAGACCATCAAGCTGCAAGCCAACATCCCCGCAAGTAAAGCACCAGGTCCCTTGGGGATGTCATGTTGGCACCATGCGCGCAATGGGATGATCCAAATTAAACGAGATTGGAAGATGTTTAAAATCAACATGTGTCTGCGATCAATTTCATTTTTTTGTATTCGATGGTTGAATACCCGATGTTAAATGGATTCGTGCGTGAGGAAGCAGCCCTTGCGGACGTCATGTTGCTAGCATTTGCATTGAGCTCCTCGCTTCGCGAAAAGCGCTCCTTTTTTGTACCTTTAGTTAGAGTACATACAGATACTCTGCTTACCAAAACGTTCTGGGCTAAATCATTTTTATTATGAAGTCGCCATTTAAAGGAATAAGGCTTCGTTTCTTTTTGTTCGCTACCTCGATTGGCTTATCGGTCGTTGCTTTTATTCTTATTGTTCGGTCGAATACCAATTTACTGCTAGATGACTCAAACTTTCTGGCAAAAGCTGCGAGCGAGAGTATATTAACACAACGAGTAGCGAACCTTACATTCATAATTGATAATGAAGTCAACAGGGAGGAGGTCATCCTCTGGCGGCTAGACACGTTGTCATCAATGCTTAATGAACTTACTTCATGTCATGAAGTATTGTTGAAAATGTCAAAGGCGATCAAATCCGGGCACAGCAATGATTCACTGCTTGCGTCAATGACACCATTTATTCAAAGTACTGTAGAGACCGGCCGGGCGCTGATAAGAAATCCACAAAGTATAAGATCGCCGGACGCATTGTCTAAGGTGGAAGTTAACGATCAGGTGTTGACTCAAAGCATTCGACGCGTACTTGCAGCACAACAGATTGCGGCGGAAAATAACATCGTTCAATTTCACCGCGTGCAGGGAATAATGGGAATTTTGGTTTTTCTATTATCTGTGATTGGAATCGCAGGTGTTGTGTACCCCGTATTTAAAAGAATAAGAGATTCTAATACACAGCTTCAGATAATTAATGAAAAATTAAGCTTTAATCAATCTGATTTTAATACAGGCCAAGATGAGGTCAATAAAAATCTTGAGCATATCAAAGCTTTAAAATCATTTCTTGAAGATAAGGAGAGACACTATCGAGAGGTAATTGAAGGCGCAGGAGATTTTATCTATGAGGTAGATCAAACCGGATTTTGTCTGTACGTGAACCCTTCCATGATTAGAACTACTGGGTTTGATAAAAGTGTGTTGATTGGAAACCCATACTGGAAAATTATTCATCCAGCGCATAGGGATAGGGTGACGGGACTTTATAACAAGCAAATTGCAGCGGGTGATCCCAATAGCTACATCGAGTTTCCAATCGTTGTTCAATCAGGTCGATCATTGTGGTTGGGGCAAAGTGCCCACATGTCATTTCATGAGAATGGTTCATTCATTAAATCGAGTTTTATTGCACGGGATATTACGGAGTTAAAAAATGCGCGTCAGGAATTTGAAAAGACGGATAAACTCTACAAACTGATCTCGACGAATTCACAAGATCTCATTTGCATTTTTGAAGATGATGGAACGCTCCCGATCTGTACCTACGTATCGCCCTCTGTAACTAAGATGCTGGGATTTGATCCGGACGAGATTCTCGGAGAAGATCCATTTCAGTTTATACATCCGGAAGATCTTCCCAACTTTATGACACAAATTTATCCCGCGACACAACGCGGCGAGTCTACTGTTTCGCAGTACAGACATTCGACTAAAGCTGGCGGCTATCTATGGATGGAATCATTCGCATCGCCAATTTATGATGAGGACGGTGAACAAACAGGTTATCAGACCACGGACCGCGACATCGCTACGCGCAGAGAAGCAGAAAGAAAGTTGATTGAAGCCAAAGAACGCGCGGAGGAAGCTGCTGTAGCAAAATCACAATTCCTGTCGATGATGAGTCATGAGATACGTACGCCAATGAACGGTGTTATCGGTCTTACAAACTTCCTGCTTGAAAAGGACCCGCGCCCCGATCAGCTGAAGCACTTGAGGTTGCTAAAGTTCTCTGGTGAAAATCTTGTGGTTATTATTAATGATATACTTGACTTTAATAAGATTGAGGCCGGAAAGATCAACCTTGACCTGGTCGCATTTGATTTGAGAGCTTTTATACAAAATGTGCTTTCAACTTTGGAACACCGTGCGTCAGATAAGGGTATCTCGCTCGTTCTTGAATTTGATGAAAAATTACCCAAAGGCGTTAAAGCCGATCCGGTTCGTATTCATCAGGTGCTCAATAACCTTGTAGGGAATGCCATAAAATTCACGGCTTATGGTTCAGTCCGTCTAACTGTTGAGCACCTTGGAATAGAGGAGGGTGCTCATGAGATCGCTTTTGCCGTTAAGGATACCGGGATCGGTATTCCATCAGAATATCTATTAAAAATATTTGAGCCATTCTCGCAGGGTTCTATTGACACGACGCGCAAATTTGGTGGAACGGGACTTGGACTCGCAATCACCCGCAGACTTTTACTGCTGATGGATTCAGATATCAGTGTTGAAAGTTCAGCTGGAAATGGTTCGACATTTAGTTTTACTTTACTTCTTGAAAGCGCGACGGTGAGACCAGCGGACCAAGTTCATAATCAGAGCGGGTTCAACACCCATGGCGGCGCTAATGTTCTTTTGGTAGAAGACAACGATGTAAACCAGGTCGTGGCTTCCAATTATCTGGAGCTATGGAAGTTCAACGTCACAATAGCGAACAACGGGGTTGAGGCGTTGAAGCTTATTCAGCAAAAGATATTTCACCTTGTGCTTATGGACATTCAGATGCCACTGATGAATGGATATGAATGTACTCGCCAAATCAGGGAATTGCCTGATCCATACTTTAAAAATGTTCCGATTATAGCCTTAACCGCTTCTGCGACGGGTGAAGATATTGCGAAACTTGGGGAGATCGGCCTGAACGATTATATCACAAAGCCATTTGATCCGCAGGATCTTCACGACAAGATATTCAGACATTTCACCAACGGTGAGGGCATGCATACAGCAGTAGCTCCTGGCAAACTCGACCAATTCTCTAATGGAAATGCGTCGACTAACGTTGTGCTTGCAGAGCGCATGATCGGCAACTTGAAATTCTTGGTGCAAGCAATTGAGATGTCGCTTAGCGAAGATAACATTGAAATTTTTCTCCGGGCACATCACCAGGTCAAAACAACCATCAGCATTCTTGGTGATGATAACTTTACAAGCGCTCTGGAGGACCTGAAAACCAAACTTAAAATTGGTGCAGACGATCCAGCCGTGAAGGAGCATGTTGAGGATTTCAGGTCCAGATGTGAGGATAAGATCACGGAACTTTCTTCGTTTATTATGTCGATGAAGTGAGTGGAATAATTATTAATTATCAAATAGCGGGCTGACGTTCGGTTTTCGAAATTGTCGGGCTATTGCAATCAACAATGGTAAAGATAATTACGAGATAGGCGGAGCGTTGAGGTGATCGATGAAAGGCTTAAAATATCTGACTGCAGTTTTGCTCGCCACAAGTGCAAAAAATGCAATATTATAATAAATTAATCCTTGCAAATAGGCTTTCCCTATAGTTAGCACTAATCGGTATGATCTTGTCTTTGATCTGCAAATTATTCAGATCAATATTGTCAATCCGTTTGACGTTTACGATATACGATCGGTGTACTCTGACAAAACGATCCTCGGGAAGTTTGCTGTCAATGGATTTCAGCGTAGACAAAACCATTAGCATCTTTTGATCAGTATTGATTTTGATATAATCGCCATACGCTTCTATCCAAAGAATCGCGTTCAAATCTAAATTGTGGAAGAGAGAATCGACTTTCACGAACAGGGGACCTGCTTTCTGAGCCTTGCCCTTTGCAGGCTTGGCGTCGTAGACTTCCTTGACCTTCATTACGGCTTTCAGAAAACGTGGATAGTCATCCAACGGTTTGAGCAGATAGTCGTATACGCTGAACTCAAAGGCCTTTAGTGCGTATTCCTCTTTCGCGCTGACAATGATCACATACGGCTTATAGTCGAGTAAATTCAGAAGTTGCAGTCCATTCATTCCGGGCATCTCGACATCGAGAAATAGGAGCTCAACTTTCTCATCTTTTAGAAACATCGATGCCTGTACGGGGTCATCAAATGTTTTTGTGAGCAAAAGGAACGAAGTCTTCTGAACCAATACCTCCAATACCTTCTGCGCAACAGGATCGTCCTCAACGATGACACAACTAATTATCCCTTCCACCATGTTGATTAGAGTTTAGAAAATGAAAAAGCCCGTCCGCTTCCTTAATAAGGAACGCTGATGGGCTCAACATTTCTAATATATCACAATGTTTAAAATAGTCAAAGCAATTGGTTTAAATTAATTGCGACACTTGTCTCAAATTAATTGAAAGACAGTGCTTAAGTTCTGTGCGGCGATTCAAATTTGGCCCATCAGTAGCGTTGTTTAAAGGGACATATTAAGCATAACTTGATGCACGCATCCTCGCGAGGAGTACTCCGCGGTTAGAGCAATAATTTCGAGTACAACCTGCGCGATTTAGTTGACAGGTTCAACTTGAACTTCGCGCTTCCTCGGTTAGCGGTATGAAACCTCAACCCTACATGCATTTCGGGGTATTGATTCAGTATGATGAGTTTATCAGTTCGGCCCAGATGTTTATTTGTTAAAGTCGTAATTGATGCTGTCAGACGTACAATATTACCCGCCCAGAGGATATACAAGTCGATTTTTTCGCTGCACTGTTTCCGTCAGGCCGACCGTTGTATAAGCTAGTAAATTCGTTCCGCAAAATCGTATTGCAACGGGTAAAGTGTGGTTTGCTCGTCTGCGGTGCTTTTAACTTTTTTCAGTGAGCGGGATGCATTTCGATAATACGAATTATGTTATGCGTTATAGTGTTGATATCTTTAATCAGCAGGAGCATCTGCCGTTCTTATCATTTCCATTTTACAAACATCTGCCATGGCAACGACGTTGAAAATTTGTGTGACGAGCAAAACAAAGCTTAGTGCGAAGTATGGAAGTCAATTCGCAGCGTTAAAGAAATTGTTTGCAAAGCTTGTTGATGCTGACAAAAAAAACATGATGACAACAAAGATTGTGTATCTCGATGATACTGCATCCTGTAAGGCCGTTAAATTGAAAGCAGTGTCGAGCGTCAATGAAAAATCGTGCAAGGACTTTATTGACAAGCTTTACAAAGTCCACAAACCACCTTACATCGTGATATTTGGTGCGCAGGATATTATCCCATTTCAACAACTCAAGAACGATTTATACAAGCCGGGTAATGATGATGACGCGGTTATTCCATCTGATCTTCCGTATGCGTGTGAGTCGGCGTACAGCAGAAAAGTCTCAGCATTTGTGAATCCTGTGAGGGTTGTAGGACGTATTCCTGATATTCCCGGTATAGGCGACATGGCATTTGTAACCACGATAATCGACAACATTGTTGAACATAAATCAAGACAAAAGAAGGACTATCAATCCTATTTCGCGGTGAGTGCGGACGTCTGGAAGGACTCCACACGAGAAAGCATTACAAATATATTTGGCAACACAACTCAGTTGCTGTACTGTCCTCCTTCAAAAGGAGGGTATACCAAAACACAACTCAAGCCGCTGTCGCATTTTTATAACTGCCATGGAGCTTCTGATGATCCCAATTATTATGGACAAAAAGGCGAGAAATATCCGGTTGCGCTGAATGCAAATGATGTGAAGGGAAAGATTTCAAAAGGTACTGTCATTGCTGCGGAGTGTTGCTATGGCGCTCAGTTGCTTAACCCTGGTACTGCGTTGGGAAGTATTTCAAGCAATTATCTGCTTAATAATGCATCTAGTTTTTTGGGAAGCAGCACGATTGCTTATGGTCCTTCGAGTGGACAGGGGCTCGCAGACCTCATCTGTCAATATTTCATGATCAACGTGCATGAAGGTGCATCTACAGGTCGCGCATTGCTTGAAGCACGACAGAAATTTCTTAATGTCAGTGGCCCGCACCTCGATCCTTACGAACTTAAAACGTTGGCGCAATTCTATATTTTGGGGGATCCTTCGTTATCGTTGGTGAGTACGGAACAACCCAAAATCGCAGCCATGACAATTCAGAACACGCGACAAAATCTATATAGCAAAGGCATTGTACTCGGCGAATCGATGGCGCCGTCTATTAAAATCGAAACGCATGTGAAACGGAAACACACCAGAGAGGTGATTGATATACTCAGAAATACGGGATTCAGAACAGATCTTAAGGAGAAAGTTTTTGAAACGCGTTTTAAGAAAAAGCAGCGTGGCGAAATGGCGAAATCAATGACGAACGCCAAGACGCGATACAGGACGTTTGAAAAGTCGAGCAATAGTCCTTTAGGGATTCGTAATATTAAGGTGTTGGTAGTAAAGGAGAATGATGCGCAGGTATTGGGATACAGGGTTTATGTAAGCAGATAGAAATGACAGTGAAACTCAGCGGTATATTAGTTCAGAAAGCGTTTGGGAAAGGTTCGAAAAACGAACATCAGGCGATATATATCGAGACAAATAAAGGAGATTTTGTGTTGAGGAAAGTGGGAGATAATCCATTTGAGAACAAAGCCATTGTCAATCTGGTTGGTCAAAGAGTGGAAGTTAAAGGGACCATTAAAGACTATTTATTTCTCGCAGACGAGATTCGGGTTCTATAGAACTGTCTCGCAGTTTTAAATTGCTATTGAGGATTAATTATTCCCAGGAGGTGCACAGATTGCTTTCAACTCTACTTTAGTCGTTAGTGATTGGCAGTGGTGCTTTCCGTTTCGGAATTAGTAGTAGTAGAAAGCCTTGCGAGTCGACCTCGAGGAAGACTAATGACTCTCATTCCGATCTCAAACTATTGACCGGATTCGCAACAGCTGCTTTAATGGCCTGCAGGCTTACCGTTGCAACAGTGATCAATAGTGCCCCACCGGCAGAAACTGCAAAGATGTGCCACCCGATGGCTGTATGATATTTGTACTTGCTTATGCCTTGGTCAAGGATGTAATAAGAGATGGGAATTGCGAGTGCACAAGAGATACCTACAAGAATTACGAACTCACGTGATAACATTCCCCATAGTCCGGCGATGGTTGCACCAAGAACCTTTCTGATACCAATTTCTTTTGTTCGCTGTTCTGCAACATAGGCTGCAAGTCCGAGAAGTCCAAGGCAACTGATGAGAATCGCAAGAGTAGCAAAGATGCCAGCGAGCTTACCAATTCTTTCTTCTGTCTTAAACTTTGCAGCGAATTCTGTGTCGGCAAATCTTGCAGAAAATGGAATGTCAGGAATGATAGCATTGAATACCTTTTCAATTTTTGGAAGTGCTTCCGCAGGTGTCTTGCCAGGTGTAATCCGCACGAGAAGAACGCTTTTGTATCCTCTTGTCATGTAAATGGCGGGTTGTACTTCCTCGAAAGGGGATTCCATCAACATGTCCTTGATAACACCAATGATTCTAAAGTCGTAGTCAGAATTCCACGCAGTGTTTTTCCAATGCACGATCTTGCCCACCGGATCTTTGATCTTCATATATTTCACAGCTGCCTCGTTTAGAACAAATGCTGCCGTGTCGCTTGCAATGTCTTTTGAAAAATCGCGACCTTCTATAAACTTCCAGCCTACTGCGTTTCCGAATTCGGGTCCGACACCAAGCGTGTTAAAACTCGCCTCGAAAAATGGATCTTTGCCTTCCCAGGTAAAGCCTCCGTTGCCAGACCAGGTTGTCGTTACATCGCCCCCTGATTCTGCGACTTCCGATACCACACCTGTGGCCAATAATTCTGCGCGAAGCGCATCGGCCTTTTCACTAAAAAAACTATGATTCCTATTGATCATCAGTAAACCTTCGCGGTCATACCCAACAGGCCGATCTTTAACAAACATGAGCTGGTTATAAATGATACCTGTGCTCGCGATCAGGATAATTGACACTGTAAACTGAACCACAACAAGTACTCTTCGGGGTATCGACACCGTTTTTCCTGTACGGTAGGTCTTGCGAAGTATAGACACCGCGTTGAACGACGAAAGGTAAAGAGCTGGGTAACTTCCGGCCAACAATCCTGTGATCAAAATAAAAATCAAAGATGCAATCCAGAACAACGGAGTGGCTAATGGCAGTGTTATGGCTTTACCCGACAATTGATTGAAGGCCGGGAGGAGCATAAAATCCAAAGCAATGCCGATGACGAATGCAAGCACTACAACCAGGTACGATTCACTCAGGAATTGTTTGATCAACTCAGACCGTGCGGACCCGATAGATTTTCTGATTCCGACTTCTTTCGCCCGTTTCTCCGAGCGTGCAGTGCTAAGATTCATAAAGTTGATGCAAGCGAGTAATAACACGAACACTCCGATTGCGCCAATGAACCAGACGAGTTCGACAGGACCAGTTTCAACGTTACCATCCTTGTTAAATCTTGCACGCAGGTGCCAGTCATCCATGGGCAATAATTGATCTTCGGCGTTGTATTTCAGACTTTCATTCATATACGCCATATTCTTGACAGCATGCTGTTCGGCGAGCCTTATGTTTTCACCCACTTGCTCCATCGTGAAACCGTCCGCTATCTGCACATAAATGAATAACATGTGATTTTCCCAATTTGCGTTTAGCATCCAGGGATTGTCGCGCTCTTGCGCAGCCCATGGACCGAATTAATCGACACGCGTAAACTCTGAATTGTCTGGGAAGTCTTCATAAACGCCATTTATGGTGACGTCGCGTGTTCCGTTCAACTTAATTACCTGCCCTACCGGATCAATATTACCCAGCAATGCTTTCGCTGTAGATTTTGAAATGATAATAGCGTTGATGTCTTTAAGCGCGTTTCGATTTCCATTGATCATTTTCATGGAGAGCATTTCCGGTGCATCTTCACCTACAAACGTGCCTCTGCGGGTAAGTTTTTTATCGAGAGTTGATAACACAGTCTCACCCCCACCCATCATCGGCACTACGTATTTTAGACTCGACCCGTAGGTGGTCTTCAACGCGTTGATTAAAGGATATTGCAAATACGTGTTTCCACGGTAGTGCTTCCCTTCGTACGTTTGATCTTTCATTACCTGTGCGACACGCTTATAGTTTTCATGATAATGATTGAAGGTCAATTCATCGGTTACCCAAAGTCCGATCATCATCGCTACAGCAATACCAAGTGCTAATCCACCAATATTGATTACCGAATAGGCTTTGTTCTTTATCAAATTCCTCCACCCAATCTTAAAATAACTTTTATACATACCGTATGTGTTTATGCTTGTTTTTGGCGCTGGCGGCCTGATGATTCCGGGCCTGCAAAGCAGTGCTACGTCAGCGATGAATTTTAAATCAGCGCCTACCTTCCCGGTCCTACGCCTTTCTTTATAGAGTTCTATTAAGTCCCCCTCTATGTGGATGCGCAGTTTCGGATGACAGTACCATCTGAAAAAGCGTAGCGCTATCATTGGAGGGAGAGCTTTTTTGTCCTCGTGAATCATCCGGCGATTTTTACTTGCAGCGCGACCTTCGGAATCAGATTCCATAATTGTTCGCGCGTTTCTTTTGTATATTCTATCGCTTTCTTCCCCAGTGCTGTAATCTCGAAATATTTCTTTGGTCGTCCGGCACGTTCTTCCGTAGCCTCACCCTCGTGTGACTTCAGATACCCTTTGTCTTCCATACGTTTCAAAGCAGTATGGAGCGCGCCCATACTTACTTTGCGTTTGAGTCTGGTCTCAATATCCTTTTTGATTGAGATCCCGTAAGCCTCGTTGTAGAGAACGCCCACTGTGAGGATTACAACTTCTTCGAATTCACCGAGCTGATATTTTTTCACGGAATAATAGTTTCCTAAATGTAGGAATAATAAGAACCGTGCCAGTCTTAACTACTATGATTTTACAAATGAAATCGATGATTTGACTTAACGGTTTGTTCGGGAGCGGACGTTTTCGTTCAGGAGAGTACAATATCGTAACTAAAAACTTTGTGACAGGAGGGTGTTGTTGGAACCGTCACTCATTCTAAAGTCGTCAAGACTGCCGATGCCGTTGAAGAAGAAATCAAGTTCTTTGAGTTCTCCAAGATTTTTTGAATAGACGACTTGCTGTACCACTTTGTTATTGATCGATAACTTAAGCATGTTGTTTTCAAGTTTTGCGCCAATTTGTTGCCATTCAAACATGTTGATTCCTAGCATGGAAAGATCATTCGTCTTACCATTTATTTGTTTGTCGCCGACCTTTAATCCCAGATTGCTTTCGCATCCGTTATTACCCAGTGTGATCCAGGCATAATCCTTATCGCCCTTGATCAATAAATTGATGATAGGACAAGTTGGCGCGTGAATGGAATCAAATCTGACGGATGCCTCGAGTTGAAATTTATCAGCAGGGATATTGAAATCGCGAGAGAGCATAAACCCCAATTGAAACTGTGAATTGAGCTTGTTATCCAAACCTGCAACATAGTCTTTGGTTAAGCCCAGATGGCCGTGTGTGCTTAGCGCGTCCGGGGTTACTTTTAATAATTCGCTTTCCTGGAAGCGGAAGCGTACATACCAATCATTGTATTTGATATGTACCGGAATTTCTTTTAAGATCTTTCCACTGGCTAGGAGCTTTGCATAGTGATAGCCAGGTTCGTAGTAGATGTCTGTCTGTTTTGTGTTGGTCTGAGAAATTTCAATTTGCCTTTCAGGATCCCAGCTTTGCTGAATAACAAATTTGCCTGCGCGCAAATTTCGTATGTCGTACGTGAAGACCACTGAATTCGGAATGCTTAAGTCTGACGTGACCTTAGCAGAGAACGCAATATGAGAGGCATTGCCCATACGATCGGACGATACAAAAAGCCATGATGTAGCAAGAACGATAAATGGAACGAGCATGATCAGTAGCATCAACGGCCTGCGGCGCGATGGCACTTCCAACTTTTCGTTTTGGATAACGCTTTCGCCGGATGGTAAATCTTCTGATTCGCCCGGTGTTGGCTTAACTTTCTGTCCTTCCAGATACTCTTTCTTAAAGGAATGCCAGTTAACACCGAATGCGAGTTGGGTGAACATATTGAGCGTCGACAGGTGGGGCAGACGTTGGAATTCATCTTTCCAGATACGCTTTATTGTAGTGAGACTTAGTGCTTGTCCCGTTTTATCCTGAATATAATAGATGAGAAAATCGTAATCCTTCTGCGCCAGGTCTGATCCCGTTGCAAGCCCCGCCAATGCTCCGATTTTTTCTTTGACCTTCGCGAGAAGTAACTGATCAACTTCGCTTAACACACTCATAATTAAAGGTATACTGAAATAGTTGAAAAACAGTTGTAAAAAAGATTACAAATAAAACGGACGAGTTCCTCAGGTAGTGAACCTTGTGGCACAACAAAAACAAAGTGCTGTATGAAGTTCAAAACACAATTATTTATCTCGGCCATCGCCCTTATCTCAACAACTAGCTTTGCGCAACCTGCAAAGATTTCGCCAAACGATTGGTCCGTGTTCTCAGAAAACAATGACGCGGCAACACTCAAGGATACCGTGTTTCTAGGCAAATCATGCGTGAAACTCGATGGCAAGAAACAAGCCATCGCGATCCGCAAAGGAAGTAACTACAAGAATTTTATGGTAGAGGTGGACATAGCCGCACGCGTGATGTCCGGAATCGGATTCCACGTGGCCGACAATCAGAATTATCAATTTTTATATTTCCGCCCCGGCTATGGGGGAACACAGGAGGCGATTCAATATATCCCGATTTTTAACGGAGCATTGAGTTGGGTACTTTATAATTATCCCGCTTACGAAAAAACGGCTGACATTAAGGCGATGGAGTGGTTTCATGCAAGCCTTGAAGTACGTGGCAGCATCATGAAAGTGTATGTGAACCATAGTAAGGCCCCACAGATGGAGATTCATCTGATCGACACTGATTCCAAGCAAGGAGCCATAATGATCAGGACGATGTTTGGTGAGTCGTATTATGCAAACATGATGATGCATGAGCTGCCAGCGGAATTAACTGATTGGGAAATTTCAGAACAGTTTCCACGAAAAGAAACGCTTGATCTTGATCCCGCGGCAAAGTCATCATCATGGACGCCTGTAAAAGCTGATGACGCAAGCATTGTTAACATTGCGAAGTACATTAAGAATCCAAACGGTGTAGTCATTGCAAAGACAACGCTAAAAGCAGATGCAGATAAAGACGGACTTCTTTACTTTGATTTCATCGGGAAATTAAAAGTGTATCTGAATGGTAAGGAATTGTATTACTATGAGAAAGCAAAACTTGATCGAATATTCAGAGGCACAGAAACACTAATACTTCACTTGAAGAAAGGCGATAATGAGTTAGCATTTGTGACCGAGGGAGACGCGACAATTTTTGGAAAGGGATTCAACGCTATGGGTAGGGCACAGCATCAGAACTGGGGGTTTATAGCGGAGTTGGGGAACACCAGGTAATAATGGCGAATGGTAATTGTAAATGGCGGTGCCTTGTCGTTCGGGTGGGTCAGTATCTGATGACCTTAACGGTATTGGAGAAATAAAATGGGGACATTGTTATCTATTGAAAATGAAAGGATCCTAACTATCTCGCGGACATAGAATTTTTTTCAGCATTTACCTGATAAAACATAATCGTGTAATCGAAAATCAAACGAGTCACTTCGGCAAGTGCCCGCTCACGATCCGGGATCTCTTTTGTTGACGATTTTACAAATGCTGAAACAATCAAATGTCCGCCATCTCCGGGAAGTGTGATGATACCGACGTCATTTGTTGTCATGCCGATGGTGCCAGTCTTGTGCGCGACTTCGGTTCCAATGGGAAGCAAGCCTTTTAATCTCGCGGCGCCGCTTTCACAACGCTTCATGATGTCGAGCAAAAGCGCCTTAGACGATTCTTTAAGAATAGGCTTAGTATAAATCTGTAATAACAGATTAGCCATACCATCTGGGGTTGAAGTGTCTCTTGGATCGCTGTCGAGCGCCTTGGAGAAAGTCTCGGCTTCACCCGGTTTGATCAGGTGAGCAAGAGAATCAAATGTTGTGTTCATCCATGGCTTTCCGCTTGGCATGGTTACACCGACAAAATCCGCAATCAGTATTGCAGTTGATCTATCAACGCGAATACCATTGATTCCTAATTGCTTCATGCATGATGTTACTGCACTTGCTCCTCCTGCAAGTCGCAGACAAACATCGGTTGCACTATTATCACTGATGAGTAGCATCAACTCCATCAGACTTCGCACTGAAAGCGAAAGTCCCGGACTGATATTATTTGGCCAATTAAAACGTTCGGCGATCATTCCACTACCTGGATGCATATCTTCACGTTTGATTTCAACCATTTGATCCAGCGACAATTTCCCACTGTCAACTTTGGTGAGCAACTGTACGGCTATGGGTACTTTGAAAGTGCTGGCCATCGGAAATGCTTCCGCACCATTTTGAGATATCATCTTTCCACTTTCAATGTGAAGGGCAGTCACCCCAAGTTTCCCTCCGCTGTAAGCAGAAAGCCTTTCTAACTCGGACTTAAGGCGTTGCTCAAAAAGAGGTTGATTGGCATCGACGACAGGAGCCTTCTTTTTGGATTGTCCGAAAGTGACGACAGCAAGAAGTATCAGGCAGATGATGAGTAGTGCCGCAGGTTTCATAAGTCAGGTTTGATAAACGTCAAGGTAATATTTTCCGAAGTGCTTTCAAGAACGTAGGGGCATTTGATTTTTTTATGGCAATCCGATCGCAACTATTGAACGTCGCAAAGGTTTTAATGGCTTCAGAAAGCTTTTTTAGAAGAGTCGAATCAATCGTTTTTGACTCCAAATGGAGATTGTTGACGATCAGGTGTCGTTGTTTGCGATCGGCTTTGCAATCCATTCTCCCGATGAAGGCATCCCCAGCGAGGATCGGAAGCGAGAAATATCCATATTTTCGTTTAGACGCCGGGACAAAACATTCAACCTGGTAGTCGAAATCGAAGAACCATTTCAGTCGATGTCTGAACACATTCAGGATGTCGAATGGTGAAAGAATAAACACGCTGTCACTAAGTTTTATTTTTTTATTTCTGTATTCAGCAAGCATATATAGTGGTGAACTTTTCAAACCATCCACCGCTACGTTGTAAACTTCTCCAGATACGATGAGTTTGTCGATCTCAGTCTTGGCCGTGTTTTTCGCGTGACGACTACTATAGGCGATTTCTTTCATTGACGCGATACCATGCGCTTTTAATACCCTCAGGATTATATGCCTTGCGAATTCAGCGTCATCAGGTATCGTTTGATCAACGTCGGATGGGATAGCATTTTCGCCCAGATCGTAGAGCTTCTGAAAGTCCTTTCTTCGTATTGACACCAACCGCCCATCCAGATGCAATCTTTCCAACGCGACTTTCGATGGACGCCAATCCCACCATCCCGAACTTTTTGTTACGCGATCGTTCTCAAAGTCACGCGATCTCAATGGACCCTCACGCGAAATTCGGTCGAGGATCTTATTCATCAGATTGATTTCAGTTTGCGTCAATGCCTTTCTTCTTGATGAAAAACTTTCCTTCACGGGTAGAGAGAAGCGAAAGTTTTTCATTGGGATAAACCCTGAGGCATAAGTCCAGAACTCGAAAATTCTGCCTTCTGTCTGCAGTTCCTGCAGCCAATCATGATCATAGTCTGCCACACGTGAAGCCAATGCGTGATGATGTGCGCGTTCAACCACGGCGATCGTGTCGATTTGCACGAACCCCAGATGTTCGATCACCTTATAGACCGCTTCTTTTCCTTTGCCGAACTGTCCGGGTTTGGCTAGTCCACCCGCGTGGAGGATTATTTTTCGGGCTTGTTCTTTTGAAATGATAAGTGGCTTCATGAAACTTAATCCTCAATTAACATTTTTTTGAGATGAGGAGAAAAAAATAATCTTAAGGATTCAATTCAGAAGCGGATTACGCTGTTGGACGTTGGATGTTCGTTGGTTACAACTTTGTTGCTGTCTGTCCACCGCTGTGTTCCAAAAACAGTAAAATCGGGATAGGTTCCTTCTAATTTGAATTCTTTGAATGCGAATGGAAGTCCTTCAGCGCCGAGGGGAGAATCGGAATCGGCAATGTGAAGATGAAGATGTGGTCCGGTGGTTTGTCCTGTGAATCCGAGTTTGGCGATAACTTGTCCCTTTTTTATTGCTTGTCCTTTTTTCACCAGGATACTTTTGGGTTTCAGGTGTTCATAGAATGCGTAGTGACGATCGTCTATTTTTATCGAGATATAATTTCCGGTTGCCTTTTCTGCAGGGTATTCTGGATGATCCGAAATTGTTTTGCTTTCTTTAAAATCGTCTCTTGTAGATGCGACTACGCCGTCAGCCACGGCCAGCACATCGGCGCCATAGCCATACCAGTTGGCGATCACATTTTCGTCGCCTTTGGCATAGTGGCCTTCGTCATCGAGTTTCATGAAGTCGATAGCAAATCTTCCGGGGATGCGATCGATGCCACCTGTTTTGTAAATGACGCGGCGATGGCCGCGTGGCCATTCGGGGTTGTAGATTGCGGCCCAAGGGCCGGATTGCAACGGGGCGCCTAGAACAAGCGCGGATTTTTGGTGTACCTCGGTGCTCACATGGTCAGTGAATATTTTTCCTGTTAAGAAATCTTTGCTGATGATGGTAAGGTTAAGAGATTGCGGTAGTTGATTATTGTCCAAAACGATCTCAAGGTAGATCACGCCTCGGCCGCCTGAACTTAATGAAAGTGCTGAGGCTTGTAACTTATCTTCTGACTGAAAGGCTGTTTCAAGCTCGGCGGGAGTGAGCGTTTCAAGGATTTGGTCTTTCTCGTTTTTAATGATCAGATCGGTGATGCGAATCACGTTAGAAAGATTGTTAGTTAGTCCGATCTCATAAACCATTGTGCTCCTTCCGCCAGCAACGAATGAATTCAATGAAAATGGAATCGAGAGCGCTAATGCACCAAGCTCCGTATCTCTAAAGCCTGAAAACGCTACGGCGAACGCAATTATGGATAGTGCGACTGCCAATGGATTTTTCGGTAGAAGGTATTTTGGCAATTGAATCCGCGGTTTCGAGGGCAGTAATTTAATTAATTAAACATCTGATTCTCACTATGCTCGCAATTGCCGAACGAAATCTGAATGCATAAGGTGCAAGATTGATCACATCAAATATTAAAGGAATGCTGAGGACTTGACGACCTGATCGTATAGTTACACCAGTTTGTTGACGCAATTGCAATCGGCAATCCTATTATAATGAACAGGAATAATTATATCGATCTGGATGTTGAGAAGGAAGGAATAGGACAATAATCTAAAGAAAATGACGACACTGATTGGTATAGTGCTATATGAAGCTCCTCGCAGATGATAATTTACGATCCAGCATGTTAAAATGCTGCTTAGAATTGGGGTAGGAAAAATCCAATATCAATGTTCTCGCATGTACACTTGCGAGGTCTATAGAGGATGCCTGCGCGGTTGGTTCTGGAAACGTCCGACCTACTTCACCTCTCCCAACGCCTTCCCCACCACCTTCAAACCAATCTTCGTTCCCTTAGGCGCACCTTCTTTATCGAGTATCTCCCCCGTATTCACATAGTCAATCGCCACGCGCTTTACTTCTTTATCAAAATCAAACTTGAAAACCTTGCTGGTGACTACATCCTTGCGGGCATACTTCTCCTTATCATCAGTGATCTCGTAAGCCTTCTGACCAACACGCTTGTTGTCGGATGAGTAGAAGTTTATGTGAGCAACTACGTGTTCGTATGTCTTGTCGGGAACGATTTGAAAAACAAATTTCTTGCTGCTGCCAGGAACAAGGGCGGCGTACATGCCGTGCTCGGCAGGCGCAAATGAAGAACTGGAGGCAAAAACAGCAAGGAAAAGCAGGAGCGTAAACGGGTTCAGCTTCATCTTTTGATGCGTTAGAGTCTTGACATTCTTAGCTGCCGCTGGCATAGAAGCAACGCGGACACCTGGAAAAAGTGAATGATTCATCCAGTGAATTTACGAACTACCGACCCCTGATCGTTTCTATTATCGGCTGAAGTCGTTTTTGCTCTTTTTTAGGGCACCAAAATCGGTGAAATTTAGAGTTTGAAGCCGGGAGTTATCAGTCGGCACTATTCCGGGCACCTCTCCGATTGTTGTTGTTTTATCCTTACCGCAATAATGTCTTCAAAGATTTCTTCCCACAAGAACAAATGTGTTTGTGCATTTTAACGTGAACTCCAGGCACAGACCGTTAAGCATGCCCATCAACTCATAATTTGTAGTTTACAAATTATATTATATACATTTATAAGTAATATGAAAGGCACCTATCTCGGAGAGTTTGAAGAAGTCGTATTGTTAGCCGTTGGTATACTCGGCGAAGATGCCTATGGCGTCGCCATCAGAAAAGAAATTGAGAAGCAGACCAAACGTTCTATAAATATCGGGGCAGTGCATACAGCTTTGCATCGGCTGGAAGAAAAAGGATGCCTTAAATCCGAGTTCGGAGAAGCTACCCTTGTACGTGGAGGAAAACGCAAAAGAAATTTTACGATCACGGCTTATGGTCTCAAGACGTTAAAGAAAGCACTCGATCTGCGAAATAACATGTGGTCACAATGTTCAAACGTCGTTATACAAAAAAGCTAAACGCATTTATGGAACACAACCCACCGCGTATTGCGAAATACTTGCTGCGTCGCTTTTGTCATGTCACATTGCTTGAAGAAATTGAAGGCGACCTCGACGAACAGTTCTGTGAACGAGTTAACACAAAAAATCTATATAACGCTCGCGTGTTCTATTTGAAGGAAACACTGCATACCATACTTTTCAGCGGTCGCACACACGAACAGAGTACTCACATGCGAGGAGTGTCAATGCTTGATGCCTTCAAACATTTTCTTAAAATTTCATTTAGAAATCTCAAAAGTAACCCAACATCATCGTTAATCAATATCACAGGACTGGCGTTAAGCTTGACAAGCTTTTTATTGATTTACCTGTACCTCTATGATGAAATGACCTACGACACATTTCATCGTGATCCTGAAAACACCTACCGTATCAGCCTTGCTTACAAAAGAGACGGAGATGGTGTTGTTGAGATTGATGCGAGAGCTGCCGGTCTCTGGGCAGTAACCCTGAAAGATATTATGCCCGAAGTAAAAGCGGTAACCAGATTCTCGCGATTTGGCTATCCGGGTTTCGTCAAAGATGCAAAGGGCGATAATATTTTTGTGGAGCAACAATTCTTTTGGGCAGATGCCAATTACACTGACATTTTCAATCTGGCGATGATCGATGGCAGTGATGCAGCGGGAATATTAAAAGATCCTCAAAACTTAATTATCAACGAGACAATCGCATCCAAATACTTCGGAAAGGATAATCCGACAGGTCGGACGTTAATCTATTCGCGTGACGGAATGGATTTTAGTTTTATCATAGGAGGCGTCATGAAGAATTATCCTTCCAATGCACATTTTCATCCAGACTTCATTGCCAACAATGTCGCGTTGAATCCTTTTTGGAAACGCGACGGCGATGATCGAGTAAATCATTGGGGAGATAGGTTCACGTACTCATTCATTCAACTAAACGACGGCACCGATCCGGCAAAGGCGACACATGTGCTCACCGAAATGCTGAGAGAAAGGATGAAAGAAAGAACCATACCGTCCAATCCCATACTGACAAGACTAACAGACATTCACTTTACTGAAGGCATGTTGATCGAACTGGAGACATCAGGAGATCGACTTTACTTGTACATATTCGGCTCCATTGGTATTCTCATACTCGTGATTGCTTCGATCAATTACATGAATCTTGCGACGGCCAGATCGATTAAAAGAGCAAAGGAAGTTGGTCTTCGTAAAACCCTCGGTGTTAAAAGAGGTTCATTGATATTGCAATTTCTGGGTGAGTCATTTCTGATGATCGCCATTGCATTCGTGTTTTCAATCTTTGTTTTGATCTTTATTCTGCCTGCTTTCAATGAGCTTGCTGGAAAATCATTCACGATTTATTCATTGAAAACATCAGGTATCTGGATCTCACTTGCGGGTGTCATTCTCGTATTGGCGATCCTGTCTGGAAGTTATCCTGCATTCTATCTGTCACGGTTTAAACCATCCGAAGTATTAAAAGGAAATGTTGTAGCTCATGGTGGTGCGGAGACATTCAGGCGCATGCTCGTTGTTTTTCAGTTCGCCATTACAATTCTATTAATCATCAGCACCGCAGTGATTCGCAATCAAATGAGTCTTATTCAGAATACGAAACTTGCACAGCACGATGATCAGATCATGACAATAAGATTGGCCGGGCTTGTGGACAGGCATAAGTTTGACGGGTTTCGTCAGCTGGCAATGAAGCATCCGGCAGTAAATCAAATGGCAATGAGTTCTCACTTTCCAATACAGGAGAATTTTGGTTGGAATGATCATCCGGTTGTGATACCTGCTTTTGGAAAAGCGGAACACATTTGGGATGAATTTAAATGTGATGGTGAATTCCCTTTGATGTTCGCTTTGGAGCTTGTGGCGGGCAGACAATTCATGATAGACAATCCCGCAGATTCCAGCAATTATATCATCAACGAGAGTGCTGTTAAGGACCTTGGAATTACTGCAGAAAAGGCAATCGGACTTGAAATTGAAAGTAAAGTCTGTTGTGAGGGGGTGAATATAGCCGGGACGATCATTGGAGTTATCAAAGATTTTAATTACCGAACTGTGAGACGGCAGATTTCGCCAATGATGTTGAATTGCAATGCACTGCAGGCAGAGACCGTCAACATCAAACTCGATGGACATAATTATTCTGATGTGATCGCTTATCTCGAAAAATCCTGGAAGAGTGTCTATGCTAGTAGCCCATTTGAGCATTGGTTTATGGATGATGAATTTGAGAAACTTTATCGCGGTGAAATAAGAATGCAAAAATTATCAAACTATTTTTCGGCGTTCACGATTGTGATTGCTTGTCTTGGTTTGTTTGGGTTGGCTTCCTTTACGACAGAACAAAAGACAAAGGAAATTGGGATCAGAAAAGTTCTGGGGGCCTCGGTTGGTCAGATACTAACACTGTTAACAAATCGTTTTGTGCGACTGATTGTTATTTCATACACGATAGCAATACCGGCTGCGTTGTTCGCGATGAGATCGTGGCTGGAAAACTTCAGCTATAAAGTTGATCTTGATTGGTTGACATTTTCCGGCGCGGGATTGCTTATCCTGGTCTTGACTTATTTAACAGTCGGCGCAGTTTCGGCGAAGGCGGCGTTGCAAAATCCTGTTGATATAATGCGTCACGAATGATATTTAACACTTCCAAGAGAGGACATTAATCTTTGGGTCAGGAAATGATTGACTTCAATTGCTTTTTAACTATAAATTACGAATGTTAAGTAAGTGGCATTGCCTGATAGGTTTTGATGCCACGGTTTGTACTGACCAATAGTCGTATTTTTCATTTACAATTCGGTATTCTAGTAAAATGATGTATCATCAATTTCTCCCACATCCCGCGCTGAGCAAATACATAGACGCCTATTGGGTTGTTCGAAATGATGATGCAGTGCCGCATGCAACCCGAATCCTACCGGATGGCTGCGTCGACATTATTGTTAACATTGGCGAGGAATTTATCGATGACGATCGCTCGACGATAAAACATGGATGTGCTTTCCTGGTGGGCACGATGACACACTACATCGATACTACAAGTTCTCCGGGAACTCATCTTATAGGGATACGTTTTAAACCACTTGGTTTCTCGGCGTTCTATAAATTTGCCTCTTTGCACGAAATCGCGAACATGGCTATCGCTTTGGAGAAGGAATTTATACCAGCAGTTCATCAATTGGATGCTGATTCTGTGAACTATCTCGATTCATATTTTGTGTCGAGGTTGTCAAAACCATCACACACCTTAAGCCACTTGGTTGACCACATCACCAGACACCACGGAAACATAGCAGTCGATAGTTTATCACGTCAGTATGCTATGAGTCCAAGGAAACTTGAACGAAGTTTTAAGCAGCATCTGGGTGTTAGCCCCAAGGAATTCATCAATTTCAAGCGATACCAGTATGCGATGACTCTAATTAGGCAAAGACGATCGCGTACAAGCTTGCTCGATATTGCACTTGATTGCGGATACTACGATCACTCACATCTTACGAATGAGATACGAAAGTATTCGGGGCTGACTCCTTCTGCGCTCTGATTGTCGCTTTTTTCCAAAGCATTTGATTTGGCGTGTTTGTAATTTGCCACCAACCTGCAATAGCGAACATTTCTAATAAACTAATCAATGATAAAATTTGCTTACACAATTCTATACGTCGCAGATGTGACGAAATCCATGGCCTTTTACGGGAAGGCGTTCGGATTCAAACGCACCTTTGTAGCACCGGACAATTCCTACGGGGAACTTGCCACCGGCCCAACGACGCTCTCTTTTGCTTCTGTCGAATTGGCTAAGTCAAACCTTAAGGATGGATTTATTCAAAGCAAAATGAAGTCTAAACCCTTTGCCATAGAAATCGCCTTTGCGACAGACGATGTTGACATGGTTTATAACGCTGCAATCAAAGCCGGAGCAACTGCGGAATCTCCGACCACAGTAAAGCCGCATGGGCAGACGGTTGCGTATGTCAGGGATTTGGATGGGTTTCTTGTGGAGATTTGTACGCCCATGGGATAATTGAAATTTACTATTGTGGAATGAACTATGATTGAGAAATCAGCCTCAATAAAAAGTCTCACAAAAATCCCCGGCGTAGGGAAAGTAGTTGCCATGGATCTTTATGAGATGGGATACAAATCGTTCGAAGACCTGAAAGGTGAAAATCCTGAGAAGATGTACATTGAACACAACGATCAGAAAGGACAAGTGCAGGATGTATGCATGCTCTACACTTTCCGTTGTGCCGTCTATTTTGCCAATACATACGGCCAGAAACAGGATCCCATTAAGTTGAAATGGTGGAGTTGGATGGACGAGACTAAAGTAGACAGCAAGACGAAGGATACACAGATCAGGAAAGAGATTCATTTCAAGAGCACGAAGACACGGTGAACCCTGGCGTTACGACTGCATAGAAAGGCCGCAATTAAACGGCCAACTCATGGCGCCCACCAATTCCATGGTTTATAATTTATAGTTCTCTCACTATTCTTTCAAGCACTCTACCGCATTCACCCTCGCTGCCTTTAGCGCCTGCAGTCCGACTGTTATCCACGCAATGATAAGGGAAGCTCCGCCTGCCGCCAGAAAGTACCATGGCTGCAACGAAACTTTAACTGAAAGACTCTCGAGCCACGACTTTGCAAAGAAGTATCCAATCGGTAGGGCAATGATAATTGCTACGAGCACAATTTTGGTGAAATCTTATGACAGAAGATAAAACGTTGAGACGGTCGAAACGCTTTTGATTCAGACCTTACTATTGCGCGCATGACTACGAGCTACTTCATAGGAAATATTGTGCTAGCGCGCCCGGTTATAACTACGTTCGTCTGGCTACCAACATGACGCCCCCAAAGGGACTAAATGTGGCGTCCCTTCAGGACGCTCTGAGTAACCATTAAATTTTATAAGCCTCCAATTTGCAGCCGTAAGGATAGGTGCGCAAAATTAACGGGCGCCAATTTTTTTGACAATGATGCATATTGACCATATTTTTTTATGGATCTGTTGTTGATGAGGCTCATTCATTGTCTTTAAACAACCTATTTTACTATGCTGAAAAGGTGAATTTGTAATTAAATTACAGAAAGTTGTAGATCAGACAAATCCTCTGTGCAAACTCCGTGTGCATTCCACCTGGATCCTCTGTGTCAATGGATTTATTCAAAGAGTTCGAAGTGGCGCCTTTACTCGTCCCTCAACGTCTTCACCGGATTCATCGAAGCAATTGAAAACACCTTATACCCAATTGTTCCGACACAAATTACGGCGAGTACGCTAATGGCAGCACAGAAAGTAATGACATTTACACCCTGATAATACTTCCATATCGCGCCCATGATCGTATTACACCAGGCAAATCCGGCCCACGAACCGAGTACAGCAGCGATTGAGACAATCACAATAAATTCAGTATTAACAGTTCTTGATATATTTGAAACCGATGCGCCGACAATCTTTCGAATCCCGATCTCTTTCATCCTTCTGATCATATTCAGCGACACAAGCGTGTACAATCCGGTTGCTGAGAGCAACATTGCAATCGCACCAAGGAATGCGTAGCCATAAACAATATTCATGTTAAGCGCATTTGCATCATCGGTGGCTGATGAAAGTTTATATCCATTGTAAAGTCTGCTGGGGAAGATCTTATTCCATTGTTGATTCATAAAGTTATCGAGTGATGCGACGTCGTGTGACTTTGCGTTCACCACGATCATACTGTATTGCTCCGGCAGCACATAGCGAATCATCATCGGTTCCATTTCGCGCCAAAGGCCCTGTGTATAAACATCTTTCACCACACCAACGACGTGAAGTTTCACGCTATCTTTGTAGATCACTTCTTTTCCTATGGCTTTCCTCCCCCATCCAAAAACATTTGCAAGTTTCTGGGTGATAATGATGGACTCCTGTCGATCTGTTTCAGAATCTTTTATGAACTCACGACCATCCTCAACTTTAAGATCCATAGTTGATATATAATGATCTCCAACTTCAATGATATCGACATCAGCCTGCAATGATTCATACTTAATCGGCTCATGGGCGCGATTTGAAAAAATACTGCTCTTCGCGCCGGCAACGGAAATTGCTTCGGGATAATTTTGCAACGCGTTGCGATAAATGTCAAACTCATTCCTGTCACTTATCCAGGCGACAACAGAACCACGGACATCAAATCCGAGATCATATTCACGTTGATAGCGGGCATTCTGCAAGAACCCGATCGCACTTACAATGGTGATCAGCGAGATTACGAATTGCATGCCCAGCAATGTTCGCGTAAAATAGTTTGTTCCACCGAGTGTAAGCTTACCCTTCAAAATACTGGCCGGACGAAATTTGGTGATATAAAATGCGGGATAGCTTCCGGCAAGAATGCCTGTTAAGAATAGAACTCCGATCAGAAAACCGATGAATCCAGGGTTCTCGAGGTAGTGTGGCTCGAGGTGGATATTATTGGAGGTCATCATATTCCAACCCTCGGTTAGCAGATCAGCGATGCCAAGTCCGACAAACAATGCCAGCAGACAAACCGCCGTCGTTTCTCCAAGAAATTGAACAACAAGTTGTCCGCGCATCGAACCCATCACTTTTCGGATACCAATTTCCTTGATTCTCCGTGCCGACATGGCAATGGCCGTATTTGTTAAGTTGAAACACGCGATCAATAAGATCAACGCGCCCATGATCATTGATCCGACGATCGCGGCCTGAGGCGGAGCGCCCCACGTTTCCGCTTGAACATTTAAATCCCTGTCATGGTGTGCCATCGAGGTAAATGAATCGAGTTCAAAAGCTTTCACTTGAAAATCTTCACGCACTTTGTTGTTGTTCGCCGTGTAGGACTGGAGTTGCTTCTGCACCAAAGAGACACTGGCAGGACCATCAATCTGTGCAAATAGCGTCCCCGATGAAGTCCATTTTTTGTCTGATGCGTTCGGAAATTCATCTTCATGGTTTTCAAAATTCAGGAAGGCAGACCCATTCCTGATATGAAAGCTTGAGTTCGTTTCCTGCTCGCGGAACACGCCGGTAATCTTTAGCTCCTTAAGTTCCTTTCCATACACCTGCGTGATCGCTTTCCCCAACGCTTTTTCTTCACTGCTGAATAGTTTTATTGCTATACTTTCACTGATGACTACGCTGGTATTATCGGTCAGACTTTCGCCATTGCCAGCAATGAAATCAAACGAGAACATTTTAAAGAAATCGGGATCGACATAAGTCAGGTTAGCGGCAAACAAATTTTCCTCGCGTTTGAAGTTTGAGGATGAACGGGCCAGGCGAGTTGACATTTTAACTTCTGGAAAAGTCTTTGACATGATCTCGCCCAGTGGGAGTGGACATGTTCCAAATCGCGTTAACATATTATCAAAATCACGGACGGAGCTTATGCGATAAATTGATTGACGATTTTGATGCATCACATCAAAATCGTTGTCATACTGATAAGCGAAATAAGCGACGATACAGGTAGCGATTGCAATGCCCATGCCCAGTACGTTGATAACGATGAAGACTTTGTTCTTCGTCATACTTCGCAGTGTTATGAGGAGGTAGTTTTTTATCATAGCCGCGTGTAGCCAATAAGTATGCCATAAGACGTGGTGCAAAATAAGATCATTATTGTAGTTTTTCTGACGTCCCGCCGTTCACATCTGAACGCAAATGACCGCTTGCGAATAACAACACTTACTTCAATATGACACCGCTCTTAGTTATTGCGCACTCCATCCGCCATCCACCGACCACGAAGCACCTGTGATTGTACTCGCTTGTTCCGAAGCCATAAGCAAAGCCATTTGTCCAATAAGACTCGCCGGTACGAACTCTTTTACGGAGTGTTTCGACAACATCACATTGCTCACAACTTCTTCCTGACTGAGGCCATGCGCCTTCGCCTGATCCGCTATCTGATTTTCAACCAGCGGCGTCTTTACATAACCAGGACAAATGGCGTTAACAGTGATGTTAAAAGGAGCGCCTTCCAACGCGGTTGCTTTTGTCAATCCAACAAGTCCGTGTTTACTTGCCACGTATGCGCTCTTAAATTCAGAAGCAACTAATCCGTGAACAGATGCGATGTTAATAATACGTCCGAACTTCTGCTGCTTCATTCCTTTCCAGACTGCTTTCGTAAGTTGAAAGGCGGCTGTAAGATTTAGCCCTATAATCGCTGACCATTTCTCATCGGGGAACTCTTCTATGGGAGATACGAATTGAATCCCTGCATTATTGACGAGTACATCAATACGACCGAACTTCTGTTCAGCGTTGGCCACCATAGTTTGCTGTTGCTGGCGATTTAAAAGATTCGCATTGCTGAACATAACAGGCACGTCGAACTTCTTGGCTATTTGCGTGGCTATCTCCGTGCCATTATCATCAATGCCATTTAGCACCAGATTGTATTGCGCTGTACACGCAAATGCGCGGGCGATGTCAAGTCCGATCCCACTTGTGCTTCCGGTGATGAGAATTGTCTTCATTTTATAACGGGCTTGTTCTCTCGTATAGTTTAACCAAAGTTAAGAACACCCATATATCCTAAAATTGATAACGCCATTCCAATAGCACCTAATACGATAAAAATTGTTGGCAGGATTCTAAGGCGTATTGAAGAGTTAATGGCAACGTCAGTGGGATTCTCGGGATCATACAAGACTTCTACCTTTGTACCCTCAGGAATAGGAGGATTAAACCCGTCACGCATTTCTTGCGTAATCCATTCCTGCTTGTCCGTGAGGAATTTTACAACTGGATAGTACGTTCCTCCGTCCGAACCTGATGTACTAAAGTTGTTTTTAAAAATCACAGCATCTGCTTTTTTCCCATACGGAAATATAAAACCTCCATCGCGCAGGATGATAGCGCCCATAACTATAAACCCGCCGGATATGGCCATGAATATGAATTCCGGATACATGATAGCTAATGTAGTGAAGAATCAAATTTGATCATCGGAATTTTCATTCAGTTAAGTGAGATTTCGATCAGCTGCATTAAGGTTATTGAATCTTGAACTCTGGATTATAAATCAGTCCAATCACGTTTCCCCAAGGATCTTTAACAGCTGCCACAATGATCTCGCCGCCGACATTTGTTGGATTGGTATGTTCTGTCGCTCCTAGCTTCAATAGTCTGTCAAAATCATTTTGAATGTCTGACACACCCCAATAGGCAAGCACATTATCTGATTTATTCCCAGGCTCATATCCATCGGGATCAAGCCCGAGTTCATATCCTCCAATGTTAAAACCTACATAGAATGGCTGATCAAAATAGGGAGCAATACCAAATGCTTTGGTATACCATCCTTTTGCGGTTGCAATGTCGCCAACTTTATAGATAACCGTTCGTAATCCAAGCATATGAATTATTTAAGTTTGAAATCTTCGGGTGTCACGCTCAATAGAATCTTACTCAAGATCCTTTACCGCCCGAAATCCAATCGTCGCCGACCTGTCAAGTCCCGGGTACATCAACAACATTTTAACCGAGCTTCCAGACGCCTGCGCTCCGGACTGCGTATACCAGATCGAACCTTCTGCATTGTAATACGATCCGCCTTTCAACAAGCAGAATCGATTGTGATCATCGCTGTACTCGCTTTCAGTTAACTCCCAGGTATTGCCACACATATCCAGACAACCGAATGGAGATTTTCCCTCTGGATGATCATCTACTGCGACAGTACCTCCAGACCTCCCGTTGCATTTTGTGATGTCCATTTCATCACCCCAGGGGTATACGCGATGCTCATAACCTGAAGCAATGAATTGCCACTCTAACTCTGTGGGAAGCCTTTTGCCTGCCCAATTACAATAGGCTCTTGCATCAGTGATGTCAACCCAAACAACAGGATGATTGTGCTTTCTCTCGGGATAGGTACCATTCTTCCAGTGTTTGAGAAAGTTATCAGTCACACGAGGTTTATAAGATGTCTCGCCTATAAACTGACCAAACATTTTATTAGTCACCGGCGTAATGTCCACTGCTAACTTCGGAATGATAGCCGTCCGGTCATAACAAATCGGTTTGTTCAAATCAACCTTTATTGGAAGCCGGGATTCATAAGCACCACATTCGCGACTCAATACTGATGTGATCATCAATATTGTGCAGGGTTGGATTTCAACCATTGTGCTCTCGTCGAAATCCTTTTTACGCGCAGATGCGACGGGCTGAAGTTTCGCGATTTGTTCTGCCTCCTTTCCAATGCTTGATACTGACAGCTTCAACGTGGATAAGAACTGTATAAAGGCAGCGCCTAATGCCGATGATTGACCCGCAATAAAACATTGGATCGACCTCGCGGCAATTTCACCATTCAGCTTCACTGACTTTTCCTTCAATACAGCTGTTATTTCAACCCCATTGATAACATCATAATAGAGATCGCCTTTGGTTGGAGCAACGTCGAGTAGTCCGCCCGTGATGTCCTTTTGATTTCTGTTAACGACAGTCCACAATCTTAAACCCTCGTATTCCCACAAACTTGCAAAAAGACCGTATTGCGTAGTCGGAAAAAGCGGGGTCCATTTCCCGTGAGAAAATAACTTCCAAAAGTGACGTTGCACCATTACCATCTTTTTTAACGTCAATTTATCTCGCAACGACCAGGGTACCCACTGGCCAAAAACATTCTCCCAGACCATCATTCCGCTTCCGTTAATCCATGCCATGTGAAGCTCTGCCGAGTGATCGTCATTCCATCGCGCGATCTGATGTTGCATATGTCGTGGTTCAAACCATTTGTTTCGTAGGACACCTGGTACAAACCTGTCGTCGAACCATTGAGCCCACGAGGCATGATGAACTTCGATCAGATCGACATCAAGTGCCAGTTCACTTTCAAGGCATATGCCTTTTTCGCGAAAAGATTTTAATTGATTTGAAAACGCTGGACCTGCGGCTTTCATCGTATCCAGAAATATGCCGTCACCATTAATGTCGCGAAGGATATCTGCCAACGCTTCTGGGTCCGATTTTTCCTCTCGTCTTGTCGATTTGTCCCACGGGCAATACGGGATAAATACTTTGATGTTATGGCTATGAAATTGGTCTGTTACTTTTCTTATACCTGACAGGCCTCCGGGCATATCACGGTAATAGTCGAACTGGTTACGCTCGTCAAGCCCAATACGGGGATAAGCATGCCACAACACAATGCTATCATATCCTCCAAACTGATCGATACCCCGCTTCACAACTTTATCGACCGTGTAATACATTTTGTTCTGATCAAAGAGATCACGGTCATAGATCATTAGAAAGTAGCATGAGAAATTGCGCTGGGTCCATTCCATTGTTGGAATATCGTAAGCGGTTCCATCGTAGTTCACCTCTTTACGGGATTTGATTTTCCAGACACTTAATTGTCTCCGGAAGGCCTCCCATTCGCCAGGATTTTCTGGAGCTTCAATCACCGGCCCTGGTTTTTCTAAAGGACTCGTAAATGACCCGGCCGAGTTGTGAAGGCACCCGATTTGTTCTTTCAAGATGAAAGGACTTAGTCCAGCAAGCGTGGCCTTCTTCATAAAACTGCGCCGGGTATGCATGCTGAAAGTTAGTTATTAGAAAAAGAGGTGGCAGGGCATTGTGAAATGGTGCGGAACTTTCTTCAGTCCAACTAACTTATGATTTAGTTCGGGATTTCACAAAGAAGGCCAGCAATACACCGGGCATAGCGAACGAGTCTGGCTTGGGAGCGAGCGTAATTTCACCGAGGGTATTCAAAAACGCGGTAAAATTCTATACCTTTATAGCCCCTTCATGTTTTGAGAATACTTTCCCGATTCACCAAGGGTGCCGAACATCCTAAAGATCTGATTTAACACTAAAACCACAACATGGCGAAACCAAGAGAGACATTTAACAAGAAAGAACTGGAGAAAAGAAAGCAGCAGAAGCGAAAAGAGAAAGAAGAGCGCAAGGAGTACCGTAAATCCAATGATAAAGGTCCTCAGTCGCTGGAAGACATGATGGCTTATGTTGATGAGAATGGGAATATCTCAACATCCCCCCCGGATCCAAACAAAGTCAAGAAAGTACGCACTGAAGATATTGTCACAGGATCAAGAAACATATCCTCTGGCGTGCCTGTAGGTCCACACACAGGAGTCGTGATTTCCTTCAATACATCAAAAGGTTATGGTTTTATCCGCGATACAGAAAGCGGCGAGAGCATTTTTGTCCACGTCAACGATTTGCAGGGTCCTGTGAGTGAAGGCGAGCGTGTAACGTTCGAGACTGCCAGGGGTTTGAAAGGGATAAATGCAATTAAAGTTAAGCCAGTTAAGTAGGCACGTAAGGCTGACAGACTGCTTAAAAAAAGAAGAGCTGCTTTTTGGGCAGCTCTTGTCATTTCCTATTAATCCTGATTGAATTAATCTACCAGTCTAACTTTCACAGCGTTCAGACCTTTCTTGCCACGTTCTTCTTCGTATTCCACTACATCATTCTCACGAACTTCATCGATAAGACCTGAAGCATGGACAAAGATGTCCTGATTTGAATTTGACGGTTTAATGAATCCAAAACCTTTGGTTTCATTAAAGAATTTTACTGTTCCTTGCATTTTTTTGTAATTAATAAAATATAAATCATCGTGTCGACGGTCCTTAAATTGCAAAATCACGATTACTGATTAATTCCGGAACGGAATGAAGGAGTATTGTAGAATGTAAATAAGGAGAATTAAGTTACGATGTACTCTTGCTTAACTCGGATAAAACCATCGATGGGACAAATATAAGGCACTGCTACTTACTAACCAACCCGAATATTTCGGAAACGATTAAAACCTCGCATTAAACAGGCAATTGACCGCTTGAATAGAGGTATGGTAATCAGAAAAGAAATATTGAATGGAAGTATGGTTTGCGCCTATACTTGAGGCTGCGGCTCCTTTACGTTCTTGACAACCTTGAGCATAAAATGCTTGTCGAGGTTGAACTGATACGTACCGGCACTCATCAACTCGACCGCAGTCTTTGACATATTCAACACCGCCAAAAGATCTTGGGCGGGCGCCGAAGTTTTGATGTTATTCACTGCTTTTCCCTGATGTGCCTGAAGCTCAAACGAATACGTTCTCTCTTTTGGATTACGGGATTTGAATTCGTGATCGAACAATTTGTATTGCTGGGGCTCATTTTCAGCCGCCGTCATCAGTTTAATGAGCACGGGTCTGTATTTGCTCCATAAAGAAATGTAAACCTGAGAGGCTACAGTACCTGAATATTTGTAATCCACGATGTTTTAAGTTAGTTAATAGGAGTACCTGGGATCAAAGATAACTTTTTAACGTTCCGGAATGCGCGATGGCCCTTAAACGTCTAGTCGCCTGCTCCTTTATCTGCCGCACCCGTTCCCTTGTAAGGTTAAATTTCTTCCCTATTTCATCAAGTGTCATCGCTGCGACGCCATTTAGGCCAAAATAATTTGAGATTACTTCGGATTCACGTGAAGAAAGCGCCGACATCGCACTTTTTATTTCTTTAACGAGAGATTCATCCATTAGACTAGCGTCAGGGGCATTGGTTCCATCACCAGGAAGCACATCGTGCATATTATTGTCTTCGCCCTGGATAAATGGCGCGTCTACAGAAATGGCTCTGCCGGTCTGCATCATACTTTCCTGAACCTGATCTGCAGTAACTTCCATTGAATCGGCTACTTCGTCAATTGAAGGCTCGCGCTGGAATTTTTGCTCGAGTGCCGCAAACGTTTTATACATCTTGTTTATCGAGCCCACACGGTTTAAAGGAAGTCTCACAATGCGTGACTGTTCAGCAAGTGCCTGCATGATCGATTGACGAATCCACCAAACGGCGTATGAAATAAATTTAAATCCCCTTGTTTCATCAAAACGGGTTGCCGCTTTGATCAGACCGAGGTTACCCTCATTGATTAAATCGCCAAGCGTAAGCCCATTGTGCTGATATTGTTTTGCCACGGATACAACAAAGCGTAGATTGGCTTTGGTCAACTTCTCTAATGCAATGATGTCACCCTGACGTATACGTTGTGTGAGCTCCACTTCCATCTCCCACGTGATCAGACTCACCTTGCCAATCTCCTGAAGATATTTATCAAGAGATTGAGTTTCCCTGTTGGTTATCTGTCTCGATATTTTCAGTTGCTTCATCATGCCGTTTTTAGATTCACTTGCGTGATCATTTCTGGTCTTCCCAGTTGTTTTAGCATCCGGCCATGTCCGATTAACGCGTCTCTGAACGTTGGTGTGCTTTTATAGGGGAGTCCGAATTCCTCTGCAGTATACTTTACAATACTTGCAATCTTTCGATAGTGAACATGGCAAATATTCGGGAAAAGGTGGTGCTCTATTTGAAAGTTAAGTCCGCCGGCAAACCACGAAAACCAACGATCTTCGTTTCCGAAATTTGTGGTAGTCTGCAATTGATGCAATGCCCAGCTGCTCTCGACAGAATAGTTTGTTTCATCCGGTAGGGGATACGTTGTTCCCTCGATAACGTGCGCCGGCTGAAAGATAATTGCGAGTAAAAATCCCGCGATATAGTGCATGATTACAATTCCGATAAATATCTGCCACCAGGTAAGATCCGTAACCAGTAGTGGGATTACAAAAATATAACTCAGATAAAGTACTTTTGACGCGAGCAGAATTGCCCACTCAGTTCCGACATTGTACTTGTTCTTCTTTGCCATCCCGTTCTTTTGATACCGGATGATCCTTACAAAATCCTTGAAGAACAGCCACACGAGCGTCATCAACCCATACAAAGGCCACGCGTAAATAAATTGATAACGGTGAATACCTTTCAAAGGTGAATGCGGCGTAAGTCTTATAATTCCCCGGGGACTAATATCTTCATCTTCATCATGGATATTGGTAAAGGAATGATGGAGCACGTTATGTTGCATTTTCCAATTGAATGCATTGGCACCAATGAGATTGATGGAATAGCCAAGCATTGTGTTGATCCACTTGCGGTTTGAATAGGCGCCGTGATTGGCGTCATGCATTACGCATAAGCCGATGCCTGCAAGTCCGATGCTCATAACGATTACCATGGCAATTACCATTGGCCAGGTGTGGATTAAACCAGAAAGGATTAGTCCATAAGGCCCGAAATATAGGAGGAACATGCAGATCGTTTTCACTACCATTTCAAGATTTGCATGACGGGTAGAACCTGTCGTCTTGAAATGATCATTGACGCGTTTATTTAGCGTCGCCGCGAAATCGCGCCCTTCATTTCCGAAAGAAACGCTTCTCGAAGGTTTTATATTTGCCTGTGTGATTGGCATCAGTAGATTTTTTGACATGCGCGTAGATAATTAATCAAAAAAACGAATGAATATGCAAGGGGGTTTAGGTATTCTTGGCCTTCCAAGGATTTGCTTCATTTGCCTGGCATGTTGGGCAGGAAATCAAGAAGTCCTCAGATGTGTCGTAATTCACCAGGACACATGTCCATTTTTTAATCGAAAAAATCAACTCCGTTTCAAGCAATTGAACCTTTCAAAGGTAGCAAAAAAAGTGGGTTTTTGACTCCCTTTGCCTTGACTATGTGAGATTTAACAGCGAATTGCATTTTTTCGAACACCATCAATTGTCAGCCGCGATCGTTTGGTGGAATAATGCAGTGGCGAAAGGATAAATTGGAGTTTGGCGTCTGTTCAAAATATTCGTGGTTGATAAGCGGGTGTATTTCCGAGGGCAATGAAAAAGGGCACCCAAAATTGCGGACTTGGCCTATTTAGAATAATGTTCATACACCACCTTTGTAATATTCGCGATCACCTCCTCTGCTTCATCAATTCTGGATTTGGTATCCAATATATAGACCACAATTACAAGGTGCTTGCCATTGGGAAGCGTAATGATTCCGGCGTCATTTACTGCTGACGTAACACCTTGCTCATTTTCCCCGCCAGTTCCGGGGCGATGAGCGAGGATTGTACCATCCGGAAGGGACGCTCTAATCCTGGCGAAGCCAAGTTTTGTATTGATTAAATGATTTAAAAGAAGTGCTTTGCTCTGTTTGGAAAGAATTTCTTTTTCGTAAAAAATTTGAAACAACTGTGCCATCGCTGGAGGTGTGCTCCAATTGTTGTACTGAGCTTTCCACACGGCATGCATTTCTTTTTCGGTATTGATGATCGCAATGTTCCTGATACCTAGACTTTGAACAAACAGATCTACTTTCTTTGGTCCGCCGATTAACCTGAACAACAAATCGCACGTCACGTTGTCGCTTTGTGTAATGGTATATTCGATGAGTTCATTAACAGTAAGGTCAATGTTTGCGTCGGGATATTTCTCCATCAAAGGACTGCGTGTAATGAAATAGTCAGCTTTTGTTATGTGTATTTTTTGAGTCAGCGAAATCTTTCCGGCATCAACCTGTTGGAGCACAGCCATCGCCAATGGAAACTTGTAGATGCTCTGCATCGGGAAAGGATGATCGCCATGATATGATAGCATTTCCTTTGTTTCAAGTACTAGTAGTGAAACACCTACATCTCCGGTAATCGTGAAGGTAGCTTCGTCAATTTTTGTTTTGAGTGAATCCTGGGCATGGATCGACGTCCGTGGAATGACAAAGGCGATGATCACTGCGATGATCTTATATATGCGGCGCAACGGTTGCATTAAAAGGGGGTGTTGATTCAGGGAAGTTATTAAAAATCAACGAAAAGCGCTTTGTAATTAAACAGCAACCACCCGAAGAAATATCTAAGATTGGTAATATCGTCTACTGGCAGAATTATAACTGAATCCACTATTTGCATCACCGTTATGCCATATAGAATTTACGTATCCATCCTGCTAAGTACGTCTTTACAGGAAGATAATGAATGCGTTGCTTTGTAAGAAAAAGTTATGAAGCATACGCAAGAACAAATGCAGGCGACCATTAATGAGTGGAAGCACTCCGGCCTTAGCAAGAAGGCA
>JBDSKX010000196.1:0-64070 GCA_039916665.1 Chryseolinea sp. | reverse complement strand
GTCCTGTTGAGTTAACGCGGATGTAAGAAAAAACGTGTTATTAAGCGGTGAAAGAATTTAGGGGCAGGAGTTTTTTTTCGCAGGGCATAGGGGCACAGAATATAAACGCGGCGGTTGCTTGGGAATTTGTTGCTTGATAACCTGCAATGTGACATGCCCTGCTGATGGTGAAGCCGTGTTGTGAAATTTCAAGACTTCATACTGGGGTGCTGAAAATTCTTACCTACATCAATGACTACATTGTCTTCAAAGCGGACTAAGGATTGTCGTTTTGTATCCTAACAATTATCCGATTCAACCTCGTTGTCCTCCTTGCTTTTTTCGTTGGGGGCATTTTCGCAGTCAGACCCCACTCCAAATGCTGCCGGTACGATTTCAAGCAACGCTAAGGCCTTGCTGGACGAGTGCTTTCAATGAACGACTACTATAGGATACATTTGAATAAACACGCCGACTCCGTTCGGAAATATCGCGCGAACCTAGATTCAATCAGCCGCATACTGTTATAGACGCCAAACTAGATCAATTGATTTATTCATTTGAAGACTTTTGAGTGGCTAAAATCCGAGTCATGCGTCCGGATCCAGGGTTTTAACTGGCCAACTGGTACATGAGCATCAAAAGGCTGCCATTACCCATGTATGATTTCAACTTCAGAAAAGAAAATGCGTTTGGTTAAATCGTTCTAAATTCCTGCCTGATCTATGAAGTTAGCCCTAGCCCTTATCCTCCTTTGCTCATTAGCGGTTGCCAACGTGTCAAATGCTCAATGCAATGCCTGGGATAATCTGTTGACCTACGAAGGCGTCTATCCCTCCGACGTTGCAGTTGACCGGTTTGGCAACTCCTATATTGTTGGATGGTTTAATAATCCTGCCTTTAATATTGGCGCAACGTATCTGCCGCTTCAAGGAAATTTTTCGATGTATGTGATTAAGTTTAGTAAAGATCGGGTACTGCAATGGGCAAAATCCGTCAGCAATTCTTCACAAGTCATGCCGGTCGAAGCTAAGATTGACAACAAAGACAATCTAATTGTTGCTGGATACTTTTTCACGTCGAACGTATTCTTTGATTGTATAGAACTTGTTGCAGCTTCGAGGTCAGAAATGTTTGTCGTTAAGTATTCCCCAAATGGCACGGTGAGTTGGGCTACTGGCTCGAGAGGAATGGAAGATGGATTCCTCGCCGAACTGGAAATTACCAAATCAAATGAGGTTATTGTTTCTTCTACTTTTGTTTCAGGGGACGTCACCTTTGGTAACAAATCATTTCACGGCTTTGGCGGATACGATTCGTTTGTCTCACGCCTTACCGAGAACGGCGATGTAAATTGGGTTAAAGAATTTGGTGGTCCCGGCAGCGACAGCTACAATTACATTTGTGGTATAACGCTGGACTCAAACGAGAACATTCTGATCACAGGATTCTTCGGAACTCCGGATATGTTATTTGGTAAAATTAGTGTTAGCGGATTTACCATCTCGGAAAATTATTTTATTGCAAAACTCAATACGTCCGGAGAAACTCTGTGGGCAAAAGGCGGAGAGAAGTCAACAAATCAATCCGCGTTTGGCATTGGCGTTGACAAAATGGACAACATCATAGTCGCCGGTCGATTTTACAACGACGCATCCTTCGGCAATTTTCAGTTGACTCATGTGGGTGAAACGACGACGAGCGATGTGTTTATTGTAAAATATAACACAAATGGTGTAGTACTGGGTGCCAGAAGTTTTGGTGGCGATGGATACGACTCACCTTCAAGTCTGGAAATTGATCGAGACGGTCATGCGATTGTCTCCGGTTACTACTACAGTTATGATTTTATCGTTGATACTTTTATAAAATCAAAAACGGAGTTCGAATCAGATGCGTTTGTGATTACGCTGGACGATCAACTCACTGCCCAATGTTTTAAACGCATTTCGGGCTCCAGTGAAAATGGAATCACCGCTATAAGCATTGACAGAGAAAATAACATCTGGGTGGTATCCCAAAATAATTTCGGCAACGGAGATACAAACTTCGACGACGATATTTCCTTGCAGGACGGAAGCCCAACTCATCAAATCACAAGCATTGGCAACAGTAAAGCTTTCGATGCGCAGGAATCATCACCATTTCACTTCGACATCAACCTGGGACCGGACTTAACCAAATGCGAAAGTCAAAACGTGGTATTACGCGCCGGATCCTTCTGTTCCGCAAGCTACGCCTGGAACACGGGCGAAACCGACCCGACTATTACGGTGTTGTCACCGGGAACTTATTGGGTCGATGTGACGATCAATAGCGAAACAGAACGCGATTCACTAAACGTTTCCAATATTGCTCCACTCACCTTGGAACTTGGTGCTGATCGCGCAATTTGTCCGGGTGAGCAATTTACTGTTGATGCGCGTCAGGATGAAGATGCATATTACCTGTGGAATGATGGCGTAACCTCCCCCACGAGGCAGCTCAACACGCCAGGAAATTTTATGGTTACAGTAACGGGCACATGCGAAACCCGGTTGGATGATATTATGATATCGCTTGTTCCTAAATTGAAAGTCGACCTGGGCAACGATCTTCAGCAATGCAGCGGTCAACCGGTAAACTTATCTTCTGTGCAAGATGGTGAGGTGACGTACATGTGGCAGGATGGCAGTCAAGCTGCGGCGTTAGCGGCATCCACCTCCGGCGACTATACGCTCACAGTCTCGAACGCTTGCGAAAGCGCAACTGACATGATACACGTTACGATGATTACCAATTCAGCATCGATAATACCCAACGTGATTACGCCAAACGGTGACCCTGATAACCAGTTCCTGGTACTGCCACAGGAATTTAACACACCTGCCTTAACTATTTTCAATCGTTGGGGCAATGTAGTATTTCAATCCGACCATTACGACAATACCTGGGATGCAAATAATCTACCTTCCGGAACATACTTCATCAATGTGCGCACGCTGTGTCTTGATGATTACAAAGGATTACTAAGCGTTTTGAAGTAGTAATAGGTCCGACACTTCGTTTTTTTGAATGCGAATATCCATACTTCAATTTCCATGAACGACGAGGCCAGTTTTCATCTGCTGCCTCAATGTATAGTTCGACGATATCTGGGTTTTATAACATATTCCGAATAGTAAAATTGGTAGTGACCGGGGATTTCGAACGCCTAAAGGGCATTCGCATTCTTGGGGCACCAAGCCAGCACCGATTAAAAGTCTCAAGCACAACGTTGATGAGCGGCTTCAGCAAATACCAACGACTGTCGTTTTCAGTGTATCAACAGGTCGATGAATTGAAAGGTTGGATTCACCATTCGACCGATCGACTGAGGTTACCAAATCGCGGCATAAAAATGGCCCAGTTCGCTTCCGGATTCTAAGAAATCTTTCAACAAAAAAGCGCTGCACGACGGCTCATTAAATATGCGGTCACTCATGCCCATGTATGATCTGCCCATCAGATCGACGATAAGGTTTACCAACAACTTTTAATTTTCCTGCAGATATGAATTTCGCAGCGACAATTATACCTGTTTGGGCTTTGGCAACCAGTGCGCTCGAGTACCTGGACATTGCCTCATTATTAGAATATCCGTTGATGCATACTCCGCGGTTGAATTCGGTTAAAATTAATCTGATTAAAACTCCTGTCTTCCCCCGGAAGAAGAGTTTGTATAGACTCCCGGATTCCACTTATGGTGAATGGATAATCTTTGAGAATAATGAACCGAAATTTTACTTCGACTTCTTCGACGAACTATATGAAGACATTAGAAATCAAATCATGTCAACACGAGACATTGAAGGTTACTTCACAAAGATGTTTGAGCAAAAGAATTTAAACTTTACGTTAAAACAGACGCTGTTTGGAATACCACTACCCGGAATGGAACTCATTGAAGAGTGCACACTATCCAAACTGCCAAAGGAATATCTTATCTAAATTCAACTTTTGATTTCGGTCACCGGGACTTTGTCTTACACCTCCCCACTCTTCTTCGCCTTCACAACATAATCCACTGCTCTCGCAGCGAACGCCATATAAGTCAATGAGGGATTCTGAGTGCTGGTAGAAGTCATACACGCGCCATCTGTAACAAATACATTTTTGCAGGCGTGAAGCTGGTTCCACTTGTTCAGCATGGAGGTCTTCGGATCTTTGCCCATTCTCACGCCACCCATTTCGTGGATATCAAGTCCGGGAGCTTGCTTGGAATCGTTAACTTGTATGTTTGAGAATCCAGCTTTGGTGAACATTTCCGTAAACTGATCGATGAAGTCCTTTACCATCTTCTCATCATTGTCATCATAATCAACTTTGATGTTGAGCAAAGGCATACCCCACTCGTCTTTTTGATCTTTACTCAAAGAAACGTAGTTGCTTTCTTTGGGGATAGTCTCTCCCATCATGTGCGAACCAACATTCCAGATTCCAAGTTTTGGTTTCAGTAAGTGTGCTTTCAGATCTTCACCGACCCCATCGTGATCTGTTTCAGTGTAACGGAAGCCTGAGAATCCGGCGGCATAACCTCGAAGGAAATCTGTTTCCTGTTTACGAACATTTCTAAAACGTGGAATATAGCAACCGTTAGGTCTGTTGCCATACTTTGTAAATTCATCAAAGCCTTCGTACTGACCCGAGATACGTGCACGATAGTTATGGAAAGCAAAAAATTTGCCCAACAATCCGCTATCATTTCCGAGTCCGTTGGGGAAGCGTGAAGAAGTAGAATTCAGCAGAATAAGGTTCGTATTCAATGCTGCAGCATTCACAAAAATAATATCTGCAAAATATTCGACTGCTTCCTTGGTCTTTGCGTCAATCACTCTTACACCGGTAGCCTTGCCTTTCTTCTCATCATAAATGATCGAATGAACTACGGCATCAGTTTTCATTGTCACGTTACCGGATTTTAATGCCCACGGAATAGTGGATGAGTTGCTGCTGAAGTATCCACCAAACGGGCAACCTCTCTGACACAAGTTTCTATTCTGACATGTAGCACGACCCTGTTCTTTATGGATGGGCTGCGCCTCTGTAATATGCGCACACCTTCCAATGATCACATGACGATCTTTATACAATTCGGATACCTTGTCTTTAAAATACTTTTCAACACACGTCATTTCATGTGGTGGTAGAAATTCTCCGTCGGGCAATTCTCCAAGGCCATCTTTGTTACCAGATATTCCCGCGAATTTTTCAACATGACTATACCACGGCGCGATGTCTTCATAACGGATTGGCCAGTCGACAGCAAAGCCATCCCGGTCGGGACCAATAAAATCAAAATCACTCCAGCGTTGAGTTTGTCTTGCCCAAAGCAACGACTTACCACCAACCTGATATCCGCGGATCCAGTCAAATGGTTTCTCTTGCACGTAGGGATGCTCCTTATCTTTTACAAAAAAGTGTGCAGCATCCTCGCGGAATGCATAGCACTTACTGACAACCGGATTTTCTTTGACCACCTCTTCAGGCATCTGACCTAAGTGTTCAAATTCCCACGGCTTCATATTCGTCGTCGGGTAATCAACGTTGTGTTTTACGTCACGACCACGTTCGAGTATCAACGTCTTCACGCCGCGATCAGCTAGTTCTTTCGCGGCCCATCCACCACTCATGCCTGATCCTATCACAATCGCTTCAAAAGTATTTGCCTTCTCGCTTGCCTGAAAGTTCATCCCATTATTGTTTTAACGTCGTTCTTATCCTTAATCTGAACACACCCAAGAAATTTGCCTGGCAACATATTATATGCAAAAATATTCGTCATCACATATTCCGAATTCGTAAAACCTTTCATCGTGTAGCGCTTTGTCATAGAATAGAAAGTCGTTAGTGGATTTTCCTTCTTGCCTTGGCGATCCGCCTTTGCCAGCTTGTCAATTTCGAGTAAGAATGATTTTCGTTCACCGGGCGTACATTCTTCAAACGATTTGCTGTATTTCTTTTTGACCTCATCCTCAAAAGAAGCCAAACCAGTCTCGAAATTTTTTTGTGCTTCCGGTGTCTGACAATCATCCACCATTCTTAAAACGAAAGCCTGTAGATTCATCTGCTTTGCTCCGGGAATATCAGTCGCTGGTATGATCGTATCAGCGATCTCGGCCAGCATACTCTCCTGATCGCCGGAAATGCTAAGATGTTTTAGCGCGATAGAAACGGGTCTCGCAGGTTTAACACAGGATGGCAACAACATAACGCCAGCCGTAATAAATCCCAGTTGTCTAATCGCGATTCGTCTGTTCATAACATTCAATTGAATATCAAAATTAATAAACTCCGGGATTTCTATGATCCCCGGAACGTTTTTTTACAGTGCGTTTCAGAGGTATTTGCATCCCGCCGGTCGATTCAAGCCAATCGTATATGTCTACAGTCAGCTGCTTGATAGTTTTCTGGTGCTCCGGACTCGCAATCAGATTATGCATTTCGTTGGGATCATCTTTCAAATCATAGAATTCATTGGTATCCCATACACCGTGATACCTTATCAGTTTGTAACGATCAGTTCTTACTCCATGCATAGTCGGTGTTTGCGGGTAATCGAATTCCCAATAGTATTCGTAAAAGATCTTGTCGCGCCACTTGATGCCTTCGTCTTTCAGCAATGGGATGATGGACTGACCCGCCATCTGTGCCGGTTTGTTGATCCCGGCGACTTCAAGTATAGTGGGCGCGACATCGATATTTTGAATCATCGCGTCAGGTCTTTTGTTGCCTGCAAACAGTTCAGCGCACCTTACGAGAAACGGAACCTTAGCAGATTCTTCATAAAAATGACGCTTGTCAATGAGCCCGTGTTCACCAAAAGAGAAACCGTTATCGCCCATGTAAATCACCAGCGTTGATTCAGTCAATCCTTGCTTGTCGAGATACTCCAGCACAGCGCCAACGCTTTCATCAACGCCCGATAATGTTTCGCAATAGCTTCTGAAAAAAGATGCCAAGTCAGTCGTGCCGTGATACATGTAATCCACACCATGCCAGCTTTCGCGTTGCATCTTCTGCCAATCCGGTGGTCTGCCTTCGCCATAGTATTCCTCCCCCGCATAAGGATTCTCTTTATTTGGATCGTGTGTTATGGACAGATTCGTCGCGCGCTTTCCCTTTACTTGCTTATCAGAAGTTCTGAAGGATGTTGGTAGTGAAATCGGCTTGTTCTTGTACATTCCTTTGTGTCTTTTCGCGGGACTGAAATTTGCATGCACAGCCTTATGTGATAAATAAAGGAAGAAGGGTTTCTTCTGATCACGTTCTTCCAGCCACTTGAGCGCGTGCTCTGTCAATAGATCGGTGATGTAAGTCGAATCCTTATAGGGAAACTGTTTACCATTGATGTTCAGTGTTGGGTTATAATAATCACCCTGACCTTTGAAACTCTCCCAATGATCGAAACCCGGCCTTGGATTATCAGAATCAGCGCCCATATGCCACTTCCCAAAAAAACTTGTCTGATAACCGGCCTGTTGTAAATACTGCGGAAAGAAAATCAGGTTTGGTGGATCAGGTGCCTGGTTGTCAACAACGGTGTGGGTATGCGAAAATAACCCAGTAAGAATAGACGCGCGGCTTGGGGAACATAGCGATGTGGTGACAAATGCATTTCTGAAGTATGCGCCTTCTTTGACAAGTCGATCCATGTTGGGCGTCTTCAACCATGGTACTTTTCCAGTGAAGCCCATAAAATCAAAACGATGATCATCCGTAAGAATAAAAATCACATTCCTGGGCTTGGCGTTCTCAATCCGACTCATATTGAGATTCGACTTAACAGAGTCAGCGTTTTCAGATTGACTACCATCTTTTTGAGCACAACCCGATAAAAAGAAAAAAAACAACAACAATACCTTTAGAAACTGCGCTGAATTCATATAATAGTGATAGACCAGTCTTACCATTTCTAAATAATCAGTTTGAAACACCAGGCTTTCGTGCATGGGCGACGAGGTTGTTGCTAAATATAACAGCCAGTTCCTTCAACTCTTGTACAACTCCTGGATTCTCGTTGGCAACATTATTCCGTTCTTCCTCATCGACATCAAGATTAAAAAGCGACAACTCAATTTGCTTTGACTCAACTTTACCTCTTTCACCGCCTTTGCCTTTCTCTACAACATGTTCATATCCATGCGGCAGATGTAACTTCCATTTACCTTTCCTTACTGCCTGAAGTTCATTAATCTGAAAATAATAGTGGACGTCCCGTGGAGGCGAAACTTTTCCGAGAAAGAGTGGCAATATGCTCTTTCCGTCAATCTGATTTGATGGAAGCGTTGCCCCAGTAATCGCAGCAAAAGTTGGAAGTAAATCGAATAAAGCGGCGGGAGTATTGCAAACAGATCCTGCTTTGATTTTCTCGGGCCAACGAACAATGAAAGGTACTCTCACGCCGCCTTCAAAAGTAGTCGCCTTACCTTCGCGAAGTTTGCCTGCAGAGCCCGCGTGATCCCCGTAAACAAGCCATGGACCATTGTCGGAAGTAAAGATCAAAATCGTATTCCCTTCAACACCGGTTGACTTCAATTCCTTCATAATCTCTCCAGCCGACCAATCGATTTCCCTTATCACATCGCTAAAAAGGCCTTTCCCAGATTTGTTCTTGAAATCATCCGACGCGAATATCGGTACATGGGGCATGGCATGAGCGAAGTAAAGAAAGAACGGTTTATTCTTATTGGCTTTAATAAACGAAGTCGCACGACTTGTATATCGTTTTATCAACTGCGATTGGTCGGGATTCGTTTCGATTACGCTATCGCCTTCCACCAATGGTAGCGGCGGGTATGGCCCATTGGGCGGCCACATGTCGTTGCTGTAAGGAAGGCCCAAATACTGATCGAAGCCGTGATGAATCGGCAAGTGATTTTTATGATGACCCAAGTGCCATTTTCCAATCGCTGAAGTAACATACCCTTTCTCCTTAAGCATTTCAGGAAGTGTCTTCTCATCTGGATTCAGACCAACGAATGATTTATCCTTCGTCCAATCAGGACCTTCGGGACCAACAACCCAAGGAATTCCCACACGTTGCGGATAACAGCCAGTCATTAACGCGGCACGAGACGGAGAACATTGCGGTTGAGCGTAAAAGCTTGTAAATCTCATCCCCTGTTTTTGAAGGGATAAAAGGTTGGGTGAACCGTTGGACGCACCATATCCATCGAGGTCCGCGTATCCCAAGTCGTCGGCCAGTATAATAATAATGTTAGGAAGCGCGTTCTCTTGACAAACGGCGGGTACACAAAGAAGTATCAGGCAAGAGATGGCAACAGTCTTCATGATATGAAAGCTATAATAATCTTTTATCAACAAGGGGGTCATTTTTATTGGCGGTAGTCTAAAAAGCATTCAGAGCAGGATACAATTATTGATCTTATTTGACATATTAACAGCTTAGAATATTTCCGATATATAATGACTTCGAAACGGCTAACGGTTATGCTGAATTCTTTGCGCCTGACAGTCTTCTTTGTCGCCGGAGCATTGATACTAACATCATGCAGTAAACAATCAAAAGAATCATCTTCCATGGATAGTGGCACGACGGCAACTGACGCAACACCCGCGAAAGGAACATTTGCTTATGACGTTGCTTTTCTAAAGCAGTATCACGCTAACCTTGTCGAACTCCACAGCGAAGATTTAAAATCCAGATTGGCAATTCTACCCGATTATCAGGGCAGAGTAATGACCAGCACAGCATCAGGAACGACGGGAGCAAGTTTTGGCTGGATCAACTATGATCTTATTTCGTCAAAAAAACCTGTAGCACATATACATGCCTTCGGAGGAGAAGAAAGATTCTGGCTCGGGCCTGAAGGGGGGCAATTCTCGATTTATTTTAAAAAAGGAATTCCCTTCACATACGACAACTGGCAGGTTCCCAAGGAAATTGATACCGAACCCTTCACGCTCGTAAGCTCAACTTCAAGCGAAGCTCGTTTTGAGCGAAACATGCACTTTGAGAATTATTCCGGAACATCATTGGACCTGAAAGTAAATCGCAATATCAGGTTATTGTCAAAAGTAGAAATAGATAGTTTGTTGGGTATCAACATTACCGCCGGACTGGAAGCTGTTGGATTTGAGTCGGAGAATATTTTAACGAATACAGGAAAGCAAGCGTGGACTAAGAAAACAGGACTTCTTTCTGTTTGGATACTCAGCATGATGAATGCCTCTGAACAGACAACGGTCGCCATACCCTACGAAACAGGCGACGAAAAAAAACTGGGCAAGATCGTTACTGATGATTACTTTGGAAAAGTACCTACTGAAAGACTTACCGTTAAAGATGATCTTATTCTTTTTAAAACTGATGCCAAGTACAGAAGTAAGATCGGATTGTCCCCGAAACGGGCAAAACCAATTATCACAAGCTATGATGCCATGAATCATGTGCTAACGATCGCAACTTTTACGCTGTCTCCTAAAGATGAATACGTCAATGGCAAGTGGGAAATACAAAACCGGCCATTTAGTGGAGATGCCATTAATTCATACAATGATGGTCCTGTGAACGGCGCTCAAATGGGTAATGTGTACGAAATTGAAAGCTCTTCACCCGGGGCAGCGCTATTACCCAATAAACAATTGAAGCACTACCACAGAACAATTCACCTAAAAGGCTCTATCGAAGAATTAAATGTCATTGCCATCAGATTGCTTGGCGTAACTGTTGATCAGATCAAACTCTGACCTAAACTTTTTTCAGATACGCCAGGCTCTGTGGCACTTGTGTTTTTACTGAGCTACTTTCATCCTCGATGTAGTAATTAACAATACCCGATTTTTGAGCTGCTTTGATAATTGCCGGTATATTGATTTGCCCAGTGCCCAGTGCAACATCATTTTCGACCGAGGTATGTCCTGAGAAATCTCCCTTGATGCCTTTGCGCAAATCTTTTACGTGCATGAGTTTAAAACGGGCGCCATACTTTTTTAGCAAATCAGCTGGATCGATTCCCGGATGAAAAGCCCAGAGGATGTCAAGTTCAAAGGAGACAAATCCAGGATCGGTATGAGCGACAATATAGTCGAAAAACGTTCCCTTTTCATAAGGTTGAAATTCATAGCCGTGGTTGTGATAACAGAAGTCAAGGCCATACTGTTCTTTCAGCAGCATTCCAGCGGTGTTAAAATCAGATACAGCTTTTTTAGCAAGTTCGATCGTGAAGGCGCTGTCGTGAGGAATCCAAGCCACCCTTACGAATGAAGCGCCGAGTGCCTTAGCATTCTCCGCGACTTCGGTGGTTTTAGAAACCAGATCGGGATAACTTACACCGAAGGAAGTGCATCTCATGCCGCGCGCGTCCAACAAGTCGCGAATCTCTTTTGCAGGTCTCCCAAACAAGTTTGAAAATTCGATGTTTGTAATACCCAGCCTTTTAATCGTATCCAGCGTAAGGGCGATATCTTTTGTGAAACTATTGCGGTATGTGTAGGATACAATTCCGGGTGTTTCTCTTAACGTCTTTCCGAACTTCTGAGCTATCGCGGAATTGACCAGGGCAACAGTGAAAATGGCAAACAGAATTGATCTCATAAGAATTTATGTAATTAGATGCGATACTATATCAACATTAATTTGGAATTAATCAATGGAATTTCCTCACCGCAAGGCGCCGAGACGCGAAGAAAACCAAAAATACAATTTTAAACTTTGGATTCTCTACGTCTCGGTGCGGTGAAAAAAATCACCATATTGAGCTAATCATCTCAACTGAAATAGAGTCTGCCTGCAATGGAGAAGCCTTAGGAACGAGTGACACCTTGCTCATCACAGTGTCCGGAAAGAAGATGCTTGTCATTACCGTGACACCTTCATCGAAGAAAATTTCCACTGACGAAACGTCAACTACCATTGAAAAGGAAATCGACTTTGACTTTGAGATTCGGGGTGCATAACTCCGGACCGCAAACACTTTTGAAAAATTTGTATCGCCAGATGCACTACGGTCAATATAAAACCTGTTCTTTAACGCCTCGAATCCGATGACAACACGTTCATGTTTTTGATTTGAGAGCTTTATCTCCCAGTCCTTTGCTTCTATCGAGCCTTTGATGATCCCTGTGCTGAAATCATTCACAATCTCCAATGAGTCGGTTACTGACTTTGATATTACCTTCCCGAGTGAACCTGCTGTTTCAAGCTCGGGCACTACCTCCGACGCAACGACCAATTCTCCATTTAGTCGAACTAATTTTAATTCTCTTGCGACAGTATTAGCACTCCTCCATGTACTGGTTGGTACCTGTTGCGCATAACTCCAGTTGCTCATCCATCCAATTAAAAGTGTTCTGCCATTTGGTGCGCCAGACCATGTAATGCCCGCATAGTTGTCTGGTCCATAATCGATCCATGACACCTTTGTCTTCTTTTGATCAGTCGTAAATTTCTTACCATCAAAATCACCGATGAAATACTGCGTACCCGATCCTCCATTGGGTCCTCCTGGGTTGATGTTCACGATGAGAATCCACTTTTGTTTTTTTTCTCCAGCAATCGTTAACGGAAAAAGATCAGGACATTCCCATACGCCGTCGTGGGATCCATATCCCTGCCCAAACTCACCAAGCTTCTTCCATGATTTGAGGTCTTTTGATCCGTGAAACTGTGCATGATCACCAGCAACAATCGTCACGATCCATTGCTTTGATGCTTCATGCCAGAACATTTTTGGATCCCTGAAATCTTTCATTCCATGATTGCCGATAACAGGATTGTGTTCATACTTCGTCCAGGTTCTTCCTTTGTCAATGCTATACGCGAGACCTTGCGTCTCGTGATCATCGGTCCCCAGCTTCTCACGACTAGCATTGTGATACGTGAACATCGCAACCATTGGAGGGTTTTCCGCAGAACCAAAACCAGAGGTATTGGTTTTATCGACGACTGCACTGCCGGAAAAGATCATTCCCAAACTATCAGGAGCCAATGCGATTGGCAAGTTTATCCAATGCACCAGGTCTTTCGTAACAGCATGTCCCCAATGCATCGGTCCCCATATAATGTCTTCAGGATAATATTGGTAAAACAGATGATATTCACCATCTAGGTAAACCAATCCATTGGGATCATTCATCCAGTGTGCGGGAGGTGAGAAGTGCAACTGAGGTCTGTACTTTTCCGCATATTCTTTCACAGGAACACCTGTGCTTTCGGCAAGTTCAGATGGCGGTGTTTTTTTTGTGCATGTAAATAAGATCAACGTACCTGCAAGTGCTAATACAATTCTAAGTCCCATTTAAATCATTATTTGTGTTTACTGAATACTGATGATTATACAAGGTGACATATCCACGAACAATTGCATCAAGTTGAAAACAAAACTTCGTAATGACTTCCGGGCATTGATCATTATTATTCTCGTAGTGGTGATGTTGTTGTTGATTCGGTCTCTCTGACAACGGTTATCCCCTGCGCCACCTAAAATAAACAATTTTGATTTGACTTTATCAGATCAGAAACCTAACCAGACTCGCGTTGATTCACTTGATTACATGTCTCTCAACGCCCTCGTTGGTAATGGCTATAGGCTTGATAAACCCCTTTGCATCAAATTTCATCTCATCAATGCATGTCTCCCGCGAATTTCCGTCTGTCTCGGTCAATGGTCTACGGTGATAAATCACATACCATTTGTCTTTATTATGAATAACAGAATGGTGGCCTGCACCCGTAGCAATGTTCGGATCCTGCTGTAAAACTTTACCAATTCGCTTAAACGGACCAAAAGGGGAATCCGCTATCGCATAGGCAACACTATAATCGGGACCAGTCCACCCGCCTTCAGACCACATAAAATAATATTTACCATCCTTTATAAACATAAATGGACCTTCGACATATCCCTCAGGCGTTATTTCATGAAATGTTTTTCCATCAGCAAAAGGAACAAATCCGGTGAAGTCATTTTTTAGTTGTGCGATATTGCAATGGCGCCATCCACCATAAATTAAATAATACTTCCCGTCATTATCCTGAAAGACGAATTGATCTATGGGTTGGGCACCGTTGTGAAATTTATCCACCAGTGGCTTACCCAGATAATCACGATATGGACCTTCAGGCTTTGACGCCACAGCAACACCTATACCACCTTTTACACTATCACTTTGAATGTCGTTGGCGCCGAAGAAAAAGAAATACTGATTTCCTTTTCTGATAATAGACGGTGCCCACATCGCACGCCGCGCCCACTTGATTGATGAGGTGTCCAGAATGTGTTCATGCTTCTTCCAGGTAACAAGATCCTCAGAAGAAAAAGCATCGAAGTATACCTGTTTGTCGAACGGTGCCGAGTAGGTTGGATATACCCAATATGTTTTGTCGAAAATTATTCCTTCAGGATCAGCATACCAGCCTTTGAAAACAGGATTGCCCGCACGTTGCGCGAAGCCAGTCATAGAAAATAAAATCAGCGAAATAGAAAATATATTCTTCATCATAAAAAATTGAGAACGAAAAGCGTTATAAACTTAAATCATCTATTTATACAAGCACTAAATCACAATATCACCCAATCATAAAATAAGTCATCATCGTATCATAATTTCCCGCATGATCTCCAACGGAGGGGCACCATGAGAGAGCAACTCATCATGAAATTTCTTCAGCGAATAACGCTGTCCCTCCTGCTTCTTGTAATCCTCACGTAGCTTCAGAATCTGAAGTTTACCCAGCGTATACGACAAATACCCTGGATCAAAACTTCCGCGCAATGACTCCTGGTGTGCCGGCAGATGTTCATAATAAGCATTGTCCTCGATGAACTTCGTTCCTTCATCAATGGTCATCCCCTCGCAATGCATTTTAATTGAGACACAAAGTCTTGCCAATCTTATCAACGACTCGTCCAGTTGCGCCAGATGATACTTTGCTGCCGACAATGAATCCTTTTTTCCAAATCCTTCCTCAATCATCATCTTCTCGGTGTAATGAGCCCAGCCTTCAACAAAAGCATAGCTCATAAATATTTTCTCGACATCGGTTGCTTTCGAGGCATTCAAATGAAGAAACTGAACATAGTGGCCAGGATAAGCTTCATGAATAGAGACGATATCTGTCGAGAAATAGTTAAACATTGAGAGCCATTCTTCTTTTTGTTTTAACGACCAATTCTTTTCAACAGGTGTAACATAGTAAAATGCCTGAGTTGCTTTCTTTTCGAAAGGTCCTGGTGTGTCCATCGAAGCAGTACCCGTTGCTCTGGCAAATGTGGGTGTCTCCACCAATGAAACCCTTACTTCTGATGGAATGGTTATAACATTCTTGTCGACCAAAAACTCCCTGATCTGCTCGAGATTTTTTCGCGAATCAGACAAAAGATTTTCAGCAGTGGGATGTTCCTTTTTCAACATTTCAAAAACTTCAATGGGTTTTTTCTTTGGATCAATCGTCTTTGCCACTTCAGCAAAAAGCGCTTGCTCCTTTTTAAGTTCATCCATACCCATGGCAAGTATATCCTGAGGTGACGTGGTAATCATCTCATTGTACAATAACATTTTTTTGTATTTGTCAACTCCAATGGCATATCGTTGATTGCTTCTCGGAAGCTTTTCTTTTCTCAAGAACTGAGCAAAATCTGCAAGTGCTGCAATGGCTGAAGTGTTTGTCTCGGCAAATGACTTTTGAAGTGAATCAACCTTGACATCTTGCAACGCAACCGTTAGCTCATGTTTGAGAAACGAAATAGTACCCTCTACAATGATGATTGCCGTTTCTACGTGAGGTCTGGCCAAAGAGTCACTGAGATTCTCTTTTGCTGCAGCATATATAACTGGTGCTTTCTTCTCTATCGCTATGATTGATCTCATTCGGTCTTCGATCGACGCGAAGTCACGCTGGATATAAATATTCAAATCAAGTAACCCGGCATACGTCATCGGATTGTTCCAATATATTTTAAGGTCTTCGATTGAAAACAACTCCTGGTTTATCGCTGACAACAACAAACGGTAATCGATGTTCATCTGCGGAGACAGTGAGTCCGCGGTGATGGACATCAGCCTGTCTTCGTACGCTCTCAACCTTACCCGTTCGCCTTCAATTGAAGACTTGCTGTAGTCTCCAACTTTGCCGTCGTACTCATGTAGACCGAGATACGTGCCTAGTCTTGGTCGCCACGTGAGGTAGTCTTTGATAAATTGGTGCGAAAGGTTCTGAAAAACTGAATCAGCGTTCGGCGTGTGGGATTTCAGTTCTGTCTTTTTACAACTGAAGCAACAGACTGCTAAAAATAAAGAGATGAAAGAATATTTGAGGACATTCATAGGGTGATGGGTGATGATAACGGCATAATCGCGCGTTGTTACTCATAAAGTTATATTACAATATTGGTATAAAAAAAGGACCAGGTTTAAGTCCGGTCCTTGAAACAGCATGCGGGTTTGGATAGGTCTATTTCATTGATATCTTTTGGCCACCTGGGGGAGCACTCATATACTGTATGTTGGTAAGGATGAAAAGAATCTGACCAGTTGCCGCCTTATCATTTCTGAAAACAAAGTAAATTTCATGCATTCCGCTGGGGACAGAACTCAACTTGGCAAAACTGATGATCGGCTCAGGCTTATCAAGCTTTGCTGCCGACGGCAGGATCGGAGTCGACTCGCCGATCATTTGCCCTGTTGGCGAATCAACATGCACTTCAACCGTTCCTCCTGCTGCGTGTGCCTGTTCGATCGGCGCCAAAGCGACGAACATAACCTGCTCGATACCTGTAAGGTCTACCTTATCAAATCCGAGGTACGCCTTGTTGCTGGATCCAATCATCAACTCAATCGGAGGCGATGGCAGTACATATTTCATAATTCCATCAATCTTATTCGCCTTCGAGGCGGAGAATGAAGCACTCCTGAGTATCATTATTTTTTCAGAAGTCGCTGGTGCAATTCCTTTGGCGCCTTTATCTGTGTATGCAGCCCGAAGTATTACTGCACCCTGGTCAGGAACGCCCTTGGGAATGCTAACGGTATAGCTACCCTTCGTTGGCAAAGTTTTAACGTCAGGTTGATTTCCAAGGCTCAAAACGTATTTGATGATCTCCGTTGCATCGCCAATGGATACCTGGGGATGCGCAGCCATCATGGTTTCTCCCCACACACCGCCACCACCTTTGATCACTTTATTCACGAGATAATCTACTGCCTTTGGGTCGTCCTTATACTTTTTTGCCACATCAAGATATCTCGGACCGATAGATTTTTTGTCGATGATGTGACACGACTTACAATCGCTTTGTTCCATCAATTTCTTTCCCGTCGCAAACTGTGACATCGCGTCAGCACTAAGATGGCCCTGTGCAATTTCAACCTGATCGAATCCTTCCTTGAGATAATTAATCGTTACAGAAACCTGCTCCGGTGTAATTCCTCCACGCTCAAGACTACCATCTTCCTTGTCGCTAACCTTGACTTCATAATCAAAAGCCTGATTGGGGAAGAAGAATGTCTGATTGCCATTGGTGATGTCAAATGAAAGTTCGGGAGGTTCATTGCCTGCCAACAACTCCAGTTTACCGACAGTCTTTTCGCCTTTCGCGTCTGTGGCAGTGAGTTCTACTTTGTAGGTTCCTTGTTTATCAAAAGTAAACGTGGGATTCGGGCCGTCGAGTTTGGCGAGTTCTTGTCCCGCATCAGTAAGCATTCTCCAGGAGTATGTGATGTCATCGCGGTCATAATCCTTTGTGCCATCCGCGCTGAACTTGACCTCCATTGGAATCGCGCCTTTGGTTTTGTTGGACGCCATTTTAATAACCGGCTTCCTGTTCTTTCCATTGTATTCAATGCGAATCAATCGGGCATCTTCATTACCTCTGAACCATGCTGTTCCGTACTCAAGCATATAGAGATCACCATTTGATGCAAATTCCATATCCATTGGATTGCTAAAGCGTTGCCCAGGCATGAAATGTTCCATTGACACATAGTTTCCTTCTTTATCCATCGTAACTGCCATGATCCACCCGCGCATCCACTCGAAGATAAATAACTTACCATCGTAGTATTCCGGGAATGCGCGCTCAGCACCTGCAAAATCTTTTGAATGATAAACTGGTCCGGCCATGGCTGTTCTTCCACCCTTGCCAACCAATGGGAACTCCGGTGTAGTATCGTATGTATACCAGATCAATGGTTTTTGAGAGGGTGGCAATTCGTTCAATCCGGTATTGTTCGGCGAATTGTTTTTTGGCTTCGCCGCATCGAAAATTTCACCAGGCTTGCTATTCGTGAAATCACGATGATAATATGGACGATTGTCTCCAGTGAAATATGGCCATCCGAAGAAGCCGGCTTTTCGAGCCTGATTAATTTCATCGTACCCTTTCGTACCGCGGTTAACAGAGTCTGTACCCGCATCAGGACCAACATCACCCCAATACAGAAATCCCGTTGTCTTGTCGACCGAAATGCGATATGGGTTTCGTGTTCCCATCGCATAAATTTCAGCGCGCGTTTTAGGTGTTCCTTTTGCAAAAAGATTTCCTTCTGGAACTGTATACGTGCCGTTCGCTTCAGGATGAATTCTTAAGACTTTTCCACGTAGGTCATTGGTATTACCAGACGACTTTTGCGCATCCCAGGGACTTCTTCCTTTTCGTTCGTCAATTGGCGCATATGCTGTAGACCGTGGACTTGTGTTATCACCAGTCGATACAAATAAATTTCCGTTGCCATCAAATGCAATTGATCCGCCAGTATGACAACACTGTTCGCGCTGCGTTCCCACTTCCAGGAGAATTTTTTTGGACGATTCAATCAGTTCATCTCCTTTTAGTTCGTATCGGGTAAGGATATTCTTTGGTTCGTCTCCCGCCGGGGAATAATAGAAGTACACCCAGCTATTCTTTGCAAAATCGGGATCCAACGCTACTCCTAGTAACCCATCTTCTGCTTCGCTCTGATTTCCATCCTGCACCCTGTATTTTGTGCTGACAGCAATTGTTGCAACTACTTTTGATTTCTTCTCCTTCGGATCGTAAATCTTAACTTTGCCTTTCCGCTCGATAAATAATACCCGGAAGTCAGGAAGTACTGCAAGTTCCACCGGCTCGTCAAGTTTTTCATCAAGAACAACTTTAGTAAACCTGTTTTCCTCCGGAACCCGTGGGCTATGCGCGAGTTTGTAATCCAGCGCCTTAGGATGATCACCACCTAGAGCGTAGTTGATACCTCCCCATAGGTGATGCCGAAATAAAGGTTCGCTGTAAGTTTCGTCTGTATGACCCATCGCGGTGTAGAATGAACGTCCGCCATCAAAGTCGTGATACCAAGCGATAGGATGATCATCGCCATTGGTTCCTCCTTTGTAAGTCTTCTCATCAATCTTGACCAATACTTTTATATCCGGGTTGATTTTCTTGAAGCTGTAGAATTCATCGCTTCGCTCAAAAGTATCGGGAAGAGAGTCGCTTGCCATGTGCTTCTTATCAACAGTGATGAACGTTCCCTTCTGAACATTGGACGGATTCATCGGATGGCTTTCAAACCAGGCGCCAACCATCTCACCGTACCATGGCCAATCGTATTCTGTATCTGTGGCAGCATGAATACCAACATATCCCCCACCCGCCTGGATAAACCTTTCAAAATCGTTTTGTTGCTCCTGATTGAGCACGTCACCAGTTGTGCTAAGAAAAATGACTGCTTTATAGCGTCGCAGGTTTTCTTCATTGAATTGGTTGGCGTTCTCAGTAGTGTCTACAAGAAAATGATGTTGGGTGCCAAGTTGTTTAATGGTTTCAATGCCTTTGGATATGGACGCGTGTCGGAACGCAGCGGTCTTGGAAAAGACAAGAACGCGGGGCTCGCTTTGTTCTGTGTTCGTGCACGACCATGCGAAAAGCATTAGCAGTAAAGAGACTGCCCACAATTTGCGTCTGCTGGAATTATTCATGGTTATAGTTTATACTTTGGAGATTTGAGGTGATAAAAGCTAGCATGTTCTACGAGGATGTCTGATGGCCGATAAAAGCCAGCGTCCTAAATATAAGATATTAAAGACAATGAGTAAAAAGTACGCAATGATAAATTCATGCACCGCAACTCAAAACCTAAAGTTGCGGTGACTCGTTCTGTAGATTGATTTGTATAGCATCATTTGTAGCGCTTCACGTGAAATCCATTTAGACGCGGAGACAGAGGAGTGGAATACAGGAGATTCGCGGAGAATCAAAGATGTCAGGAAAGTTGGATGGCGCAAGATTAGCTTCATTTCTAGCTTACTTGAAATCGAACGGTATGACCCACAGTGAACTTTCGAACGACATAATATCTGCCGCCATTAAAGTACATCGACAGCTTGGTCCCGGATTATTAGAGTCCGCCTATAGACAATGCCTTTCTCATGAATTACAACAACAGGGAATGGCTATCGAAAAAGAAAAACCCATGCTATTATCTATGAAGGATTAAAACTCGACCATGGTTACAGAATAGACATCCTTGTAGAAAACAAGATTGTTGCCGAGATCAAAGCCGTTGAGGCTTTTGCACGAGTACATTTCGAACAGGTCTTAACTTATCTCCGATTAGGAAACTTCAAAGTAGGGTTACTACTAAACTTTCACGTGATGATGTTGAAGGATGGAATGAAACGTATTGTTAATGAATATGCGCAACGCAAATAGAATTAAAATCCGCCTCCGCGACCCTCCAAATCTCCGCGATCCTCCGCGTTCAAATGGATTTAACAATCGCGAAAGTCAACCACGTTCTAATGTGATTTCCCCAACACCACATCCTTCACCTTCCCGTTCTTAATCGCGAAGTAAAGAATTACAAAGAAGCACAGACAAGGCACGATGTACGCCGTCTGAATATTCGTTACATCTGAAACTCTACCCATAATCAAAGGGAACACCGCCCCTCCCACAATCGCCATGATCACCCAGGAGGCACCCTGCTTGGTTCGGGTTCCAAGCCCCCTGATGCTAAGTGAGAAAATAGTTGGAAACATGATCGACATAAAAAATTCAACTACTACGAGCGCATAGATCGACAACATACCCTTCAACAGGACTGCCAGCAACAACAACACAACGTTCGCCGCGCTGTACAATGCCAACAACCTTGGTGCAGTGATGTAACTCAACAGGAAAGTGCCCACAAACCTTCCGATCATAAATCCCAACAACGCCACCGATAAAAATACTGAGGCTGATTTTTCTTCTATACCAGCCACTTGATATGAGAATCGAATAAAAAAGCTGCTGATACATACTTGCGCACCGACATAAAAAAACTGCGCGATCACCCCCAATATCAGATTCTTCTCGCCCCATATAGAACCACTCCTTTTTTCCTCTGACTCTTCAGCAATCTCGGGAAGTTTTGTTTTCCAGAAAAATATGGCAACCAATAGGACTACAAGACCTATCAGGACAAAAGGTATTTTAACAGCAGATGCTTCAAGATCGAGATAGTCACTCAGTTGCTGAGGTGACATTGATGAGCCTTCTTGTTCGGTAAGCGTTTTTCCGGAAAGGATAAATTGCCCGCCGATCAATGGCGCAAGGGTTGCGGCAAGTCCGTTGAATGATTGAGCAAAATTGATTCGTTGTGTCGCCTTTGCTGGTTCACCCAGGACTGTTATATACGGATTGGCTGCTGTTTCAAGGAAAGTCAGACCACACGCAATGACAAATAATGCAGTCAGGAAGAATGTAAACGATCTTGTGCCTGCTGCTGGATAAAACAGGAATGCTCCAAACGCAAACAGTGCAAGCCCCAAAAGGATTCCGCCTTTATAACCGAACTTTTCCATGAACTTTCCAGCGGGAATAGCCATTAAAAAATAAGCGAAGTAAGATGCCGAATCAATTAACGCAGACTCAAGATCTGTAAGCTGGCATGCCTTCTTCAAATGAGGAATAAGAATAGGGTTGAGGTTCAAAGCGAAACCCCAAAGGAAGAAGAGGGAAGTGATGAGAATGATCGCGAAAGTGGCGGCGTTTTTCTTTGTCATGAAAGAGCGTCAGGAGAATTATAAGTTATAAGTTATGAATTGAATTTTCTGACTCATCGCTTTGTCCCTTGTCGTGCAGTCTCAACGACACCAACAAAATAAATCTATGTTCTCTTGCAATTACCGGCGAAAATCAGAACGATGCCTGAACAACCCCGGCATAATTCATAATTCATAATTATTTACGATATCATTCCTGCGATAATCAACGACACGATCGAAGTAAGCTTAATAAGGATATTCATTGACGGACCCGATGTGTCTTTGAAAGGATCACCGACAGTATCACCGATCACTGCTGCTTTGTGAGCGAAAGATCCTTTGAAGTGTTTCTCACCTTTGATCACCACACCTTTTTCAAAAGACTTCTTTGCGTTATCCCATGCGCCACCTGCGTTGGATTGAAAAATCGCCATCAACACGCCGCATACGGTAATGCCAGCCAAGGCTCCGCCTAAAACTTCAGGGCCTGCAGCGAAACCAATGATTACCGGTGTGAGTAGCGCAATGGCCCCGGGCATGACCATCTCGCGAATAGCAGCCTGGGTTGAAATGTTAATACATTTTTCATAATCGGGCTCGACCCCTTCTCTGCCTTCCAACAAACCAGGTATCGTTTTAAATTGTCGGCGAACTTCCTCCACCATTGAATTGGCGGCCCTACCCACCGCTTGAATAGCATATGCAGAGAACAAGAATGGTATCATCCCACCAATAAACAACCCGCCCAATACACGCGCTTTTGAAATATCAATAACAGTGATGCCTGTAATTGTCATGAATGCTGCGAACAGCGACAACGATGTTAATGCAGCAGATGCGATCGCAAATCCTTTACCGATGGCAGCTGTAGTGTTACCAACTGAATCAAGGATATCTGTGCGTTCTCTTACTTCCTTTGGTAGATCGCTCATTTCGGCGATACCACCTGCGTTGTCAGCAATAGGTCCGAAAGCATCGATCGCAAGTTGGATTGCCGTAGTAGCCATCATTCCGGATGCAGCGATGGCGACTCCATAAATTCCGGCCACTTCGAATGAAGCAACGATTCCCAATGCCAGCACGATGACTGGCAGTGCAGTAGAAATCATCCCGACGCTAAGGCCGGCGATGATGTTTGTCGCAGGACCAGACATTGATTGTGCAATAATTGATTCCACTGGTTTCTTGCCCATAGCGCAATAATATTCAGTGATCACGCTCATAAGGAATCCAACTGTTAACCCTACAATTACAGCAAGGAAAATATTGAATGACGGATACTCTTTGCCTGCTATGCTGAAAGTGTCTGGCACTAAATAGTTGATCAATCCGGATGAAGCAATGATCGTTAATATTATAGCTATAAAGTTACCTGTATTCAAAGCGCGCTGGGGGCTGCCAGTTTCAGAAATACGAACAAAGAAACAGCCGATAATTGACATCACCAATCCAACAGCAGCGAGGGCTATTGGCAGAATAACAAGAGACATGCCACCCATATCATCCTGAACAGTGACCGTGGCGCCCAGCACCATCGTTGCAAGAATGGTACTTACATATGAACCAAACAAGTCGGCGCCCATACCGGCAACATCTCCTACGTTGTCTCCCACGTTGTCAGCGATCACGGCGGGGTTACGTGGATCATCTTCAGGAATACCCGCTTCAACTTTACCAACAAGGTCAGCACCAACATCAGCGGCTTTTGTAAATATCCCGCCGCCTACACGCGCGAACAGGGCAATGCTTTCAGCTCCCAGTGAGAAACCGGTTAATATCTCAAGTACACGATGAATGTGGGTTCCTTCAGCGTTGAACATACTTTGTAGCAACACGAAGAGTAGCGTAAGTCCGAGTACGCCCAGTGCAGCTACCGAAATTCCCATGACGCTCCCGCCAGTGAATGAAATCTGAAAAGTTTTTGAAAGACTCTCTCTCGCAGCCTGCGTCGTTCGCACGTTCGCTTTTGTGGCGACACGCATCCCTATAAATCCGGCCAGTGCCGACAGCGTTGCCCCAACCACAAATGCTAAACCGATGATCGCGGAAGATTTTTCCGGATCGGCAGTGACGGCCAATAAAATAGCCACTACGACAACGAATATTGAAAGTACTTTGTATTCTGCCTTCAAGAATGATAGAGCACCATCAGCGATGTACTTGGCAATCTTCTGCATCCGTTCATTGCCAGGATCCTGTTTAGATATCCAGCCCGAGCGGACAAATGCAAAAATCAGAGAAAGGACCGACACACCGACGATGATGAGCGTGAATAAAGAGTAATTCATATATATGCTGTTAAATTGAATTAATGGCGAATATATTGATAGCCAAAGAATCTACAACGATTTAGTTGCTGAATTAAGCTTGCTTTTATTTTTACTATAAAGAAAATAAATCGCTATGCCGATGGCCATCCATACAATCAGTCGCAACCAGGTATCTCCGGGTAGGGTTGCCATTACGCCGAGCGACGACGCTATTCCGAGAATGGGCACGTAAGGAAAAAGGGGAGTTTTAAATGGTCTGTGAATCTCGGGGCTTCTATAGCGGAGTACCAGTACGCCGGCACACACCAGCACAAATGCAAGCAACGTTCCAATTGACACAAGTTCTCCTAGTAGTTGTATTGGGAAAAGTCCCCCAACCATCATGGCAAAGAATCCTGTTACTATAGTCGTAATGTAAGGTGTCTTGAATTTTGGGTGAAGTTTAGCGAACCCGCCTGGGAGCAGACCATCGTTGGCCATTGAATAAAATATGCGCGTCTGTCCAAGAAACTGCACCAATATAACAGAGCTAAGTCCGGCAATTGCGCCGACCTTGATCGGCGTTCTCAACCATTGCAATGCAGTACCAGTTGAATCTACTGCGACCGCGATGGGCGCAGCTGTGTTCAGTAATTCATAGCTGACCATGCCGGTCATTACAAATCCAACAAGAACATAAAGGATGGTACAGACGATCAAGGAGCCGATGATTCCCCATGGCATATCACGCTGCGGGTTTTTCACTTCTTGCGTGACTGTCGACACGGCGTCAAAACCTATGTAGGCGTAGAACACAATACCTGAAGCCCGAAAGATTCCACTCCACCCATATTGGCCAAACGTTCCGGTATTCTCTGGAATAAATGGCGTCAGATTATCAGCAGTAACAAATGATACACCAAATGTGATGAATAGCAAAACCACCAGTATTTTGGTAATCACAATGACGTTGTTAAAATTTGCCGATTCGCGTATCCCGATCGTAAGCATGATCGATATGAACGCGACGATCAACATGGCAGGTACGTTGATAATGCTTCCGGTAAACATCCACTCGTGGGTCGCGGAATCAAATGAGAAAGGCGCGTTTGACAGCGCGGCAGGTACGACGATTCCAAAATCCTTGAGAAAACTCACCACATAACTGGACCAACCGACAGAAACGGTGGCACCGCCGAAAAGGTATTCGAGTATAAGATCCCATCCTATAATCCAGGCTATGAATTCACCGAGGGTCGCATAAGCATAAGTATATGCGCTTCCTGAGATTGGAATCATTGCGGCAAACTCGGCATAACAAAGGGCAGCGAAGGCACAGGCAATGCCGGCAAATGTGAACGAAAGAACAATAGCGGGTCCCGCATAAGAAGCTGCTGCCTGGCCCGTCAATACAAATATTCCCGCTCCTACAATGCCCCCGATCCCAAGCATGATCAGATTAAATCTGCCTAAGGTGCGCTTAAATCCACTTGCATTAATCGCCGATTCAGCGGTCAGACTAGCCAGCGATTTTTTTATCCAGATGTCAGCCATGATCAAATTTATTGCTAGGGGGTTGTTTCTTCATTGATAAATTAAATTGCAAAAGCCCAACCTATTCTATGAACACGGCGTCAGAATCCCTTGATTAGAGATCATTCACTTGGTTACTTCGGATTAGGTCGGCAATATGTCAAATAAGCAAAATGAACGCTGCCGCTTTGAGCAGCAGCGTTCATTCAGATAAAATTTTAATCTCTAAGATGCTATTGTAACTTTTTTAGTCGGCACCTTTTCTGGCTTCTTCTCATTGCTCGAGTTCAACACAATTGGTGCCGCTATAAATATAGACGAATAAGTACCAACGACAACACCTACTAACAGGGCGAACGAGAATCCCCTCAACACTTCGCCTCCAAAAATCAAGAGTACAAGTACGGCCATCAACGTGGTACCTGAAGTAATAATCGTACGCGACAGCGTATCGTTAAGTGCATCATTGACCACCTTCTTGTCATCCGTAGAATAACCAAGGGATCTGTTCTCGCGAATCCGGTCAAAGATGATTACCGTGTCATTGATCGAGTAACCTATGACGGTAAGGATAGACGCCACAAAGATCTGGTCAATCTCAAAGGAAATACCAAGAATGTTAGCAATAGAGAATGCTGCAACCACAAATAGCGTATCGTGGATCGTTGCCACAATAGCACCCCAGCTGAATTGCCATTTATAGAACCTTATCAGTAGGTAGATGAAAATCCCGATCAGCGAGAACAAACTTGCCTTCCAGGCTGATGTCTTAATGTCATCTGCGACGGTTGCTCCCACCTTTGAGTTTCCAGAGATAGCGAAATGGTCGTTGTCTGAAGGTGTACCTTCTCCAGCCTGAAATTTCGCGCCGCTGAATTTTTCAACGCTTTCGATCAGCGCTGTTCTCACTTTCTGATCTGCCTCTTCCGAGTTGTCTTCTATTAAATATGAAGTAGTCACCTTCATAACGTTGTTACCGCCGTAATTCTTAACCTCCGTGCTGGCTCCCTCGAAGCTGTCACTCAAAGAAACTTTCATGTCGGTTGCTACTACGGGCTTGTTGAACGCCACTATGTATGACCTTCCACCTTTGAAATCTACGCCCATATTCAGCGGCTTAATAAACAATAGCAAAAACCCTATTACCACCACAGCTGATGAAACCCTGAAAACAAGCTTGCCACTTTTTATAAAATCAAAGTACTTACGTCTCTTCACCATTCTCGAAATCACTGAATCGAAAGAGACCTTGTTGTTAGCACGGCTCATTATCCATTCTATGACAATGCGTGAAATGTAAATTGAGGTAAAGAAGGAAGTGACAATACCGATGATCAACGTAACCGCAAATCCTTTGATAGGACCCTGTCCAAATATCAGGAGGAAAATACCAGTAATCAGCGTAGTCAAATTTGAGTCAAAGATTGACGCAAAGGCACGCTTATATCCAACCTGCACCGCGTCTTGGGGCGTTTTGCCCTTTCCAACTTCTTCTTTAATTCGTTCATAAATTAACACGTTGGCATCGACAGCCATACCCATGGTCAAAACGATACCAGCAATACCCGGAAGTGTCAAAGCCGTTCCGAACGAGGGTTGAGCAAGAATCCCGAGGATGAAGAAAATGTTGAACACCAGGGCGAAGTTGGCTACCCACCCACCGCGTGAATAATAGATAACCATGAAAAGGATGATCAATATCAACCCACAGATGGAGGAAACAATACCTGCGTTTTGCGCGGTCTGACCCAGCGTCGGACCAATAATCGCTTCTTCAACAATGGTACACGGTGCGGGCAATGATCCGGCCTGGAGAATGTTCGCAAGATCTTTTGCTTCTTCTATCGTGAAGTTTCCAGAGATCTGTGAGTTTCCATTAGGAATTTCACCATTTACATGTGGTGCAGAATAAATTGAATTATCTAGAAGGATAGCGATCCGACCTCCTGGAGATTTTGCACTGGCGTCTCTTGTCATCTTTGCCCATGACCTTGAACCACTTACATTCATAGTCATGCTCACTGCAGGACGCGCGTATTCGTCGGTTGATAAACGAGCTTCGTTAATGACGTCACCTGAAAGTTTCGCAACGCCAGAACGGCCCAGATCTATAAAGTAAAGTTGAAGCGCAGAGTTGTTCAGTTGATCCGCTTCAGCCTTGTAACCCCAGAATATTTTTACGTTTCTCATGATGGCAGAAACTTCCGGCCTTCTGAAAATCTTGTTGATTTGAGCTGTGTCGTTAAGTGTATAGCGGAAAGTACCTGGCGGATTGCTTAATCCGAAGAGTGGCGATATCGTGCTATTTTGTAAAGAGTCAAGTCCGCTTGCCACTTTCGTACTATCCTGAGTTGTCTTGTTTGCGGCAGAGGTGCTGTCATTCAAAAGCGCGCCCAGATCCTGTGTTACTTCAGCCTTTGCGCCCGTGCCTGACGTTGGTTTGGCAATTTGCTCTTTTACAAGCAAAGAATTGATCGCCATCAGTTGGCCATTGATCACATTGGGTTCGGTTACATCCCAGAATTCAAGGTGAGCAACGCCCTGTAGAAGTTTTCGGACCCGTTCTGGATTATCCGCTCCCGGAATCTCGACCTGGATACGACCTGTGCCTGGCAACTGTTGAATGTTGGCTGAAGAGGTGCCGAACTTATCAAGACGATTTTGAAGAATTGTATAAGAACGATCAATCGCTTTGTCAATTTCCTCATTAACCATATTCTTCACCTCCTCGTTGGTGGAATTGAGGTTGATTCTGCCGCGCGTCGAAGCGTGTGTGAAGACCGCAGCGAGACTTCTGTTAGGATGAGCCTGTTCATACGCATCAAAGAACAGATCGCTAAATGGTTTTGTGCTCGTTCTGCTCGCGATCCTTGCACGTTGAAGCGCATTCAGAAAACTCGAGTCAGTCGAATTGCCGGTCAGACCTTTAATAAGATCAGCCGGTGAAACTTCCAGGGTAACGTGCATTCCACCCTGGAGATCAAGTCCCAGGTTAAGCTCATTGTCTTTGACTTGCTTGTAAGTGTATTCGAGGCCGAGAAGATTATAAACAGTGAGATCCCGGACAGAGTCGAGATACAGCTGCTTCTTTGCTAAGTCGACGATGCCTTTGCTGTCGGTGGCAAACTCGTTTGCCTTACTCTCGATACGATTCGAAACAACCGTAAACGACAGGAAATAAAGGCATAGGAGCGTGATAATTACAGTTAATGTGATAACGAAACCTTTGTTTTGCATATAGGATTTACCTTTGCGGTATTGTGTATTTGAAATTGTAATGAGTGATACATTCTATCCTGCGCTATTTTTCGGGCGGGAATAGAGTGGTAAAGAGAATTGCGTGATCGTCAAGGGGCGTTCGTCGGGGCGATGAATCCAAAAAGATCCGTATAGAAACGGCAGGCAACTAATTTAAATGCAGGAACCTGACGTTCATCGCGTACCGGTTTAAAATGGATTTCTTCCATCCACGGAAGAAGGTGGTTGATGACTTCGAGTTTTGTGGAGCTTGGCATCACTCCGCTCTTGATGGTGAATATCTGGGTCTCTTTTGATTTGATCTTTCGGTGCGAAGCGCGCTGGTGCGCATTTGTGCCGATACTTTGACAAAGGGAAAACACGATCAGAAGCATGCACAAGATGCTTTTTGCCACACTTCGGCTGATCCTTGTAGAGTTTTCTCTCCGTTTCTTCACGCCGGCAAATCTAATAAAAAAACTTTCAATTGCGCGCGTTCGTCAACAGCTACACTAATTAAGGAGTGTGCCGGCATCAATGTACGCAGTAACTTGTAGCAACTCAAGTTGAAACACGATCGTGAAATTCTTATCCTATGTTAAAAAATTGTGGAATTTGTGATGTGGGGGATATTTTATTAGGAAATGGTCCAATTCCGTAAAATTTTCATTTACAATCCGCAAAATTTTGATTTCATTGCAACCCCTATGAGATATGATAAGGACACGCGGCGTATTGGAGGTCTTCTTCTCGACCTTCTCATGCTTTCTGTTATCATATTTTTTTCAATCACGGACTTAAAAATCACACGAGGATATGACAGTATAACTTTGACTGTTGAAAAGTCTAAGGATGATCATAAACTGGTGAGCGGTTTTGATTCAGTATTCAGTTCTTTTCAAAAGCAGATATCCAAGATCCATCCTGAACAAAACACCCTTGGCGCAATATTTAAATTTCCCCACACTGAGGATGTTAGAATTACCGTGTCTGCAACCCCGTATTTGTATAACCCAATTTTTACAAATACAACGATAAACGCCCCTTAGAATTATTTCAATGCCTTATCACGATTGCTGATCATTCAGGGATCGGAAGTATAGGAATGAATAATAATTTTTAGATTTCAAAACGCACCAGTTGGTCAGACATTGTGGTGACGATCATACTGTCGGATGGACACAATGATTGGGGCCAAGATTGCCAAACAAATTAAAGCTCGGGATTATCAATATTAAAACACGATTAAGAATACAATGAACCAATGGTTTACTCCTTCCACGTTTTGCGGTCAGATATTGCAGGGCGCATTGTATAAAATGGTCGATGCCGGGTTAAAAACTTTTTTGCGTGGTTACGAGGGCAATCCAATCAGAAGTTATATTTTGGAATCCGAAGAGAAGGGCGAGTTTACAAAACTGACAAGGGCAGGTCAGTTATCCGCTTATCTCAATAGTTTGCCGTTGTGTCAGCCTTCTGTTCCGGGTGCCTTGCGGAAAATGATTATTTAATAAAGAATATTTGCAGGGGCTGTGACTTTTTCACCGTTCTTACATTTAAGACTTGTCTGCGAACAAGTTGAACGGGTAGTTTTATCCGAATTGAAAACGTAATTTTAAGAAACCTAAAAACTAGTAGAAACTTTAACACTCAATCTTTCAAGTATGAAAACTTCAACTTCATCAGCAGCATCTTCTTCATCTTTATCCGAGAGCCTAAAGTCTGGATTTGCGGCCTCAGTCATTGTAATTGAACTTATTCTTGGTTTCTGCATCTGGAAATTTTTGTTGGGCGACCCGTCTCACTTTCAAGGTGGCGATATCGAAGGTCACCCTATCGAAGGCGATTATTTTGGTATCTTCTATAAAGGAGGATATCTCGTTCCAGTTGCGCTTGGCATGCTCCTGATGGTTTTGACTTTCGCTGTTGAACGTGCGCTCACGATCGGTCGCGCTAAGGGCAAAGGAAACATCAAGACTTTTGTTCAACGTATCCGTAGTCTCGTAGCTGGTGGTAACATCCCCCAGGCGATCGCAGAATGCGATAAGCAAAAAGGATCAGTAGCCAATGTCGTAAAAGCGGGTCTTGTGAAATACAGTGAGCTGATCAACAATAATACGATTGAATCAGAAAAGAAAATCGCGATGGTTCAGAAGGATATCGAGGAAACCACTTCGTTAGAAATGCCTATGCTTGAAAAGAATCTTGTAATCCTTGCAACGATCGCTTCTATTGCAACGCTGATTGGTCTGCTTGGAACTGTATTGGGTATGATCAAGGCGTTTGCCGGTCTTGCGCAAGCTGGTGCTCCTGACTCGGTCGGTCTTGCGAACGGTATCTCAGAAGCACTTATCAACACAGCATTGGGTATTGGAACGTCAGCACTTGCTATCATATTTTATAACTTTTTCACAAGTCGTATCGATGAACTTACTTACGGCATTGATGAAGCTGGTTATAGCATTGTCCAGAACTTTACTGCTGCTCAAAAGCGCATTTAACTTTCAAAGAGTTTATACGATTAGTTTTTATTAAACAGATCAATACAGAATGGGAAAGATTAAAGTACACAGGGCAACACCCTCACTAGACATGACTCCCATGGTGGATCTCGCGTTCTTGTTGGTAACTTTCTTTATGCTTACTGCAACGGCGGTACCGGATGAACCGGTAACAGTCGCTACACCTTCTTCAACCTCGATCGTTGACATACCAGAGACCAACATCATGTTGATCACGGTATCTAAGGAAGGCAAGGTATTCTTCAGTATCGATGGTAAGTATCACCGTCAGGAGTTAATAAAGAAAGTTGGGGAGCGTTACGGTGTCACCTTTACGGATCAGGAAGCATCGCGCTTCGCAGTCATGTCGAGTTTTGGAATGGATGTAAGGAACTTGCAACAGTTTATCGATATGGCGCCCGAGAAACGAAAAGAGGTCAATCAACCTGGAATTCCGATCGATTCGTTGAATAATCAGCTTAAAGACTGGGTAATTTTCGCGCGGACTACGAATCCTAAGTTGCGCATAGCGATCAAGGGAGACTCCGATGCACCATATCCGGCGATTGAAAAACTGATGAATACGCTGACTGACAATAAGCTCAACCGGTTTAATCTGATTACTAATGAGGAACATGAAGTCAAGATTCCTGGCGCGGCTGGTGGCGGTCAATAACATTTAAATAAAAAATATATGTCTGAAATAGCCCAAAGTGGTGGCGGTGGTAGTAAAGACGGCAAAGTCCGGGTCAAGAAATCTTCGACGAAGATAGACATGACCCCTATGGTGGATCTTGCATTCCTCCTTCTCACCTTCTTTATCCTTACAACAACATTGAATAAGCCTCAGACCATGGAATTGACCTTGCCTGAGAAAGAAAAAGAGGGCGATAAGCCTCCGGAAGTAAATGAGAAAAAGGTTGTTACCGTAATTCTTGGTCCAAGTGATAAAATCTATTGGTATGTTGGTATCACTGACCCGGAGATCAAGGTGACCGATTTTTCTAAAGATGGTATCAGAAAGATTCTCACACAGAAGAACGCTGAAATACCCGGCATGATTATTTTGATCAAACCTGGTAAAGAGTCGCGATATAAGAACATGATTGATATTCTTGATGAAATGAATATCACCAACATGAAACGAGTCGCGATGGTGAAAATCACACCTGCTGATGAGGACCTTGTTAAAGAATCCAACTTATGAAAACAGAAGCTGCCGCTAAATTGGAATGGGAAGACATAATTTTTGAAGACCGTAACAAGGATTACGGCGCTTACTTCCTCCGTAAAACTTATTCAAAGCACGTAGTACTTGGATGGGTAATCACTATCCTTGTAGCAGGACTGCTTTTCGCATCACCATATATCATTGAATTGATAAAGGGTGCTCAGGCGAAAGAAACAACAGAAGTAAGAACCATCAAGTACACGGATCTCGCTCCGCCTCCACCAATTCAGAACACTCCTCCTCCGCCACAGGTGAACATCCCACCTCCGGTAAAGACAATCATCAAATTCCTTCCGCCAAAAGTAACGGATAAGGAAATTGTTGAAGAGGAAGAAATGCCTACGATCGAAGAGATCAAGCAAAACGATGTTGGTGCCGAAGATGTGGTTGGTACTGGCGAAGTCGTATTCGATGAACCGGTTGCTGAAGTGGCAAAAGAATCGAACGATGACGACATGATCTTTACCGTTGTTGAACAACAAGCTGAATTTCCTGGTGGAATGGAGGCGTTGGTCAAGTTCCTTCAGAAGAACGTGAAGTATCCCGCCATTGCGCGTCGTATGAACGTTGAGGGTTCCGTGTTCGTGAGCTTTGTGGTTGACAGAGCCGGAGCGATCAGTGATATTGCGATTGTAAAAGGTATCAGTGCAGAGTGTGATAAAGAAGCTGCCAGAGTTGTGGGATTAATGCCTCCATGGAAGCCCGGTAAACAAAACGGCAAAGCTGTAAAGTCCCGTTTCGTTCTTCCTGTGAAATTCAAGCTCGCTACATAGGGCTGCATCAGCAGTCGCTTGTTTGTCGACTAAATTTTCTGAATAAATAATCAAAGTATGGCTCCCTCTGGAGCCATACTTCAATATACCCCCCTGGCCCCTCAGGGTTTAAGAAATCAAAGTAATAGACACCATGAAATACGTTGGAATAGTCATGGCGCTTGTCTATGTAGGAGCTGGCATTGCATTAATATTGCAGGCCGGAGATTCTCTACGTTTTCCAAGCCAGTTCACGATTCCATTTGGAATCGTACTGATTGCATACGGCGCATTCAGAGGATATAGTGCTTATAAAAATTACCATGAGTAGACTGCTGTTAATTTTCGCCATTGTGCTCGTGATTGCAGGTTGCTCAAAACCGAAACACACGGACACGCCTACATCAGGTACAATTAGAATCACAGTAGATGAGGCACTCAAACCTCTGATAGATGCTGAGATTCAGGCGTTCGAAGGCATTTACGCGAATGCCCACATCGAAGTCACCTATACCAGTGAAGAAGAAGCTGTGTTACTGATGCTTAGAGACTCGGCACGCGCAACCATTATCACGCGAAAACTTTTCCCTGAAGAAGAGAAGATCCTTGAAAGTCAAACGTACAAAGCCAGACAACTTAAGGTTGCCATAACGGGCGTCGCCTTGATCGTGAACCGCCAGAATCGCGACACACTGATCACGATGGCGGACCTGAAGAAAATATTGACGGGTGAGATCCAGCACTGGAACTGGAACGAATCCAGGAAGAAGGCGGCATCCACTGGCATGGAAGTTGTCTTTGATCAACCTAACTCAGCGATTATCCGTTATTTGAAGGATTCTGTGCAGCGCTTTGATGCTCTACCAAAGAACTGGTTCGCCCTAAAAAGCAACAGCGAGGTGGTAAATTATGTGTCAGAAAAGCCGCAAGCCCTCGGATTTATTGATCTGAGTTGGTTAAGCGATCCTCATGATTCAACGGCCAATAAATTTCTGAGAACCATAAAAGTTATGGCAATTTCTGAAGACTCGGGGTTTTTCAAGCCTTACCAGGCTTATATTGCACAAAAGCAATATCCATTGAGACGGGAAGTTGTAATGATTGTTCGTGAAAGCCATACAGGATTGGCTTCTGGATTTTTGTCATTCCTGGGCGGAGAAAAAGGACAGCGCGTGGTTTTGAAAGCTGGCCTTGTCCCTGCAGTAGCTCAGGTTAGAATCGTAGAAATTAGTCGTGACCCTATAAGAATAAGTAAGTAATATAAACAACATGAAAACTGTAAGCCCAATGAGAAGTAAGTTCCGGTTAGCCACATGCCTTTCGGCAGGCTTTGTGGTGTTGACCATGCAATTCGCCGTCGCCCAGGATAAAGAGATTGCTGACGCGAAGCGCCTCGTAGAAGTTGACCAAAGTACAAAGGCGCTCCAAGCGCTCACAACTGCGGCAACGACATACCCGACATCCGCGGCTGTCTTCTATAATCTCGGTGTAGCACAACTCAAAGCAAACCTGCGCAAGGAGGCTCTTGCATCTTTCGACAAGGGTATTGCAGCCGATCCGAAGGAGGCGCTTAATTATGCTGGTAAGGCTCAGCTGAGCATCATGGAGGCAGCTCCGGAGAAGGCGAAGCTTGACATTGACAAAGCGTTATCAATGACTAAGTCAAAGAATGTTGCCGTTCTACAAGCTGTTGCGAGAGCTTATATGGCTGACCCCAAAAAAGCAAATGATGCCATTGCCGTCTTGACTACTGCAAAAGCAAGAGATGGCCAAAACGCCGAAACGATGATTCTCTTGGGCGATGCATATCTCCAACTCAACGATGGTGGAAAAGCTGTATCAGCTTATGAAAGTGGTGCAGCCCTTGATCAAAAGAGCGCACTTGCGCACTACAAAGTCGGTCGCGTATATCTCCGTTCAAGAAATTTTGATGCTGCACAAGAGTCTTTCGCGAAGGCTATCTCAATAGATCCTAATTATGCGCTGGCATATAAAGAACAAGGTGAATTGTTCTATCAACAAAAGAAGTCAAAAGAAGCTGTTGCTGCCTACGAGAAGTTCATGACTTTGACTGAAAGTCCTGAGAAGTACCAATCAAGGATCGCATTCTATTATCTACAAGATAAGAATTTTGATAAGGCCAATGGGATCTTTGATCAGTTGATGGCAAAGGATAGTTCGACTGCATACATCTATCGTTATGCAGGCGTTACCAAATTTGAGTTGCAGGATTATCCTTCGGCTGAAAAGACGTTTGAAAAATATTTTACTATTGTAAAGCCAGAGGCGATTGAGGTAGGAGACTACAATTACGCAGGGAAGATAGAGCTTGCAATGAAGCAGGATTCATTGGCTATGGAATACTTCAAGAAAAGTCTCGAGAAAGATCCTAAGCAACCAGAATTGTATCAGTTAATGGCTGAGTCTTATTATGGTCAAAGAAAATTTCCTGAGTCTATTGACGCATATAAGAAGTTGTTCGAGGTGAAAAAACCTGCTTCAGCTGACTACTACACACTCGGGCGTGCTTATTATTTCAACTCACAATTCGTCCAGGCTGATTCCACTTTCGCCACACTTTCAGAACTACAGCCGACAATGACGATTGGTCCATTCTGGCAAGCGCGTAGCAAAGCTGCTCAAGATTCTACTTCTGAAAATGGATTAGCCAAACCGTATTACGAAAAACTAGTGGAGAAGGCTCTTACGACGCCTGACAAGAGTAAAACAGAACTCGTTGAGTCCTATATGTATCTTGGTTACTACAGCTACCTTAAAGGTCAGACCAGTGCTGCAAAGCAATTTTATAGCAAGGTATTGGCGATAGACCCGGCGAATGAGAAAGCAAAGGTCGCTATGAAGGCTTTGACAGCGCCGCCACCGCAGCCAAAGGCAAAACCTAAAACAGGTGGATAGGAGAATTGGGCCATTGGCAGCACGGGCAACGTGGCGGAATAGACATGAGTTTTTGTTAAAGGTTTCCCATGTTTGTGAGTCAAATCTACTACCGCCTTTGAAGTACGTTGCTCCTGCCTAGGCTTCGCGAAAGTAATATTAGAAGTTGAACTGCACTTGAAGAAGTACCGGTAACAACTAAATTCCTTTGCCGATGCGGATCGCTACCGTGAACCTTCCTTCGACGAAGTGACTCGCGTGTAGGCAAACATCGAAGAGTTATACCTTATGTAATTGGGAAAATCGCTAATATTGTGCGACCTAATTACATAAGGTATTTTTTTAACTATGATCAATATACTTCTTCAAATCTCACAAACTCCTGTTGAAGTCACCCCCGACGCTCCCGCGGAGTTATCTGTACTATCTTTGTTGATGAAAGGCGGCATTGTCATGATCCCCATAGTAATCCTGTGGTTCGTTACAACGTACATCTTTATAGAGCGTTACTTATACATCAGGGCAAAAACAAAAAGACAGAAGGATTTTCTTAACAATGTCACGAAGATGATCAAAGGCGCAGACGTTAGGAATGCCTTGTTCTACGCCGAAAAAGATGATACGGCAACTGGTCAGGTCATCACTACGGGTATTACCTATATCGGTAAGCCGGTGAAAGAGATTGAAACTATGATGGAATCTGTTGCCAACATTGAAGTTGGCGAAATGGAGCGTAACACAGGCTACCTGGGCATTATCGCCGGTATTGCGCCTATGCTTGGTTTCATTGGTACCATTTCGGGTATCATCAAAATTTTTTATACGATTTCACTGGCCGACAATATCAGCATCGGAATTATTGCCGGAGGGCTTTATGAGAAAATGGTGACCAGCGGTGCCGGACTTGTCGTTGGCGTTTGCGCCTACTCGGCGTATCACGTCCTTCATCAGAAAATCTCGCGTTTCACACTTCAGATACAACGCGACTCGCTTGACTTCATTCGATATATCATAAGTCCTGTAGGATGAAGATAAAATCAAGAAATCATTTCGCGCCCGAAGTTTCAACTTCATCGTTGAACGATATCATGTTTTTTCTTCTCTTATTCTTTTTGATTATTTCGACTGTCACCAATCCCAATGTCATCAAAGTATTGTTGCCGAAGTCAAGTGCGAGTCAGGCACTTTCAAAGCAGCCGATCATAGTCACCATCACGGGAGAAAAGAAATATTTTATCAATAAAAGATCGATTTCGTCTAACGATTTGGACAAAGAATTGGTTAGAGCTTGTGAGGGTATTCCTGAACCAACGGTAGTGCTGCACATTGCCAGCACGTTGTCTGTTCAAGATTTAGTTGATGTGATGCAGATCGGCGCTCACAGAAAGATCAAGATGGTGCTCGCTACCAAACTAAACTAGATTCATTCTAGATAAGCACGGTTATTTAAGCCTCTAGAGACAAGAGAGATGAATGGTGACAATTCAAATCCATATCAAACGTGTGCGAAATATTATATTTATATTGTTTTAGAGATTGAATGATAAAAAGCGGAAATTAGCCGCGTCCTAAAGCCAATGGAAAAGACTGCACTCATCGAATACGCGCCAATAGCGATCATGTTTGTTCTGGCATTTGGTTTCGTAGCCACTACGATGTTTGTAACGCACGCGCTCGGCCCAAAGCGCAAATCAAAGACTAAGCTTGAATCATTTGAATGTGGCATTGAACCACAGGGAAACGCCCGGGTACCGTTCAACATCAAATACTTTCTCGTCGCCATTCTCTTCGTACTATTCGATGTGGAAGTAATTTTCATGTACCCGTGGGCGGTCAACTTCCGAGAACTTGGAACATCCGGATTTGTCGAAATGACCGTGTTCGTAGGCCTCTTGTTGGTTGGCTTTTTCTATCTGATCAAGAAGGGTGCGTTAACGTGGGAGGATTAAAATTTTAATTATGCAAACAGTAGCAAACAATACCAAAGGAGGCGTCGCGATGGCCGAAAGGCCTGAGGGAGTTGAGGGAGTTGGTTTCTTCGCTACTAGCCTCGAGAAAGTAGTCGGGATGGCCCGTAAAAACTCGATCTGGCCGTTGCCATTTGCCACATCTTGCTGTGGCATTGAGTTCATGGCAACCATGGGCGCTCATTATGATCTCGCCCGCTTCGGCTCTGAAAGATTGAGCTTTTCCCCGAGACAAGCAGATTTACTTATGGTTATGGGAACCATAGCAAAAAAAATGGGGCCCATACTCAGACAGGTTTACGAACAAATGGCCGAGCCACGATGGGTGCTTTCTGTTGGTGCATGTGCTAGCAGTGGAGGAATTTTCGACACTTACAGCGTGCTTCAGGGTATTGATAGAATCATCCCAGTCGATGTATATGTTCCAGGTTGCCCACCAAGACCGGAACAGATCATTGATGGCATTATAAAAATTCAGCATTTGGTTGAGACGGAATCTTTGCGGCGCAGGGATTCTGAAGAATACAAAGCCATGCTGAACAAATTTGGAATTGAATAATAGGGTCAGACAACACTGCCCGACTTTATTTAAATATTTGAACCACTAAATGGAAGTCTCCGCTCAGGAAAGAATAATCGGAATATTGAAAGAGAAATATGGAGATGACATTCTTCATGTCGAAGCTCCTTACAACTTTCTGACGGTTACCCTACGCAAGGAAAACATTGTAGAGATTATCCGATATCTCTATGATCATCCTGAAACTAAGTTTCAATTCCTGACCTCACTTGCTGGTGTTCACTACCCTGAACTGAAACAGATTGCTGTTGTTTATCAGTTACATAACATGGTTAGCAATCAACGAATCAGACTAAAAATATATTTGTCCGAAGAACACACGATCACCCAAACGCTGACACCGGTATTTTCAGGCGCCAATTGGATGGAGCGTGAAACGTATGACTTCTACGGAGTAATATTTGAAGGGCATCCGAATCTGACGCGCGTGCTCAACGTAGAAGACATGATCATTTTTCCAATGAGGAAAGAATATCCTCTGGAAGATCAAACCCGGGAAGACAAAAACGACAGCATGTTCGGAAGATAACAGAAGGCCATGGACGAAAATGAATCATTGATCGATCATAGTGTAGCTCCTGAAGAGAAGCAATATTCCTACCTCAACCTTGGCCCTACTCATCCTGCGACACACGGTATCTTTCAGAACGTGTTGACAATGGATGGTGAGACAATTGTTGACGCTGTTCCAACAATAGGATATATCCATCGTGCTTTTGAAAAGCTGGCTGAACGTAGACCCTACAATCAGATCACACCAATCACGGATAGAATGAACTACTGCTCCTCCCCGATCAATAATATCGGATGGCACATGACGGTAGAGAAATTACTGGGAACAGAAATTCCAAAACGCGTACAATACCTCCGCGTGATCATCATGGAGTTAGCTAGAATTACAGATCATCTTGTATGTAATGCCGTCATCGGTGTTGATACGGGGGCGTTAACCGGCTTCGTCTATCTTTTCCAGCAACGCGAACTCGTATACGAGATATATGAAGAAATCTGTGGTGCACGTCTTACTACCAACATTGGTCGTATCGGCGGATTCGAAAGAGATTTCTCCCCAAAAGCATGGGCGAAAATTGATAATTTTCTGAAAGGATTTCCAGTGATCCTGAAAGAGTTCGAGAGCCTTCTCGAACGCAACAGAATTTTTATGGATCGTACGATTGGCGTGGGTGGCATCTCCATTGAAAGAGCATTGAACTATAGCTTTACAGGGCCCAACCTTCGTGCCGCCGGCGTTGATTATGATGTGCGTGTATCCGAACCGTATTCATCGTACGAAGATTTTGAGTTTGCGATTCCTGTTGGAACCAATGGCGATGTTTACGATCGCTTTATGGTTCGCCAGGAAGAGATGTGGCAAAGTCTGAGTATTATCAAACAAGCTATTGCCAAGCTACCTGAGGGACCCTTCCACGGAAAAGTGCCTGAGTTTTATCTTCCTCCCAAGGAAGAGGTTTACAATGATATGGAAGCCTTGATATATCACTTCAAGATCGTGATGGGGGAAACTGACGTGCCTAAAGGAGAAGTATATTATTGTGTTGAAGGCGGTAATGGAGAACTTGGATTTTATCTGATCAGTGATGGCGGAAGAACTCCTTTTCGCCTTCAGTTTAGACGTCCTTGTTTTATATATTATCAGGCGTATCCCGAAATGATCAAAGGTTCAATGCTGTCAGATGCTATTCTTACAATGAGCAGCATGAACGTGATCGCAGGTGAACTTGATGCTTAAAATTATTGAATAGTAGACATATCAAAGATGACAACTGAGCAGCCAAAATTTTCGGAAGAGACAATGGCGTTGGTCAATAAGATCATTAAACGCTATCCGGAAGGAAGACATAAGTCTGCCTTGCTTCCGATTTTGCACATTGCCCAGTCAGAATTTGACGGATGGCTAAGTCCTGCCGTGATGGACTATGTGGCTTCGATACTGAACATCAAACCGATCGAAGTATATGAAGTTGCGACATTCTATTCCATGTACAACATGAAGCCGGTCGGCAAGTGTCTTATCGAAGTTTGCCAGACCGGACCGTGCTGGCTCAGAGGTTCTGATGATATCGTTGAACATTTACAGACGAAACTGGGCATTAAAGTAGGTGAGACTAGTGCTGATGGCATGTTCGCACTGAAAACTGTAGAATGTCTTGGCTCCTGCGGCACGGCACCCATGCTGCAGTGCGGGGCCGAGTATTATGAAAATCTGACGACAGAAAAAGTAGATGCGTTGGTTGAGAAGTTAAAGGCTTCCGGACAACGCAGTAGCTATATGAAAACATTATCCGCTAACAGTTAAGGAGAACCACGCGGAAAGCTTGTAAGGAGTATGGGAAAGCAAATATTACTTGAACACATCAATGTCCCCGGAATCGAGAAGTTCGATATTTATCGCGCTAAGGGCGGTTATGCATCAGTGGAGAAAGCAGTAAAAACAATGACACCTGACCAGGTGACAGAAGAAGTTAAGACTTCAGGCATCCGTGGTCGTGGCGGTGCAGGGTTTCCGGCTGGAATGAAGTGGAGCTTTTTAGATAGGAAATCTGAAAAGCCAAGATACCTCGTCTGTAATGCAGACGAAAGCGAGCCGGGTACATTCAAGGATCGGTACCTCATGGAGAAGATCCCACACCTTCTGATAGAGGGTATGATCACTTCAAGTTATGCGCTCGGAGCCAAGAACTCATACATCTACATTCGCGGCGAATACATGTATATCGTTCGTATCCTGGAGAAGGCAATTGAAGAAGCACGCCAAGCCGGATTTGTCGGCAAAAACATATTAGGTTCAGACTTTTCGCTTGAATTGCATGTGCACCCCGGTGCTGGTGCATACATCTGCGGAGAAGAAACAGCTTTACTGGAATCACTGGAAGGAAAGCGGGGAAATCCAAGATTGAAACCTCCCTTCCCAGCGATTGCGGGTTTGTACGCAAGCCCTACCGTTGTCAACAACGTCGAGACTATTGCCGCAGTAGTGCCGATCATCAACAACTCGGGCGCACAATACAGCCAGATCGGTATTGGCAAAAGTACGGGTACAAAACTGATCTCAGCCAGTGGGCACATTAACAAACCTGGCGTTTACGAGATCGATCTCGGATTACCTGTTGAGGAATTCATTTATTCTGATGAATACTGTGGTGGGATCTGGAAAGGAAGAAAGCTTAAGGCTGTTGTCGCGGGCGGTTCTTCTGTCCCCATTCTGCCAGCCAATCTCATATTAAAAACTGCGAAAGGTGAACCCCGACTAATGAGCTATGAATCACTTTCAGATGGTGGATTTGCAACAGGAACAATGTTAGGTTCTGGTGGTTTTATTGTGATGGACGAAACAACGTGTATCGTAAGAAACCTGTGGACGTTCGCCAGATTCTATCACCATGAGTCTTGCGGCCAATGCAGTCCTTGCCGAGAAGGTACGGGATGGATGGAGAAAGTTCTTCACCGTATCGAGCACGGACATGGACACCAGGAAGACATCGATCTGCTGGTTGATGTGGCCAAGAAAATTGAAGGAAATACGATCTGTCCTTTAGGTGACGCCGCAGCTTGGCCAGTAGCCAGTGCGATACGTCACTTCAGGGATGAATTTGAATATCATATCAAGTATCCGGAGAAAGTAAAAAATCCGAAGCACTTTGAATTGGAACCTATGGAAGAAGCGATGGCTTTTGCGCGATAAGCGCGATACATCGCTGAAATGAAATACTATGGCAAAAGTAACGATAGATGGTATTGAAGTGGAGGTTCCGGATGGAACAAGTATCCTCACGGCCGCGCGGCAAATAGGCGGAGATGTTGTTCCTCCCGCGATGTGTTATTACTCAACTTTAAAAGAGACTGGGGGCAAGTGTCGTGTATGTCTTGTGAAAGTGACGCAAGGGTCAACCAAGGATCCGCGCCCGATGCCGAAGCTTGTGGCCTCGTGTCGTACGCCAGTAATGGATGGCATGGTCGTTCAAAATATAACTTCACCTGAAGTACTCGAAGCTCGCAAAGGTGTTGTTGAATTCCTTTTGATCAATCATCCATTGGATTGTCCTATATGTGATCAGGCCGGTGAATGTGATCTTCAGAATCTTGCGTACGAACATGGCGCTGCCAAAACACGGTATGAAGAAGACCGCCGTACTTTTGAAAGAATTGACATCGGCGATAAGATTAAGCTGCACATGACGCGTTGCATCCTATGCTACCGTTGTACTTTCGTTGCCGACCAACTCACAGACAACCGTGTTCACGGAATATTAAACCGTGGCGATGCCTCTGAAATCAGCACCTATATCCAAAAGGCAGTTGAAAATGATTTCTCGGGTAACATGATCGATGTCTGCCCTGTGGGTGCATTGACCGACAAGACATTCCGCTTCAAGAGCCGCGTATGGTTTACAAATCCGCTGGATGCTCACCGCAAATGTGCCAAATGCTGTGGAAAAGTTGTGCTCTGGACAAAAGGCGACGATGTGTTAAGAGTGTCTGCGCGGAAGGACCAATACGGTGAAGTGATGGAGTATATCTGTAATGAATGCCGCTACGACCATAAAGACATGAAGGAATGGGTTGTTGAAGGTCCCAGACACATCGATCGTCATTCCGTTATTTCTCAAAACCATTACGAAAAGACTGATCTTACGAAATTGAAGAAAGAGATTGACCGACAAATTGTTTTTCAAAAAGGAAAGCAGCTCGAACAAACCAATGATTCCGGTGTATGATGTCATTCTTTATCTATAAGCTAATACTGGCAGGATCGATATTTGGGATTACACTCTTTATCGCGGCTTACTCAACTTATGCTGAACGCAAAGTAGCGGCATTTCTTCAGGATCGCGTAGGTCCTGATCGTGCGGGTCCCTTCGGAATGTTTCAGCCTCTTGCCGACGGACTCAAGTTCATCATGAAGGAGGAATTCATCCCGGTCGTGTCCAATAAGTTCTTATTTATAGCCGGTCCTTGTATCGCAATGATGACGGCGCTTATGGCGGGCGTTATTATTCCCTGGGGCAATACGTTGATCCTTGGCGGCACTGCCTATTCCCTCCAAATCGCGGATCTGAATATTGGTATTTTGTATGTATTTGGTGTCGTATCTATAGGTGTTTATGGCATCATGATCGGTGGCTGGGCATCGAACAATAAATTCTCCCTGCTGGGTGCTATTCGCGCTTCTGCACAGATGATCAGTTACGAAATCGCAATGGGGTTGTCCATCATTGCCCTGATCATCATGACCAATACCCTTAGCCTTAGCGAAATCGCGGCGCAACAGGCTGGAGGCGACTGGAATTTCTGGAATGTCGTGTATCAGCCGGTGGGCTTTATCATATTCCTGATCTGTGCTTTTGCCGAAACTAACAGGACGCCTTTTGATTTACCAGAATGCGAAACTGAGCTCGTAGGCGGATATCACACCGAGTACAGCAGTATGAAACTCGGGTTTTACTTGTTCGCGGAATACATCAATATGTTCATTTCTTCCGCTGTAATATCAACACTATACTTTGGAGGATATAATTTCCCGTTCATGAATGATCTTGGCCTTTCGCACAACGCGATTACCATCATCGGAACGGCTGTGTTCTTTGGAAAGATTTCATTCTTCATCTTCTTCTTTATGTGGATACGTTGGACTATCCCGCGTTTCAGATATGACCAATTGATGAACCTTGGTTGGAAGATATTGATACCTTTGTCCGTGGTTAATATTTTCATCACCGGGTTGATGATCATTATTTTTAAACGATAAACATTTGTGACGGATCTGGATCAAATTCAGAGGACCGGCGATAAAAGAAAGTCATGTTAACGAACCGATCAAAACTTGTCGTCAAAAAAGAGATGTCGCTGATGGAGCGAATGTATCTGCCGGCTATTATGGGCGGTATCATCATCACCATCAAACATCTCTTCAAAAAAGCTGCTACAATAAAATATCCTGAGGCGAAAAGAGAGATAAGTAAAGTGTGGCGTGGACAACATGTGTTGAAACGTGACGACAAGGGTGCTGAACGTTGTACTGCCTGTGGCCTGTGCGCTGTGGCCTGTCCGGCAGAAGCCATCACGATGACCGCTGGGGAGAGAAAGAAAGGCGAAGAAGGATTGTACAGAGAAGAAAAATACGCGACTACTTACGAGATCAATATGCTCCGTTGCATTTTCTGTGGATTGTGCGAAGAAGCTTGCCCGAAAGAAGCAATATTCCTTACCGATCGTATCCTTCCCACCGACTATACAAGGGACAGCTTTGTTTTTGGTAAGGATAAACTTGTTGAAGGTGTTGATGACCGCATCGATGTAAGCGTCAGACAGACCCAGGAAGTGTTGGACTTCAAGCAACAAAAAAGACTAAGCCATAATAAGTAACAGATAATAGCAGTGACGCTTAACGCATTTTACTTCCTTTCATTTGTAGCAGTCTTATCCGCTTTGATGGTGGTTTTTTCAAAGAACCCTGTTTACAGTGTTCTGTACTTGATCATCACTTTCTTTTGCATCGCCGGTCACTATATTTTGCTCAATGCACAGTTTCTGGCTGTCGTTCACGTCATTGTTTATGCTGGAGCCATCATGGTTCTTTTTTTATATGTCATTATGCTTTTGAATCTGAACGAAGATTCAGAACCTCATAAAAGCGCGCTGCTGAGAGTGGTCGCCACCATTTGTGCGGGCCTCCTCGTGATTGTGCTCATCGGCTCTCTGAAAGGAACCGAACAAATGATACAACAACAACCAGCCGATACAGGCATTGGCCTTGTTAAGAATTTAGGTAAAGTGATGTTTACTGACTTTCTGCTTCCATTTGAAATTACCTCAGTGTTACTGCTCGCCGCAATGGTCGGAGCAATCATGCTGGGTAAGTCGGACGCTGTAAAGCGATGAACAGCGCCACCTGAACTAAACACAAACCGAGCTGGGAATTGAGAAATGATTAACACTGTTCCGATCGATTATTATATCTGGCTGTCCATAATACTCTTCTCCATTGGAGTGCTTGGTGTATTGTATCGACGCAATGCAATCATAGTTTTTATGTGTATTGAATTGATGTTGAATGCTGTCAATCTACTGATGGTGGCTTTCTCGAGCTATTTGAATGATGGCGCAGGCCAAGTGTTCGTGTTCTTTATCATGGCTGTGGCGGCAGCAGAAGTAGCGGTAGGTCTCGCCATTCTGATCCTGATGTACCGCAATGCAAAAACAATTGACATCGACGTCCTGAATCGCTTGAAATGGTAACCAGTGAATTAATAGTCGCGCTTATTCCGTTCTTCCCTCTCCTGGGATTTCTTATTGTAGCGCTTAATCCCGGAAGAATCTCAGAAGGCACAACTTCCATTGTTGCGTGTGGCGTCATTTTCATTTCATTCGTTTTATCATTAATAAGTTTCTTCACGATCCTCGGAGGAACCACGTCTATTGATGTGCATTTTTTCAGATGGATCAGTGCGGGTGGGTTTACTGCATCGATGAGTTTTCTGGTAGACCCGCTTTCTTCATTGATGTTATTAATCATCACCGGTGTTGGATTCCTCATTCACGTATATTCTGTCGGTTACATGCATGGAGACAATGGCTTCAGCCGTTTTTTCTCATATCTAAACCTCTTCATATTCTTCATGCTTCTGCTCGTGATGGGTGCTAATTATCTCGTCATGTTCATCGGCTGGGAAGGTGTTGGACTGTGTTCTTACCTTTTGATCGGATTCTGGTTCAAGAATCAACCTTATAATGATGCGGCCAACAAAGCCTTTATTATGAACCGTATCGGTGATCTGGGTATGCTCCTTGGCATCATCCTTATCATCGTGAACTTCGGAAGTATTCAATACTCTGAAGTGCTCACACAGGCAACTTCCGTCGATCCGTCAATCATCACCACCATCACTATGCTTCTTTTTGTTGGCGCGATGGGTAAGAGTGCACAGATACCACTCTATACCTGGCTTCCCGATGCGATGGCTGGCCCTACTCCTGTGTCGGCGCTGATACACGCAGCAACCATGGTTACAGCCGGCGTATATATGGTGGCGCGAAACAACATTCTCTATGCCATGTCGCCCGCGACCATGGAGTTGATCGTGGTTATTGGACTTGCAACAGCATTGTTTGCTGCGACAATAGCGCTGACGCAGAACGATATCAAAAAAGTCCTGGCTTATTCAACAGTCAGTCAATTGGGTTTGATGTTCCTCGCGCTGGGTCTCGGTTCATTCACAACTGGTATTTTCCATATGGCGACTCACGCTTTCTTTAAAGCACTTTTATTTCTTGGAGCCGGTAGTGTTATCCACGGTATGGGCAATGAGCAGGACATACGCAAGATGGGTGGACTGAAAAAATATCTGCCGATTACATACATGACTTTTCTCATCGGCGTCCTTGCTATCTCGGGTATTCCACCTTTTGCTGGGTTTTTCTCCAAGGATGAAATTCTTGCCAATGCCTTCGCACAGAACAGGATTGTCTGGGTGATCGCGGTGGTAGCATCTCTGCTTACATCATTCTACATGTTCCGTCTTTTGTTCTTGACATTCTTCGGAAAAGAAAGAGCAAGCCACGAAACCATGCATCATGTTCACGAATCACCAAAGAGCATTACAATCCCGTTGATTGTCTTAGCGGCACTTTCAGTCGTAGGTGGTTTCATGGGTGTACCTGAAGCACTCGGAGGTTCACATTGGCTAAATGGATTTTTAGCACCAGTATTCGAGCCTTCCAAAGCATTGATCGTGGGCCATGAGTTAAGTCATTCAACTGAGTATATGTTGATGGGTATTATCGTGGGATTAACCATCCTTCTCCTTTTCATAGCCTTTTCTCGATACGTGACTAAAGGTCATGTGCCTGCAGCCGAAGGACAAATCAGCAATCCGGTTCAAAACATATTGTATCACAAATATTACATCGACGAGCTGTACAACGCCATCATTGTAAAACCACTGTATTGGCTGTCTGCCATATTCGATAACGTCATTGAAAGATTGGGTATAGACAACCTTGTCAATGGCTCCGGCAAACTTGTCGTAGCCAGCAGCAGGGTTGCCAGACGTATTCAAACTGGTAGCATTGGATATTATATCTTTGCCATGGTCATCGGAATCGTTTTGATTCTCGCCGCTGTATTGGTGCAGGGATAATGCTGGTAAACGAGACTGATTAGAAGTATACATAAAGATCACGATGACAGTTTTTCTTATTTTCTTTCCATTGCTGGCTTCACTCCTGCTGTTTCTGTTGAAGCCTGTGCAGGCCAAAGTCATTGCGTTCATAGTTTCACTGATTGAACTTATCGTATCCCTGATGATCGCCTTTCAATTCAACGAAGGCCAGCTGATACCGCAATACGGCATCGATATTCCCTGGATAAGCACTCTTGGACTCAATTTCGCGGTTGGCATGGACGGCATTTCACTTTTGCTGGTATTGCTCACTACGTTGCTTGTTCCGTTAATTATACTCTCATCTTTTAGTCATCAATACTCGAAGCCATCAACATTCTACGGTCTCATTCTGATGATGCAAATGGCACTCATTGGTGTGTTCTCCGCGCAGGATGGATTGTTGTTCTATCTATTCTGGGAAGTAGCACTTATTCCAATATATTTTATTTGCCTCATCTGGGGTGGTGAAGATCGCGCTCGGATTACATTGAAGTTTTTTATTTATACGCTGGCGGGAAGTCTTTTCATGCTTGTCGGACTTGTGTACTTATACCTGCATACTTCTGGTCAGCATACCTTCGCCATGCAGGCATTGTACGAGGCTGGCAGAGCATTGCCAGCGCACGAACAGGGGCTTGTATTTTGGGCTTTGTTTGTTGCCTTTGCAATCAAGATGCCCATATTTCCCTTTCATACATGGCAGCCCGATACCTATACCGTTGCGCCTGTTCAGGGAACCATGTTGTTGTCTGGTATCATGTTGAAGATGGGTATTTACGGTGTCATCCGCTGGTTGATTCCGGTAGTTCCTGAGGGTGTGGCCGAATGGGGGTTTACTGCTGTAACAATCTCTGTGATTGGAATTATTTACGGATCATGCATCGCCATCGTTCAAAAGGATTTCAAACGCCTGATCGCTTATTCGTCTATCGCCCACGTTGGACTTATTTCCGCGGGAACATTGACCTTGAGCACGACAGGTGTTCAAGGCGCCATGATTCAGATGTTAAGCCACGGCATAATCGTATTCGGATTATTCTTCATTGTCGATATCGTATCACAACGAACCAACACCAGAATGCTGTCGAGTTTGGGTGGCATCCGAAATGCCGCACCGACGCTCGCCACAGTTTTTATGATCATCATGCTGGGCAGTGTTGCGCTACCCTTAACCAGTGGATTTATTGGCGAATTTTTGCTGATCAATTCAATATTTCAGTATCAGCATATCCTCGGGGCAGTCGCCGGCCTTACCATTATTCTTGGTGCCGTTTATATGTTGCGAACGTTTCAAAAGTCAATGTCAGGAGAACTCAACGCAGTTACTACCGGTTTTGCCGATCTCACGACGCACGAGAAATGGGTGCTGTATCCTGTTGTGCTACTGGTGATCATCATCGGGATTTATCCGGCACCCTTGCTAGATCTATCCGAGCCGGCCGTTGCCAACCTGCTGAAAATTTATTCAAACATGTCTGCTTCAATCAAGTAAAATGAATGCATTATTCGTCATATGCGGCCTTGGTATCTTCACGCTCGTAGCGGAGATTATTAATTTCAAAAAAGGATTGATCAGCGTAGTGATCATGGGTCTGCTGGCTGCGCTTGTAACGCTATATCTCGATTTCGGCACAATATCGATGCACTTCAGCGACATGCTGCTGTTCGACAGATTTTCAATGTCGTTCACTGGCCTGATCATTCTCATAACGGTATTTTGGTTTTGGATGGCGAATGACTATTTCAAACTTCAGCCTCATATTACCGACCGTTCTGCATTGATTCTTTTCACCGTAGTTGGCGCTGTAATTATGACATCTTTTAACAACATGTCGATGTTGTTCCTGGGGATCGAGATTCTTTCAATTTCATTATACGTACTTGCAGGCAGCAAAAAAGACAGTATCATTTCGACAGAAGCCGCCTTTAAATATTTCCTGATGGGCTCCTTTGCAACAGGATTTCTGTTGATGGGTATCGCATTGGTTTATGGTGCAACTGGATCTTTCCACATCACCAAGATTGCTGATTTTATCTCCACGCACAAAGGCCAACTTCCCACATTCTTTTACGGTGGTGTTTTGCTGATGCTTGTCGGATTGGTTTTCAAGATTTCTGCTGTACCCTTTCATTTCTGGGCGCCGGACGTTTACGAAGGTTCACCCACATCGATCACGGCGTTTATGTCTACCGTTGTGAAAATTGCTGCCATCGCTGCATTCTACCGGATTTTTGCATTTTGCTTTCAGGATGTCGAAGGCACCTGGATCAACGTGATGACCGTCATCGCCATACTCACGTTGATCGTACCCAACGTTACGGCTGTGTATCAGAACAGTGTTAAACGTATGCTGGCGTACTCCAGCGTAGGTCACGTTGGATATATTCTTCTCGGATTTATTTCCAGCAGCGAAGCATCTGCAGGAACGATATTCTTTTACTTGTCAGCTTATTCTGTCGCCTCCATCACAGCCTTCACCGTTTTGCACAGTATTGAAAGTTACAACCGTACGACTACTGTAGATTATTTCAATGGGCTGTTCAAGAAGAATCCGCTGATGGCTGTAGCCATGACCATTGCTTTGATGTCGCTTGCAGGGATCCCGCCACTCCCGGGCTTCTTTGGAAAATATATGGTGTTTGCGCTCGCCCTTCACAGGGGTCATACCTATATGGTCATCCTTGCGATCATCACTTCACTGATAGGGGTGTTCTATTATTTCCGTATTATCGTCGCAATGTTCTTTGCTGAACCTGCGGACTCGGAGATAAGCGAATTGCCTTCATCAACACGAGCGCTCCTTATTGTGTTGATCGCGGTAAGTTTTGTCATGACCATCTTTGCAGACCGCGTAGTCGGCCTCCTCCAATAGTCGCGCAAGGCCGTTAGAAGTTCAAACACGAATTCATTTTTGGGGAATTCCCTGATTATTGCTTGTGATTCTTGTTTTTCTCTCCAAATCATTTTAAATTCATTCGATTGCAACCAACTATTCTATGGGAAAAGTAAAAGACATTCTTCAGACCAAGGGCGAAATGATTTACGCCGTTGAACCTTCCACCATGGTGTACAATGCTATCGAAATGATGTGCGAGAAGAATATCGGAGGAGTGCTCATTGTCGAAGACGCCAAACTCGTTGGAATTTTTACAGAACGGGATTACGCCCGGAAGCTCATCCTCAAAGGCAAGTCTTCCAAAGACACGCCTATTCATGAGTTGATGACCTCAAACCTGATCACCGTAACACCAGATACAAGCATCGATGACTGCATGCGGGTAATGGTGGGTCGGAAAATTCGGCACTTACCTGTGCTGGACAACAATCTACTTGTTGGTCTGATTTCGATTGGAGATGTGGTCCGTCACGTCATCGACGAACAAAAAACAATCATCCAACACCTCGAGTACTACATTACGGGCCAGCAGTAATTTAAAGGAGGTATCACAAAACGAAATGCGAGAACATGCGCCTTGCTCCGTTTCTCGCAACGGCTTCGTTGTGACTTCGATTAATCTTCCTGCTAAGAATTGGGCCAGTTTTTCTTTCACTTCGTCAATCGCGAACAAGTGCCCATCCCAGGCGGTGCGTACGATTGGTGTTTATTCCATAATTTTCGTGCTCAGCAGGTAAAGGCTTTGTATACTCAATTTGTCTGGTTCCTGCGGACGTTCATTTTTATCAAGCGAATGCCAAGATAGATCCTGGAATTGCAGAATTTGCATAGGTAGTCAACCGTACCTCTATCAAGAGTTGTCGCAATAAAGGTTGAGAGTGACGCCAACCTCACCCAACGAAAAAAAATCCGCGTAGCCAAGCTTCCTATGCCCTCGAGATCAAAATAAATCTCCCCCTCACTGTCGCACCGTCGGAAAATGCACAGCGACTGCAGGGTGCATCGTATACAATCTGTTTTGCTTCCCATCATTTACAAGGATCGGACTCGACTTATTTTCAACCTGTATCGGATTCTGATCATACTTCTTCCAGTGAATCCGATCCTCAGAAATTGCAACGCAGCTGCTCCATTCACTCCAATCCTTAAAAGCAGTGGCGTGATAATACGCGTAATACTTGCCATCATTCTTAACCACTTGGTTGACAGCAATACCAAACTGGTCATACAACTCAGGCCCTGGCACCAAGACAGGTTCGTCCTGCACGTTGGTAAATACTTTTAAGTCGGACGACTTCGCCAGCCATACGCCAAGATCTCCACGCTCGTAAAGAAGATACCACGAACCATCCTCTAACCATGCCGTTGGCGTACCGTAAGGGCCCAACGAAATGGGTTGACCGTTAACCTGCCTTATATCTAGGTTCCCTTGTTCAGTCCAAGTAACCTTGTCTTTCGAAATAAGCAGGTGCGCGATATCACCTTTACCTTCTGCAAACATGTAGTAAGTGTCTTTGTCTTTTACAACGTTGACGTCTTCAACCCAATCAGTGCCTACGATAGGGTTTTTTTCATATCGTTTCCAATTAATTCCATCCGAAGATGTGGCATAACCCAGGTGCATAACCTCGCTATCACCGTCGCGATAACCGGTGTACCACATGTTAAAGATTCCGTCTTCAAATAAAATAAATCCGCGCTCGCGGATGTTCTTGTCCCAGGTATCTGTAGCTGTCCCGGAGAATACCGGATTGCTTTCATAAGCGGTAAAATCCAGCATCTCACCGGTAATTGCGCTAGATCCGGAAGATTTTGTGTCAGCCGTCGAGGTCTCCGATTTTGTACCGCATGCGAAAATGATCAGGCACAATGCCATTGAAGCCAAAAGTCCTTTCATGATTATTTATTTAAATGAGAAAAAATTGGAAATTGAAGGTACGTAACCGAGAGCATTAATTAGCTTTTGATATTAACGTTGCCTTTAAAAGCCCTTCTTCACCGTCGACCTAATACCAATTATTCCAGATGACTCCGGCAATGAATTATCAAACGTCAGGCAAGATATCAACTGGAATAATTCTATGTTCTCTTTTCCTGTTGATGATGTGCTCGAAGGAAAAAGCTGGACCCTTTCAGGATTCCAAGCACTTCAGCAATGTATTTCAGCAGGATAAATTTTACCGCTTATATCTGCCTGACGAATATGACAACAACGCAGAACAGTATCCTGTAATTTATTTTTTTCACGGATGGGGCGGCCGTTATAAAAGCGATGACAATGCAAACCTGGCCTACGATAAAATCCATGAGCTGGTTGACAAATACAAAGTCATTCTGGTTATGTGGGATGGAAACGTTGATGAAAATCAGCCACGACCTTACAACATGGGTAGACACGAAGATGTACAGTATGAAATACAAATGAAAGACTACTTTATTGAGTTGACCAAACACATCGATTCCACATACAGGACCAAGGCGGATAAAAATCATCGGGGTGTTATCGGGTTTTCGATGGGCGGATTGATGTCGTACTTTCTTGCTGGAAAATATCCGGATATGATTGGTGCCGCTGTCAGCATGACGGGAAGTCCAGAGTTCTTTATTGGTTATCCAAATAATCATACGCTTTATCCGGTCAGATACGCTTTTCAGAATCTAAAAGAAGTGCAACTGCGATTCCATAACAGCACCGCAGATGAGTTGACTGATTTGAACAATGAGGTAAAAGCAGGAGCTGTCTGGAGTAATCACCCTTCATTTGATTATTGGCAATTTGTGGGTGGTCACGTGGTCGATAAACCGGGAGAAACCAAGGTCTTCGAAAGCGCGATGAAATTCGTGGTGAATGCTTTTGAACATCCACTGTCCGCACCCAAGAGGTGGTCGCATTACGACCTCTATCCCAATTTTAGCTTGTATGGATATCATGTTGAGTCAAACAAATCAAAACCTGGTTACATAGATCTTTCAAAGGTTTCAAAAAACGGCTTGAGTATTTCATCCTTGAAATGGCTTCCTGACGGACCTCCGATCGATTCACTGCAAATCATAGTTACAACGCCCGCGATATACGTACCTGACGTAGCTTATGAAATTCTTCGGTACGACAAATTCAATCGCACTCTAATTTCAGAAAAATTAACTACCAACGAGCAGGGGAGCCTGCAGCTTAGAGTTGATTCGAGACCACAAAATATTGCGGTTCTTGAAGATGGCGAAGACACGCCAGATCTCGTTTGTGTCGACTATCAGCTGGGCGACAATAAACGTTATCTCCGAACGGGTAAAAATAAAATCATCTTTACTTTTTTAAATCGTGGAGCACTTATTAAAAACCCAAGTTCTGCTTTCATTCAACTGAAAAGTGCAGACAGTTCCATAACATTTGAACCCTCTCGCCTGGAAATCAAAGCATCGCGTGATGGAAGACTCATTACGTCGTCAGGTACAATAGCCACTTTCAAAAAGCGGCCGCCAAAAGACGGTTCTCCTCCTTGGCCTATCATCGGAATCAGGGTCACAGGAAATGATTTCGAAAGTGATGATGAACTTATGCTTCACGCTATATTCGATGTAGAACACGCTAATGCTACCACGATCGACGATGGTAAGGCGGTCAAAGACAGTACGCGTGCTTATGGCCGAGGCAATGGTGATCACATCGTTAACAACGGTGAACGAGTCATGGCATATTATAAAGGTCACCGACTGAGATTATACACCGACGATCCTTTTGTACGATCCGACAAGGAAACATTGGCCGACGAGGTTATTCCAGCCAAGTGGCCCGACGGATTTACTCAAACTTCGATTATTGAAGTTGCCTCTGATTGTCCCAATGGCCATGTCATTGAATGCCTTGCCAGCTATGAAACGAAGGATTTCATGCCCATCAAAAGGAATGTACATTGGCTTCAGGTCAGTTTTCCCGTAAAAAAGATGAGAATTAAAAATTAATGTCTCTTATACAAATGAGCCCCTATGAAAAACAAACGAAGAGAATTTCTAAAGCTTACGAGCATTGCGGGTCTGGCCGCTGCCAGCGGTGACCTCATGAGTATGCCCCAAACCGGCAATGAAACTAGTGAGGTGTCGCAAAGCACAACGTTGCATGTGTCCAAATCAGCACCTGCGGTTGAAGGTGAATCAATAAGCATCATCGGTGGATATGGCGCATGGGCCGCATCGCTTGTTGGGGAAAAAATCCCATCGTTGTCATTTAGAAATCCGAAGTACACTACAGTAGACAAGTGGAAAGCGCCGGTAAAGGAAAAATTAAAGGAGCGGATGGGTATTCCAAATCTTGGTGGCACCCCAAACGTGACAGTTAAAAAACAATACACTTATGATGGGCTTCAGGTCGAGGAAATCAGTTGGCAATTGCCCTATGGCAGACCGACCGACGCCATTGTGTTGAAGCCAGCCAATGCCACAGGTAAGCTTCCGGGAATATTGGCTTTTCACGATCACGGTGGTAACAAATATCTAGGAACGCGAAAAATCACGAAGACGTCGGATGATCTTAGTCCTGTAGTCGCAGAACATCAAAAAGAATCGTACGAAGGAAAAGCATGGGCAAATGAAATTGCCAAACGCGGATATGTTGTCCTCGTTTCAGATGCATTTCCCTTTGCCAGCAGAAGAGTTATGCTTCAGGATGTTCCCGAAAATTTTCGCGAAGGTCTGACGGACAGTGATCCGGAAAAACCAGAGAATATTGCAGCTTATAACCGTTGGGCTAGTGATCATGAACATATTATGGCAAAGTCACTCTTCAGTGCTGGCACAACTTGGCCTGGAGTTTTTTTCGCTGAAGATCAAAAGGCTCTTGATGTGTTATGTGCGAGAAAAGACGTTGATGCAACAAAAGTCGGATGCGGCGGGTTGTCCGGTGGTGGAATGCGCACCGTGTTTATGGGGGGGCTGGATGAGCGTATCAAATGTGCGGTCTGCGTTGGATTCATGACGAGCTGGCGGGATTTTATACTTAACAAATCCTATACGCACACCTGGATGACTTATGTGCCAATACTACCAAATGAATTAGACTTTCCTGAAATTTTGGGAATGCGTGTCCCATTGCCTACACTGGTATTGAACGACAGCGATGATGGCCTTTATACACTTCCAGAAATGAAACGTGCCGATGGCATACTTGCTGAAGTCTATAAAAAAGCGAAAGCTTCTGATAGATACAAATCTTCCTATTATCCCGGACCTCATAAGTTTGACATCGCCATGCAGGCTGAAGCATTTAGCTGGTTTGATAAATGGCTTAAAGGTTAACGTGTAATCAATAAAAATATGAAACGCGAACAGTCAAGCAAAAAATATAATCGCAGGAAATTCATCCAGAATGCAGTAGCAGGAACATCTGCACTTACTCTTGGTGGAACTTTACAAGCACTTAGCGCCAAAAGTTATTCAAGGATAATGGGGTCCAATGAAAAAGTGCTGGTAGGCATGATGGGCGTCAACAGCCGCGGACTTGCACTAGCCTCCACGTTCGGAGTACAACCAAATTGTGAAATTGTCACAGTTTCAGACGTCGATACGCGCGCTGCAGAAAAGTGCATCGCGACCATTGAAGGCCTTCAGAAATCAAAGCCAAAGGCAGTTGCGGATTTCAGGAATGCCTTGGCGAGCAAAGATATTGATGTCTTGGTAATCGCCGCACCGGATCATTGGCACGCGCCCGCAGCCATACTCGCATCAAAAGCAGGTAAGCACGTTTATCTTGAAAAACCTTGTAGCCACAATCCGAATGAAGGAGAACTTATTGTCGCTGCTGCGAAGAAATATAAGAATGTCATTCAGATGGGAAATCAGCGTAGATCCTGGCCGAATGTTGTTGCAGCAATACAAGAAGTAAAGACCGGTGCAATTGGTCGTCCCTATTTTGCAAAGGGATGGTATTGCAATAACCGCGATACGATCGGCACTGGGAAAGAAGTGGCGGTTCCTTCCTGGTTAAACTATGATTTGTGGCAAGGGCCGGCGCCAAGGCGTCCGTACAAAGACAACATGCTCCACTATAACTGGCATTGGTTCTGGAACTGGGGTACTGGCGAAGCATTGAACAACGGTACCCATATGCTAGACCTGATGCGCTGGGGCCTTGGTGTTGAATTTCCGACGCATGTAACATCATCTGGTGGCCGCTACCGTTACAAAGACGACTGGGAGACACCTGATACGCAAGTAATCAATCTTCAGTTTGCTAACAATACATTTATCACATGGGAGGGAAGGAGCTGTAACGGACGTTATGTAGAAGGTAACAGCGTTGGCGTCGCCTTTTATGGTGAGAACGGATGTCTGGTCATCGAAGAAGGAAACTCTTATAAAATCTATGATCTGAAAAACAAACTTGTTAAAGATGTTGCCAATGATCTGGAAATAAATCCTCTTGATCGAATGAATCCATCACAAGCGCTTGACAGTTTCCATATTCAGAATTTCTTTGATGGTATAAAGAAAGGATCAACTCTAAACTCAGGAATTGAAGGCGGCCATCAAAGTACGTTGTTAGCGCAGCTTGGCAATATCGCATTACGATCTGGAGGTGCGCTGCAAATAGATCCTTCAAATGGTCACATCAAAAATAATCTTGCTGCTACCAAACTATGGAGTCGCGAGTATCAGCAAGGATGGGAACCTGTCATATAAAAAAGTAATCATTGAATCACGCGTCACATATTATCGAAGAAACAAATGAAAAGTAACAGAAGAGACTTCCTGAAAATTTCCAGTCTGGCCGGTATGAGTCTGGCAAGTACAAATGTCATGGGTCAAGGCATGGGTGAGCGGCCTCAACGTCCGACCAAGGGTACTGTAAACATGAGTGGTTATGTTGCTCCAAAGTTAGAGACGGTGCGAATCGGATTTATCGGACTTGGTAACCGTGGTCCAAACGCTGTTGAACGCATGAGCAAGATTGAAGGAGTTGACATCAAGATACTGTGTGACTTACGCCCTGAAAAAGCTAATGCTGCGAAGGCTAGTCTCGAAAAGACAAATCACAAACCATCCATTTTAACAGGTGGCGAAAATGAATGGAAGAAGGCATGCGAAAGTAAAGACATCGATCTCATTTACATAGCCACGCCGTGGAAACTGCATACACCGATGGCTGTCTATGCCATGGAACATGGAAAACACGTCGCGATTGAAGTCCCATCGGCTGTAACGGTGGAAGAATGCTGGCAACTGGTTGAGACATCGGAAAAAACAAAACAGCATTGCATGATCCTGGAGAACTGCTGTTACGACTTTTTCGAACTCCTTACTTTGAATATGGGCCGTCAAGGCTACTTTGGAGAAATCGTCCACGCAGAAGGTGCGTACATTCATCATCTGCTGGATAGCAACTTCTCAAAGGATAAATACTTTGAAATGTGGAGACTAAAAGAAAATCTTAGGCATGGAAATCTGTATCCCACACATGGACTCGGACCAATAGCGCAGGCGTTGGACATCAATCGCGGTGATCGAATGGATTACCTCGTATCAATGTCGAGTGATGATTTCCAAATGGGTGCTATGGCCAAAGAACTCGCAGCCAAGGATGATTTCTACAAGCCATATGTCGGAAAAACCTTCCGCGGAAATATGAATACCACAACCATCAGAACAGTGAAGGGTAAGACTATGATGATACAGCATGATGTAACATCACCCCGCCCCTATTCTCGAATTCACCTCGTGAGTGGCACGAAAGGCACAGCATTAAAATATCCCGAGCCAGGCAAGATATCCAACAGCCATGAGGGATGGCTGGATGACGAGCAATTCAAATTAGTGGAAGAAAAGTACGCACCTCCTATCGTAAAGAAAGTGGGCGAAATGGCCAAAGAAATTGGAGGACACGGTGGTATGGACTTCTTAATGGATTGGCGGTTGATCGATTGCCTGCGCAATGGCCTTCCTTTAGATATCGATGTATACGACGCTGCTGCCTGGAGTTCAATCGCGCCACTGACGGAAAAATCGGTAGCAAACCGCTCAAGTGCCGTTGATGTTCCTGACTTTACCAGAGGAAATTGGAAGACTAATCAACCTGTTGATGTGTTCCTTCAAAAAGGAGGGACGACTAAGGTGATTATGGGAGGATAAGAACACTAACATTATTTTTTCATGGATATTATTGTAAACAAAACTGCGGCTGAGATGGGTCGCGTGGCTGGACTGAAAACTGCCGAACTTATCAAGCGTGCGATTAAAAAAAAGGGAAGTACAAATATTATTCTTGCAACGGGGACGAGCCAATTTGAAACGTTGAAACAATTGATCATCGACAAAGACATTGACTGGAGCAAGGTTATCATGTTTCATCTCGATGAATATATTGGAATTTCGGATCAACATCCAGCGAGTTTCCGAAAATATTTGAAAGAGCGTTTTCTTGCCGAGGTGAAACCACTTGCTGCGGCACATCTCATTAATGGAGAAGGTGATGCTTCGAAAGAATGTGAACGTCTCAATAAATTGATTTCTCAACATCCCATAGACGTTGCGTTGGTCGGTATTGGAGAAAATGGCCACCTGGCGTTCAACGACCCGCCAGCGGATTTTAATACTACTGTTCCATATATAGTAGTAGACTTGGATGACAAGTGCGTCATGCAGCAATATGGAGAGGGGTGGTTTAAGACTATTGATGAAGTGCCGCGTAAGGCTATCAGTATGTCAATCCGACAAATCATGAAATCGGCACATATTATTTGTTCTGTTCCTGATCAAAGGAAGGCGGAAGCCGTGAAAAATTGCCTTGAATTGCCAATTAACAATATGTTCCCGGCGAGTATTCTTCGGGATCATAACCATTGCGATATTTATCTCGATGAAGCGTCGGCCTCGTTGTTGACAGTGCATCAATGATCATGGCAACAGATAGATCTGAACGTAATAACTGCTAATGACAAGATCGGCCACTCCTGCGGTAGACGTTAGTTCACTGACAAAAAGAGATACCATAGTATCGATATTGATCATTGGTGTATGCTTTTTCATTTTTGGTTTTGTGTCGTGGATCAATGCGATATTGATCCCGTATTTCAAGATTGCCTGTGAACTCACCAATTTTCAGGCATATTTTGTTCCGTTTGCTTTTTACATCTCCTACTTCTTCATGTCAGTCCCTGCAGCGTATCTTCTGAAGCGGGTGGGATTCAAAAAGGGCATGATGGCGGGATATTGGATCATGGCAGCGGGTGCATTTATTTTTGTGCCTGCAGCATATACACGGACGTATGAAATATTCCTTTTAGGTCTATTCACTTTCGGTATCGGTCTAGCCATCCTCCAAACTGCAGCCAATCCTTATATTACCGTGCTGGGCGCGAAGGAAAGTGCAGCGCAACGAATCAGCATCATGGGTATCTGTAACAAAGGCGCAGGAATATTAGCGCCGATCATTTTTGCAGCTGTTATTCTGAGAGCAACTGATACCGATCTTTTCAAATCATTGTCTACAATGACGCAGATTCAAAAAGACACAGCACTCGATGAACTTATTCAGCGCGTCATAATTCCCTACGTGTCGGTGGGAATAGTACTGCTTTTTTTGGGTTTGTTCATTAGGTTTTCACCACTTCCTGAAATCAATACAGAGCATGAAACAAATGACGTGGCTGAGGCCAATTCAAGCAAGAAGAGTATTCTTCAGTTTCCACATTTGATGCTTGGCGCATTAGCGATTTTTCTACACGTTGGCACACAGGTAATTGCTATTGATACAATCATAGGATACGCTGGAACGATGAAGATCGATCTGCTCGAAGCCAAGACTTTTCCATCATATACACTGGCCGTTACAATATTCGGATATATTACTGGAATAGTTTTAATCCCGCGCGTGATCAGTCAGGTGAACGCGTTGCGTATTTGCACGCTCCTCGGATTCTTGTTTACCTCAATGATATTGTTTGCTTCTGGCAGCGTTCATTTTCTGGGACACACAGCTGATATCTCGATCTGGTTTGTCGTGCTGCTTGGACTTGCTAATTCACTCGTGTGGGCGGGCCTATGGCCACTGGCACTTGACGGACTAGGGAGATTCACAAAGATCGGCTCATCTATTATGATCATGGGATTGTGTGGTAACGCCATCATGCCACTCTTCTATGGATATTTCGCCGATGTATATAACCAACGCTATGCCTATGCGGTTCTTATACCCTGTTATCTCTATCTGATCTTTTATGCATTCTACGGATATCGGTTAAGAAGATGGTCGCTGAAACCAACCTACTAAAAACATGAGTGAATTGCTGAAGGTTTTTAACGGCAGAATCATTACGCCTGATCGCTCGATCAACAACGGGACGGTAATTGTGAAGGGCGGAAAAATTGCCGAGGTATCCGACAAAAACATCGAAGTAACGGGTGCTACAGAAATTGATGCACAGGGTCAGTATGTCACACCTGGATTTATCGACATACACGTCCATGGAGGGGGAGGATTTGATTTCATGGATGGCACTGTCGAAGCATTTCTGGAGATCGCCAGACTTCACGCAAGATATGGAACAACGGCTATGCTACCCACAACTTTATCTGCCAGCCCGGAAGAACTTGATGCTACGCTAAAAGCATACGAAGAATCTGTCAACAAAAATACAATGGGTGCAACATTTCTGGGGATGCATCTCGAAGGGCCTTACTTTGCCATGAGCCAACGCGGTGCGCAGGATCCAAGATTCATCCGTGATCCTGATCCAAATGAATATCAACGAATATTAGTCCGTGCGCCGTTTATTAAACGCTGGAGTGCTGCGCCCGAATTAAAAGGAGCTATGGAATTCGGATCATACATGACCATGCACGGAGTGCTTGCGGCGGTCGCCCATACTGATGCCATCTACGAAGAAGTCGCGGAAGCTGTGAAGCACGGATTCTCACTAGCCACCCATTTGTATAGCGGCATGTCCGGCGTCACAAGAAGAAACGCATTCCGGTATGCAGGTGTGATCGAAAGCGCTTTGCTAATCGATGAGATGGATGTCGAAATAATCGCCGATGGTACGCATCTACCCGTCCCGTTGCTCCAGCTTGTTCATAAGATAAAAGGTCCGGGAAGAATAGCATTGATAACAGATGCTATGCGCGCTGCGGGAATGCCGCCCGGCCCCAGTATGCTTGGAAGCCTTCGCAATGGTTTACCAGTAATTGTTGAGGATGACGTTGCAAAACTTCCTGACCGGAGTTCATTTGCAGGAAGCGTTGCTACTGCAGACCGGCTTATTAGAAGCATGGTATTTGGCGCCGGAGTATCCATGATGGACACCATTCAAATGATTACCTCCACACCGGCAAGAATTCTGGGGCATTCAGCAACAAAAGGGTCACTTGATGTTGGCAAAGATGCAGACCTTGTGATCTTCGATCATAACGTTAGGATCGACAAAACTGTTATCGGAGGAAAAATTGTATTCGATAAGAATTTATAGACTTCTCTTCTTCTAAGCTTTCTTTGGTGTCTTTCCCAACAATTCCAATACAGATTCACCTTTGCCATCCGGCGTCGTATAGAAGGGACGTTGCTCGATCTCATATTGTGTTTCGGGAGGAATGCCAAGCGCGTGATAAATCGTTTGATGAATGTTATCAATCTTGACGGGTTTCTCTATCGATTTGCATGGACGCTCATCCGCAGTCTTGCCATAAACCAGACCCCGCTGAATACCGCCACCAAACATAAGGATTGAACCCCCATCTGTGAAGTGTCGGTGCATACCATAAAATTTAAGATCAGAAAGAATATCCGGCTGATTGACTTGCTCAAGCACTTTTAACCCGGGACGGCCTTCAACCATCATGTCCCGACTGAATTCGCTCGCCACAATAACCAACGTCCGGTCTAACAGACCACGTTGATCAAGATCTGAAATCAGCTGAGCCACGGGTTTGTCAATCATCTTCTTCATTCCAACCATTCTGGTATGACCATTCTCGTGGGTATCGAAGCCTACAAATGGTTCATATTCGGTAGTAACGCTGATAAAACGCGCTCCCTGTTCTGTTAACCTCCGCGCCATCAGGCAGCCAAGTCCGAATTTACTCGTGTTGTATGCGTCATAGACTTCCTTCGGCTCCTGGCTCAGATCGAATGCTTTCGCCTCGGGGGAGTTCAACAATCTATACGCCTGCTCCATCGATCTGCGCAATGACTCCTTTTGATAGTCACTCACAACATCCGCGACGCGACTATTGCTGATCAGGTCATTATACAATTTATTTCGGGCTTCAAAACGTTTTGCGTCCATCCCAACAGGTGGCCTGACGCTTTCCAACCCTTGCGTTGGATCAGGAATAAAAAATGGTCCATGTTCGTTGCCGAGAAATCCAGCAGTATGAAATGCCTTGAGTTCCTCACCTTCGCCAAGAGTAAATCTTTGCCCGATATCGATGAACGCTGGTATGACGGGATTCTTTGGACCAAGTTCTTTCGCTATCCATGACCCAATATGAGGCGCGAGTACGGTTTGAGGTGGCTCGTAACAGGTGTGCCAGTGGTATTGATGCCGGGAATGAAGTATGTGTCCCATGTCTGCCGCAACGTACGACCTGATCAAAGCGCCTTTGTCCATGATGTTTCCGATAGACTGCAAACCGTCGGAGAAATTAATACCATCAAGTTTTGTCGGGAAAGATTCGAAAGTACTGAGCACGCGATTTCCTTCCATACCTTTCTCGAAAGGTGTATATCTTTTCGGATCAAATGTTTCAGTATGTGCCATACCTCCAGCCATCCACAGCAAGATAACGGTATCGGCAGACGCATTCCCCAACATCGATTTCTTGCCACAACCCGCGAGCATACTGGCCATCGGCGCGCTTGCTGCCCAGGCTGCCAGCGATACAGCACTCGATGATTTTATAAAATCCCTTCTGCTCAGTCTTGAATTTAACATGTGACTACGGTTTAAATTGCTTCATTTCCTAAACACGAATCCGCGATTGCCTCGGGGCTCCAACAACGTCAGAGTACCTCTACACACTCTTAAAATATCAATTGAAACTCCGGATGCAACGTTAAGGCCCAGATAAAATCCTGAAGCTGATCATCGGTCGGTTTT
>JBDSKX010000195.1:0-5978 GCA_039916665.1 Chryseolinea sp. | reverse complement strand
GGCGGGGTGGAAGGGTGACGAACCTCAGAGGGCGTCGCCAGATTTGGGGTTGTCTAGCTATTAAGAGTGTTGAAGGGATCGCTGTCGCGATTTTTGAATTGTCATGGGCGGTGCGTTCGCCTCATCCCAAGTCTTTGCCCTAGAGATGGTCGGGAGGTAATGCTCTCGATGCTCACTCCCCATAAATCATTAAAGGTCAACCACTTGCCAATCACTTTTGCGGCTTTGACCCATTGCACTTACTTTTGCCGAAAATCTACAGGATTAGTGGGCATAACTTTATCCCAGGCATATACCCTGGTCGTCATTTCATTCCTTGTTTACGCACTCTACAAGGAGACGTTTAATCCCGCGTTCACATTCTTTATATGCACGGTGGCGCTGTTGCTGCCTGGCATTATCAGTCCCGCGGAATTATTGAAAGGCCTTTCCAACCAGCAGATCATTATCATCTTCCTATTGGTACTGGTCACTGCCGGGTTCCGATTGATTTATGGCTCAGAAATGTTGGGTCGACTCTTTAACACGCGACTGAAACCCAAAGCGTTTTTGCTGCGGATGATGGTTACCGTTTCCAGCGTCTCCGCTTTCTTAAACAATACACCGATCGTTGCCTTCATGATCCCATACGTTCGGGATTGGGCGCAAAAGACCGGCAACCCTGCTTCCAAGTTTCTTATACCGCTTTCGTTCGCCACAATATTTGGCGGAATGATCACCGTAATCGGTACTTCAACCAATCTTGTTTTGAATGGTTTGATTGAATCGTATAACCTGCCGTTGCTCGGGTTTGAAGATTTCTTTTACCTCGGACTTATCATCACTGTCGTGGGGTGGGCATACATATACTTCTACATGTACAATGTGTTGCCATCGAATACCAACAAAATCGAAAACCTCCGTGAGAATCTGAAGGAATACATTGTTGAAACAGAAATATTTTCAAACTCAAGGCTGATCGGCAAAACCGTTAAAGGCGCCGGCCTCAGAAAATTACAGGACGTATTTCTGGTAGAGATCATTCGTGACGAGCGAATCATTTCTCCCGTATCACCAGAAGAAACGCTCGAAGCGGGTGACCTGTTATTTTTCTCGGGTAATACGAGTGCGATTTATAATCTCATCAAGGACGACAATGGTTTAAGAATTCCAAAGCAGGATAAACTTGAAGTCGAAGGCCAGTTTCATTTTGTTGAAGCGGTAATTCCAGCAAACTCCAACCTCATCGGTATACGCATCAAGGATTCTGATTTCCGAAAATCTTTCAATGCATCGATCATCGCGATACATCGAAATGGAAAACAGCTACCAGGCAAAGTAGGAGAGATGATGCTTGCGGGAGGAGATTTTCTATTGCTGCTGACCCGATCCACGGTAGATGATGGTGATCACGAACGCGATTTGTTCTTCGTGAGCATTCCTCAAAAAATTTCCAAGCCGAAAGCCAAGTGGCTGGCATGGGTCGGTTATGCATCGTTTGGTGCGCTTATAATGGGCATTACAGGTGTTTTGCCCTTGTTCAATGTATGCCTCGGAATATTGCTTGTTATGGTTTTAATTGGGATACTCAATATCAACGAGATCAGACGTGAACTAGATCTTAGTTTGTTATTGATTCTGATTTGCTCACTCGCTATTGGCGTTGCACTTGAAAAGTCCGGAACAGGTGCCCTGCTTGCAGGCTGGATCATTAACGCCGGAAAATATCTGGGCCACGTGGGAATATTGGCATCGCTTTTTATTGTAACGATCATACTCACAAGTCTGATTACCAATGCAGCAGCCGTTGCCATCGTTTTTCCCATAGCGATGTCGATCGCTGAGCAGTCACATTTGCCCTATACTCCGTTTTTCACAGCGATAGCGTTTGCGGCATCGGGTGATTTCATGACGCCAATCGGCTATCAAACGAACCTGATGGTTTATGGCCCGGGAGGATACACCTTCAGGGATTTTATCCGCGCAGGGACATTTCTCACGATAATTTATATCGTAGTTTGCGTCGGATTTATCTCGTTTTTTTACGGTCTGGTTTAGATGGAACACATATATCCGATAAGTACAAAGGTTGCCCGCGAGGATCGCGAAAAGTTGTTGAATCAACGGCCCATGCTGATTTGGTTTACAGGTTTGTCAGGATCCGGGAAATCGACCCTGGCAGTTCAGCTTGAAGCCCAGTTGTTTTCCCTCGGATACAAGACTTACCTGCTCGATGGCGACAACATCAGGGCAGGATTAAACAAGGATTTGACATTCACGGATGAAGGGCGGGTGGAAAACATCCGACGTATCGGTGAAGTTGCCCGGCTCATGCTGGATGCTGGTGTTGTTGTTTTATCTGCATTCATCAGTCCCTTTCAAGCTGATCGTGATCAGGTAAAAGCGATTGTCGGTGATCAGAATTACATTGAGGTATTTGTCGATGCATCACTAGAACTATGCGAACAACGTGACGTGAAAGGACTTTACAAGAAAGCACGTACAGGCGAAGTAAAGAATTTTACAGGCATCAGTTCACCTTATGAAGCGCCGGTAAAACCCGACATCAGGATAGACACAGGAGCATCCAGTGTTGATGAGTCGGTGGAGAAATTGGTCGCCTTAATTCAACCACGCGTAAAAAAATCATGAAATATGGATGATGAATTATTCGGTCTTCGTAGCAGAGTGCTACTTCATTTTCGACGCAAGTTTAGGAACGACGTGTTTACGCGCCGTTCATTAGGTAAGAAACTCGCCGAGTCCCCAATTCATAATTCATAATTATTCCCCCTATGAATCAGTATTATCTTAGTCATCTCCGCGAGCTTGAATCGGAAGCAATATTTGTGATCCGTGAAGTCGTTGCCCAGTTCGAGCGTCCGGCATTATTATTTTCAGGCGGAAAGGATTCCATTGTACTGGCTTATCTTTCGCGTAAGGCGTTTGGTCCTGCGCGCATACCGTTTCCGTTGGTTCACATCGATACAGGTCACAATTTTCCAGAGACCATGGAATATCGTGACTGGTTGATAAAAGCGCTGGATGTGAAGCTGATCGTGGGTTCCGTTCAGGAGAGTATCGATAGCGGCAGAGCAAAGGAAGAGACTGGATACAATGCAAGTCGTAATGCGCTGCAAACGGTCACCCTGCTCGACACCATTGAGAAAAATAAATTCGATGCAGCCATGGGCGGTGCGCGTCGCGATGAGGAGAAAGCAAGAGCGAAAGAGCGTTTCTTTTCGCATCGTGATGAATTTGGTCAGTGGGATCCTAAGAATCAACGTCCCGAACTATGGAACCTCTTTAACGGACGCAAACATATCGGCGAACATTTCAGAGTGTTCCCGATTTCTAACTGGACTGAAATGGACGTATGGCAATACATTCAAGCCGAGAACATACCGATTCCAAAATTGTACTACACACATCAGCGTGAAGTGATCATTCGCGATGGTTCAATATTATCGACATCGCCCTGGCTGAAACTAAAAGAAAATGAGAAGCCAAAGATGATGACGGTTCGATTCAGAACTTGTGGTGATATGCCCATCACCGGCGCCGTTGAATCCGACGCTGATACGGTTGAGAAGATCATTGAAGAGGTGGCAGCTTCCAGGAAAACAGAACGTGGAACACGCGCCGACGACAAGCGATCTGAGACCGCGATGGAAGACAGAAAGAAGAGCGGGTATTTTTAATCAAACCGGATGAGCACAAACAACCAATTACTAAGATTTACAACTGCAGGAAGTGTCGACGACGGAAAGAGCACGCTTATCGGGCGACTTCTCTTCGACAGCAAGTCAATATTTGAAGATCAACTGGAAGCGGTTGAAGCTTCAAGCGCGAAGAAGGGTTATGATTATGTTGACTTGTCAATGCTTACCGATGGACTGAAATCGGAACGCGAGCAGGGAATCACGATTGATGTGGCATATCGCTACTTCGCCACGCCAAAACGCAAGTTCATCATCGCAGATACCCCTGGCCATATTCAATACACACGAAACATGGTGACTGGCGCATCCACTGCAAACCTGGCATTGATCCTCATCGACGCACGCAAAGGTCTTGTAGAACAAACATATAGACATTCTTACATTGCATCGTTATTAAAGATCCCTCACGTAATTGTCTGTGTGAACAAAATGGATCTGGTAGAATACAGCAATGATGTATACGACAAAATTGTTGAAGACTATAAAGCGTTCTCGTCAAAACTTGAAGTTTCCGATATTCAGTTCGTGCCGATCAGCGCACTCGCCGGCGATAATGTCGTGAACCGTTCTGAGAATATGGACTGGTACCAAGGCGCCACGCTGCTCCACATGCTCGAGACGGTTCATATTGAAAGCGATTACAATCATATCGACAGCAGATTTCCAATACAATACGTCATCAGACCACAGTCTAAAGAGCATCATGATTTTCGTGGTTACGCAGGGCGTGTAGCGGGTGGGATATTCAGAAAAGGTGAGGAAGTATTGGTGATGCCTTCAGGTTTTACCTCGAAGATCAAGTCGATCACCCTTGGAGATGATGTCATCGAAGAAGCTTTCGCACCCATGTCGGTGACAATAACGCTGGAGGATGAAATCGACATCAGTCGCGGAGATATCATTGCCAAACCTAACAATCATCCAACAGCAACTCAGGACATTGATTTGATGTTGTGCTGGATGAATCAAAAGCCTTTTCAGCTTAACTCGAAATTTCATGTGCGCCATACGACCAAAGATGTTCGCGGCGTACTGAAAGAAATTCAATACAAGCTTGACATCAATTCACTACAAAGAGTTGAAAATGCGGACCACCTTGCGATGAATGAAATTGCACGGGTAAAGATTCGTACAGCGCAACCGTTAAATGTGGACAGCTATAGAAAAAACCGGATCACGGGAAGCGTGATCCTCGTTGATGAAGGAACAAACGAAACGGTCGCAGCAGGAATGATTGTGTAATTATGGATCAGAACTTTTCGTCATTATTAGTATTGGCAATCGACGCGGCTGAAAAAGCCTGTATTGAAATTCTTGAAGTTTATAATTCGGGTGATTTTCAGGAGGAAGCCAAAGGCGACAGTTCCCCACTCACACGTGCTGATAAAAAGGCGCATGAAATCATCTCGAAGACACTCGCACCATCAAAGCTACCTGTACTATCAGAAGAAGGCAGCACTATCCCTTACGCCGAGCGCCGTGACTGGGATTATTTCTGGATGGTAGATCCGCTCGACGGGACAAAAGAGTTTATCAAAAGAAACGACGAGTTTACAGTCAACATCGCGCTGATCCATAAGGGTCGTCCGGTGATGGGCGTCGTTGCTGTCCCTGTTGGCGGTGATGTGTACTATGCAACGGCAGGGGCAGGCGCTTTTTTGAAACGTAAAGGCGTGACTGAAAAGTTGGCTATGCGTATGCCCATTGATCAATCAAGTCCGGGATTAAGGGTTGTTGCGTCGCGTTCTCATATGAATAAGTCCACGGAAAATTTTATTAATAATCTTGATGGTGCCGTTTTGGTATCGGCTGGAAGCAGTTTGAAGTTTATGTTGCTGGCATCCGGACAAGCCGACATCTATCCCCGGTTCGGTCCTACGATGGAGTGGGATACGGCGGCAGCTCAGATTGTGGTAGAAGAAGTAGGGATGAAGGTGATGAAAAGCGGCGGGAAGGCAGGGGCGGTGGAGTATAATAAAGAGGATTTGTTGAACCCGGATTTTTTGGTGGGGTGAGGGAGGATCATGGGGAGGGTTGGGGGGGTGCGTGGAGCACGTTCGCTGCACCCGGCCTCACCTCACCCCGGCCCTCTCCTGAAGGAGAGGGTGACGAACTTCAAGGGGCGTCGGCTGGATTTAAGATTGTCAAACTATTATGAGTTGTGTGGTATCGCTGACGCGAATTTGAGGGTATTGCTTTGCTCACCTGACCCGGCCTCAACTCACCCCGGCCTCACCTCACCCCGGCCCTCTCCTGAAGGAGAGGGTGACGAACTTC
>JBDSKX010000194.1:0-6099 GCA_039916665.1 Chryseolinea sp. | reverse complement strand
GGGGTGGTCGTATGGCGCCACCGTTACAGATCCGAGGACTGGTGAGATCATCAAAGGTCTTGTTTCGTTGGGATCTCTCAGAGATCGTCAGGACTTTCTGATTGCGGAAGGATTGCTTGCGCCTTATGAGGGCAAAGCTGTTCCGAAAGAAATGGAGAAGATGGCGATTGACAGATTGCGTCAGTTATCAGCGCACGAAATTGGTCACACGTTAGGGTTAGCACACGCGTACAGTTCTAGTTCAGAACATGATGCATCAGTAATGGATTATCCGCATCCAAACGTAGAAATCGTCGATGGAAAAATTTCTTTGGAGCACGCCTACGATGACAAGATCGGTGCGTGGGATAAAGTTTCTATTCAATACGGGTATCAGGATTTTGCAAATGGCATCGATGAAGATGAAGCACTCAATGCCATCATCCAAAAATCGTTGAAGGAGGGCCTTACTTTCCTCACGGATCAAGATGCTCGTCCCGCGGGCAGTGCACATCCTTTTGCGCACCTCTGGGATAATGGTGCAAATGCGGCTGACCAGTTGCAAAAAGTGATGGAGATCAGAACCCTCGCGTTAAAAAACTTTGGAGAAAAAAACATCAGACCTGGCGCACCAATGGCAACGCTTGAAGAAGTTTTTGTGCCAATGTATTTCTTCCACAGATATCAACTTGAAGCCAGTTCCAAAATAGTCGGTGGACTCAACTACAGGTATGCACTCCGTGGTGACGGTCAGCCAGTAACAGAATTTATCTCTCCGGCAGAACAAGCAAAAGCTCTTGATAAACTCATTGAAACAGCTTCGCCAGCAGCATTGATGATTCCTGAGCGAATACTGAAAATGATTCCTCCTCGTCCAATGGGCTATGATCGTCACAGAGAATTAATTGGTAGCAGAACTGATCTTACCTTTGACGCACTGGGTGCCGCGGAGACTGCAGCGCAACTTACTTTCGGAGCAATCCTCCACACCTCCCGTGCTGGAAGGCTCGTTGAGCATCATGCTCGAGATTCAAAACAACCGTCGTTGGAATCGGTATTGGACAAACTGGTTACATCAACCTTTAAGAGCCAGGCAAAGAGTGGTTATGAGGGCGCAGTTCAAATCACCGCCAATGAGGTGCTTCTGGAAAATTTGTTGGCGTTGGCCAAAGACAAACGCAGTTCGACATTGGTTAAGGCTATTACTTTCTTGAAACTCGATCAACTAAGATCCTGGCTTGTAACAAAGGTTGCCGTTACCGATGAAGATTGGAAAGCACATTACGCGTATGCATTAAGTCAAATTCAACAATTCAAAGATGATTCCGGGTCGAAGGAAGCACCGAATGAACTAACACCACCACCAGGGATGCCGATTGGTATGTTCGATGACGGCTTTTGCAGTCAAAATTGAAGGGTATGACCTATAATTCAAGTTTTCCATTTTTCTGATTTTTGTACCGACTTGTGTAGGTTTTTGGTACTATTCGCCAGAAAACTACAATCATATCTGCGGAAGTTGCATAATCCTTTCCCAGGGAACCCTATGTTATTTCGTGTAGTTGTACTCGTCATTTTTTTGCAGGTACATTTTGTCTGTTGCGCGCAGATAAATGAAATCGATAGTCTTGAAAATATCGTAAAGACTATTCCAGCGGACACTGCAAAAGTATGGCAACTTAATAAGCTTGTTACTGTATTACGCGAGAAGGATAATATCAAAGCGATGATATACGGCGAGCAGGCACGCGAGCTGGCACTTTTGCTGAATTACAAACGCGGATTGGCAACGGCGTTGGAAAATGTCGGTTGGCTGCACTATCGAAAAGGGGACTACTCAACATCGTTGGCGTTGTCACTTGAAGCTTTGACGATGAGTGAAGAACTCAACGACCAGTCGGGGATCGCCCGTTGCCTGAACAGTATCGCAGCAATAAATATCGAGCAAAGTCAGCATGCACTTGGCATATCCAATTTTAAGAGGGCGTATGCAATAAGTGATAGGATAGGGGATAAGTCAGCGATGGCGCGTGCGCTTTGCAACATCAGTTTTTGTTACCTTGGTTTAAAGGAAATGGATTCGGCAAAATTATACGCTAACCGCGGTTTGAGACTGAGTCGACAATTTAACAAGCCGTATATGGTTGGCTTCGCCCTTCGTACGCTTGGTGACGTCGATGTCAACGACCAGAATTACAAAGAAGCGTTGGTAAAGTTCGATCGGGCTTTTGTCATTTCCGACTCATTACAAAATGTATTTCTGAAGGTTTCCACAGTGCACCGGATAGGTAAGACGTATTTTCTATTAAAGCAATACGACCGAGCCGCGAGTTATCTTCTGATGAATCTTGAGAATGCAAGGAAGCATCAGTTCAAAAGTGAGTTGGAGCGCACCCTTAAATTATTGTCAGAGGTGTATAACGCAAAAAGCGATTTGGGCAAAGCATTTCAATATCAGACCGAATACCTGATTGTACACGATTCCCTCTATCAACAAAGAAGCAATGAACAAATGGCACTGATGCAGGTGCGCTTTGACTCAGAGATGCAAGAGGCAAAAATAAAACTCCTGACGCAGGACGCTCAAATCAACCAGGAGGAAATCAATTCTCAAAGGCTTTGGATGTATTTCTCCGCCGGTTGTCTTTCACTCATGGCCATTTTGGCGTTCGTCCTTTTTTATAACAATACACTTAAGAAAAGAGCTAACGACGAACTCGAAGTTAAAAACGAAGAAATACAACAACAAGCCTTCCAACTCAGGAATCTCAATGTCACAAAAGACAAACTCTTTTCAATTATCAGTCATGATCTAAGAAGCCCGCTGGCAAGCTTGCGCGGACTTATGGACATCATGGGTATGGAAGGTATCACGCAAGATGAATTTGTGACTTCATCAAAGACATTAAAACGAAACCTTGAATCTGTTCAGGAAGATCTTGATAATTTGTTGGCGTGGGCGCAATCACAGCTCAATGGACTTCAGAGTAATCCGACGAATCTAAAGATCAAACCCATCATCGATGAGAAGATTCATCTGTTCGGCGAAATTGCACGCTTGAAAGAAATCACAGTCGTTAATGAAGTCGACCATTCGACATCTGTGGTGGCTGATCGCGATCATATCGGTCTAGTGATCCGTAACCTTATCGCCAATGCGATCAAGTTCAATACACCTGGCGGTATCATTCGCATTACAGAAAAAGCAGCTGGAAATTTTATCGAGATATCAGTTTCAGATTCTGGTGTTGGTATGACCACTAATGACCTGAGAAGGTTATTTAACGCGGGTACTCATTTCACGCAACCAGGAACGCAGCAGGAAAAAGGCGTAGGGATAGGGTTACTTCTTACTAAGGAATTCGTTGAAAAAAACGGTGGCTCTATACGCGCGATAAGTGAATTTGGAAAGGGCTCTACATTCACTTTCACGGTGAAGCAAAACCCTGTTATTGCCACGTCATAGAAAAAATCACCGCAATGACGCCATGTACGCCACAAATGACTTTGTTGCGTTAATTGGGTCATCGCGCTATAGCGGTGATTGTGCTTCTTAGCTTTTCAACTTATCAATCTCCGCCTGATACAAAGACATGTTTTGTTTTTGATCTTCCGGCAAATTCTTGATCGCTGTCTCCCAATTTTTGATTGCGCTCTTCTTGTCGCCCATAGCTGTATATCCACGAGCAAGGCCTACATAAGTTGTGAACTTATCTTCGGGATGTTTCTTGCGATTAAATTGAAATATTTCCATCGCCTTTTCTTTTTCTCCAGCATTAAGAAGAAACCTTCCGTATTGATGAATGTTCTGTATCGATGCCGTTGGTTCTTTAATCGCCATAGCCATCACATCAGCCGCTTCCTGATCCTTACCCATTGCCGTCAGAACCATACCTTTCGCTGATAAAGTCGAATAATCCTTCTTACTTGCAAGTGCAAAGTCCGCCCACTTGAGACCTTGTTCCAGTTTAACTTTATTTTGTGCGCAGAACATTGCAGCTGTCGTATAGTTCTCAGCGCTGAAGCCAAGCGTTGTGCCATCTAATTCCTGAGTTATTTTATCTACATATAGTTCGTTGACGTTGGGCACCTCAATTTTGAACCCTGCTTTTTTATTTTCCCAAGCGAGGTATGCAAAGGTTGAAGTTGGCTGGCGGTCATCAAACCCGTAAGTCAGCCATTCACTGTATGCATTGTCAGAAGGATTCGACTTTGCACGCAAAGCGTCTTCTGCTTCGCTGTAATAGTAACTACCCCACGCCATGGAATTTTTTGAAAATATCCACTGCCACGGGCCGTCTTTTTCGACTTCAAGGAAAAGTCCGTATGAACCAGCCTTCAATGGCTTGCCATCAATTTGAACATCGTGCGAAAACGTGATGGTTGTATTCTCGTTGGCGCCTGCCCTCCAGGGAGCAGCCTTAGAGGGACCATAACCCTGGTTAATAAATCCATAGGGAACAAGTTCTCCCCAGATGTGACCTTTTCGGTCTTCACCTGAAGGCGTATGAACGTCCGGGCTGCTATAATGAATGGTGACACTAACAAGACCTATCCATTGCGTGACGGATGATTTCTGATTGTCGCCACTGGGTGGTCCTGATAATTGCGCATAGGTCGCGTGGACCAGCACAATAAGGACTGCGGTAATGATCTTCTTCATATGGGTGATTTAAGCACTAAATATAAATGAATGGATGCAAAAAAAGCTGTTACCAATTTTGCGGTATTATATAATGTTTCTGCGGCTGGCGTCGATCGGAAAGAGTGTATTCAGCGCATCTGGAACTAGCCCTGCATCGAACGTTTGGACCAGCCAGCACGGTGCGCCGTCAGCATGGTAGGAAACAGGGACATTGGTTTTGAAAGAAAACAATTTGCCCTCGGGTGATTGAAGGCGGATCTCTCAAGGTCGCCGGAAAAGAAGGTCTGGAGAACGTATAACCTGTACAAAGGGAGATTTCTTAAGAATGATAATGGCCGGCAGTTTTTTATCCTTTGTACAACCTCGGTGATTGTTCCATCACCAAGTGCAGCTGTGAGCGCGCTGTTCTGTTGATCAAGTTCCCCTGGCATATCCAGATCCGGCGTGTCACTACATACAGTATTTTGCTATGACTCTTTATTCACGTTTTCACATTACTTTTTTTACCGGATTCCCGCCGATTGGGTCACTACTGGGCAATTCACTAATCCTACTTGTCATGTTAGTCAACTAACAAGCATTATTATCCTCAAATTACGGTTTACCACTTGGGGATTGCCTCCAATATCATTTTGGCCAACGAATCCGTCGACCATTATCTGAGTATAACACCAAAAACGTTGGCCTGAAAGGTCAACATAGAAGCCCGAGGTCGGCCGACGTCTCCTCGGGCTACCTGGGGTTGAAGTTGCAGTGAATTTATGCGCGCGACTACGACCTGCTATGAAAAGCACGCTTTTACGCGCGCCATTGTACGGTCTGTTTTAATGGCAGATTACCCTAAAGTATATTGGTTCACATGAGAAGTGAATTTAATCCCAAACATACCGCTCATCGAACGCTATGTCATTGTCTGCCATTAATTTCCTGAACTCATCTTGAAATGTCTATTTTTTATGATGGACATGTTGTTGATCGATGTAACCAATGACGGATTTAATATCCCTTTTACCCACCCAGAATACACTATAGCCAGCCTTCCAGTAGAAATTACTTCGTGAGTGTTCAGATTTCATCCATTTTGAAGACCACGGCTTAACTTCTTTAACGAAGTCAGAAACTGAAATATTTTTTAGAGAGGTCACTAAGTATGTGGACATTATCCACGTGTCCACCGACACGTTTTGCGTGGCAATTTAAATTCTGACACGTGCCTGCGAGATATTTGTACAATGCTATTTGGATATCAGGCGTGATTAATGGCTGTCGCTTTTTGGTTGAAAAAATGAAGTGTCCGAAAATTTTTAACAAGTGATTGTGATATAACGGTGGATCGATTTTTCAAACAATTTATGAGTATGATTTCATCGACTGATACTGGAAATATTTTGATCAGGAAAATTGGAGGGTGGAATCAAAGGTGTCTGGAAATTTGGCGTGCGGCGAAAGACCAACCCTTTCAGGGTTCAAAAAAA
>JBDSKX010000193.1:0-5094 GCA_039916665.1 Chryseolinea sp. | reverse complement strand
CGGCCAGGAAGAGATTGATATTCCCACATCAAGACGGATAAAAGGCTGCCATTTAAATGGTGGCCTTTTTATTGATAAAACGCGGGTTAGAACAGTTTACATTTTATTAAATTTGGCCATATCAGTTAAAATTCTGACTCATGGCTGAAGTATTACTAAAAGCGGAACACAAATACGTTGAAGTTGCAGATCGGATTGAAGCGCTCATCGAGAAAGAAGTACTGAAGGTTGGCGATAAATTACTTTCAGTTCGTGCATTGAGTAAAGAACAGGGCATTAGTCTGAGTACTGCATTTCAGGCTTACTATGCGCTTGAAAGTAAAGGATTGATCGAGGCAAGACCGCAGTCAGGGTACTACGTAAAATACTCACCCAAGCATATCCTGGAGATGCCTAAAGTGAGAGAGCCCATAGAGGATGCGTTGCCCGTGACTATCGATGAAATGATCAATAGTGTTTATCTGGATCTCAATGCAAAGTCTCTGCTTAATTTTTCCATGGCTGCGCCATCGATAGAGTTACTCCCCGTCGCCAAGTTGAACAAAGCACTTATTCATGCGATCCGCGAATCGGCGACGAGTTGTTTACACTATGAACACATCCAGGGAAGCGTTGCGTTACGCAAGCAGATTGCGCGACAGGCATTTAACTGGGGTGGTACACCCAGCGAAAATGATGTCGTAGTGACTGCAGGTTGTGTTGAAGCTTTGTCACTTTGTATCAAAGCGGTAACGCAGCCTGGCGATGCCGTAGCGATAGAGAGTCCCACTTACTTTGCAATCTTTCAACTTCTTGAAACATTTGGTTTGAACGTCGTCGAGATACCAACAGACCCAGTTCTGGGAATGGACATCGAGTATCTAGAACAGTCTATCCCCCGATTCAATATCAAGGCCTGCCTTGTTGTGAGCAACTTCAATAATCCATTGGGAAGTTGTATGCCGGATGACAGAAAGAAACATCTTGTCGATATGCTAGCACGCAAAGAAATACCTTTGATTGAGGACGACATATACGGTGAACTCTATTTTGGAAAAACGCGTCCAAAGACATGCAAAACTTTCGATAAGAAAGGACTGGTTTTACATTGCGCGTCAGTATCCAAATCGTTAGCCCCCGGTTATCGCATAGGCTGGACAATCCCGGGTAGATACAAGGAGCAGATAATCCGATTGAAGCGGATGCATACTGTTTCGACCAACTCACTTGCTCAAGCTGCAGTAGCTGATTTTCTAAGCAATGGAAGGTTCGAACTTCATTTGAGGCACTTGAGAAAAGCGCTTCACACGCAATCGTTGCGTTACATTCAGGCTGTGTCGGAATATTTTCCCGACGATACAAGAATTACACGTCCTCAAGGTGGTTTTACCTTATGGATCGAGATGAATAAAAAGATCAATGCTTATAAACTTCATAAGCGTGCATTGAGGCATAGTATAGGAATTGCTCCGGGACAAATATTTTCATCGCAGGGTCGATTTGAAAATTGTTTCCGATTGAGTTATGCGGAGCCCTGGAGTCCAAGGATTGAAGAGGGGATCAAGGTGTTGGGGAGGTTGATTAGTGAGTATAGATGAGGAGATATTTTTTCACCGCCGAGGCGCACTGGGAAACGGGCATTTGAATTATTGATCAGGACGCGTTGAACTTCGATTTCTGTTGTCCGCTGCCTCTACAGCCTTAAGCGACATTCGTGTAAATGAGTAATTTGGACCACCTCAGAAGCTTCTGAAAAATTCTGCGACGGGCGCATAATTAATAATTCCTTCCGCTATCGTTCCCAGCCTCCGGATTCGTTGGTTCCTTCCGCATCCAATTTCTGAGAAGTATTTTCCGCAATCGTTAGAGCCTGCAAATAGATGCGATAAAATTACATACTTCAACTAATTACAGAAGCTTACGTTAGATTTGAATGTGTTATGGTCACTAATCTTTAAACAATAATCGACTATATCAATGAATATGAATTCTACACAATTTTTAGGCTTGGCTGCTGGAATGTTCACGACCATTGCATTTTTACCGCAGGTTATAAAGACATGGAAGAGTCGTTCTGCAAAGGACCTGTCACTCGGAATGTTTTCACTTTTTTGTCTTGGTGTTGTTCTGTGGTTGGCTTATGGTATCCTGGTTTGGGATATACCGGTCATTGCGGCCAATTCGCTCACGCTAATGCTTGCTTCTACGCTTCTGTTTTTCAAGCTTAGATTCAAAGCGTAACATCATCCCACGTTATTTTTCTGTAAGCCTGGTGAAGGTAAATCGCGACAGTTAATTGTACCGGGATAAGTACGTCCATAAAGATTGGCCAGGTTGTCAGCAAGTAATGCCCAAAACCCATTATTCCGATAATTATAGATGCCAGTATTGTTCTCATAAATTCTCCAGACTGATTTCTTACGTTCGGAGACATTGAGAATGGAAGATAATGTTTCTGTATGCTCATCAAGGTCATCGTCATCAGGTAGTTGTTGAGTAATCCGAATACTATTTCATCGATGCTGTTTATTCCCCAAACCGCCAGAAGAAAAATACTAATCACTGCATAAGCAGGAACAAAAAATCGGAGCATCACGGCTTTGATCATTCCCGATAATACTTCGCCTGGTGTTTTGAATGGAGCCGAAAAATAAATCCAACTCGCTTTAAAATCGTCAGAGTAAGCTATCTCGTGACAAGCAACCTGAACGATAAAAAAGGGAAGGTAAAATAGAACCACGTGATATCTGGTATCCGTTGAATGTTCCAAAACTGAAGCGACAGCCGATTTGTCGTTCAGAAACCAGGCAAGGCCGAATACAAACATATACCCGATGGTCGGGTAGATCTTGAGCTTGATTTTCCTGTCACGCCCGACAATTCTATAAACGAGTTCGAACGATGCACGTTCGACGACAGATCTGTTGATCAATCGTGAGATATTTTTTAACCATGATTTTGATACTAATTTTTTCGTTTTGATTTCTCGGTCAACAACCAATGCCCCCAGTTTTTTATTGAACAATGGGGTTAAGTATTTCGACACTACGTAGGTGCCAGCGCTCGGAACAACGATAGCACAGAAAGCCATCGCTATGTGCTTGGCGTCGACAATGCCGTAGTAAACGCTTTCCATCGTTGCGGCCAGCCACACCGGCGGAACAAGCAAATACCACCAACTGATGTGAAACTCCGTTGAATCAAATCCAATTGCACTTCCAGCCCTTGGCAGAATCTGATACCCTGCCATCAGCAATACCGCCATCGCGATCTGAAAATAGTTTATAATGCTTCGAAGGTTTTCTTCGCTCGAGAATCGCAGGATCAAAAGATAGGCGGCATTCGTCAGCAACAAAGCAATGAGTACACCGCATACAATTAAAACAAGGAATGAAAACAGCGCGCCAGCCCCGTACGAAAAATAGACCGCAAGGGATGGGACAATTGAAAGGCCGATCGTAAGCTGCGACAGATAAAGCATGATATGAATCAGGCGTGCGATATAGAGTGTTCTTCCGGAAACGGGCCGAGGTAAGATGATCGTGTTGTCGCTGGTATCCAGTAAAATCGAAGAGAAGTCTGTTATTAAAGTCATACCTATCATGATGATCAGGTAGCTAAAGAATGTCACCATGACAAGAATGAACGATTTTATGCCGATGATAAGTAAGCCAAAAAAAATGCCCATCAATCCATAGACAAAAATTGTAATGAGAAATGAAAGCTTGGGATCCTTTTGTATTTTATTTCGATAGGAAACGTGTTGTCTGCGGTTGTCAGTCTTGAGCTTTAACGATACAATTGCCTGAAGTTGTACAGGATCTGCGTCGATAAATCTGAATAAGTTGAATAAGCTGGTTGTTAATGTGTCCAGTAATCCTGCCATCACTTTACCAGCTAAGTATCTTGACAAATCTTTCGGCCTGCAACTCATGATTTCCATCACCTGTCAGTGACGTGAAGATTTGTTCTAGCGACGATTTCGCATGTTGCTTTAATTCTTCAAATGATCCGTCGGCAATGATTTCACCACTTCGGATGATAATAATACGGTCAGAAATTTTTTCGACGACATCCATGATGTGGGAACTGTAGAAGATCGTCTTGCCGCTTCGCTTGAGCTGACTCAAGATCTCTTTAACAAGGATCACAGAATTTGCATCCAATCCGGATAAAGGTTCATCGAGAAAAAGGATTGATGGATTGTGGATCATTCCGGATACGAGCAATACTTTTTGTCTCATTCCCTTAGAAAAGGAAGTCATCCTCGAATCTAAATGATCTCCAAGATCAAGAACCTGCATCAATTCCCTCGCCTTGGTTAACGTTTGACTATCGTCGAGTTTATATAATTGCCCTATGAAGCTGATATACTCGATGGGTGTGAGGGTATCATACAACGCCGCGTTTTCCGGTATGTAACCGATACCATTTTTCACTTCCAATGGATTTTTACGAATGTCGTAACCTAATACACGTACCTCACCTTCGAAGTCTGAGATAATCCCGGTAAGAATCTTGATCGTTGTGCTTTTACCCGCGCCGTTGGGTCCGATGTACCCGATGATCTGTCCCGGGTAGACCGTCATGTTAATGTTGGTAAGGACCGGACTATCGAATGACTTGCTCAGCTGGCGTGTTACGATAACGGGTTGTACTTCCATTCGAAAACTTTCTTTTACTGCAATTATAGGATTTTCTGATGGATTACAAGCGTGAGTCCCGAGTGTAACATAATCATAACATCGGCGTCTTCATCCGAAGAAATATTGCAAGACTGAACGTGTTATTGTTCAATTTTGCTCACCACGTCGAGGCACTACTTCGTATTCCGTGCGAGACGGCAATTTCTCGTTCCGGCACGAGTCTTGGAAAACTATTTCGAATTCGTAACCATCCCTGGATGGCAGAGTATACTATATGTCAACATATCTAACCCCTTCACTATGCTTCGCACGCATCTGAAATTCGCCACCAGAGTCTTTTTAAAGGACAAATTCTTTTCAATTCTTAACATTCTCGGGCTTGCCCTGGGCATCGCGGTGAGTATTATGCTATTGCTGATACTACAGAACGACCTGACCTATGATAAGTACCATGTTAACCACGAAAGAA
>JBDSKX010000192.1:0-6167 GCA_039916665.1 Chryseolinea sp. | reverse complement strand
GGAGATATTTGCTTCCGCACTGCCGATCAGAACGTCAGATAAGAGCTCAGCCGTCGGCGCAGTTTCAGACACCGCCATCAATGACGCCTGACCTGATAACTTTCTCATTAATATGCTCTTAGATATGTTGAAGTACTTCAATGCTTCAGATGGATTTTTTAGTTTCTCAAGGTTGAGCACTGCCATACTGTAAACAAGTTCGGCGTTGTCAGGATATGTCTCATACAAGAAGTTCATGGCTTCAAGCGACTCGCGATAATTCCCCAGATAATATTGACCGATCGAGATCTTTCGCATCGTTTCCGGATCAACCGGATTCTCGTGCTTCTTGATCACCATATAATAAGCCATTGACGTGGCGTAATCCTTCTCCTCAAACTTAAGATTGGCTTTCTTTCTCAAAGTGATCATGAGACTGTCAAAAGTATAATGCACCCTCACCTCAAGAGGAGCCTTCAATGTAAGCGCGCGAACGCGTGTAAAAGCGTCATCAAACTTTCCGGCGCCAAACAGTGAACCAGCCTGTTTGAGTTCAAAACTATTTTCATGATAACTTCTTAGCTGGCGTTGTTCAACGAAGTATTGAATACCGTTCATTAAAGCAAAGCAACATCCGGCCAACACAATGAAAGCCAATATAGATAGAGCCTGATGCCTGAAGTATTGTTTATCTATTTTGTAGTAATCTTTCTTCGTTCGATGGGTGTAAACAACCCCTTGACGTCTGAGCCTTTCTGCTTCAACTCTTGGATGATGTTGTGGAAACATTTGTTCATCATACCGAGCCTTTTTTAAGCTATCAGACAAAGTTCGGTACGCCTCATTGACCACCTTGAACAGCTCCTCTGCTTCAGGGTTATGATTAAGGTCGGGATGATAAGCCATAGCCAGACGCTTATAAGCAGTCCGGATCTGAGTAGAGTCCGCATGGCGTCCGATTCCCAATATTTGGTAATAGTTGGTCACTCTAATTTTGAAGCTATGTGATAACGGAAAAAACGACAGAACAGGATAATCGGGGACCTCTTCTTCCTAAATATAAAATGAAAAAGGCTACCCTGTATCAGGATAGCCTTTGATAATTTTTATCGTGAAATTGTCGACTACACTTTTGACAAAGCAGTGACCAGATCAACGAGTTTGTTCGAATAACCCCACTCGTTATCGTACCAGGACACAACCTTCATAAACTTGTCATTCAGCGCAATACCTGCCTTTGCATCAAATATTGATGTACGTGCATCGCCCAGGAAATCTGAAGAGACAACATCGTCTTCAGTATAACCCATGATGCCCTTAAGTTCGCCCTCAGAAGCGGCTTTCATAGCTGCCTTGACTTGCTCGTAAGTAGCTGGTTTTTCGAGGCGTACAACCAAGTCAACCACAGAAACGTCAGCCACGGGAACGCGGAATGACATACCTGTAAGCTTTCCTTTCAACTCAGGAATAACTAATGAAACAGCTTTCGCCGCACCCGTTGAAGAAGGGATAATGTTCTGGTAAGCGCCACGACCACCGCGCCAATCTTTAGCAGACGGACTATCGACAGTTTTCTGAGTTGCTGTTACTGCGTGTACGGTTGTCATCAGACCCTCAGCGATACCGAAGTTGTCATGCAGTACTTTTGCCAAAGGCGCGAGACAGTTGGTCGTACAAGAAGCATTGGAAACAATCGTATGATCCTTTGTGAGTTTCTTGTGGTTAACACCCATTACGAATGTCGGGGTATCATCCTTAGCGGGAGCAGAGAAGACTACTTTCTTAGCGCCGGCAGCGATGTGTTTCTGGCCGTCGGCTTGAGTAAGAAATAGTCCTGTTGATTCGATAATGATCTCAGCACCAACGTCAGACCACTTCAGGTTTGAAGGATCTTTCTCAGCGGTTACGCGGATCTTTTTACCATTTACGATGAGACTACCATCTTTTGCTTCGACTGTTCCGTCGAACTTGCCGTGTGTAGAATCATATTTAAGCATGTAGGCCATGTACTCAGGATCCACAAGATCATTGATGCCAACGATTTCGATATCCTTACGGTTAATGGCGGCTCTGAACGCAAGTCGGCCGATGCGTCCGAATCCGTTAATTCCTACTTTGGTCATTGTATTATCTGTTTAAATTTTTTAAAAGTTGCCAAAATTAAAGTTCCTCGCATCTAAAACCAATGAAATAAACCGATGGTTCCGCAAATATTTAGCGCACCGGTTTGCAAATAATCGATGTCGATCTATATTTGCAACCTCGTTTTCCGGGCTATTGCGGTAGTAGGGGATGAAGTTAAAAGACGGTCCCATCGTCTAGGGGTTAGGACACCAGATTTTCATTCTGGTAACACGGGTTCGATTCCCGTTGGGACTACGAAAAGCTCGATTCTAGTTTGAATTCGAGCTTTTTTTATAAACTGTTAACTGCCAAGCGAACTTTTAATTGGCTGTATCGGCTCCACCTGTTAAGTTAAGGTCAAACAATATCGTTTCCCTCAGTTGCGTTAAGACAAAGAATACGTTAAGCCAAAGTGTTGGGATTGCATTTAAAGTTGTTATTTCGAGCACTCTTATTAGGTAAAACCCAGCTTGAATACCGTTGGCTATCACACAGTCGAAAATCGCGACGTTGACAAAATTGACGACAATGCGCCATTCATCTCAGCCGGCTCAAAAGCTTATCTCGGAATTGGTTATTATTTCTGGGATGACGATGAAGAGTGGGCGCATTGGTGGGGGGAACATCATTGCAAGAATGAATACATAATCTGTCGGGCTAACCTTACTTGTGCTCCCGATCGTTATCTGGATCTCCATGGAAATCAAGCTGCTATGCGATTGATGAAGGCGTGGTATACGATTTATAAAAACGACTTCGTCAGGAATTTTGATACTGCTCGACCACCGTTGGGCGTTGTTGTCGAATTTTTGAAAAAATTGGCATTTACTCGAAAAAATCCAACAATATTCCCATTTGACGCGGTGCGCGCAGAGGACTCTTATCTTACTGGAAAGCGGAGGAGCACTCTTCCTTTTGCCGTGGATAGACCTGGCCAATTGACATTAAATCCAGCTTTAATAGTGTGTTTGTATAGAAAAAGAGATCTTTGCAGGAATTTAGAGATCATTTTCCCTGAAGAATACGTTATTTAGCAATTAAGAAACAAGTCATGCCAACTCTACAGGACATTATTAACGCATCGCGAGACTATATTGCCACCTCCACGGAACTAGAGCGTGATGAGATATTGCAACAAGTTGCGGCTTTGAATATAGGCGGTCCTTCGATTTATGAATATGAGGAGCTACGCGAGCGATTGAAAAATACGCGATCTGCTGCCTCTTGGAGAAGCGAGGTTACAAGCATTTATGAAACAGCTATTGGAGCTACGGTCTCTGAAACGGTCGCGCGATCTGCTCACTATAATACCGCCGCTGGTGAAAGTGATTTTGCCCTAGCTGCGTAGCATGCAAGATAGTGACATCAAAAAGGCATCAATCAATCTGCTGAGCTTTCAAGTTACCAGTTGTGTTCTAGATTGTTCTACGGTTTTTGTCCAGCCGCCCGCTAATGCCAAACTGACTTTTACCCTAAATCACAATGCTTGTAAAATTGTTGAGGATCCAAATGTCTTCATAATACAATTTTGGCTTAAGCTCGGCGTCGAGGAGCGGGGATTTGATTTAAATCTTACTTTTAAGACCCTGTTTAAAAGTGACAATATTGTCGATGACAATTTTCTCAACTCGCAATTTGTTAGGCTTAATGCTCCCGCTATTGCATTTCCATTCTTAAGAAGCTTTGTGTCTACCTTGACGGTGAACGCTGGATATGGAGGCGTAATTTTGCCTGCTATCAATTTCGCTGAGTCTAAGTTTTTAGAGGAGGCTCCCAAGGCAGATACTGCGTCTCCTCAGACTGCCAGAGCAGAAAATATTCCACCTACTCAAAAGTAAAATACTGCTTTCAAATCCTTGTGCGCTTACTTCAATGCATCCCGAAAATTAGCAATGCGCAGGTTACCACGCGAAGCCTTATTTATTTGGTGATAGTTTTCTTCCTCATCCTTTCCCAAGTTGTATTATCATTAAGAAAAAGAACAATGAAGCAACAATAATGAATACTGTCAGTTTATTTACAAACTTGAATCTCAATTTTTGATTTTGAATTCTTGCCTCTAGAATCTCAACTATTTCTTCAAAGTTTAGGTATTGACTTTTCCCCAATGTCATTTGACTCCCATTAGGAAGCTCTAACAAAGCTACTTTCTTTGTCCAAGTATAGTATGAAAATTTCAAGTCAGTAAATTCATAGCTTTTAGTAACCAGTCCGAAGAAATAGTTAACGTTCAATTTGTCTTGGTGAATTACATATTTCCTAGTATTTCGTTTGAGCATTGTCAACAGAAACAAATCAGTCAAAGTCAATGCACCCAATTGAATAACAACTCCTAAGTCTGTCAGGTTAAACAGATTGTCTACTACGATATTATAGATCGTGTAAAGTACTCTTGCCGAAAACAATGTCAACATACATACTAGTGGGATTGTCAACATTGAAAATCTTGTTTTGATCATCTGTATTGTTCTGAAAAATTACCGCCAACAATCCGATAGCGTATGTCGTTTATCTCCTAGCAAATATACGCTCTAAAGAACTAACAGAAAAAGGTAAGGGCGGCGATGATATTAAGAAATTGTCGGACGAAGATCTTCTTGAATCTGCTAACAATCCTGAAAATGGTGATATGATAAAGGAAAATACTGAAACAAGAAAATTATCAGATGGCAACACCCGCGCAAATGAATTGAAAAAACGTGCAGCAGATCCTAACAACACTACGATCCAACCTGGAACGAAAGTTAAGGTTGAGCAATATACTCCAGAGAATTTTGAATAAAATGAAACAAAATCGAGAAAAAGAACTGCTTTTTAAGCTGGTGTTCCAGGCCCTAGTAGACATAAGAGAGGAGGCAACTCCAATCGAAAATAAAAAAATAGCATTTTTGAGTGATCTGGTGCATAACGTACCGCTTAAACTTCTAAAGGCTGACGACAGTTCCAAGACATATTCAAGTATTTTGGAGGAATTAAGACGTAGGGCTACGCGAGGCGGGCTGGAAAATTGGTTAGAAAATGCGATTTCTCAGCTTTAATAAATTGAACTGCTTTTCTTGTAACCAAATTTTTTGGTCTTCTGTGTCCGGGACTTTAAGGCCCCTTACATTAGATATTGTTTTAAACGCTTCTTCCACGTTTTGTCCGTCCATAACTAATAAACACGCAGCTATGATTGACGCACGGCCAATGCCCATTCTACAATGGATTGCAATCGAGCAACCTTTTCGAATTTCCATTGCAAGCCTATCTAATAAAAAGTTCAGGTTTTTCTCATCATCAGGCACGCCTCTGTCCTTAATAGGATAACTAATAAATACGATTCCGTGATTAGAACACTGATTTTTTTCTTGTTCGAGTCCAAGGTCAATGACCTCATCCTCTTCCAGAAGAGAAACTAGCAATTGAACTTTCTCAGCTTTTAATCGTCTGATGTCGAATTCAAGATCATCGTGACCCCTAGGTCTTGCCATAATTGCAAGTCTTGCAGTATTACTGAATTGATGAACCCAAAATAGCCTTATGTTTATAAAATTATCCGTTAAGTTACTTTTTTGAAAGATCCCAATTACCGCTTTTTGCGACTATTAAGTACCATGAACATTGGTTTTATTTTAAAGAGTAAATGCTGTTAGCGATGACATTTTACATGATCTAAAAGACTGAATCGTGGGTTGAGCAAGTCGTAACGATTCCCACTGGAGGTACCACACTTGATGTTGGTGTTGTTTGGAACACGTCTGCAAATGGTGAGATCTTCTATTTGAACGAGATAGAAATCACCCTCCTGAATTCTGTCACGCCGGAATATCAGTACTATATCAAGGATCATCTCGGCAATGTACGTGTGACATTTACTTCGAACACGACTCCTCAAATTGATACAGCAACGCTGGAAACCGCGAGCCTTGGTTCTGAACGTGCAAAGTTTTTACGGTATGACAACGTGAAAAGAGTAAACTCCATAATTTTTGACAGAACAAAAGGTGCCGCAACAGGTTATTCACAGCGATTGAATGGTTCTACCAATGAAAAGTATGGTTTGGCGAAGTCACTCGCCGTGC
>JBDSKX010000191.1:0-13215 GCA_039916665.1 Chryseolinea sp. | reverse complement strand
GCACGGCGAGTGACTTCGCCAAACCATACTTTTCATTGGTAGAACCATTCAATCGCTGTGAATAACCTGTTGCGGCACCTTTTGTTCTGTCAAAAATTATGGAGTTTACTCTTTTCACGTTGTCATATGGACGCGGTTAATAATTCAACAAGCTGCAAGGAAAATATTTCAATCTTTAAAGTTCCTCATCATGGTTCCTCAAATGGCTACCACGAGAGTTTTTCTAAACGGAAACTGAGCAAACAAGTGATCAGCGCAGTTACAGCGTTTAGTCCACATGGACTACCTCGTGATGAAGAAATAAGCAGAATATTGGAATACTCAGAGCGGGCTTTCTTGACAACGTTGCCTAAGGGCAGGCAACCAATTAAACACTCTAGAGATATCGATAAGCTTTTGGCAAAGCTCGGTAAAGCTATCATACAACTGCCAACAGGCATAGGTCATATTCAGATTACCAGAAACACCACTGAAGCAAAGTCTAATGTTAACATTTTTGGAGCGGCAAAGGAGTTGCATCGTGGGAATTACCTCCCGCTCACACCCAAACTAGCAACCTGAAAAACAAATTCAAGCTATTTCAAAATAAAAGGCCTGAATATCAGGCCTTTAATGTTTTACAGCTGCGGTCCGGACGGGACTCGAACCCGCGACCTCCTGCGTGACAGGCAGGCATTCTAACCAGCTGAACTACCGGACCAGTTTATTTGATGATTTGGTGACTGGGTTATTTGGTTATTGGAACTCAGTACGTCGTTGTCACTTTTATTACCGCGGAACCAGCTGTTCCGGAGTCTTTAGGGGCATCTTGTTAGAAAGGCCTTCTAAAGGTGTGCAAAGATAGACTTACATCGGTTTTCTCCAAAATTTGCGCGTAAAATTTGATCAGGGACGTGTTTTGTCGTCGATGGTAAGCTTGGAGATCATTTCGCGGCTGATCGACTCAGCGTAGACACCGTACGCATCTACCAGCAAGCCCTTCAGACCTTTAGGGGATGATATAGCGTAAAGAACTGAACTGTCGTCTGGATTGGTCATGCCTTCAAAGCGATGCACAGCGTCGACGTGAAATTCTTCCGGCTTCAACTGTGTTTTCGACGTCGAGCATTCAATCCAATCCGGATGAAGGTTGAAGTCACTTGAGTAGCCTTCTTTCTTAAGGGATTCTATGGCCTGTGATAATGTATCGTAGCTCTTCATAATATTATTAATGATAGCGACAAAGTAAGTTAAAGTCGGGAGACTAATTCCCGTCAGCCTGATGACTCAATTGCAATCGCGACGCAAGTAAACAACGACTATTTAAAACTTGAAGTAAAACTCACCAATGATATTTGAGCTATCCCAGGTATTTTGTTTGTTCCCCGACAGGCGAAGAACATTTTGACGCACGTCTTTAAATACCTGTTCGATGGTTAATCCTGGCTTACGAACCGCTTTTATAAGCTCCTGCGTGTAGAGGCCGTTGCGACCTGTGCCATCGCTGGCGACGGATCCGGGTGCTGTTGCATAAGCAATGAAAGAACCCATCGCGCGTCGCATTTCACCGAGACCTGAATCACCTAAAGAGCGGTTTAATGATGGAAACGGATTATTACGACAAGCATCCAGAATCACAATGTGCATTCGTGAGTTTGAGCGTTCCATATTTGACAACACCATGCGTTGTACTGGAAAGCAATATCTGGCGATATCATCTTCGTATTCGACAGAAGCATCGATGGGTACAAGAAAATTTTCGTCTTCGCGTTGAAGTCCGTGGCCTGCATAATAGAACAGCGACACGGTTTGATCTTTACTTCCGGCGTCCACTTTTTCTTTAAATTTTAACATCGCGGCGCGCATCTGACCATAGGTTGCATCTGTCAATAGTTGTACTTCAAAGTTCGATGTCTGAAGTTCCTTTGCAAAATCAGTCGCATCATTGACAGGATTTTTCAACATACCGATAGCCTTCGGATAATTTGAATTACCAATCACCAGTGCATATCGTTTTTCATCTTTAAAAAATTCTGAAAGAGAAGGTTTTGCCGGAACGACAGCTTCAGGTGTTTTTACAACGGGATCGCTGGTCGCAACAGACTTTACTTCAACTTTTTCTTCGGGCCTGACTGGTTTATTGTCTGTCTTTGAATTTATGCTATTCTTTCCTACTGCTTTAGTACCAGTATTACGAGTAGCAGTGGACTGGGTGGCAACGACTGGTTGACTTTCCTTCTGTACGACAATCTGGGTCGTCGGGGGTTGATTATTGGACGCAAGGGCTTGCGGTTTCTCTGGCGCTTTAATACCCTGTTTCTCAAGCTTTTCAAATTCGACTCTGGCAGTTGCATTAGTCGGTTGTAACACCAGAAGATTTTTCAGATCAAGGTATGCCATTGGCAGTTCGTTATTTCGCTTGTGGGCTTCACTCCTTTCAAACAATAGTTTGGCTTTGCTATCCTTATTTCCATCCAATTCTCTCAACGCGTAATTATAAGCGTTGATTGCTTCCTTAACGTTGTTCTCTTTGTCATAGCTTTTTGCAACAAACCAATAGATGTTTCCTTTGTTAGGATGATTTAAGAGAAGCGTTTCCTGAAAGTCACCAATGGCATTGCGAAAATTGTTTGATTTATAGTATGCCAGGGCACGGATATAAAACACCTCGACATCCATTGCCTTGTCGCGGGTGGGCTTGGTAAGGTATTCGGACAAGCTGCTGATAGCAACTGGAAAATTCCCTGCCTTGTAGGCATCATGTCCTTTTTCGTAAAGTTTGAATTGGGCAAATGTCGCTGTACCGTTGACCACGAACAGTGCAAATAATATGAATCTCAAACCAGACACCACACTACTCATTTATTTATCAGAAATTATAAGATGCACCTACTTGAATGTTAATCGACGGAAAACCCTTTTCAACAATTGGGAATTCCTTGTTCGTATAAGAAGCAACCTTCTTCGGATAAGACTCCGTACTCACATAGGAGATCGGGAAAGTATAGCCAAAGGCTGCTTGCCCGAAGAATGAAAATCCTTTCGCCGGATTTATTTCAACACCTGGTCCGACGAATAATCCACCCGATACTTTTGACTTTGATTTTAATGCAGGATATGTGCTTGATGGTCCCCATGTATCCGTATATCCGTCGGGATACCAAACCTGATCACCTTGATTGTAATAGAGTTTGTTGTCATCAGGATCGACGTAAGCCTCGTACACATATCTCTCTCCTTTTCCTGAAACTGCATTCCTCTTTGCAAGTGACACAAAAGGCTTTATAAATCCATAAACAGAAATCCTGCTGTGATCTGTGACCGGAATAACGTTCAATTTAATATTGGCAGCAAGTGAAAGTAATGAAACATTGCCTCCTTTAAGGTTAAGTAAGTACCCATAATTAAATTGTTGGTTCGAGGGTAAACCTCCACCATCATAGGTCTCGTGCCAATCATTTATATCGTCCGCGACACCCGTATATAGATCAGCAGCGGTTTTAGCTTTTGTTTTTGCCGGATCGTAATTGAAGCCGACGTAAGAAATAGATGGGCCAATCGAAAGAATTCGGTTTAAACGTTTTAAATAGCCAGCTTCTATATTCAAACCCGTACTGTAATCGCCAATATTTTTGCCCAGTGTAAATGAAGGTCCAAGCGATACAAAAATTCCCTGATTCTTAGCAATCCGTTCCCGCTTCACAATATTCCCTTCATCCTGCGCGAAAAGTGTGTGTGTGATCAATGTGATTAAAAAAGCCAGACCTACAGATTTTCTCATAGACAATTGTTTATAAATTCTACCAAATTAAAGCCTCTTGAAGTGAACTGGTTACTGCAACTTGAAATAGAATTCTCCGATAATATTTGAGCTATCCCAGGTGAATTGTTTATCACCAGACAGCTTCATAACATTCATCCTCACATCCTTGAACACCTGCTCTATTGTTAGTCCTGGTCTTTTCAATGCTTTTACCAATTCCTGTGTATATAATCCATTACGACCTGAACCATCAGAAGCAACAGATCCCGGTGAAGTCGCGTACGCGATAAATGATCCGCGAGCGCGCTTCATTTCTCCCAGACCACCATTGATTGATCTGTTCGTAGCCGGGAAAGGATTGTTTCTGCAGGCATCCAGGATTACGATATTCATCCTCGAATTTGTTCTCTCCATGTTAGCCAACACCATTCGTTGTACCGGAAAACACATTCTGGTAATATCATCCTCAAACTTCACATCCGCATCAATAGGTACCAGATAGTTCTCATCCTGATAAGCGACACCATGGCCCGCGTAATAGAACAGCCCTACCGTTTGATCACGGGGACCATCTGTAAGTTTCTCCTGAAATTTACGCATCGCCTCACGCATCTGAACATAAGTTGCGTTAGTAAGCAATTGCACATCAAAGTCTGACTTACGCAACTCAGTGGCTACATCCGTGGCATCATTCAATGGATTTTTCAGGATGCCGATATCTTTTGAATAGTTACTGTTTCCAATCACCAACGCATAGCGTTTTTCATCCTTATAAGAAGCGGCGATCGCGGCCACCAGTTCTGCGTTGTTTGCACCGGATCCAGAGCTTCCCTGTTGAACAGTTTGTGTCGTTTTATCAGCGTCCTTCTTTGTATTCGGATTACTCTTAACGATTATTTGTGTCTTTTTTTCTTCCGCAGGCGCTCTCTTTGGAGTCGTTGTCGGTGGAGGTATTGGTGTTACTGGTGCATTACTCGTCACACTCTTCGAGGCCGCCATGTCCTTATCAGCGGCAGCTTTGTTGCCATGCCGCTCATGGTATTGAGCTCTGTCGGCAAGAATCTGCGCGTAGATCTTTTTATTTTTTTCAGAAGCATTTACTGCTGACTCATAATTCGCTTCGGCGTCTTTAGCCTTTCCAAGCTTGTCATAGCTTCTTGCTTCATACCAATAAATTATGCCCTTGTTGAAATGATCCAGTGTGAGCGCCTGATCGAGGTCTTCAATAGACTTGTTGTAATCGTTCTTGTGGAAATATGCCTGGCCACGATAAAAATACAAGTCTTCATCCAGGCGTTTATTGTGGGCTGGATTTGAAAGTATGGTGGAAAACATGTCAATCACACCATCATAGTCCTTGGAGCGAAACTTGGCAACGCCGGCGTCAAAATCTTTGTAGTCCTGGGCGATTGTCAATGTTGAAACCAGTGACAATACACACAGGCTCAGCAACAGGTTTTTCATAATAATATATAGGGAAATTGTAGTAAAGATAGTTAGATCCTTATACGACAAAAACTTCTTAATCGTTTCTTGTCAGGAACTTCTCTAACCAATATAGCAAAAAGTGGTATTTTTAGGGTATTCTACCATGATAAGACTTTTTTTAGGCCTGATCCTCGTCATTTTTCTTCTGCCCTCCTGCAGTAAAAAAACCGGAAACACCACGACGGTTGTGAAGCCCAGGTATCACCATCGATTTTATGACCGGCACAAGGACCGAAGGACGAAACGGTTGAAGAGTGTGAGGGTGAGAAGCTAAGCGCAATTTTCTACCGTGGAGGCGCAGAGAATACCAGGAGATATAATTCCAACCTTTGTATTCGATGCGTTTAAAAGACTATTGCAATCCCTTCAGTACTAAGTCTACGCTTCTCCGGTAATAGATTTTTAGCGGGCTGAGGTGGTTGATGTGGCCCACCACGATGCCACCGAGAAAAATAGATAACAGCATATTGGTGATATCGCGCGTGTTGATTGTTCTGGTGATTTCTTTCCGGAAGATGGCCTCCAGGGAGAATTTTTCCAGCATCTGATCGAGTGAAAGTATCTCCACAGCCATGATGTTCGCCACTTCCGCAAAAGCGAGTTTCTTTTCTTCCACCTTGATGGGAAAGGGCTTTGGAGATCGCTTGAGATCTGACAGATAACCGACCAGGCTCAACATGAGTCCGGGACGCTCCTCACATTCCTCGCTAAGTTTATCGAACAGGTAATAAATGCCGGCAACACCCTCCTTCGGCTTCTGCGAGAGTTCCACGCAACGGGTCATAGACCACATTCGGAAGTAGTACAAAAGAATGTCTTCCTTTTGAGGAAAATACTTGAACAACGTGACTTTTGATATTTTTACCTTAGCACAGATATCGTCAACATAAAGATCATCAAACGATTTTTTACCAATCAGTTTAGTCGTCTGATCGAGTACCTGTAATTTCAAACGCGCTGCCTTTTCTTTTCTCAGGCTCATTGACTATCAAAGTTTTGCGGGAATTAATACTTTTATGGGCACTAAACCAATACCAGTCAAGATGAACCGCGTAATGATACTTTTATTTGCGTTGGCGCTAGTTGCCTGCACAGTGGCGAAGAAGCAGAAAGTCTCTGGCCTGATCGCCGATTCGGCCATGGTTGTGTCGGCACACCCTCTGGCGTCCAGAGTTGGCAAGGACGTTTTGCGCAAAGGCGGCAACGCTGTTGACGCGGCAATAGCGACTCAGCTGGCGCTGGCTGTCGTTTATCCCAGTGCCGGCAATATTGGTGGCGGTGGTTTCATGCTTTTACGCAAAGTCGACGGATCCGTCGATGCGCTTGACTACCGCGAAAAGGCACCGGCCCTGGCTACCTCAACGATGTATCTGGATTCTCTGGGAAATGTAAAAGAAGGATTGAGCTATCAGGGTCACCTTGCGTCGGGAGTTCCCGGCACGATCGCAGGATTGCAAGCTGCGCATCAAAAGTATGGAACATTACCCTGGTCTACGCTCGTACAACCGGCGATCGATTTGGCATTAAAAGGATTCACACTCACAGAACGCGAGGCTTCAGGACTTAACTACGTAAAAAAATATCTCGAAAAGAATAACACAAGACTTCCAACTTTCATGATTCGGGATCGATGGCAAAAAGGCGACAGCGTTAGATTTGTTGATCTTGGTCATACGCTCGAAAGAATACGTGATCTCGGCGGGAAGGGATTCTATGAAGGTGTTACAGCCGATTCCATCGTTGCAGAAATGACGCGTGGCAAAGGGTTGATCAGTTACGCGGATTTGAAGCATTACGAAGCGATCTGGAGAACTCCAATACAAGGACAATACAAAGAATATAACGTAATTTCGATGCCTCCGCCGTCTAGCGGGGGAGTTGCATTGTTTCAGCTTTTGAATTCAACAGCATCATTTCCATTGAGATCATGGGGCCACAATTCCGTGCGCGCTGTTCATTTAATGACCGAAGCGGAACGTCGTGCCTATGCCGATCGCTCGGTATATCTTGGTGATCCTGATTTCTTTGCTGTGCCTGTGAAAAAACTTGTCGACAAAGAATATGTCCGCGAACGCATGATGACTTTTGATCCTGACAAAGCGACGCCTAGCCAGACCGTGAAAGAGGGAATGATTGTATCACCCGAATCAGAACAGACCACACACTTTTCAATCGTGGACGCAAAAGGCAATGCTGTTGCCGTCACGACGACCTTGAATGGAAGTTATGGCTCATTCGTTGTCGTTTCCGGTGCAGGCTTTTTAATGAATAACGAGATGGATGATTTCAGCAGTAAACCCGGTGTTCCAAATATGTATGGTGCCGTAGGCGGAGTAGCCAATAAGATTGAACCTGACAAACGCATGCTTAGCTCGATGACGCCGACCATTCTCGAAAAAAATAAGAAGTTGTTCATGGTCGTGGGGACACCTGGCGGAACAACGATCATAACATCTGTTTATCAAACTATCCTGAATGTTGTAGAGTACGGCATGAACATGCAGGAGGCAGTCACTGCGAGGCGTTTCCACAGTCAATGGCTTCCTGATATCATTGAAGCTGAAACAGGATCTATCTCGAAGTCCGACAGCCTTGCATTGACACGGATGGGGCACCAGTTCGTCTCAAGGCGGGCAATGGGTCGTGTTGATGCAATCAGGGTACTGCCTGATGGCAGACTTGAAGGAGGCGCTGATCCGCGCGGAGATGATGCGGCGGAAGGATTCTAGCTGACCTAGACCTGGACTCAGAAAGCCTCTTGCGAACCGAGGGTGAGCCTCTTGCGAACCGAAGGTGAACCTGTTGTGAACCTATGGTGAACCTATGGTGAACCGGAGTAGAAGGGGTAAATCGTTGCAAATCGTACTGATTTGTTTCAAATCGTTCTAACTTGTCGCGATTTGTTGCAAATCGTTGCAAATCGCGTAAGTGCATTTCAAAGTCGCACTACTTTTGCATCAACCATCATCAACCGTACTCGATAAAGCGCGCATACCTTTCATCGTGTTGATGCGATGATTTTTAATCACTTAAATTTCATTTTATTTCTAAAATGATCGACAATCCATACCTCAGTTTAATCATGAATCATGAATTCGTTCGAGGTCGGGTCCATTGTAACGCTCAACTACATAATATCAAAGGCAAACCATACCCTTAAAATTGGACAGCCCCGAAACGAAGAGCCTATTCCATAATTCTCTCACATCTTCTTAATCACAAACTCTACCCTTCTGTTAAAGAGCCTCGTCTCTTCCGAGTCATTGCTCGCGATTGGCTTTGAGCCGCCGTAGCCTTTGCCAGAAATTCGTTTACTCTGAATTCCTTTTGCAACGAGATAAGATTTCACCTTATCAACTCTTGCTTGCGAAAGCTTTACGTTTTGTCCTGGAATACCGCGATTGTCGGTGTGACCTGTGAGCTCAATTTTTACGGTTGGGTTTGCCTTCAGAAATGATACGACAAGGTCAAGTTCCGGGTATGACTGCGCGAGCAAATTTGTTTTGCCTTGTTCAAACAGAACGTCTTTCAAATTCACTGTCGTGCCTACTTCAACAGGTTGTAACTTGAAGTTCATTTCAAGTTCACTCATTTCATAAGTATGGATGTCGAGCTTTTCCATGGTGCTCACATAGCCACTGGCCTCGATCCTGACCACATAGTCTGATGTAGAAGGAATTTTTACGGAATAGCCATTCGCTGTTGTCGCGTTAACCGGGTAATTGTTATCAGGTGCGTTGAAATATACTTTAGCATCAATCGACTCACCGGTTTTGGTGTTGTTTACTTTACCATGTATTGTTACTTGTTTGTCTTTTGTTTCTTCACGTGGCGTTTCAATAATAGCCACTGGCGTCGGACTCACTTCTTTAACCGTATCCTGACGAAAAGGCTCATCGAAGGCAAATACTTTGATATCACCATATCCGTCACTGTTCTTCGTACTGGAGTACAGCGCATATCCTATCTGTTCAAATGTTCTGTAATAAAGTTCGCGTCCTTCAGAGTTAAAAGGTGAGCCCATGTTTACCGGAGTAGACCAGTTTATCCACGTATCATCGAGTCTTGTGCTGGAATAAATATCGAAGCTGCCACTCCCCTTTCTTCCATTGCTGGAGAAGTACAATGTTTTGCCGTCAGCGCTCAACGAAGGACTGAGTTCCTGAAACTGTGTGTTAATTATACTACCGAGATTTTTTGGTTCTGTCCATTTGCCGTCGGCGCCTTTCAATGTTGCGTAAATGTCTTCAACGCCACGGGTACCGTAGGTTTCTGCTGAAAATACAAAGACAGACTGATCGCCAAGTACGTGACCCGTAAGGGCATTCGATTTATTTTGAAAATATGGGATCGGGATATTTTGTGGCTTAGACCAACCGTTGCCTTCACGTCTTGATACCGCAATTCCCTGGGTCCGGCTCTGTGTTCCTGCATCACCATAGTGATTGAGCAAGTACATCTCGTTGCCGTCGGTGGAGAATCCCGCGACACCATTGAACGAACCGTTGTTGATCGAATTGCCTGCGTGAACCGGTGCTGACCATTGATTGTCTGACCCTAACATCGAAATCCAGACATCGCCCTGGTCTTTCTTTCCACCGACGTTTGACGGATGGTTCGCGATGGTGATGTAGAGTTGTTTTCCATCTGGAGATACGACAGGATTTAACTCGTCGTAAGAGGAATTTACTTTCGTGAACGAGTTGTTGTTAAGCCGCTGTGCGCTTATCGAATGGTAAAAAAGTAAAAGCGGGATAATAAAAGTTATTCTCATGAAGTGGGTTACGGTTCGTAAATATACGAGGATGTAGAGTTTTTTTCAGGGCCCCGAGTGTTTCGGGCTAAAGGCGCGGGACGATCGCTTTCTTAAGCAAGTCTTGACATTACCCATGGGCTTGTATTTCTTCTGGTTTTTGACCCCGATTTGATCCGAGCAAAAAAAATAGTCTCTTCAATTGAAGTCCTATTTGCTTATCCATGGATTATTACGAATCGTAAACCTCCACGGTAATTTTGCGTCTTCACCAGCATAGTCAATACCAATTCTTGGTGTCGCATCGATAGCTTTGTTGGAAACTTTTTCACCCAGGTCTTCAATCCAAATGTCATTGTCAAGAAGATACTTTCCATTCCATTTTCTATCAATGCCCAGGGCCTTAGTCAGTTTACCCGGACCGGAGGTAAGGTGAATATTATGTTGAATCTTACCGCGTCGTTCCAACATGAAATCCTCCCCTGTGATCGGCTGAAGTGCGCGCACCAGAACTGCCTCAGCTGTGTCTGTAGTGTTGGTGACGACGTTAAAAAGGTGGTGAATGCCGTAGCACAGATAAACATAGCTGTGGCCACCCTCAGCAAACATGATGCTGTTGCGTTCCGTCTTCTTTGCACCATATGCGTGACTTCCCCGCTCCTTCCATGAATAAGCCTCAGTTTCAACGATCATTCCACCGGTGATAATGCCGTTGATACTTGTGTAGAGCACTTTGCCTAACAAGTCTCTGGCAATTTTCACAACGTTTGTCCTGCGATAAAAGCTTTCTGTCAGCTTCATAAGAATACTGGGCTCTGGTAATGTTCTTTATTTAACTTGCCCCATAATTTAAAAGAACAAAAATATAACCACCATGAAAAAAATTCTAATGCTGGCGCTGATGATTTACAGCGGCTACGCGTCCGATGCCCAAATTGATACTCCGGCGGCAAGTCCGGCAGGTTCGGTATCAACCACCGTTGGACTCACTGAAGTAAAGATTGACTATTCAAGACCACGTACAAAAGGAAGAAAGATTTTCGGTGATGGACCGACCTTCCTTACGCCCTATGGCAAAGCATGGAGAACCGGCGCAAATGGCGGGACCAAAATTACCTTTTCAGACGATGTAAAGGTTGAAGGTATCGCCGTTCCCAAAGGTGAGTATCTTATACTTACGTGGCCTGGCGCGACGGAGTGGACAGTATCTTTGTACAAGGATATCAAGCTCGGTGGAAACGTGTCAGAATACAACGCGGCACAGGATGCTGCCAAGTTTAAAGTAAAGGCTGAGAAGCTTGCTGACCGTGTTGAACAGTTAACATTCTCGATCGGCGATCTTACAGAAGATAACAAAACGGCCAAGGTTCAATTGGCATGGGAGAACACCTCTGTGAAATTTGGGGTAACCGTTGACTTTGATTCAAAGGTTATGGCGTCGATCGATAAAACTATGGCAGGCACCCCTGACGGTGACAATTACTTTGCAGCTTCTGTTTACTACCTCGAAACAGGCAGAGATCTTAAAAAAGCGTTGGATTGGATGGATAAGTCGCTTGCCGCGCAAAAAGATGGCGCTCCTTACTGGATGCTTTATCAGAAAGCCAGAATTCAGAAGGGTCTTGGAAACAAGGCTGGCGCAATTGCAACAGCAACTGCTTCTAAGGAAGCTGCGGCAAAAGCAAAGAACGCTGACTACGAAAAAATGAATGACACATTGATTACTTCATTAAAGTGATCCGATTCTGTCATAAACAAAAAAACCACCCTAACTGGTGGTTTTTTTTTGCCTTCTGGAAAGCAATTTCTTATTTCCTGTCGGCCTTCTTCGCTTTCTTCTCTGCTCTTTTTTCTTTTAGAGTTTTAAGCGGTTCTTTTTTTGTCTCTTTCTTTTTGTCTTCTCCCTTTGACATACGATTAATTTTAGTGTTTAATCAAATTTAACGAAATGTCTAATGCAATGGTTAATTCCTTTTGAAAATTCTATTTCAGAAGATGTATCTCTTTAATACTTTTTCTATGTCGGTGTAAAACAGCTGATCGTGTCCGTCGGCTAGTGATTCACCGTCTGTTTCTTTGAGGTGCGTGAAGATTGGTTCGTAATGATTGATGTCCAGGGGCGACTGAAATAATTCCTTAAGTTCTTTCCTGATGAATTCCAGTTTGATGTTGGACAATTCCCGAACGTTATAATGTTCAAAGACGAATTCCTTCAAATAGCGCTCATCCAGGAAATCCTTTACAAGATCGTCTCTGAGTTTTCTGATCAGATCGACATTGTTTTCCTGCGACCACTGTTTGTCTTTAATTACTGGTTCCATATATACTGGGATCAATTTCAAACGTTCTCGATCGAAAAGATAAGGATATTTTAGGCAGTTCTTTCGCGTGATAGGGGTACGACGAAAAGATTTATTTTTTTTGTAGTGGACAGACTCCACATTGACTGCGGATGTTGATTATGGCTCATTCTTTCATCTGCTGGATTTTGCCTTGAAATCCATCAACGCGGTTACTCCGGAGGTGATACAGAAGGCTCAAGGAGGTAGCCTTCCCATGGAAAATACAATATCAAGTTCAGTTTAAATAACCTTACGTAATGTCGTGAAAATGAACCGAATTACGGCCGCTCGCTAGAGTATCGCACGAAATAAATTTTGGAAACAATCCGATTAAAGTTTGTATGCTTGACGCGCGATAATTCTCCATTGACTGTGTTGCTTTTGGAGGATCAGCATCACACCAATGTTGACCGTTGCCGGTTTTCCGTCGTTCTTAGTGTCGCCAACAATTTTATGACGAACGACAGCAGTGTTGCCAATAATCTTTACTGTGAGGTCGGGGAAATCTATCTTGACAAAACTAAATTTCCCAGACACAATGGAGTTCACGAAGGTTGCCTTGTCTTCAAGCAGGCCGCTCGAATGAACATAAGTCAGATCATCGGAAGTTATTTTTTCCAAGGTCGCTTTGTCGCCAGACATCATCGCCATACGCATCGATTCAACAAGGCTTGTTACTTCTTTTTCATCAGCTGATTGTGCCATTGCATTCATGGTTAGCGTTACGGCAAGGGTAAGGAAAAGCATTTTCATATACACAGTATTAAATTTTTGGTCCTTCATCTTTTCTGCCCACCAGGGGCTGTAGTATCAAAGAAAACAAAATAACAACACCGCACCCAATGATATTATATAGCAAATACGCGATATCCGTATACTTAAAGCAGTAT
>JBDSKX010000190.1:0-19701 GCA_039916665.1 Chryseolinea sp. | reverse complement strand
ATCAACTTCAGCTACCGAATCGGAAAAATGAATGTTGATGCCCGCCCGAGACGTAGTAGAAAATCAATCAACAACGATGACCTCAAAGATGGTGGCGGTGGTGACAACGGAGGTGGAATGGAAGGTGGCGGAGGTGCAGCTGCTGGCGGCGGACAACGCAACACTAATGCCGGATCGGCAAAACCAACAGCCTCTACGTTGCCTAAAGCAGATTCAGCTGCGGTTGTAAAAGCTGAGGGAAGCTGGAATTACACTGTTGAATCTCCACAAGGTGGCGCTGGTGATCTGGTGATCAAAAAAGAAAATGGCTCATATACCGGATACATCACGAGCAAACGCAACAACAACGAAACACCACTTTCATCTGTCAACGTGAATGGCAATGAACTATCATTCCAATATGAAATGACAGGGCAGGGTGGCAATCAGATGGTGATCAAGGTTAGATCTATCGTCACAGGCGACGAACTCGCCGGCGATATGAGCGTAGGAACATTTGGCACATTCCCGATAAAAGGAAAGCGAGCACAATAAAATAATTGGGAAGGAGCTCAATTGGATTGGTTGAAAGAGAGGGACTTTTGGGGTCCCTCTTTGATTTTAATATTGCGGGATAATCAACACTTAAACCTTTGCGAGTCGCGCAAGCTCCTTAATCGCCCTCACACGTGCCGGATCTACCGTCCTCAACGAAAATTCAGCGTTTTCATCCGATCCCATTCCGGCAATGGCGGTATTTCTATAGATCATCTTGCTTTCCATCGATGACATCGCCGAGCAGTGTATTTCGTTGGCTTGCGTTCGCGTGATCAACTCTGCTACCGTGTTCTCATTTACACCAGAACCTGGCATAATATGGATTCTTCCAGCAGCACGCTTGATCAATTCTGCAATAAGGTCTGCTCCTTCTATGGCCTGCGGTTTGTGTCCTGATGTTAATATCCTGTCGAAGCCAATTTCAATGCAATCTTCAAGCGCTTCGAATGGATCGCGCGTCATATCAAAGGCGCGATGACAAGTCACCTTCAATGGTCTCGACTGATTGATAAGTTCCCGGCATCGTTTCTTATCGATAGTGCCATCTGGATTTACAATTCCAAACACAACGCCATCGACGCTAAGTTTCTGGCATTGTGACAAATCGCGCTTCATCGCATGGAACTCATAACTTGTATAACAAAAATCTCCACCGCGTGGACGAAGCATCACAAACACGTCAAGCGTTACATTCTGCCGAACGAGTTCTATCATTCCGTACGATGGCGTAGTTCCTCCTTCACCCGGATTATCGCATAATTCAATGCGATCTGCTCCACCCTCTTCCGCTTTCATGGCGGACACTATGTTATATACGACGACTTCTACTACCATTAAAAATGACTTTTTGAATCAAACATTCTATTTCCCGTAGCATCATGTACGGCAAAATTAAATCCTTTCTGAATACAGTAAGAACCGTATTCACCTTTTTTATTTAGAGCAAGAAATCCGACTTGTATCTCTTTCGCGTGAGAAGGGTTCCTTGTAATAATCCTATCAACGGCAATCCTACACGCCTCCGCTGGAGAATTACCTTGTCGCATAAGTTCAACAACGAGGTGAGAACCTACAATACGAATAACTTCTTCGCCCATTCCTGTTGAAGTTGCCGCGCCAATCTCATTGTCAACATAAAGGCCAGCGCCTATGATCGGAGAATCGCCAACGCGTCCGTGCATTTTGTAAGCCAGGCCACTCGTTGTACATGCACCTGAAAGATTTCCCTTCTCGTCCATGGCAACAATACCAATGGTATCGTGATTCTCGATATTGATCACCGGTTTATACTGAGCAGTCTTCAACCATTCTTTCCACGCTTTTTCGGATTCAGGCGTCAATAACTTTTCTTTTTTAAAACCATTGGCCAAAGCAAACTGCAGTGCTCCATCACCTACTAGCATCACATGAGGCGTTTTTTCCATTACTGCCCTGGCAACTGAAATCGGATGAACAATGTTCTGTAAGAATGCCACCGATCCACAATTAGTGTTTTCATCCATGATGCAAGCATCTAACGTAACACGTCCATCGCGGTCGGGTAATCCGCCCAATCCAACAGATGTCTCCTTCGAATCACCCTCGGGAACTTTTGCGCCGGCTTCAACTGCATCCAAAGCACGTCCACCTTTTGAGAGAACTTTCCAGGCTTCGACATTTGCCTGAAGTCCAAAGTTCCAGGTAGAGATAACGATTGGTTTGTTAACATCTCCTTGCTCACCAAAGCTGTTGGTGAGCGGAAGTATTCCTGCGCTCGCGGCAGAGAGTTTCAGAAAGTCTCGACGGGTTTTCATAGGATAAGTTGTGTTGGAAGATACAAAAAAAGTCATGCTTCATGAGTCAGGAGTCTCGCTTTTCACAACGCTTATCAAAATGTTAATGATTAATGGCCGATAGATGCACAATCGTGATGATTGGTTGATGACTAATTGTGAAGTGATCTTATGGCTAGTCAGTACGGATGACCCTGCGTGCGCCGCGGTAGCGCTTTTGATAATACTCTGCGTAGAGGTTTGTCTCCACGACTCCGAGTGAACTTGATGAGTGGATGAATTTAATATTGTCCTTGGCCTTGACATCGGTGACCAACCCAACGTGCGTGATCTCATCTTTTTTCTTGCCGGTCGCAAAGAAAACCAGATCGCCAGGCTCAAGATCATTCATTCTTTTAATCTCTTTTCCAACATGACTCTGAGCTGCCGAACTTCTGGGGAGATTGAACTCAACAGCTTTAAAAGAGTTCAGCAGCAATCCGGAACAATCCATCCCTGATCGCGTTGTTCCCCCATACTTATAAGGTGTTCCGATATAGGTTCGCGCAGTGAAAATGACTTTGTTTACTTTATTATCCGGGTCATCCTTTTCTCTTTCGACTTCGGCTACATGTTCCGTTTTGTCGCCGTGATCTGATTTATCTCCTTTATCGACATTGCCCACCTTATCTACTTTGCCTAATTTGCCTCTATGAACCACCAGTTTTTTAGAAGAGGAACAAGACACTAAAAAAAGGGTAAAGCCAAGACACAAAATGAGGCTAAGCTTTTGATTAATTTTGAGCTGAAAAAATCTCATACTCTTAGTTTAAAAAATAACGTCAAATATAAATCTTTCATGCCATTTACAGAAGTTTCTATTGACATCCTGGATCAATTAGAGGAGATAGTTGGTGCCGCGAACACAATACGCGACGAGGAAAAACGTTACGATTACGCTCATGATGAGACGGAAGATCATTCATTTCTTCCCGATGTAGTAGTGAAACCAGCAACTGCGGATGAGATAAGCCGCATTATGAAGTTGTGCAGTGAGCACATGATCCCTGTAACGCCACGAGGAGGTGGTACCGGCTTGAGCGGCGGTGCACTTCCCGTTCAAAAAGGCGTTGTCATCAGCATGGAGCGCTTCAACAAGATTCTGTTAATCGACGAATTGAATCTTCAGGCCACTGTTGAGCCCGGTGTTATCACCGAAGTATTTCAAAACGCTGTCAAAGAAAAGGGTCTGTTCTACCCTCCTGATCCTGCGAGCCGTGGTTCCTGCTTTATCGGCGGAAACGTTTCTGAAAACAGCGGTGGTCCTAAGGCGGTAAAGTATGGCGTAACGCGCGATTACGTTTTGAATCTTGAAGTCGTGCTCCCCAACGGTGAAATCATCTGGACCGGCGCCAATGTTTTAAAAAATTCGACAGGCTATAATCTCACACAACTTATGTGTGGCAGTGAAGGTACTTTGGGTATCATCACAAAAATTGTATTCAAACTTAGAGGCCTTCCGCAAAAGAATGTGTTGTTGCTTATTCCATTTGTCACCAGCGCTGAAGCATGTAAGGCCATTGCAGAAATCTTCAGGGCCGGCATTACTCCATCTGGAATGGAATTCTTTGAACGCGACGCCGCAATGAAGACGATTGATTATTGCGAGAAGATATATGCTGCAAAGGTTACGACACCATTTCCCGAAAACATGGACGCATATCTTCTATGCGAACTCGATGGTAATGATGATGAAGTACTAATGCGCGATGCAGAACGCGTGATGGCTGTAGTCGAAAACTATAATGTTGGCGAAGTTCTGTTTGCTGATAGCGAAGCGCAAAAAGACGAACTGTGGAAGATACGTAAGAACATTTCGCCAGGCATTAAAGCATACTCTATCAATAAGGCAGAAGATGTTGTTGTGCCGAGAGCAAACCTTCCTGCGTTGATCGCCGGTATTAAGGCAATTGGCAAGCAAGTCGGATTCAACTCTGTATGTTACGGACATCTTGGCGATGGAAATCTTCACGTCGACGTATTAAAAGAAAACATAAGCGATGAAATATGGAATACAAAGATCGTCGAAGGTATCGGCGAAATATTTAAGCTTGCCGTTAGTCTGGGTGGCACGTTATCAGGCGAACATGGTATTGGCATCGCGAAGCGTCCATACATGGCCATTGCAATGAAGGAAGCCAACCTTTCGTTGATGCGTGGAATCAAGAAAGCATTTGACCCAAAAGGGATCCTGAATCCGGGAAAGATCTTTTAACTGGAATAGTAGCATGAAATAATCAACAGTCAATAATCAATAAGTCAATGTTCATGATGGACTAGACCCTATTTTTTATTGGATTTTAATTGCTGGTGGCTGGTTTATAAATCAAGTTCATACAAAAGACTACCGGAAAGCGCGAACCTTTAAGCCTCGAAATCAAAGAATGGGGTCTAGTCCATCATGATTATTGAATATATTGATTATTGACTGTTGATTATTTGCATTCCGCACCCTATCGTTCTATCGCCATCCCCGCAAGCCAATCGCGTTCCTATCCTCTGATCACATATTCGAGGTAAAACACATGCATTTACTTTAGGTATTGATAAAATTCCCCTATTATCGGAATCGATTTCAATTTCCTGAACTCCTATGAGCATTCCTCATTCCATCGTCGTTGTTGGTAGCTCCAATACGGACATGGTGATTAAAACAGCCCATTTTCCAGTTCCTGGAGAAACAATACTCGGTGGACAATTTTTTATGTTCCCCGGCGGCAAAGGCGCGAATCAGGCAGTTGCCGCGGCGCGCCTGAGTGGCAATGTGATTTTCATTGCAAAAGTCGGTAGAGACATCTTTGGTCAACAAGCCATTGATCAGTTCAATAAAGAAGGTATCAACACGTCGTGGATCAAAACCGACGCATCATATGCATCAGGTGTCGCATTAATTACAGTTGACGACCAAGGAGAAAACACAATCGTAGTAGCACAGGGCTCGAATGCGATGTTGTCGCCTTACGACGTGGATGTCGCCAAGAATGACATTGCCAATGCTTCCATATTTCTTGCTCAACTGGAAACACCTATTGAAACGGTTATGCATGTAGCCAAACTTGCAAAAGGATTAGGGAGTAAAATGATCCTTAATCCGGCGCCAGCACAAAAACTTCCGGATGAGTTATTCCAATACCTCTATCTCATCACACCCAATGAAACTGAAGCTGCACTCATCACCGGAATTGCAATTAAGGATCTTATCAGTGCGCAGCTTGCGGCAGAAAATCTGCGATCGAGAGGTGTTGAGAACGTGATCATCACTTTGGGATCCGAAGGGTCATTCATTCTTACTGCCACCGGCAGTTCACACATCAAAGCCCCCTTGGTTGAAGCAATCGATACAACGGCTGCGGGCGATGTTTTTAATGGTGCCCTTGCTGTAGCGATGTCCGAAGGAAACACATTGGAAGTGGCGGTTGAGTTTGCTAATTACGCTGCGGCGATGTCAGTAACACGAATGGGTGCTCAATCATCGGCACCTTATCGAAACGAGCTTACAGCCATGATGGCTGAACGAATAAAATCTTAAAACCCTTATGAAGAAAATCGCAATTCTAATCCTGATGTCCTTGACTATTTCCGGATGGACGCAGGAAAAAAAGATCACCACACCACAAAATCTGACAATCCCGAAAGAAGTATTGAAAGATAAGATCAAGGGAGGGTGGGCTGGTCAAACCGTTGGTGTGACTTTCGGCGGCCCTACAGAATTCAGATTCTGTGGCACGATGATCCAAGATTATACGCCGGTCTCGTGGTACGACGGATACCTCAAAACTACAATGGAAAATAACGCCGGGCTATACGACGATGTTTACATGGACTTAACCTTCGTTGATGTCTTTGAAAAACACGGACTTGACGCACCGGTAGAAGAATTTGCTAAGGCCTACGCGAACGCCGGATATATGCTATGGCACGCCAACCAGGCCGGCCGTTATAATATTCTTCACGGGATAGCAGCGCCTGAATCAGGTCACTGGCTGAATAATCCACATGCCGATTGCATCGATTATCAGATTGAAGCAGATTTTGCAGGGCTGATGTCTCCTGGAATGCCAAACACAGCATCAGAGATCAGCGACAAGATTGGTCACATCATGAATTATGGAGATGGCTGGTATGGAGGAATCTATGTGGGCGCGATGTATACGTTAGCATTCACATCAAATGATATTCAATATGTTGTTAGAGAAGCATTAAAGACTATACCTGCAAAAAGCAGATTTTACAAAGTAATCAGTGATGTTATTTTATGGCACAAACAATACCCCAACGACTGGAAAAAGACCTGGTTTGAGATTGAAAAAAAATGGACGGAAGACATCGGTTGTCCGGATGGTGTCTTTGTTCCATTCAACATTGATGCAACAGTGAACGCTGCTTACGTTGTGATGGGGCTACTCTATGGCAATGGTGATTTTACAAAGACGATGGAAATCTCAACGCGTGCTGGTCAGGATTCAGATTGTAATCCTTCCTCTGCAGGAGGTATCCTTGGCGCTGTTCTCGGATACAGCAAGATACCTGACTATTGGAAGATGGGATTAAAGGAAGCCGAACCGATCAACTTCAAATACACAACGATGTCACTAAACGATGTCTATGAAATCGGATATGGCCAAGCGCTGAAGATGATTGAAAAAAATGGTGGCAAGCTGGACGCAAATAGCGTGACGATAAAATTGCAGCAACCAAAGGCTGTAAAGTTCGAGCAAAGTTTCGAGGGGCACTATCCATCCGAAAAGAGAAGCATCGGCAAAGTTCTCAACGGAGAATATCAGTTTGATTTTGACGGGATTGGATTTGTTGTTCTTGGCGAGTATGCAAAATGGGATTCAAAGTCTGGCTATATAGGGAAGGCAGAGTTGTATATCGATGACAAGCTGAGCGAAACCTTCGAGCTACCCACGAGCTTTACAACTCGTCGTCACGAGATCTGTTGGAAATATCAACTTCCAAAGCAGAAACATACTGTCAGAATAAAACTACTAAACCCTGACGAAGCCAATCCGGTGAAGATCAATTCGTTCATTGTTTACTCCAATGCACCAATAATGGCTGTACGCAAGTAGATACTAAAATCAACTGCACTATGTTTATTATAGAAACTTATCCGCTTGCTGTCTTCTTTTGTGTTATAACGATGGTATGCTGGGGTTCGTGGGCTAACACGCAAAAGCTGGCGGAAGGATCCTGGCGCTTCGAGCTGTTCTATTGGGATTATGTTTTGGGCATCTTACTGATGGCATTACTTTTTGCTTTCACCCTTGGAAGTATGGGAACCATGGGCAGAGGGTTTATGACTGATGTCTCTCAAGCCGACACAGAAAGTATTCGTAGTGCAATTATCGGTGGCGTCGTTTTTAATTTGGCGAACATATTACTCATTGCCGCTATAGCGATTGCCGGAATGTCCGTCGCCTTTCCTGTTGGCATAGGGATAGCGTTGATATGGGGAGTTATAGATAACTACTTCCGTATTCCCTCTGGAAATCCAACACTGATATTCACAGGTGTCGCCCTTATTGCTTGCGGCATTATTGTCAATGCAATCGCTTACAAAAAACTAACAGGGTCAACGAAAAACGTCTCGTCAAAGGGATTGATCATATCGGTAGTTGCTGGTATCCTGATGTCTCAGTTCTATGGATTTGTGGTCGACGGAATGGTCTTAAACTTCCAAACTCCAGAAGCAGGAAAGCTTACACCATACTCCGCGATTGTATTTTTCTCAATTGGCATTTTCATCAGCAATTTTTTATTCAACACCGTGTTGATGAGGATGCCTGTGCAAGGTCAGCCTGTAAATTATTCAGCTTACTTCGCAGGAGATTATAAAAGTCATTTAACCGGTATGCTAGGTGGTATGATCTGGTGTGTTGGCATGGCATTCAGTATTATTGCCTCCGACAAAGCAGGGCCAGCGATCTCTTACGGGCTTGGCCAGGGTGCAGTTCTTGTCGCTGCGATATGGGGAGTGTTTATCTGGAAGGAATTCAAAGCGGCTCCTTCGGGTACCAATACATTGCTTTATCTTATGTTCGCATTCTTTGTAGTCGGACTTGGACTAATTATCTATTCTAAAATTGCCCCGACGGCTTAAACCTTATCTCAATGATTAACCAATCGATCAATTACATCGCAAAGATATCAGTCACCGTTAGTCTTCCATTGCTTCTGGCTACGTCACTATTGATTTTATCCTGCAAGCCTGAAACCAAAGAAATGGCTGAGGTCGCTGCTGAATCATCAAAAGCACGCATTCCTGTAATATTTGATACTGATGCAAACAACGAACTCGATGATCAACATGCACTAGCGTACCTCTTTTATAATCAGGATGTTTTTGATTTATTGGGTATCACAGTTAATACTACCATGGGTGGAGGCAACATCGATAGTCAATACAAAGAAGCCGATCGCATCATGAAGCTTTGCCAGATCGATACAATTCCATTGATTAAAGGCGCAGACAAAAATTTTAAGGAAATTTCCCCAAAAATTAACAATCCGACATTTGATGGTTATGAAGCCGTCGAACTTATCACCCGCACTGCACGGAATAATCCAACGGGCAAGCTGGTGGTCATCGCGGTGGGTAAGCTGACAAATATGGCCTTAGCGCTTCAAAAAGATCCAGGTCTTGCTGATAAGATCCGGCTTGTTTGGCTCGGCTCAAACTATCCGAATCGTGGAGAATACAATCTTGAAAGTGATTCGGCCTCTATGAACTATGTTTTAAACACCAACATTGAAACTGAGTTCGTCACTGTGAGATTCGGCGAACCAAGCGGCACCGCTGCAGTGCAGTTGTCCAAACAGGATGCATTGAAAAGACTTCCGGGACTTGGTCCCAAACATACATTACCTATCACGGGGAGACACGGCGGTCAGTTTACTAATCTGGGAGATTACCTGGCGAACCTTTTTGAGTATATTCATTATGATCAGGGAGGCCAGTTCAGAGCGCTTTTCGATATGGCAGCAGTAGCCATAGTAAAAAATCCATCGTGGGCCGAGAATATCACAGTGCCAGCACCCATCATGATCAATGACAAATTTGTTGATCGTCCCAACAATCCGCACAAGATTAAAGTCTGGGAGAACTTCAAGAAAGACTCGATCATGAACGACTTCTTCCATTCTCTGGGTTACGTGGAACATTAGCACTTGCCTCCAAGTATGAATTGATGCGACTGAACTGGTAGCCCTTACCTTTCATCCATGAAATCGTATCTGCAAATCTATTGATCATTTGTTGACCGGAATTCTTTTTTACAAACCAGGGCATTCCAAGTTTTTCATCTGAAAGATCAGTGAACTCCCAGGGATGAAAATAGATGTTCAGGTAACAATCCTTTTTTACGGTGCGTTCACACGCGGCTTGATACAACGGCAATGGAAGATTGTGAAATGACAACCAGAACAGGGGAAATCTGAAGAACGGAGTTACGGATGCCGGAACCTGTAAGACTTCTGATTCGCGGAAAATAGTACGCGGTTTATTAAAGTTATTATACCGGCCTGGTAAATACGTTGGATTCAGTGAAGAGTTATACGTATACCCGGCACGTTGTATTTCCAGGTCGTCGACCGGTTTCATTCGCGGCATTCTGAAACCCGTTATTCGTGTAGAGCCAATCTTTTCTAATGACAGTCTTGAATTCAGAAGATGCTTCACCTCAAAACTGGAATGATAGTATCCATGAGAAGCAAGCTCGTGACCATCTTCAACCAAACGTCTGATTAAGGCGTCTGCATGGTTCGCAAAAACTACAGTGCTGAAAAAGGTAGCTTTTACATTATTCGCCTTCAATATATCCAGGATGATTTGAGTTCCCCGGGCCGATATTTCCAGTTGCTGCTCGATGGAAATATTCTTGCCATACTCTAAAGGCATGTCAAATTCCTCGATATCAAACGACAAGAGTACGGTTAGACCCGCGCTCAATTTTGTGGTTGTTTGTAATTCGTATCCCGTATAAAGTATAACGGTCGTTGCTTAGACTGTATAACCAATTTGCTGATATACAATCCCACAACACCAGTCATTAGCAACTGAAGGCTTCCAAAAAAGATCACGGAGATCATCAATGAAGTCCAGCCCGATACAGCCTTGCCCATCAGATAACTTACGATAGCATAGGGCGCAAGTATCATCGATATGAAAAATAGTGTCATTCCAAGGTACGCGATCATCTGCAGGGGTTTAACACTAAAAGATGTTATGCCGCGAAGTCCAAAGGACACCATCTTTTTAAAATTATACTTGCTTCTTCCTGTGTGACGATCCTTAGGTTTGTAATCAATCGCTGTTTGTCGGAAACCTGCCCACTTGATAAGTCCCCTTATGAAGAGTTCACTCTCATTCAGATGGGCGAAGGCATTCAAGGCATTTCTGTTCATCAATCTGAAATCCGCCGTGCCATGTTCAAGTTTCAGATCAGAGAGACGGTTCAGCATATTGTAAAACACCGTCGATGTTTTGCGCTTGATCCACGGAAGTGATGAATCATCCTGTCGACGTGTATAAACAACATCATATCCCTCTTCCCACTTTTCAATTAATTTGACTACTACTTCGGGGGGATGCTGCAGGTCGCTATCCATAGAAATTACGCAGTCACCGTTAGAGATATCCAGGCCAGCCTTCAAAGCATACTGATGGCCGAAATTTCTTGAAAGCTCAACAAAGAAAACACGAGCGTCTGACATTGCCAGTTGCTTGATAATAGCCAGCGATTGATCTGTGCTCCCGTCATCGACAAATATGAATTCAAATTCGTATGGCAAATTCTTAACGCATGCCAGGAGTTCCGTCAATAATATGGCAACATTTGCAGCTTCATTAAAGACAGGGATGACGATAGACACTTTTTTAGTTGACACAATCAATCAAGTTTATAGACCTTAAAATATTCTGAGTCGTGGACAACGGGGTAGTTTAAAGTAACGTCTCCGTATCTTTTCCTGACGATTACTACATATTTACACCCTCTCTGCTTTATATCCCCCGTAAATGCCGGATCCATCATATTTTCGTTGGTTGCAACCCAGCCCTTGCGGTGGGCGAAATACATAGATGTTGGTTCTGTTGATTCTCCACTGATACAGATCTTATCGGTACGGTTTGAAAAGCCATCCATAATGCCTTCGAGGGCTTCCAGCGACCTAAAAGGTTGTCTGATCCTGAAGTCATAAATCTGCGCGGCGATATTTTCAATCGCGACAACGAGAAGTATAAAATTAACGATCCTAGTATTGTTAAGATAGCTAAGCCCATACCCGGTAATAAACGCCATAGGAACAATCATGGTCAGCACATAATACGTGTCTCCAACTGCGCTGGTGCCTGTTTTTATCAAAATGATCAGGAACGAAAAGTAGGGCACTGCAAATAGCCCAAGCGCAAGCCAGTCTTTTTTTCTGATGACCAATGCAAGCGCAAAAACAAATGCAGCAAAGCCCGTGAATTTCATTGGGGTATCATAAAACCGCTTGAGCATTCTGGGCAAGTCAGACATAATGCGCGCAGCGCCCTCCTGAAAACTTAAGCCCATAAAAAAATGCTCTCCAAAACCATAAGTTTCGTTTAGATGTGGCACCCATATAAAGTACCACCAGCAAACAATACCCAGAATAAAAGTGGCGATTAAGGTTACGATCGCCTTCCGGATAATTGGAATTGACGCATTAAGTATCGGAAATGCCAGTACAGTGAGCGTTGTAGCGGCCAGGATTTTCGATAGGCATCCAAGCGCGGCCAATACAAAAAATACGACGACCCGCCACCAAACACCATCCTCGAGAAACCTAATCGAATGATACAACGCAACCAGACAAAGCGAGACGGCGAACACATCGGGAATGTTCTTTCTCGAATAAGAAAACCAAAATGAAAACATCAACAAGATCGCCGCGTTGAACGCAGGTCGCTCACCGAATTCCCGCAACACGATTTTGTAAAAATATAGAACACCAATTGAGGAGCTAGCAAGCACGATTAGCCTGCCAAACCAATCGTGGTATCCAAACACTAGCGATAATATGTACACCAAATAGTTGAGGATTGGAAATTCGCAGCCCACTATTCCCGTTCGATCACCGCCAACGTCAACCGTTGGATAAAGTATATCAGCCTTATTTTCATAAAAATTTCTGGCAATCATCAGGCCATCTGTTTGACGCCAGTTATGACCTACTTCCAGTGGTGGATTTGTGATAGCATACAAGCGCGCTACGAAACACAGAATAATCCAAAAACGGATGTCACCAAATATTTTTAGTGGCGACACTTTATAGTCCATGAGCTAATGGCATCGATTCGATTTTAATGCAATTTAAAATATACTCCCGATTCCAGGAGTCTTATTCATGAAATGTTGTTCGAGGTATACTCAAATGGCGACCAGATACGATGCTACCCTTTAAGAGCATGGTTAGAGTCGCGCATCGACCGAATATCTTCCTCCGCCGATTATGATGATGCTGAGACAAATGGCGATGAACAGTAAATGGTATTCATACCCTTCGCCTTGCTGTCCACTATTCCAGTTCATAAAAAAGCCATGCCGGCCGGCCGTTGTCAGAATTGCCCCCATCATCACGAAGAGCAACAACAAGGCCCAGAATCGGGTTATAAAACCTGCTATGAGTCCGACCGGTGCAACGCATTCAATAATAATAACAAGAAATGAAACGATCCAGGGCAGTTTCATGGTACCTGTAAAATAGTTCATGGTCTTTGTATAACCGAAGCCACCGAACACACCCAATAGCTTTTGTAATCCATGAGGCAACATGATCAACGCGGCCGTTAATCTGAGGATGAGTCCTGTCCAGTCTTCCGAAGTTTCAATAATTACATTTTTCATTGACGTTTTTTTACGCAAATGAACAGCAATCATATACCTCAGAAATTAAAGTAGTTTAATGTTTTTTAATTTCATGCTTGCGGATCATACTCAAAAAAACGGGCGTGATACCCAAATATGCTGCAATGTTCTTTTGCGAAATGCGGCTTTCGAGCCCAGGATACTTCTCCTGGAATTGAACATATTTCTCAACCGCAGTTAGTGACTGGCTCTGAGTTATGCGGTGCTGGAGTGCTATAAATGATTGTTGCAGCATTAACCTATAAAATTTCTCAAAGGAAGGAATTCTGGCGAGCAATGTCTCATAGGCTTGCTGACTTAGCTGAAGCACAGTTGTGTCTTCCAAACACCTGATGCCATAGTACGACGGAGACGATTCAAAAAAACTCTGGATATCAAACGCCCACCAGTTTTCCATGGCGAACTTCGCAATGTGTTCTTCTCCCTGCTCATCGAGATAGTACACTTTAAGACTGCCAAGCAAGACAAAATTCTGGAACCTGCAAGCGTCTCCGATACCGAGAATGACCTGACGTTTTGAATAGTCACGCCTTGAAAGAAGTGACTCAAAAAAAAACTGCTCGTCGGTGGTCAATGATATGAATTTACCAACATGCTGAAAAATCATGTTCGCTTCTGTCGGCTGAAGGTGACTATTCATTGTCTGGTTCCAAACTAAAAGATTTGTTAAGTCAACCAATCAGGATGACCATTTTGAAATTCCCTTACATTATGTTCAACAACAGCCTGGAGATCGTTGGTTTTTTGAAATATTTTATGCTGTCTCTGAGAACTGTTTCCACGCATCGCCAATTCTTTTGTCGTCGATAAATAGGATTGATAGCCCAGAGCTGATGCAAAAGGCTCAAGTTTCTTTATCCAGTCCAAAGTGTCTTTCCGAAGCGACTTTGTTGTGCCGGTTCGTGTGACAATAACTTCTGCATCCAGTCCATCACGCATCGTCCGCCACTTGTTTTCGCGAAAGATCCATTGCTTCAACGGAGGGTGTGACATTGACCAGTCCGCACCATGCTCTCTAAACCAGTGTGCAAGCAAGTGTATGAAAGTAACAATGGCGGCAGTCTCATACATTGTCGCCGGCTGGTCACAAAAACGCAATTCAAGTGTTCCATAGCCAGGACTTGGACGGACATCCCACCAAAGGTCTTTCATGCTTTCGATAGACTTCGACTTTAGCAAGAAAGCATAGAGCGATTGAAATCCTTTCCAGTCCTTTGCAAAATACGGTAGTCCGGCCGTTGGCAGCGATTCATAGGTCGTTGGCCGACAAGCCACAAGTCCAGTATCCTTTCCCTGCCAGAAAGGAGAACTCGCAGACAGCGCGAATATGTGCGGGAGCATGTGCATGAAGAAATAACCATACTGCAGACATGTATCACCCGAGGGCATCCCAATATGCACATGCATTCCATAAACTGCCATTCTCCTGATGATCCAATGATTTGTTTCAACGAGCTGATTATATCTCGGTGAGCTTGTGATCAGCAGTTCCCGGTAATCTGCGACAGGATGTGTCCCGCTAGACCCTAACGTCAGATTGAGTTTCCGCACAGTTGGCCAAACCCGATCTAACGTTTCCTTCAGGTCATTTTCAACAGACTTTATATCCGAACAAATACCAGTTTTGATCTCCAGTGTACTTTGAAAAAATTCATGATCAAGCTTCTCCCACTGACATTCATCAAGAATGCTTTGAGCACGCGGCGTGAGTGATAATGAAGTCGCATCCAGCACCTGCAACTCTATCTCGACGCCAAGGGACAGTTCGTTTCCGCTGCTTTTAAATTCCAACCCTTCGTTTTGTTCTTTCCTCATCCAATTTGTCATTAAGAAGAAATCAAGTTACAATCATCTTTTAAACTTTCTAACTTCCGATTTTAATACAAACCTGCAATGTGTGGAATCACCGGAATATTCGCGTTCAATCTTGTTGGCAAATTCAATAAGATCCATGTAACCAACGCAACCATGGCACTACAAAAACGCGGCCCGGATTTTCAGGATATTTATCTTAGCGAGTGGGTAGGTCTTGGTCACAGACGATTATCCATAATTGACACCCGCGCCGTTGCTAATCAACCCATGTGGGATGAAACAAACCGTTATTGTATTATCTTCAATGGAGAGATCTTTAATTTCCAGGAGCTGAGAAGTAAATTAAAGTCACAAGGAGTTGCGTTCTTTTCCAACTCTGATACCGAAGTGCTACTCAAACTTTACATCCTTGAACAGGAAAAATGTCTGAGTAAGCTTAATGGGTTCTTCGCGTTTTGTATTTACGATAAACAGGAAGAAACATTTTTCGTAGCGCGCGATCGCTTCGGGATAAAACCACTGCTGTATCTCTTTGATGATGACAAGTTCATATTTGCATCCGAAATGAAGTCTATTCTTCAATATGGTATTGAAAAAAAACTTGACTACAACTCGCTTTACATATATCTGCAACTGAACTATATCCCGGCACCTGACACCATCTTTATGGATGTGAAGAAGCTTTTGCCAGGACACTATATGGTAGTAAAGCGAAAAAGTCTCGAAATTAAATCTTACTATGAAATTCCATATGAGCCGGGCAAGCCAGTTACAAACAAGATTTCGTATCCTGACGCAAAAGAGAAATTTAAACAAGTCCTTGAAGGGTCGGTTAAGAAACGACTTGTGTCGGATGTGCCACTGGGTTCTTTTCTCAGCGGCGGAGTTGACTCGTCAGTAATAACAGCGCTTGCAGCACGACATAAACCCGATCTGCATACTTTCTCAATCGGTTTTCGGGACGAGAAATTCTTCGATGAAACTTCTTATGCACGATTGGTGTCAAAGAAACTGAAAACAGAGCATACGGTATTTTCCCTATCGAATGCTGATCTCTATTCTCACCTGCATAGTATCCTTGACTATCTTGATGAACCTTTCGCAGACTCTTCGGCAATTGCAGTATATATTCTTAGCAAAGAGACACGTAAACACGCAACGGTAGCACTGTCTGGCGATGGTGCAGACGAAATGCTCGGCGGATACAACAAACATGCCGCTGCCTATCGGGTGATTCATAAAGGATGGAAAGAAGGGTTGGTGAAATCTTTAAGTTCTGTTTGGAAGGCGGCGCCACAATCGAGGAATGGTAAATGGAGCAACAAGGCCCGTCAGTTGAACCGCTTTGTAGATGGAATGACTTTATCGTCAAAAGACCGCTATTGGCAATGGGCTGGATACGCAAACAAAGACGAAACGCTTAAAATGTTGCATCCTGATTTAAGAATCAACATGTGGCTCAAGGAATTTGTACCACGACGCAAGAATATTCTTAAGACACTGCCTGACCAGGAATCCATGAATGACATCTTTATCACCGACATGAACCTTGTCCTCGCGAGTGACATGCTCACCAAAGTCGATATGATGAGCATGGCAAATGGCCTTGAAGTTCGCGTGCCCTTCCTCGACCACGAGGTCGTGAACTTTGTATTTGGTTTACCCGAGTCATACAAAATTAATAACAAGATCAGAAAGAGAATCTTGCAAGATTCTTTCAGAGATATTCTTCCCCGTCAATTATACAATCGTCCCAAGAAAGGCTTTGAAGTACCATTACTTAAATGGTTCAGGACGGACATGAAGTCGCTGATTCTTGATGATTTGCTTTCAGAAAAATTTATCCAAAATCAAGGTGTCTTCGACTATACCGAGATCGACAAACTCAAACGACAGTTATTTTCCTCCAACCCCGGCGATGTACATGCACGGATTTGGGGACTTATCGTATTCCAATGGTGGTTTAAGCGATATATGAACCCCTGAAGACTACTCAAATTATGGATTATTCGTGCTTCGTAGTATGGCGCATGCGTTGTGGATTTAGCGCAGAGGACACGCGATAGTGAATAAGAACAACAGGCCGTCTAGTTCGCATTCATAATTCTCCTGTCCTACACTTTGTCTATCGGCACCCTTTTGTTCTCTCTTATCTTTTTGAAGTGCGATGGCGTCAGTCCCGTGATCTTCTTGAACTGATTACTAAGATGTGCGACGCTGCTATAGCCTAGTTCGTCGCCGATCTGACTGAGACTAAGTTCACCGTAAACCAAAAGCTCTTTTACTTTTTCTATCTTCTGATGAATATAATATTGCTCGATTGTCGTGCCTTCAACTTCAGAAAACAAATTACTGATGTATGAGTAATCACGTCCTATTTCCTTTGCAAGATAATCTGAAAGATTGGTCTTGATCCTGGTTTGGTGATGAACGATACCAATGATCAGATTTTTGATTTGTTCAATTGTTTTGGATTTCTTATCATCTATCAGATCAAACCCGAATCCTGACAAAGAAGCTCGCAGATTTTCCAATCCATCGTCCGTTAATTGTCGATCGAGTACGACTTCACCAAGCTTGACAGACACGGCATGGAGGCCAAGTCTCTCCAACAGCTGATTAACAACCATGACACAGCGATCACACACCATGTGCTTTACGAAAATATGTTCTTGATTGAGTATAGATTCTGAAGTGCTCATGGCTTACCGATCATTCCCAGGTGAGTGTTTCTAAAACTATCAGGATACTTAAGACCGTATCCACTAAGTCTATCCATCGAACTATGGCCGTACAACAACAGACCAGCAAACAGAAGTTCAGTATTGCTTAGGTAAAGTCCGATGAGATAAATAGCAACTGCAATCCCTTTGTGATGGACCACATTGTAACTTATTGCACCAATCCTGGCACTAACAAGGTATCCTAACATAGAAAGGTCAGGAACAATTAACAGTGCCCAATACAACCAGCCTGGCACTGGTAGCTGATACACCAGATAAATAGTCGCGAGAAACTGTAAGGCCTCCTCCGCTTTTAGCTGGTTCTTCATTTCAAATACACGCATTGCAATCGAGACTTATTGTCTTTTGAAAACTTTACTATTTTACTCAACGCCAGGTTGCTTGATCACAAAACCCGTTTTCGCCTTGTCTTCTGCCACCATTCTACGAACATCCGCCAGCAGGTTCTTCGCATCATACACAATCCCATCTTTCACCGTGTACTTTACGCCGCCAACGCGGACAACTTTGTTGTCATCTGTAAGTTTGATTGCACCAGTACCATACAATACTTGCAGATTCTGTAACGGATTTTCTTCCACGATGGCAAAGTCTGCCAACTTACCAACCTCGACAGATCCAATCTCTTTATCCTTGCCAAGCGCTTCTGCGCCATACAATGTTGCAGACCGTATCACTTCAAGGGGATGAAATCCAGCTTCTCTCAAAAGTTCGAGTTCACGGATATAAGCAAAGCCATACAGTTGAAATATAAATCCCGAATCAGATCCGGTCGTGACCCGCCCACCGCGGTTCTTGTATTCATTTATAAAGGTCATCCATATCGCATAATTTTTTTTCCAACTCACCTCCTCTTCAGTTCCCCATGCATGCCAGTATGAACCATGCGATACTTTGCTGGGTTGGTAAAATTTCCAGAGGGACGGAAGCGTGTAGTCTTCATGCCATTCTGCACGTCTGGCGCGATGTAAGTCACGACTTGCTTCATATATATTGAAGGTGGGATCTATCGTGAAGTCGAGCGCCAATAATTCATCCATTACCTTTTCCCATTGCAAAGAATATGGCGGAGCCGCCTGCTCCCAAAGTTTTCCTGCATCACCGAAACGATGTTGTTCATTCTGATAATTAAAATCGAGCCTATAATCCTGAATGGTTCGGTCGGTAAAGAGTGCTTCGGGTAGGCCATACCAATGTTCCATCGAAGTTAGTCCCGCCTTTGCGGAATTCACGACGTTCCATCTGGCAACATCCATCTGTGCATGGTGACACGCCGAACGCAGTCCCAACTCTTTGTTTTTTTTCAGTGCAGCTTCCATGATGGCTGGACTGGCTCCAAAGAATTTAATACCGTCGGCACCTTTGTTCTTATTAGCGACGACCCAGGCAACAGCCTGTTCAGGTGTACTGATAGGTTCCGTACTACCCATACCGAAAGCTGTGTAAGCAAAGATCCTGGGTGCCGTGATTTGATTGGCTGCACTTTTTTTCTTGTGATCAAGAACCCAATCAAGTCCGTTACCCGCAGATGGATCCCTGATCGATGTAATGCCATGGCCCATCCAAAGTTTAAAGACATACTCGGCATCAGGAGCCTGATCGCCGCCAATGTGCCCATGCATGTCAATAAAACCAGGCATCAAATACATTCCCTCGCACTGAAGCTCTATTCCACCAGGTTCAAGTTTTGGACGCGATTCAGGCTTGATGGGGACCCCAGGATATCCGACAGTCTTAATGGAGACTATTTTATTCTGTTTAACTACTATGTCAGTGGGTCCGATTGGCGGCGCTCCAGTACCATCGATCATCATCACGCCACGGATGATGAGCTGTGGGTATGGTCCGTTGCCATCTTTAATAAGGGGGGCGGGTTTTACCTTTTCCTGGGCAACG
>JBDSKX010000189.1:0-60160 GCA_039916665.1 Chryseolinea sp. | reverse complement strand
GAAAAAATCAGTAAAAGATAAGTTTGATCGACTGATCACGATTGGTAGAGTTGCCCACGCAACGGCACCGCTGGGGCACAGTCCTCAGAGAGGAACCTGTCAATACAGAAATCTTTGTTCCAGAGGTTGTCCTTATGGTGGGTACTTTAGTAGCGTCTCATCGACATTACCAGCTGCTGAAAAAACTGGCAACATGACGCTCCGTCCCAACTCGATCGTTCACGAACTTATATATGACGAGAAGAAAGGCAAAGCTACCGGCGTTAAAGTTCTTGATGCAGAAACCGGCGAGCAGATGGAGTTTTATGCGAAGGTAATCTTCCTGTGTGCATCGACATTCGGCTCTACATTCATCATGATGAATTCAATTTCCAATAGATTCCCCAATGGATTTGGAAATGATAGCGGAGAACTTGGTCATAATATTATGGATCACCATTTGAGTGTCGGCGCAGGTGCAGATGTGGAAGGTTTTGAAGACAAATACTATAGTGGAAGACGTGCAAATGGTTTGTATATTCCTCGTTACAGAAATGTTGGAAAAGATAAACGAGACTATTTACGTGGATTTGGATATCAGGGAGGAGCAAGTCGCCAAGGTTGGAATAATCTGGTGGCGGAGATGAGTATCGGTACAGACCTGAAAAACGCAGTAGCAAAACCTGGCAAATGGACTATCGGGCTGGGCGGTTTCGGAGAGATCCTTCCTTATCACGAGAATTTTGTTGTCCTCAACAAGGAGAAGAAAGATAAGTTTGGCCTGCCAACCTTAACTTTTGATGCTACGCTTAGAGACAACGAACTAAAGATGCGCAAAGACATGGCGGCTGATGCTGCCGAAATGCTGGAAGCTGCAGGTTACAAGAATGTCAACACCTTTGATCGTGAAATTGGCGTTGGACTTGGCATCCATGAAATGGGAACTGCCCGTATGGGAAAGGATCCAAAAACATCTGTTTTGAACAAATTCAATCAGGTTCATGCCTGTAAAAATGTGTACGTCACCGATGGATCATTCATGGCCTCGGCAGCTTGCCATAACCCGTCACTGGGCTACATGGCGTTCACCGCCAGAGCTGTTGACCATGCAGTAAACGAATTAAAAAAGAATAACATTTAAGAATAAATCTAGACCACTATGGATCGTAGAGAAGCACTTAAAAGAACAGCATGGATTATGGGGGGCACGCTGTCTGCCCCCGCTATTGCTGGAATATTAAATGGATGCAAAGCAAAGCAAACAATAGATTGGAAACCTGCTTTCCTAAGTCAGGACCAGGCCATCCTTGTTGGCCAGGTTGTAGATATCATCATACCAAAGACTGACACACCTGGCGCGAAGGAAGTTGGTGTTCCGGGCTTCATCGATTTGATGCTGAAAGATGTCTATTCAAAAGAAGATTCAGACAGATATATTGCTGGCCTAAAAGAATTTGATGATGCCGCCAAAAAAGAGATGGGCGATCCGTTTATAGAACTCGATGCAACCAAGCAAGCAGAGTTTGTCAAGAAGATGCACGATGCTGCCGTCACCGCTGAAAAGGAGACTAAGCCGGCACCAAAACGACCTTTCATATTGACGACGAAAGAACTTACGATGCTTGGATTCTTCACTTCGGAGCCCGGAGCTTCTCAAGTGTTGCAATATCAGGCTGTTCCTGGATCTTACAAAGGCTGTATCCCGCTTTCTGAAGCTGGTAATGGTAAAACTTGGGCAACCTGATAGGTAGGAGTTTCTGTATAGTTATTTCAATGCGCAAACCTGACTAAAACACGCTGCCCAGTCGGTGGCCAGGTCATGTCGATGGGAGAGGTCGAGTCGGGTATTCGCCGCGTGTTGTTAAGAACTATATAATCCCATTGATGTAAAGTGGATAATGTCAATCCTTAAAATAGCTTGGTGTAGGTAGATGCGCTAACTCATAACTTCTAACTTTTTGAATTTAATCGACTGGCTATTGAATTCAGACCCCGCTATCCGGTGGCAGGTGCAACGAGATCTACTCAATGCAGCGCCTGAAGTGGTCGCAGCAGAACGGGCACGTGTTACTCATGAAGGAAGGGGTGCCCGATTACTAGCCCTTCAGGGTAAAGATGGACAATGGGCTGGCGGTGCATGCTTCCCAGGTGGTTGGTTTCAATCCGTCCACAAAACGCCAGGACAACCGTGGATTTCTACGTTACCAACGCTACAGCTACTGTACGAATTTGGAATCGATCCAAGTGCTGAAATTGTAAGTAAGGCCATCGCTCAGGTCAGAGATCACTGCGTGTGGGAACATGCCGGGCAACGGTTCTTCGATGGAGAGGTGGAGCCATGTATCAATGGAAGAGTTGTCACCTTAGGTATCTATTTCAATCAAGATGTTAGCGCGGTGGTGAAGCGACTACTTGGTGAACAACTCGAGGACGGCGGATGGAACTGCGAATGTGAACATGGTTCTGTGCGTTCGTCATTTGCTACTACAATTAATGTTCTGGAAGGATTACTAGCCTACGAACTGGCAACAGGTGGCTCTGCGAAATCTATCGCAACAAGGCGGCGAGGTGAAGAATATCTGCTCGAACGAAATCTTCTCCGACGAAAGTCAACTGGTGAAATCGTAAAGCCTTCGTGGCTTCAATTCTCTTTCCCTGTCCGCTGGCATTACGACGTGTTGCGCGCGCTCGAATACTTCCGCCAGGTCGGAGATATCCCAGACGCAAGGCTTGAGGAAGCTGTTAATTTAGTTCGGTCCAAGCAGCAGCAGGACGGCACCTGGTTATTAGAGAATACCCATCCCGGTTCAATCTACTTTGAATTAGAGACTGGTGATGGAAAACCCAGCCGATGGAATACACTCCGCGCACTGAGAGTGCTAAAATGGCATGAGAATCTAAATTCAGGGCGTCAATTCATCACTCCTAACTGCTAACGCTAGTCCTTCCCGTCTTTAGCCGGCGGATTAATCATAATATGCGCGCGGTGCGTTCCCGGATCCATGATCCACGGCATGCCCGGAGCTTCAGGTTTTGTTGGCAAGCCTGTTGATTCAGCTGTAGCAAACGGAATATAAACTACGTACCTGAGATTGCCAGACTTTACTTCACCAGTCTGATCGTTATAATCATCAGCACTGGCGCTGTAGGCAAACAACGTTGTAGGTTGTTTGGGCATCATCAGTTTTCCGGACTTGACCTCTGCTTCCCTTATATCAAACACTTCTTTGAAGGACTTGTTTTCCTTCTTGAGCTGGCGGCCCCTTATCATGAACGGCTCAAGATCCTTATGGTAACATGACACGTTCAAACCTTTTTGATTTGGATCATCGGCGATGCAAACCATTTCATTACTTCCTTGGCGCAGCACCATGAACTCTCCCTTGTCACTATAGCCGTAAACCATCGCTTTCTCCCGTTGTGCTTCGGGCGCTGCGAGAACAGCTGTTCTTATTTGTAGCTCCTTGGAAGGATAAGTTTGCGCAATGGTCTGCCTGACCATTAGCGATGAAATTGAAAGTAAAATCAAGAATTTCATAGTGCTATTTTTTGATGGAATGTTTTCGTTAGACGTTTGTCAATGTAATGTATGAAAAGCGCTCGCAATTATCATCCGGTAAAAAGTTACCATCCGATTCCATAATCTTCTCCATGATTGCTGGATCCACCCCACATGCTCCCGTGCTGCCAATCAAAATAGATTGCATTAATCGGACCTGACGTTCTTTCGTCGAAGGATAACTTATAACCCATATTAAACAATTCTTTACGAATCCATTCCGACGTCCCTGTCTGCAATAAAATTGCTCCCGGTTTGGGTTTCCGGTCTTCACCACCCAGCGACATATACATCTGATAGGTATTAAAGTTCGGTGCCTCTGCCGCTTCCTGAACATTCATTCCAAACTCTACCATGTTAAGGAAAAATTGTAGTAGATTCTGATCTTGTGAGTCTCCCCCCTGAACAGCAAATGAAAGAAATGGCTTGCCATCTTTCATTGCGAGCGTGGGAGTGAGCGTAACTCTGGGCTGCTTTCCTGGTGCTACTACATTGAATGGGTTTAACTTCGGATCTGTCACAAAACTCTGCATGCGTTGACTCATACCGACACCTGTCTTTCCCGCGATACAGGCTGGCAACCATCCACCACTTGGCGTAATTGAAACGACCCAGCCTTCCTTGTCGGCCGCCTCTACACTCGTTGTACCCAACAGGAATTGATTGAGATACTTTTCATCGATCAATGAGTTCGTCGGTTTACCCATCAAGGAAGCATGGCCCCACAGTTTCAGAAAATCTCCATAAGGATTAACCTTTCCTTCGAAAGGATATGGATCGCCCGGCCCGGCTTTCTCATCATTGCGATCGTTCATGATTCCTTTTGCCCTCTCTTTAGCATACTCTTTTGATAACAAACCCTTCATAGGCTCTTCAGGTTCGACAGCTGGATCACCATAATAGAAATCACGATCTGCAAAAGCAAGGTTCATCGCCTGATACAGTGTATGAATATACCTCGCGCTGTTGTAACCCATCGACTTCAGATCATAATTCTCTAGAATGTTGAGCGCCTGTAACAAAGCAGGACCTTGCGTCCATTGCGAAAGCTTGTAAACATCAATGCCCTTGTAATTCACTTTCATCGGTTCTTCGGTCTTCACTTTCCAATTCGCCAGGTCGTTGATGGTGATCAGTCCACCTTGTTCCTGAGCCCCGCGGACAAACTCCTTCGCGATGTCGCCCTTGTAGAATCTTTCCATAGCGGAATAGATTGCTTGTTTTCTGTTCTTGCCCTTCTTAAGGGACAACTGTTCTGTTTCGACCATCTTCTTCAGCGTTTCCAGGAGATCGTTTTGCTTGAAGATCTCACCAGCCGATGGGGCTTCACGTTGTTCGCCAAGGTGTGGAAGGAAAACTGCTTTTGAATATGGCCAGGTCTTAATAGCTGCCTTTCCGCGTTCCATCGCATTAGCAGTCTGAGCCTCGATGGGGTAGCCCTCGGCCAATGTCATGGCTGGGGTTAAAACATCTTTTAAACTCATGGTGCCGTATTCGGCGAGCATCGTGCACAATCCGCCCGGTGTGCCAGGTGTGACTGCGGCCAGCGGGCCATATTCGGGCGGATAGTTCATTCCTTTTCCTTTAAAGAATTCGGGAGTCGCGCCTGTCGGAGCAACCCCGAGTGCATTGAGTCCAATGACTTTACCGGTCTTTGGATTATAAATTAATGCCTGGGTTTCGCCACCCCAGCTCAGTACATCCCACATTGTGCACGTTGCAGCGAGCATTGCGCATGCAGCGTCAACAGCATTGCCTCCTTTGGTAAAAATCGTCGCGCCAGCAGTTGCTGCAAGTGGTTTTCCTGTGATCGCCATCCAATGCTTTCCGTGAAGTACAGGCTTCTGGGTTCCTTCAGGTCGCGCGTTGAAAGTCTGCGCTGATAGGTTAGTAGCTGCAGCAACAATTAGAAAAATAACTACAACTCGGTTCATGGTTAGGTGGATTATGATTTCAATATAGTCTGTGCTTTTCAGGATTTCATGCCGTTAGTCAAATTCGCTTAAAACAGATTACTCCCAGGCGATTAGACGACACAAATTATCGAATGACCTCAATAATTTCCAATTTCTTCCCCAAGGACGGTAAAGAGCATATCTTGTTCCCAACAAGTAAAGTCGGTGAGCAAACCAACTCCACATAGATACAAAATAACAGTCCATTACAAACGGATCGCGTTGACCCTGCACATCATCGGATGTATAACTTTTTTAGCCATCCCGTTACTATTCCGCCCTGGGGCAATGGACTCCTTTGATGTGTTCGATGATCCTAGATCTCGAAGTGATTTTTTCACGTATTTTATTGATCGGATTCTTTTATCTCAACTATTTGATCCTCGTACCGGATCTTATTCTTCGAGCAACGGTATGGCTACTTTGTGATGGCAACCATTGCCAGTTTTTGGATTATCGTCACAATTCCGGATATGATTTTTCCATTCCACCCTGGTCCAGCTGATCGGCCGCCACCACCAAAATCTCACGGTGCCCCATTGCTCATGCTCAAGGCAGAAAATGTTTTTCTCCTGTTTCTGATTGTATCTTTCTTTCGCTGATGCTGAGAGTAGGCAGCCGGTGGCGGAAAGCTGAAAAGGAGAAACTTGGTGCAGAGCTTTCATATTTGAAAGCTCAGATCAATCCTCATTTTCTGTTTAATACGCTGAACAGCATTTACTCCCTTGCAACTGATCAAATCAGACAAGACAGCACCGGCCATCGTCAAACTAAGTGCCATGATGCGTTATGCATCAATGAAGTGCATGCGGAATTTGTGTCGACGGAGAAAGAGATTAGTTACATAAAAAGTTACATCGACCTTCAACAGGTACGATTTGGTGGCGCTATTCAAATATCATTTGTCACACCGGTGAATTTAAGGCCAAAGCTAACGCGCCATTGGTATTGATACCATTTGTAGAAAACGCATTAAACACAGCGTAACTCTGAAGAAAATTCCGCGATAAAGATCAGCATTGATATTGGTGACCATATCCTCTTGTGTCAAGTCACAAACAATAAAGTAAAGCTGAGGCTTTCGGAAGAAGAGCAGAGCGGACTTGACATCGAGAACACTAAAGCACGTCTCAGTTGCTTTATCCTGGGAAGCATACTTTAAAGATTGAAGATGGCGTTTCAGACTTCAAAGTATATCTGCAAATTGTATTGATACGATACACGCGATCGCCGTCGATAATGAATCTCTCGCCCTCGCCGTAATTAAGAATTTTTGTGGCAATTTCCCTTTATCAAACTCGATAAGACCTTCAACAAGCCCACAGAAGCATTGCCTTATCTTGAAAAGTTTCCAACAGATTTGCTTTTCCTGGACATCAACATGCCTGCACTTTCGGGCATCGACTTTTACAAAGGACTGAAACAATCAACAATGGTGATCTTTACAACGGCATGCAGTGAATATGCCGTTGAAGGGTTTAATCTCAGTGCGGTCGACTATTTATTAAAACCTTTCACACCCGAAAGATTTGAGCAGGCAGTACAGAGAGCGAAAGAATTTTATGAGTATCAGCATCAAAAGCCCCCGAAACGGTCATTGATATTTACATACGTGCGGACTATACACTGAATAAAATCGCACTGTCCGACATTGTTTACATTGAAGGACTTGATGATTACATCAAGGTACATACAAAGAATGCAAAGCCGTTGGTAGCGCGGATGACGATCAAATCGCTACTTGGGAAACTCCCTGCAGCCGATTTTATACGAGTACATTGATCATTCATCGTTCCTTTCAAACTGATAAAGGGTGTCAGAAATAAAATGATCTTGATAGGGGAGGCGTCAATACCGATCGGAGCAAGCTATAAATTGCTTTCATGGAGAAATTCAACACGGCGTGTTAGATAGCTTCAATAAAAAGGATGATAGCATCATTTGAAAAGTGATTCAAGTTCTATCTGTGATGTTTGCTGATGGCGAGGTCTCGATCTTTTTTGTTCAAAACCACTATGATTTTGAATTTACATGCACCTCGACGCACGTTGATGCCAATTATCCACGTCATAACTTGTTAGTTAACACTAAACAATGAGATCATGAAAGTGGTAGTATTGCCGCATTTCCAAAGTTCACTGCGTTTTCTGATCAAACTGCCATGTTAGCCCTAGCGTTGCTGTCAACCATAAATTGTTTCGGTTTTACACAGAATGGGACACAACTTATTCCCCATACGCACCCATTTCATAACGATTGGCAAGCACAGTCATAAGACGCAAACGTTACCACTATGTGCTTTACGTTTTATCCTTGGTTTTACACCTCCAACTATATGGGATAATCGCCAGCATCTTCGTAGGTTGCGATTGCAAACTGAACAATTGATAGAGACTGAATTTTTTTTAAAACATTGCATTTTCGCACTTGGAATGGTCCAATTGTTGAGAAATGAGTCTGGTATAAATTCGTAGACAATGGTTAGTATCGTTCTCGTCACCTATAACCGCGCGCAGCGGCTCAAACAATCAATACGAGATATTCTAAATCAGAATTTCATAGATTTTGAATTAATTATCTGCGACGACTGCTCTCCTGACGAAACGCAGGAGGTATGCGAGCATTTTGCTTCCTTAGATGGTCGTATTCGGTACTTCAGACATGATTCAAATTTGAGGATGCCCGAGAATCTTAATTTTGGTATTCGTCATGCACGATATGAATATATTGCCATTCTTCATGACGGCGATCGGTTCAGACGTGATTTGATTGAACAGTGGTACAATGCGATAAGCCAGAATCCAAACGTTGGATTTGTATTCAACACTATCGCTACGACTGACGAAAATAATCAAATCGTTCAGACCTTCAAAAACTATGACGAGGGCGTAATCTCAAAGGAGGAACTGCTAGAGAATGGATTCTACAAAAAGAAACGTTTCGACTCATTAGTATACGGTGAAGCCATGGTACGCCGTTCTCTGGTCGAACGTTACGGCTATTTGAAACCTGAATATGGATTCTATGCAGATGTAGATCTTTGGATAGAGATCCTTCATACACATGATGCGTACTATTGTACAGATGCGCTTTACACCGGGCCGTCCAAGTCCATTATGCCACAACAGTTTGAAATGAACCTCGTGGAAGTATTCATGTATCTGTACGAAATGCACTTCGTTCACAGGAAAAGGACATTCAGAGGTAATCCTAGAAGGTCATCGTTTAAGATGGCGTACTTTTATGTTAGCTCGTGTTTCTATCTGACATATTATTTGCTTCTTACGATTAAGAATTTTCCTTTGTCACGCTTTTTTGAGGCTCCAAAAAAACTTAAGAAGCATTGGTTCCTTTTGATACCCTGGTTCATCACTGGTATTTTCTACCCTGTATTAAGACCTCTGCTCCAATTCCTTGGGAACGCGAAGCGTCAGTTCATCGTTAGTAAGGCAGAAGTCAAATCAAAATGGAGCGTCGTCAACGCCAGCGAATCTGGGGGGTAATACTGGATATTGTTCCAGCCGGCGCGTTGGTTATGCAGGAAGATCTACTTACAATTCTGTAAAGATTGCTGCTTCCTCGATTAATACTGAGGCGAAAGGTTCAGCCATTATTCTTCGGATTTGCGGGAAGTTTTTCAAGGATGTAACGCAAATGATAAACAGTCATTGCATCCCTCATCTTGGGCAATGATTTCTCTATTCTTGATCTTATATCATATAACTTATTTCGGGTTATGGGTCCAACATCACGTGTGTCCCAGCCGGACTTTGTTGTAGCCAATTCCGTCAGGCGCTCGACATAGTATCGTTGTAGATTTCTTCTATAGATCGAAATCGACGAATTCTGCGCAAGTTCTGTCCACATAATATTGTCCAGGTCATCCATGTACTCGACAAGTCTGTACGCTTTGATCCCATACATCGCTTCCGCTTCCGACAATCTGTTTAATTTACTATTGCTCAGGATTGCATTAATCACCATATGTTGAGAGTCGTTGATGATCTGTTCAGGCGATTGACCGGTTCGTGAAAGGATCGCGGTATCCAACAACCACATAGGCGTCTGGAAAATATTCTTACCAAGAAAGTTCAACGCATCGCGCTGCAAGGTTACTGGTACTGTGGAAAATACCGGACCAATTTGTTCCGCCGATTTTGTCGTCTCATACGTTCCCGCAATATAAGTAGCTACGTGGCCGAGATAGTAGTTGAACTGGCTTAACACCGCGGAGTACAACTGTCGCAAATTCTTATAGCCTTCATTAGGCTCATAAGTCCACTGTATCAACGAAGGCACTATACGCTGCAGATTTTTAATACCATAGCCACTGGCTTTCATGGCATTGTCTCCAAGGTCTTCAGTCTGAATGCGCGGATCGTCGCTTGAAAATTCAGAGCCGAACCAATTTCGTCGATCTTTGGATTTCTCTATGATCCATCCGTTAAGAAACGGAATTTCATTCACATCAGATCTTATCTCGGGTAATAAGCGATATCCATACTGGATGGCCCATTTGTCATAATCGCCTATTCGTGAAATAAGACCGCGTTCAGTTACACTATCTTCCGGTTGGGCGACGTAATTAAACCTCGAATAATCCATAATGGATGGTGTGAGACCATGGATCTCAAGCCACGCGCGATCACGAAGTTTTTCAACAGGCACGCCGGCACTGCTGCCAAAGTTGTGCGTAAGTCCCAACGAGTGGCCGACTTCATGTGAACACACAGCACGTATTAGCTGACCCATTAAAGCATCATCAAACTTCATCTTGCGGGCCCGCGGATCTGTAGTACCACATTGTATCATATACCAATCATGTAGTGTAGACATCAGGTTGTGATACCAGTTGATATGGCTCTCCAGTATTTCTCCACTCCTCGGATCTGTTATGATTGGGCCTGCAGCGTTAGCAATAGAGGAAGGCTTATACACGATGGCAGAATGTCGTGCATCTTGCAAAGACCAGTTAGGATCAGATGCCGTACTTGGCGCTTCCTTGGCGATGATTGCATTTTTGAATCCTGCTTTTTCAAAGGCAACCTGCCAATCCATCACCCCCTGGATAAGATAAGGAATCCATTTCTTAGGAGTCGTCGGATCGATATAGTAAATAATGGGTCTTTCTGGCTCCACAAGTTCACCTGACTTGTACTTTTCAAGGTCCTCCGGCTTTGGCTCCAGTCTCCATCTCTTGATGTAATTGACCACTTTGACGCCTTGTGGATTAGCATCATAATCGGTATAACGCTCCGTGAAATAGCCAACACGTCTGTCAGCAAATCGCTTTCGCATAGGCTTCTTTGGAAGCAATACGAGAGAGGTATTTAGCTCAATTGTGAAGTTGTTATCACTCGACGTCTGAACGTAGGTTTTAATTGTCCTTACTTCAAGATTCAGCGGATATGAATTAATATCCTTGATGTAACACATATTGGCCTGCAGACTACCAACCTGCATGGTCTTCCTCGCTGAGGAATTAAAGAACAAGATATCATTATCACCATTGATATAATCCGTTACATCTATTACACTACCTTTTCCACCGGGTGAATATGCGCCAATCCCGAATGCAGCAACCAGTGGCTGGAGGTTCGAACGGATTACTGAATTGTACATCGAATTCGAACTGTCCCCTGGCTGTTCTTCATATGTAATTCGCCTTAGAAACAATTTATGTTCTGGCCCTTTTTCAAAACGAATGATAGTATTGCCGACCTGGTCTCCTGAATATCCCGAGTATTCGGGACGAATACCAGCAGCACCTTGCGCGATCCGGGTGACAATTAGAATGTCTCTTCCGAGCAGCGTATCGGGTATCTCAAAGTAATACTTGTCACCCACCTTGTGCACGGTGAATATCCCAACACGAGTGATCGCGTCAGGCTTTATCAATTTGTTGTAGTTGCTTGGTGCAGCCAGTTGCATATTGCCTGCGGGAACCGACGAAGCAACGTCAACAATAGACGTATCAATGGGGACAATAATGATCGGAGGGATTAGTGGAAGCTTCCCTTTGACTGAGTCCCTCTTCTGAGCATCAACTGATACAGAAATAACAAGTACGGACAGCAATAACCAAAGCCTCATAAATCTCATTTTAGAGGAAAAAAAATATATTGCGTTATCAGGCAAACGCCATGATATCGTATTTTTTAATAACCTTAATTTCATGATTAGGGTTCATCCAGAGGATAACGACCAAAAGCATGTTAGTAAGGGTATCAAAGACCCTGAATTTAACAATTCAGACGAATAGCGATTACGGTTTAAATGACGGACGGCAGTTAAAACCGTTGATTTGATCCAAATCGTCTTTGCGCAAACCTTTTCTGTAAAACGTGCGACTATTCCGCCACGAATTTCAGGCAGACTGGAGCACCGATAGAAATCTTGCTGCCAGTCGGAGTTATAAGTCCTGTCTTCTGATCGCGCTTAAACACGATAATATCATCACTCTCCTGATTGGCAACCAGAAGAAACTTTCCAGTAGGGTCAATCGAGAAGTTTCTGGGTGTCTTTCCTAGACAGGATTGTCTTCCTACATAACTCATAAGCCCGGTCTTATCGAGCGCAAAGATGACGATCTCATTCATATCTCCCCGTAGTGATCCATACAGGAATTTTCCATCGGGAGAAATGTGAATGTCTGCGGCATCAAAGCGTCCAGAAGCGCCCGCAACGGGAAGGGTAACAGATTGTTTTGGCGTAAGCTTTCCACCTTCGAAATCAAAGGCGGTGATTACTCCAGTCATCTCTTGAATGAGATATGCTGTTTTACCAGAGCTGTCGAAGGTGAGATGTCTTGGTCCATTTCCGCCGTCAACCGAAACGAAAGCAGGTGTGGCTGGTGAAAGTGGTTCAGGCTTTGAAGCATCAATTTTATATACATTCACCTTATCAGTGCCAAGGTCGGGAACAAGAAGAAACTTATCATTCTTCGACAAGACGGAGGCATGTACGTGCGGCTTGTCTTGATTACTTTTCGGCCCCTTGCCCTCATGAACTATCTTTTGAATTGTGGGGTTTAATGAGCCATCCTTTTGCACAGCAATTGCTGCCAGACTTCCTCCTCCATAATTTCCAACGTAAACAAATTTGTTTTTATCATCAACTGAAACGTAGCAAGGGCCGCCTCCACCAGATGGCGCACTGTTCAACAATTTAAGTTCGCCGGATACTGCGTCAAATGCGTAGGCATTAACTGCACCGTCCGATACTTCAGTGACTGCATAGACATGCTTGTTGTCTCTACTCACCGCTAGGAATGTTGGGTTCTTTACACCCTTCGCAACTGCCTTTAGCTTGGATTCTCCTGTCGATGGGTCAAACTGATAAACATAAATGCCTTCACTCTTGCCGGGTTGAGTATAGGTTCCTATTAAAAGATTGTATTTTTTATCCTTGTTCTGCCCATTACAAAAGCCGATGGATACAATACTGAGCGCAAGTGCGAATAAGTTTTTCATAGTAAGGTGATTGACTGTGTTAATCAAATTTAATCGTGTAGAAAGTTCCAAGTTCATGGAAAGATGTTTTAATGTTTGGGGTAAAAGACCACTTCACCATTTTTCCGCTATCGTAATCAAGTCGGCAAAAATTTGCATGCCATTCACTTCCTTTTGATGGCGGTGTATGAGGCAATATGCCGAGTGCAGCAAAGGGAAAGAAAATCTCAGCGGACCAACTTTTAATGTCGGCGTCGACCGTCTGCGCTCCGCCCTTGACATCAACCATCTTCTTTACCGTAGTTCGCTTAGGAATCCAACTCTGAAAGTCGTGACCCGAGAGATTGGATATGGCTAGAATAAATTCCTTGCCCATAGCATTCACTTCATACTCATAATAAACGTTTACTGATGGGTCAGGATGAAAAAAAACTTCAAATACATCGCCGTTGAAGATGGGATCGAAGTCTTTGTAATCCATTGTTGTAATTTTGTTGTCGTTCCCGTTAAATACAACGTAAATACCTGTCGGTGAATATAGAATTTTAAACTCGGACCGATAACGCGTATTTGAAGAGTCCAGTTGAACCAACGGTATCCACGGAACTTGCGACCATACGTGGTTATCTCCCTTGCCATTGATCGTGAAGTCCTGGCATTGCTTGACAAACAAAGTATAAGTCGGCTTCATAACCTGCGCACACGCACACATAATGTTCGCGACAACTGTTGCCAATAAAAGCATTAGTGAAAACAGAGTCCTTGTCGCGCGATGTAGTTGTTGCAAATGAAGCGAGGAATGCTAGTAAATATATTAATTCCATTCTTACGACACACAACTAGTTGTCTGGAGGCAGCTGCAAGTGATCGACGCGTCAGAACATGCTTTCAAATTTCATGAAACAAAAAATGCCAGCAAACGCTGGCATCTTATAAGTACCTTCAAATTAATATTTTATTTATTTGCAACCTTCTTACTGACTCTGGCACTTTTAGAACCAGCCGAAACGGGAAGGTATTTTACATCCACATTTGAAATCATTTCTCCGATGGCTTCAAGCTGCATAAGTGCGTAAGATATCTCATTTGCATCTTTTGGACTGCTCACTCCCGTGATAATAAACCCAACTGCATTTTCATTGTCAAAAACAGGAACGTATTGCATGTTTGGAAACTGTTGATAAGCTTCTGAAATCCTCGCAGAAAGCATAGACACTGAATGTTCCAATTGAACATAATCTTCTACAGAGTTTATCGTGTGATTTTTGATCGTATTATTTGTCAGCAATACTGTAGAAGTTGGGAAGATCTGCGCGTTGGAAGTGATGGATAATGCCAGAATAGCTCCGCCCAAGACCAATGTTAAAATGCTTTTTAAGATCAACTTTCTCATGGTGTTTTTATTCAGATTTATATCGCTATCGAAAAATGCATGCCATTCTTGAGGGCGATTGCTATGACCTTGCGTCACGCATCGAAAGCAAGCTTAAAAATACTCGTTTCCCCACAGTGACTTGATCCACAATCCAACCTACCAGTTGCCATTTCAAAGGGTCGAAGTGTACATTAGAAAGTTAAACGGTTTTTTCGACTTTAGTTTATTGCCATCCATAAATAGTTCACGACAATGCCTAAAGTGCTCGAAAAACCTATATTAAGGCCGTTAGCGAGTCGGCATTTGAAACAATTTGTCCCATTTCGGGCCTCCAAAGTTTACAATTAGGACCGCAATCTGGCCATGGCCGAAAACGTCGACGAAGAGTTTAGTAAAATCCTCCCAGCACCGAGAAAAGATTTCTACAATTCGCTTGGCATTCCATATATTGAATTTACATGGCGGAAACACGAATAATTCGACCACTTCTCATTTTGATAGCAGGACCTTACCGGTCTGGAACAAACGATAATCCTGAATTGATCGAAAGGAATGTGGAATTCATGAATCAAATCGCTTTGGAGGTATTTCAAATGGGCCATATACCGTTGCTTGGCGAATGGTTCGCACTCCCACTAATAGCGACTGCCGGTTCAGAGAAGATTGGAGACGAAATCTTCAATAAAATATTTAATCCATTGAGTCCTCAGATTGTGGAATTCTGCAGTGCAATACTTCGTGTGGGTGGCCCCTCCGTTGGTGCGGACGAAATGATTAGGTCGGATCAGAGGTCCAGAAGATAATATTAAAAGTCTTGATGAAATTCCACCGCCAGCATTCAAATGAATAGAACACATACATGAAAAACACGCTCACAATTATTCACAACTACGCCGCTATTGCGCAAATAGCTTGCTTCGCATTGTTCATTGGATGTAAGCAACCTCATGAGAACTCAACAGCAAATGAAGGCATCGACTCGGTCTTGTCAGAGCATCTTTACAATGGACGAGATTTGTCGGGCTGGCATATCGACGTTCCCGATCGGGATAAAGATTCTACACTGAAAGAATCCTTTATCATAAGGAACGGACTTCTTGTAAGTATGGGTAAACCTGAAGGTCATTTAATTACCGATCGAGAATTTCACAACTACAAACTCCATGTCGAATACAGATTCACTGGAGAACCAGGCAATTGTGGAGTACTTGTGCACGCGTCAACGCCGCGCGCGCTCTATGGAATGTTCCCTAAATCAATAGAAGTGCAAATGATGAACAAAGATGCTGGCGACTTTTGGTGTATTGTAGAAGATATAACCGTACCTGAAATGGAGCGACGCCGCGGTCCAAAGGATAAATGGGGTATCACGGAAGGAAAGGAGCGGAGGATCATAAATCTAACAGATAGTTCAGAAGTCGCCCTGGGCGAGTGGAATGCAATGGACGTCACTTGTTTTGGAGACACTATTAAAGTATGGGTTAACGGTGACCTTGTGAATTTTGGATATGATTGCACAGCCAGGAAAGGGCAGATTGCTCTCCAGGCCGAAGGTTCGGAAGTTGAATTCAGGAAAGTAGATCTAACAACGATTTCTGAGTGGAAAGACTAAGAGATCTGGTGAGGGTTGAGCCATGGGCCCCACAATGGCAGATGGGTGGCCGACCGCGAAAATCCTCGATTAATTACCGAAATTTCACAATCCTTATACCTTTGTGCCGACAAAATCGTCCTTATGCTATTGGATTTTGAAAAGCCCATCGCTGAACTTGAAGCGAAACTCGTAGATATGAATCAATTGGCCAGCGACAGCGACAAAGATGTACAGGCCGCTGTTAAAGCACTGGAGAGGAAAATACTCGATCTCAAAAAAGAGACGTTTGAAAATCTAACGGGATGGCAACGCGTACAGTTGTCGCGGCATCCCGACCGTCCTTATACCCTTGATTACATTTATGAAATCACTTCTGATTTCATCGAACTACACGGAGACCGGACAGTTGGAGACGACAAAGCAATGATCGGAGGTTTGGGCACGATTGACGGCCAAACTTTCATGCTTATCGGTCAACAAAAAGGCCGGAACACCAAGCAACGTCAGCTGCGGAATTTTGGCATGGCCAATCCTGAAGGGTATCGCAAAGCGTTAAGGTTGATGAAGATGGCGGAAAAGTTTAATAAACCTATCGTTACTTTTATCGATACACCGGGAGCGTTCCCAGGGCTGGAGGCAGAGGAACGCGGACAAGGCGAAGCTATTGCGAGAAATCTGAAAGAGATGTTTATGTTAAAGGTGCCTGTGATTTGCATTATTATTGGCGAAGGAGCGTCTGGCGGAGCGTTGGGAATTGCAATAGGTGATCGTGTACTGATGTTGGAAAACACCTGGTACTCTGTTATCAGTCCTGAATCCTGCTCGTCAATTCTCTGGAGAAGCTGGGATTATAAGGAACAGGCGGCGGAAGTGCTTAAACTCACTGCGAAGGACATGCTGTCTAATAAGCTTATTGACGGAATTGTTAAAGAGCCACTTGGGGGAGCCCATGTGAATGTGAAATGGATGGCGAATGAAGTCAAGAAAGCAATACTTCATCATACCGCTGAACTTCAAAAGCTAAAGACGGACAAACGGATCGATCTTCGTATTGATAAATTCAGTGCGATGGGAGTTGTCAAAGAATAATTCATTAACTGGATTCAGCGGACTGACTGCTGAATCCCTTCCACTTAATCTTTTTGGTAATGCAGTTACACGTTGTTAACACCGGCTTTTTCAAACTGGATGGAGGAGCCATGTTTGGGGTGGTGCCAAAATCTATCTGGCAAAAGACCAATCCCGCTAACGATTTGAATCTCTGCAATTGGGCCATGCGCTGCCTGCTCATCCAAGATGGAAAACAACTGATTTTAATAGACAATGGCATCGGTGAAAAACAAGACATAAAGTTCCTAAGGCATTATTATCTAAATGGTGATGATTCACTCTCAAAATCCCTACACCGTTTGAATGTCGGAGAAGATGATATAACGGATATGTTCCTTACGCACCTTCACTTCGATCATTGTGGTGGCGGCGTGCATGAGATGGGCGGCAAATCTGAATTAACATTTCCAAATGCGAAGTACTGGTCTAATGAAGACCATTGGAACTGGGCAACAAAACCAAATCCCAGAGAAAAAGCCAGCTTCCTGAAAGAGAATATTTCTCCTATGTTGGAGAGCGGCCATCTTGAATTCGTTCAATCCAATTCATCTCCATTCTCAGCCATGGATATAAATGTTGTCTCTGGGCATACAGAAAAAATGATGATACCAAAGATAAAGTATAAGGACAAGATCATTTGTTTTATGGCTGACCTGCTCCCTTCAACTGGTCATATACCATTATCTTACGTAATGGGTTACGATACAAGACCTTTAATTACTTTACGGGAAAAGGAATCGTTCCTTAATGAGGCAGCCGACAACGGTTATGTACTTTTTCTGGAGCATGATCCTGTGGCCGAATGCTGTACTGTAAAACGCACCGAGAAAGGTGTAAGGCTGGATCAGACATTTCCTTTAAGCGAAATACTCTAAAAGATATTGGATGAAGGTAGGATTAGTTCTCTCTGGCGGCGGTGCAAGGGGAATTGCTCATTTGGGCATGATCAAAGCTTTGGAAGAGTGGGGAGTCCGATTTGAATCGATTTCAGGAACGAGCGTCGGCGCGATACTGGGCGCATTATACGCGAATGGAATGACGCCAGACGAAATTCTTGAAGTCATACTGCAGGCAAATATCTACAGGTCGCTGCGCCCAGCCTGGACGTTGAAAGGTCTGCTACGTCCAGATAGTCTTCGCGGTCTTCTCGATAGGCACGTTGCTCACAACAATTTTTCATCATTGAAATTGAAACTCATTGTTGTTGCCACAGATCTTGAATCTGGGAAAGCCAGGTATTTTTCCACGGGTGAACTTATTCCTGCTTTATTAGCATCGTGCTGCGTTCCTGGAATGTTTAACCCCATTCAAATAGATGGCAGGACGTATGTCGATGGAGGGATAGTCGATAATTTACCCGCAAAAATACTTCGTAGCGACTGCGACTTTATCATCGGACTCCACTGTAACCCGATCGTCGAAGTGCCAACCGTCAGTAGCTTAAAATCTGTAATTGAACGAACATTGTTGTTGGCCATCAATGGCAACGCCGGGCCGAGCAAAGCACTCTGTGATGTGGTGATCGAGCCGCCGGAGTTGGGTCGGGTCAGCACTTTTGAGGTAGCAAAGGCGAGACAACTGCTCGATATAGGCTACAAATTCACAAAACAACATTTTACGCCTCAGGATTTTCAGCGAACATGATCACTATGCAGGAATTCAAAAATCAAATCCTTCAGGGTATTCCGGATGAATTACCGCCTCCTCGCCCTCATGATGACAGAGTAAGTCATGCACCGGTACGAAAACAAATTCTTTCAGCAGACGAAGAAAAACTTGCGGTGCGAAATGCGCTGCGTTATTTCCATCCTAGCCATCACGAAATACTTGCACCTGAATTCTACCATGAATTAAAAACATATGGTCGGATATACATGTATAGATTCCGTCCGTCGTACGATATGTACGCGAGACCATTGCAAGACTATCCACACCAATCAGTGCATACTGCCGCTATAATGCTGATGATTCAAAATAATCTTGATACCAGGGTGGCACAACACCCGCACGAACTCATTACTTATGGAGGCAACGGAGCCGTCTTTCAAAACTGGGCACAGTATCTTTTGACGATGCGCTACTTGGCGACCATGTCTAACGAACAAACACTGCACATGTACTCTGGTCATCCCATGGGGCTTTTCCCTTCATCTGAAGACGCGCCGCGCGTAGTCGTTTCCAACGGCATGATGATACCCAACTATTCATCTCATGACGATTGGGAACGACACAATGCACTGGGTGTTTCGCAATACGGACAAATGACCGCGGGTTCCTATATGTATATCGGGCCTCAGGGCATAGTCCATGGAACGGCAATCACGATCCTCAATGCAGGAAGAAAAATTAGTCGAACGGGAGAGGGCTTGGGAGGCAAACTATTTGTAACGTCAGGGCTAGGGGGAATGAGTGGCGCGCAGCCTAAAGCGGGCAATATCGCGGGATGTATTACGGTGGTGGCAGAGGTTGATGGCGCGGCCATTGCAAAACGGCAATTACAAGGCTGGGTGGACGTAGTGATTGATCAACCCGAGTCCCTTATAAAAAGAATCGACGTTGCCAGAAAAAATCTGGAAGTTGTATCTATAGCGTATCACGGAAATATTGTTGACTTGTGGGAGTTGCTGGAAAGCAATAATGTTTATGTGGACCTCGCATCAGACCAGACCTCCTTGCACAACCCTTGGGCTGGCGGCTACTATCCTGCTGGTCTATCGTTTGAGGAAGCAAAGGGCATGATGGTGACTGATCCAGATAAATTTAAACAAAGTGTGTATGCTTCGCTCAGGCGTCAAGTAGCGGCTATCAATGCACACACGTCAAGAGGAACATATTTCTTCGACTATGGAAATGCTTTCCTGCTGGAAAGTTCAAGGGCAGGAGCAGACGTAATGAATTCAGACGGAATACGTTTTAAATATCCGTCATATGTGCAGGATATTATGGGGCCGCTGTGCTTTGACTTTGGATTCGGTCCATTCAGATGGGTCTGCACATCAGGTAAAGAATCGGATCTTGATATTACAGACAGCATTGCCAAACGTGTTATTGAAGCGTTAATAACAACTTCCCCGCGGGACATCAGTCAACAATTAAATGATAATCTGATCTGGATCAGAGAGGCGAAAGCGAATAAATTGGTTGTTGGTTCACAAGCGCGTATTCTTTACGCAAATGCCGAGGGTAGGATTCGAATTGCTTCCGCATTTAATCAAGCCATTGCCAATGGAGATATTGGCCCGGTCGTTCTTGGTCGGGACCATCACGATGTTTCAGGAACGGACAGTCCTTTCAGAGAGACATCAAATATTTATGATGGATCGAGGTTTACGGCCGACATGTCAATTCACAATGTTATAGGAGATAGCTTTCGAGGAGCAACGTGGGTTTCGATTCACAACGGTGGGGGTGTAGGATGGGGAGAAGTCATTAATGGCGGATTTGGTTTAGTACTCGATGGCACATCGCACGCAGAGCGGAAACTGCGTAGCATGCTTCATTTTGACGTCAACAATGGCATTGCGCGTCGCGCCTGGGCAAGAAATGAACATGCAGTAACAACCATCGCAAGGGCAATGGAACAGAACCCCAACATGCGGATAACTCTTCCCAACGAAGTTAATAGCCATTTACTCGAATTCAACTAGAATTAAGTGGCGAATGAAACCGGTTTTTTTAAACTTTACGCGAACTATTAACCAGATCATTATGCAAAACAAATTAGCAGTTATCTTATTTATGTTGGCGTTTGGATTTTGCGCTAAAGCGCAGACCTCGCAAGGTTCAGTTTCTCTTGGTGGCGGTTTTAATTTTGGGGCGTCAAAAGACCAAAACCCCGGAAACGATGACAAGACCACGAGTTTCTCATTCTCACCCCAGGTTGGATACTTTGTCGTAGACAACTTCGAAGTGGGTCTGGCATTAAGCTTATCAACGGTGAACCAAAAGCCAGGTGATGGCACAGACTATAAGGATTCGGGTTTTGGTATTGGGCCGTTCGCGCGTTACTACATCTTTACATCCAACGAGAAGTTTGCATTTTTCGGCGACGCTCGATTCGGATTCAATGCTTACAAACACAAACCAGAATCAGGAAATGATTCCAAAGGTTCTGTGGCAGCGTTTTCGGTATCACCAGGATTCGTATTTTTCCCAACCAAGCACTGGGGTGTCGAACTATCATTGAGCTTACTGAGTATTACCTCTCAGGACCCCAACAAGGATGGTGACAACGACAAAAGGACAAACGTCAACTTTGGATTTAATTCTCTTTCAACTGGAGTCGGCGTGAAATATTATATCACCCGATAAATCAGCTGTGGAGAATAGTATCCAACCACACCATCCACACGCATACTTTAAGGATCAAAACTACGTTTACTAGGTTGGATCGATTTTGGATAACTCCAACGAAACTTAACAATATGAAAAAGACTAAGATTGTTGTCATTGCTTTTCTAATGACTTGTGTAGCCGCGGGATCTTTTGCTCAGGGCAAGTTCGCCGTTGGTATTAAAGGAGGTCCAAACTTTGCGAGCCTTAATACTTCAGCCAGTGCGGGTCAAAATTATGACAATCGCACAGGATGGAATGCCGGAGCATTTTTTCTATTCAGAAGTGAACGTATCGGATTTCAGCCAGAGGTTCTTTTTTCTCAGCAAAACTCCAAGTTCACGTATGATTTTGGCAGCCCGTCGTTAAAGCAGAACTTCAGCTATGTAAACATTCCGTTACTTCTCAAACTTTATACCGTGGCAGGAATTAACTTACAAGTCGGTCCACAGATCGGTATTTTAACATCTGCCAAAAGAGAAGACTTTGCGACAGGTCAAACATCAGGACCAATAACAGAACAAGATGTCAAAAATGATTTTAAAAAGACTGACTTCAGCCTGGCGTTAGGCCTCGGATGGGATCTTCCACTGGGTTTATCTATTGATGGCCGATACAATTGGGGACTTTCAAAAGTGAATGAGGGCAACAGCAGTGCGCCTCCTGGCACACTTAAGAATCAAGTGTGGCAGTTCTCTGTCGGATATAAATTGTTCCAGGGTGGGAGCGTGAAATAAACGTCTTGCTCGGTACAAATAATTACGAGGCTGTCTTTTTAGACAGCCTCGTTTGTTTGTCGCTCATGGCGATAAGAGGTGTAAAAGTAATCTGACTTCGACTCAGCCTTACGCGATTTGCAACGATCGACGACGAATTGCAACAACTTATAACGATTTGAAACGAATCGATACAAATTGCAACGTTTTACCCCTTCTACTCCGGTTCACCACTGGTTCACGACTGGTTCACGACTGGTTGAAAACAGATCCTCCGCAAGCATCGCAATAGGCTTGAAGTGATGATTTTGAGTTTTGAGACCCTCTGAAAGGCTAATTGACGCGTGACTATTCACCGACCAAAATATTTCGGACATAAGCCAGTTGCCGGGCCTTGGCTATTCCACGATAATCAAAAAGTAATTCTTTTTTCCTTTTTGCGCCAGCAGATATTTATTCTGAAGGAGGTCAAACGAAACCTTTGTATTGGGATCCTGAATCTTTACCTTATTGATGCTTACGCCACCAGCCTGTATCATTTTTTTAGCTTCCCCCTTTGAGGGAAACACCAGGCTGTCCGTTGTAACGGATAACAGATCTGTTATACTTGCACAGTTGTCATACACAGACCTTGCAATCTTTGTCTGAGGAACACCTTCGAAGACAGCGAGTAATAATTTTTCATCGATACTCTGCAATTCATCAGAAGTAGCATTCCCAAATAATATGTTGGTAGCTTTTATCGCGGCATTATAGTCCTCCTGGGAGTGGACGCGCACGGTAATATCTTTGGCAAGCACTTGCTGTAGTTTCCTCAAATGGGGCTCAGCCAAGTGTGAAGTTGTTATCGATTCGATTTCTTCTTTCGTCAACTGCGTGAATATTTTAATAAAATTCACGGCATCACCATCCGAGACATTCAACCAGTATTGATAGAATTTATAAGGAGAAGTTTTAACTGGATCGAGCCAAACATTGCCACCTTCGGTTTTTCCAAACTTAGTACCATCAGCCTTGGTGATCAGTTTGGTTGTTAATGCATACGCTTCGCCCTCGGCCTTTCTTCTGATGAGTTCGGTTCCCGTCACGATATTTCCCCATTGATCAGATCCACCCATTTGCACCTTACACTGTTTATGTGTGTAAAGCCAGTAGAAATCATAACCCTGAACAAGTTGATAAGTAAATTCCGTAAAGGATAAGCCTGAGTCAAGACGCTTTTGAACAGAGTCCTTTGCCATCATATAATTCACCGTTATGTGTTTGCCAACATCGCGAATGAAATCAAGAAATTTAAAGTCTTTAAACCAATCATAATTATTTACCATCTCGGCAGCGTTTGGGCCCGAGAATTTGAGAAACTTTTCCAGCTGCTTCTTTACACACTCCACATTATGCCGAAGTACATCTTCAGACAAAAGATTTCTTTCGGCTGACTTACCGGACGGATCTCCCACCATCCCCGTCGCACCGCCCACCAAAGCGTATGGCTTATGGCCGGCTTGCTGAAAATTTAACAAGGTCATGATCTGCGCGAGGTGTCCTATGTGGAGAGAGTCTGCCGTTGGATCAAAACCAATATAACCAGCAGTTGGTGACTTCATAAGTTGTTCTTCCGTTCCCGGCATTACATCATGGAGTATTCCACGCCATCGAAGCTCCTCAACAAAATTCCTGATTGCCATTTCAAAGTGTTTAGCGGTGCAAATATAGAAAAGCACGCTGCACAATGGCATAAAAAAAGCAGAGGATGGCGCCGATTTCCCGGGTGCCGCTCTGCTTGTACGTGTTGAATCCACGACGTATGATTACGCCATTGGAGATACGTGGGTTAGCAGGTCACGCTCCTGCATCGAAAATATCTCTTGTACCGATCCTTTAGAGAGATCGAAATACCAACCCAGCAATAGCAAGTTATTGCCCTTATCCCAGTGGCTCTGAACGATGTCGAGCCTGCTCAGATTCAAGACCTGCCTTTGAATATTCATCTCGCAGAGATGCTTCTCCCGCTGACGCGCAGTGAGCCCATCCATGTCTAAAAGATTGTGATCATACATCTCCCGTAATTCTTCCAGCCATTTGTGAACATGTAGACCCTTGTCCGTTTCGGCAACAACATCACGAACACCACTGCAGTGACTATAGCCGCACACAATAACTACCTGAACGCCTGAGATGGCAATCGCATGCTCAACTGTTGCCAGTAGGCTGATGTCATCAGGGCGGATCTGGCAAGCCAGATTTCGGTGAACGATTATTTCACCAGGGTCCGTGTTGGTGAGTTCTCTTACGGATACCAGATTATCAGAAGAATCTATCCATAATATGGATGGTTTTATTCTTCTGGAAAGATTTTTAAAATATTGACTATCCAGACTTTCTTTCTCCAAAGTCCAGACTCTGCTTTCAAGCAATATCTTTTCACGGAACGTCATACTTTGAAGATTGGATGGGTTGCTGTAATAGATTGTTTTATTTCGACTGTGATTTCCCGGCTTAGCGCGCCATCACGAAAGTCGGTGATCGTTTCGGTAATGTCCTGATCAATAAATGCGGGCTTGGTCCCATCAATGATCACATTACTTCCATTGGGAATCTCGCGCAACGTTTGCCTCAACAAAGCCTTGTTTAAAAATGAAACATCCTTGGTGAGCCTGATGAGATAGTTTCCATTGTGATGAACGGACACAATGGATCTTCTAAAATTCGTTTTTAAAACGAAGAAAAGTCCAACGAGTATGCCAATTGATATTCCAATTAGCAAATCCGTTAATAATATTGCTGCCAACGTGATCGCGAATGGGAGAAACTGATCCCATCCTTTGCGAAACATATTCTTTATCAACGTCGGGTTGACTAGTTTAAAACCAACCATAAGTAGTATCGCGGCGAGTGACGACAAAGGAATGCTATTGAGCAACGAAGGAATAAGACATGCAGCCAGCAGTAACAGGATGCCATGTACAATAGAAGATGTCTTAGTTCTCGCCCCAGCAGATATGTTTGCAGTACTTCTGACAATCACAGCCGTGACCGGTAATCCTCCGAGCAATCCGCTGAATATGTTGGATATGCCTTGCGCCTTAAGTTCAAGATTAAGGGGAGATGTTCTCTTAAATGGATCGAGTTTGTCGACGGCATCAATGCTTAACAATGTCTCCAGGCTGGCGACTATTGCTATCGTGAACGCCACGATCCAGCAATTTGCCGTAGTTAAAACGGTAAAATCAGGAAACGTAAAATTACTAATGAAACCGGCGAAGTCTTTGGAAACCGGCAATGACACCAGGTGGTCTTTATCAATCTGCCATGACGCGTTTGATAGTTTGAATGCTTTATTAATGATAATTCCTGAGAATACGACCAGTAGCGGCGCCGGTATTTTTCCGGCAAATCTGGATCTTCGGATAAATGGCTTATCCCAAACTATGAGAATGATCAGCGATATGGCGCAAATGAGAAATGCACCTGGTGAAATAAAACCTATAGCTTCAGCGAGTTCGCTAAAAGTATTCTCCCCGTCTGACTGAAAAAAACTTTCATCACCTTCAAAGTCGCGATCAAACCCGACAGCATGTGGTAACTGCTTCAGGATAAGTATCACCCCGATGGCAGCAAGCATGCCTTTGATGACCGCAGAGGGAAAGTAGTTGCCAATACTGCCTGCCCTTAGATATCCGAGAACCAGTTGAATAAATCCGGCGATGACAACAGTTACCAGGAACGCCTCAAAACTACCCATGCTGTCAATCGCGGAAAGTACAATTGTAGTAAGGCCCGCCGCGGGTCCACTAACACTAAGTGCTGATCCACTGATAAGTCCCACGATGATCCCGCCTACAATACCAGCAATGATCCCTGCAAATAGTGGCGCCCCCGATGCCAACGCCACCCCTAGGCAAAGCGGCAAGGCAACCAGGAATACCACTACACTTGCAGGTAAATCATGGCCAAGATTTTTGAGCGGATTTAATTGATCCGTTCTTACCATAACGATTTGTTGTCTTCAACGGCCTGTTCTTCTTGGTGATCCTCACCAGAAACTACCTTGCTATTTATTCTGTATATCGAGGGAAGTTTTGCAGAACTATCCAGGCTAACGCCAAGGTCTTGTATCAACCCGGTCTGAAGATTATATATCCAGCCATGGACCTTCGGTTCATTTCTTTCCCGCCAGGCGTTTTGTATGATTGAAGTCTTCGTCAGATCAAATACCTGCTCCACCACGTTCAATTCCGCAAACCTGTCAAATCTCTTTTTTTCATCTTTGATGCCGTCTAATTCACGCGCATGTGTGCGGTACACATCTTTAATGAATCTAAGCCAATTATCTACGAGGCCGTATTGCTCATTATCCATCGCAGCTTTAATTCCGCCACAACCATAATGACCACATACAATAACATGTTTTACTTTCAGAATGTTAACTGCATAGTCGAGGACGCTCAACATGTTCATATCCGAGTGCACAACCATATTTGCAATATTCCGATGCACAAATATGTCGCCTGGCTGAGTGTTGGTGATTTCGTTTGCCGGTACGCGGCTATCTGAACATCCGATCCATAAGAATTGTGGTTGCTGTCCATGCGAGAGTCTCTCGAAGAATTGCGGATCAACATCCAACTTCTCTCTGACCCAAGCCTTGTTACCTTCCAATAGAGAATTATATAGTTCCATGAATAAGTTCTGTTTAATACTTAAAAAAACATTGCAATGAATTGATGTCATTCAAACACCGTTCAAACTCCGGGAGGTTGAATCAAAGCAAACATGATCATAGCTTGCGTTAGAAAATGCGCAGCAGATCGAACAGGAAATAATTAGGAACTAAACTTCGGGAGGGGGACTGTAGATTTCGTAGTTTCCGAAACGGGGAAGCCCCTGATTTCTTACTACGATATTGCTATTGGAAATGGACAGGGCAGAAGCGGTAACCAGTGATGGGCAAATAAAAGCCATATCTATCTCTTTGACTGAAACATCCTCGTCGGCCATGCCTTCGCTTGAATCTGATTCTTCTTCTGAAAATGCATCAGAGATCAATTTCGCGATGGTTTCTATCAGTGCTCTATCTTTGTTTAGCTTGAGCGCAGACACTTCGGCCATAATCAAACTCATGTTAAGCAACACCAAGGCGGTGAAGATCGAAAAGATCTTGCTGAACATATTTGATTTAGTCCTTTTCATAGCGTAAAAGTAACGCATTTTTTTATTATTGCTTTACGTTTGGCGTTGGGGTAAGACCAAATTTCCTGCCAGAAGACAATTATTGCCTTATAATCAGTGATTTTAATCCTTTAAAGTGAAATGAAATTTTTATCATAAACAATGAAACAGCCCGAAACACTTTCGCTTGTTGCTCAATTCCATAATACTTTTAAGCATCCAATTCTTCCGAATCCTGCAATTCCAGATGAAAACCGTTGCAAGCTTCGTGTAGCCCTCATTGCCGAAGAACTCAAAGAGTTCGAAGTCGCCATTCTTGAAAAGGATATCGTTGCAATAGCGGATGCGTTGTGCGACATCCAATACGTCTTGTCTGGCGCAATTCTCGAATTTGGATTTGGTGATAAATTTAAGTCTCTTTTTGAAGAGGTACAGAGATCGAATATGAGCAAAGCATGCAATAGTGAATCAGAGGCGCTGGAGACGATTGCGCACTATAAACAAAAGGATGGCACTGAATGCTATTTTAAAGTAGAATCGGGCAAGTGGTTGATCTATCGCAGGTCAGATAACAAGACATTGAAATCGATCCACTATAGTCCTGCCGATCTTGAACCCATAATCTTGAGATCCTGATTTAACTAAAGATAGAATTCAAATTGAAAGACAGCATCCTGACCCTTTAACTGAAGGGGATTGATGGCGAGAATGTGTGAGTCATTGTACGCTTTAATAAATTCTGAACGGCTGATCCTTTGTTTGCTGTATCCGGGTTTGATTTTGTGATATTGCATTCTGCCCGATGCATTAGCGGTAGCGCTGAAAAGGAAGCTGAATTGAAGGGGGATTGGAGAAGGGACGTAACGCATGGCTCATCGCATGCTATATGCTTGCTTGAAATCACAGTTGATGATGGCATTTTGCCTCATATTGTATTGGGACAGGAGCGTATATGCCCTGGATGGAACGTAGTTGAAATCGGTCTCCAATTCCTCAATTTTAAGACACAATTCCCTGACATAAAATCTAACTTGTTCCAGATTCCTGCATTCTGTAGGACTTACGAAATTGCGCGTCGTGAATATTCGCAGATCAGAGTCAATTTTTTTACGTTCGGAATCGCCCATTTTCTGAGTGCATTATTACACAATAATACACATACTAGGCGTCTAAAGCAATTCAGCTGCGTGCAATAGTTCACAAAAACGCACAGTTGGCATTTGGATTTGTCAAAGCATTTCATAGAATTTTACGGTTTAAATGATAAATCATAACTGGCTGAATTTTATATGTTTATTATATTTAAACTGTATTTTTCTTTTGATGTACAGCCCCTGAAGTTAATTTTTTAGAGGCGTATACACTTAACTTTTTTAACTTAGGTATGGCGCGTCCTTCTACCCAATTAACATTGGCACAGTATATTAGATCTCAGCGGGCGGTCAGTCGAAACGACTTATTTTCTATTAATTCAACTATCTTTAAAAATTACTCAGCACTAATTTTCTTATGCAAGTGAACGGCGCAAATTCCTTTCTTGATTACTGGCATTATTCAATGATTGTAGGGGCATTCGCGATGATCGCGGTGGCTGCTTTGATCTATCTGATTCACCATATTCGGCTGTCGTCTATTAGCTCATATAAAGCTAAGTACGATTATATCAATACGTTCGAAATCAAAAACTATAAAAGGGTATTTCTCTGCCTCGGAGTTGCGGCCATGCTGGTTATTAATTTGTATGGCATGGGCAAACTCCTGAACATTGGAGTGTGGTTCTTTGTCCGGCTTTTTATATCCGTAGCAGGTGGTACGCTGGTTGCCTACGTCGCGTTTTTGATCCTTGAATATTATTATCCAACAATCTTGAACAGAAAGTTGAAGAAATGGCGCTTTATGCCAAGGGTTGGTAAGACTGGTAACAAACTTAGACTTCTGGGTGAAGAGGAAGAAGATGTGCATCTCGAAGAAGGCATGCGTGCCGAGGAAAATGTATTTTCTCTCGACTACGATGTTTGGATTGATGAGAAAACAAGTGAAGTGCAGATAGAAAAATATCCAGGTCACCTCCAGGCACAGAAGTGCAATAGCTGCGGATTCTATACGATGAAGGTAGTGAAGGAAGAAATTACAAGACAACCTTCAAAAGACGCGCCTGGAGAATTAATCAAGCATTTTCAATGTTATTACTGCAAATCTGTACGTGCCACAGCTTATAATATTTCCAATAAAGAAGGTGACGATTACAAAAATGCTTCATCTCACATTTATAAGAAAAATAAAAACGTAGATATGGTCCGCGTTGAGGTGCATTCAAGCACTGGGGGAAAGAAGTACTTTGAGTTCCAGAATATTAGTCAGGCGCAAAAATTCCTGGATGAATTCGATTCTGAAAAGTCCGCGTAACCCGTTTTGTCTTAAATAAATATGACGTAAAGAAGTACCCAAATGGGCACAATCTGCGTTAACATAACGGGGCATAACATTTGCCCTTATTATTCAGTTAAATAAAATTGAAATGAAAAGAATATTTGTTGTAGCCGTTTTGACTTTAGCCATTCAGGCTACAGCGTTCGCCATCAATCCTGCAGATACTACGAAATTAAAAGCAAAACCAGTGTATGGTAAGGAAGCTAAAGTAATCGCCTATATTCTTGATAATAACCACTACCGCAAAGTAAACCTTAATGACTCACTCTCGGCCTCTATCTTAAAAGAGTATGTCAAGAATCTTGATAATAATAAGACCTACTTCACTCAGTCTGATATTGCTTCATTTGAAAAATTCAAATATATAATAGACGATCTTACCCAGGAAGAGAATGTAGAGCCGGCCTATGATATTTACGCTGTTTTCAGACAGAAGTTTGATCAACGCATGAACTATGTGATGAACAATCTGATCAAACAGAAATTCGACTATAGCTCCGAGGAGTTTTATGAGACTGATCGTGATAAAGAACCGTGGGCGAAAGATGAAACTGAACTTAACGATATCTGGCGCAAGATCATAAAAAGCCAGGCGCTGAGTTTGAAGCTTGCCGGAAAATCTCAGGCCGACATTGAGAAAACGCTTACCGAAAGATACGAGCGATTTGGTAAGTCGATTAGGCAATTTAATAGCGAGGATGTGTTTAGCATGTATATGAATACGATCACCGAAGCATATGATCCACATACAAATTACCTCTCTCCAAAGGCAGCGGACCTGTTCAAACAGCAAATGAGCCTTTCACTGGAAGGTATTGGTGCGAGATTGCAAACTGAAAATGACTATACAAAAGTTTCTGAGATCATAGTCGGCGGACCTGCTGACAAGACAAAACTCGTCAATGCCGGCGATCGTATCATTGGAGTTGGTCAGGGCGCCGACGGTGAAATTGTTGATGTCATCGGATGGCGAGTGGATGATGTCGTCAAATTAATCAAAGGTCCAAAAGGCACGACGGTTCGTCTGCAACTTTTGCCTGCTGAAACCGGAATTACTGGCGCTTCCAAAGTTATATCTCTTGTCAGGGATAAGGTGAAACTAGAAGATCAGAGAGCAAAGAAAGAGATCATCAACTACGAGAAGAACGGCAAGAATATGAAGTTTGGCGTTATCACATTACCTAACTTCTATATGGACTTTGAGGCGTACCAAAAAGGGGATCCAAATTATGTCAGTACAACTCGCGACGTCAAAAATCTGATCAAGGAGTTGCAAGCTGAAAAGATTGATGGCCTTGCGCTTGACTTACGAAACAATGGTGGTGGCAGTCTCGCGGAAGCAATTGACCTTACCGGACTGTTCATCAAAGACGGTCCTGTTGTTCAGGTGAAGAACTCATCGAATAAAGTAGAAATTGGAAAAGATGACGATCCTTCGATCTCATACAACGGTCCTCTTATTGTTTTGACCAACAGATTCAGTGCATCAGCATCTGAAATCTTTGCAGGGGCAATTCAGGATTATCACCGCGGCATTATTATTGGCGAGTCTACTTACGGTAAAGGCACAGTGCAAACTGTTGTTGATCTCAAAAGGTTCATTAGTGATCCAAAAGAACAAGTGGGTGAATTAAAAATAACCTTCCAGAAGTTCTATCGTGTTACTGGAAACAGTACACAACATCGCGGTGTAACACCGGACGTAAATTTACCGACAGCATTGAACCCTGAACAATTTGGTGAAAGCTCTAGTCCAAGTGCACTTCCTTGGGATGAGATAAAGGGAACATTGTTCCAAAAAACGCCGATGATTTCTGATAGGACGATCACAAATCTTAATAAGCTTTATCAGGACAGGTTGAAAAGCGATGCGCAATTGCAGAAATTCGTTTCGGAAACAGAGGATACTCGTAAAACTTATCAGGATACCCGTATCTCTTTGAATGAAGCAGCCCGCAAGAAGGAAATGGAAGAGGCGGAAAAGCGAAAAGCGGCGAATGATAAACTCGATACAAAGCTCGTTGGAAAGGAATCTGCCAAGCCACACGATCTGTTACAACTCGATGACGAATATCTCAGAGAGGGATTGTTCGTACTCGGCGATCTGCTGATTACGAAAATCGGATAAGGCATCTTTTAACAATATTAAGAAGGCAGGACCCCGTTTCCTGCCTTTTTGCATTTCAAGGCTATCATGCTTCACTTTTATATTTCATGTTTTAAACATTATTTTAGGGCTGCCAATAACCTATGAGTGAAGAATTACTAAAAGCTATCCTCCAACTCTTTGCCATAGTTGTTCGTGAGCGCATAACCGACGTTGAGCGAAACAATATCAAAGACTTCCTGAGCCTGCACCTCAACAGGGAAGCAACGAACTATTATCTGAAGCTTTTTGATGAATTTGCGCAATCTCACGAGATTGATACCCGTCAGGAATTGATCAACCTTGACGCAGATACCCAGCAATTCGTAGACGACTGGGCGAAGATCATGAAGATCGTGAAGCAGGTGAATCAAGCCCTCACGATGCAACAAAAGATCGTCCTGATCGTCAAAATCATCGAACTAGTCTTCACAGACGATGAAATCTCGGAACGACAGGGCAATCTAATCTTCTACATAGGGCAGGCATTGAAACTGCAGAAAACAGATGTCCAAACGCTCCAGAATTTTGTCACCGGATACGACATCGACGAATTGGCGTCCAAAAATGTTCTGGTAATTGATGAGGGCTCTGGAGAATATTCGGGCCCAAGAATAATAGAAAAGGATCTTACCGGCCTTATCGCCATTCTACATCTTCCAGATTCTGAGATCTACCTTATTAAGTATCTTGGTATCACCACATTATACCTTAATAGCATAATTCTGAAAAGCCGAAAGATTGACGTCTTTCCGACTGGCAGCACAATTCGTGGAGATAAGGTTGGACCAATTTATTATAGCGATATCGTTGGCAAATTCCTTTCTGATGAGAGCCAACAAAAGATCACGTTCAGCGCTGATCATATATTCTATCATTTTAAGAGCGGAAGGGCTGGCTTGCAGAACGTTAATATAGCCGAAAAAGGAGGGAAGCTGATTGGACTGATGGGAGCCAGCGGTTCTGGTAAGTCAACACTGCTTAACGTCTTGAACGGCTCTGAGAAACCCTCCAGCGGCAGAGTGATGGTCAACCAGATCGATATTCACGAGCATCCGGAAAAAGTTCAGGGCGTGGTCGGATACGTTCCGCAGGATGATTTGCTTATCGAGGAACTGAGTGTATTCCAAAATCTCTATTACGCTGCTAAACTTTGTTTCGGCCACTACACTGAAAAGGAAATTATCGAACTGGTTATTCGAGTATTGATGAATCTTGGCCTCACTGAGATCAGAGATCTTAAGGTAGGCACTCCGTTGCATAAGACCATCAGCGGCGGTCAACGCAAAAGATTGAACATTGCTCTCGAATTACTTCGCGAGCCGGCCATACTGTTTGTTGATGAACCTACTTCAGGATTATCATCACGCGATTCAGAAAATATTATGGACCTTCTGAAAGAGCTTTCGCTTCGCGGAAAGATGGTATTCGTAGTGATCCATCAACCGTCCTCAGACATCTTCAAAATGTTTGACACGCTAATCATTATGGATGTTGGTGGATTTCAGATCTACTATGGCAATCCGATTGAAAGCGTTATTTATTTCAGGGATATCATTAATGCAGCCAACAAAACACAAGGAGCATGTCCGGAGTGTGGCAATATTAATCCCGAGCAGATCTTCAGTATCATTGAGACACGTGTTGTAAATGAATATGGCCGATTAACCAATACCCGGAAGGTCTCGCCCGGACAATGGTATCAGTATTTCAAGCAAAAGATAAAAGTACCTAAGGTAGACCACGTGCAGGAGCCAATACCTGTGCTTCAGGAAATTCCAGGTCGGGTGAAGCAGCTGCAGGTATTTATTACCCGCGATATTTTATCAAAGTTGTCAAACAAACAATACCTCTATATCAATCTGCTGGAAGCTCCGGTGCTGGCATTCTTTATCTCCTATATGGTGAAGTATTATAATGCCACCGATCCGGCAAAAGATCAGTATTCATTTTTCCTGAACAGTAATATTCCGGTTTACTTTTTCATGAGTGTAGTCGTGGCGTTGTTCTTCGGACTTACGATGAGTGCTGAAGAAATATTCAGAGACAGAAAGATTTTGAAACGAGAAGAATTTCTTCACCTGAGCCGGGCTAGTTATCTGACTTCCAAGGTAACAGTCATGTTCGCCATCTCTGCCATTCAAACATTCCTGTTTATTCTTATTGGAAATACGATTCTCGAAATTCCATTAACGGAGGTTCGTTACTGGTTGATACTTTTCTCCTGTTCTTGTTTCGCCAACATGCTGGGACTTAATATCTCAGCTGCCTTTGATTCGGCGGTAACGATTTATATCCTGATTCCATTACTAGTTATTCCTCAGCTGTTGCTTAGTGGGGTTGTTATTAGCTTCGACAAGTTTAATCCCAAAGTCGGTAAACCGATTGGAGTACCATTTGTGGGAGAGGTCATGGCCTCAAGATGGGCCTTTGAAGCGTTCATGGTTACGCAATTCAAGGACAATCCATTTCAAAAACAATTTTATGATCTTGACAAGGTTGTAAAAGAGGCCGAATACAAAAAAACATATTTCATTCCTTCGTTGGAATCAAAGCTGGCTTATTGTCTTAATCACCGGAGCGAATGGCAGAATCCAAACGCAAACAAAATGGTAAATTCTCTTACGGTACTTCAGAATGGAATCAAGAATGAATTGAAGGCTTTTAACGACAATATTTTTCCGGAGATTGACCAATTGATGATTGGACGTGTGGATTCAGTCGTCTTGGGAAAGACAACAAAATTTCTGACGCAGCTCAAACAATTTTATAGTCATAAAATGGATAAGGCTGCGGGTGAGCGGGAGAAGTTAGTTGCAGGCCTTACAAGTACGCCCTCCAAGGCAGCCATTTACGAACTGGAGAAGACAAGGTATGTGAATAAGGCGGTCTCTGAAATGGTGGAAAACTTATCAGCGCCTACAAGGATCCTGGAATATGATGGTGAGCTTGTACAAAAAGCCTATCCAATCTATTCAGACGATCACAAGCCATCAAATCAACTCGATTTTTCGGCCAATTTTTATCAACCAACAAAGTATTTCCTCGGCTTTGACATCAATACACTCTATTTTAACGTGGGCGTCATATGGTCCATGACCGTGGTCTTGTTTATCACATTATATCTTGATGCCCTAAAGCGCTTTATTAAGCGTCTTGAAGGGAGTAGAAAGTATAAGAGCAAGGATAAATAGGGCGACCACAACGTTTGTGTCGATTTTAAATCTGTTTATCTTTCACGTCTTGTTTACAATCAAGTTAGAATGCAGAAAACGATCGACACTCCTCCGGAAAAATCAAAGCTTTGGTTTGTAATTGCAGCATCATCGCTGGGCACCCTTATAGAATGGTATGACTTCTTTATTTTTGGAAGTCTTGCAACAATCTTATCTGAACAGTTTTTTCCACAGACCAATCCAACTGCAGCTTTCCTGTCCACTCTTGCCACCTTTGCTGTCGGATTTGTAGTAAGGCCATTTGGAGCTATTGTATTTGGTCGGCTTGGAGATCTTGTGGGTAGGAAATATACATTTCTTGTTACACTTATTCTTATGGGAGGCTCGACCTTTGCCATCGGTCTGGTTCCCGGATATCAAACCATAGGAATTGTGGCCCCTATTCTGATTGTTGCCCTGCGCGTCATACAAGGTCTGGCAATGGGTGGTGAGTACGGTGGAGCTGCTACCTATGTAGCCGAGCACGCACCAGAAAAAAAACGTGGATTTTATACCAGTTTCATACAAACAACCGCGACGCTTGGACTGTTCGTTTCAATCGGCGTAATACTGGCAGTCAGAGAATCGCTTGGGGTTGAAGAATTCAGCGCGTGGGGATGGAGAATTCCATTTTTATTGTCCGCAATTCTTGTGGGAGTTTCAATATTTATCAGACTTCGGATGCAGGAATCTCCGCTGTTCTCCAAAATTAAGGCCGAAGGGAAAATCTCGAAGAATCCGATACTGGAGAGCTTTGGAAAAAAAGAGAATTTGAAACTTGTGCTGATTGCATTGTTCGGCGCAACGGCAGGGCAGGGCGTCATTTGGTATACTGGGCAGTTCTATGCAATGACGTTCATTGAAAAGTCCTGTGGCGTTGAATTTGTCCAGACCCGGAACATCACGGCGATAGCTTTGTTCTTAGGCACTCCACTTTTCGTCTACTTCGGATGGCTGTCGGACCGGATCGGAAGGAAGATGATCATGATGGTCGGCATGTTGGCGGCAGTGTTTCTGTATCGCCCCATCTACAGCAAGATGTATAATCTGGCCGATGTAACGAAGCTAGAAGAGGTTTTGAATCTAAAGCAGATTGAGAAAACAAGAAGCATTAATAGTTCCGGTGATTCTGTCTGGGTGGTAAAGCAAATACATTTTTATCCTGATGGAAACTCGGTCAAGGAAACTGACACCAAAACGGTATTCAAGAATGGAAGTGAAAAGAAACCAAAAATCGATCACAAGCGCGAGTTAACACTAAGCAACAATGGCTTCTGGATGATGATGGTATTGGTTCTGATGCAACTTGTGCTTGTAACAATGGTTTATGGACCGATCGCGGCTTTTCTGGTAGAACTTTTTCCGACCCGTATCCGATATACTTCAATGTCGCTCCCTTATCATATAGGCAATGGAATATTCGGTGGATTGGTACCATTCATTGCAGTTAGCCTTTACGAGTCAAGCAAGACTGAAGGAAATCCAATGGGAGATCCGTTAGCAGGACTGTGGTATCCCATAATTGTGGCAGGTGCGTCCTTTATTATCGGCATGATATTTCTGAAGAATAAGGCTACAGCTGAAGGAGTCGACTAATAAAATGAAAAAACTGTTTTACATCGGTTTACTGACACTGGCAGTTTTTGAGATACTGAAAGTGTATCTGATTATGCCGATGCCTGGCAGTCAGCAAATCGATTCCCTTTCATTTGCGTATTTTCTTCATTCCTATCGTTGGTTCTTCCGTGGCTTTGCAATCGTTTTGATCGTTGTCGGAGCAACTGCTGCATTCCGTGTCAAACATTTCTGGATACCTGCACTTCTCACCTGTTTTGTTGCTGGAATATTCTACTTCTTCAATTTTGAGATGCTGGCCGACAAGATGTTTCTTCAGCCCGGCAATCTATCATTCAAATCAAAAGAGGAAAGCATTCTCACTGACAGCAGTATCGTAGTCGGTGTAGAATACAACGGTGAGGCTAAAGCATATCCCATTAGGTATATGAGCTATCATCATCAGGTTAAGGATACGATCGGTGGGAAACCCATGATCATTACTTATTGCAACGTATGCCGTACAGGCCGTGTATTTGAACCACTTGTAGATAACAAACCGGAAACGTTTCGCTTGGTCGGAATGGATCATTTTAATGCCATGTTCGAAGATAATTCCACGCAAAGCTGGTGGAGACAGGCGACAGGAGAGTCTGTAGCTGGTCCTCTGAGGGGGAAAGCCTTACCAGAAGTAGAGTCCGTCCAGCTGCGATTAAAAATGTGGTTCGAACTTTATCCTGACGGCGTAGTCATGCAGCCTGATCTGGATTTCAGAACAAACTATGACTCCACAGGAAGATTTGAAAAAGGCATTAGCAAAGGAAAACTTACTAGAACGGACTCAGTTTCATGGAAGGATAAATCGTGGGTAGTCGGAATTTTTGTCAATGGAGAAAGTAAAGCGTACGACTGGTTTCAATTGAAAAAAGAGCGTGTTATCAATGATGTTGTCGGCGGTAAGCCGATCGTACTGGCCGTCGCAGATGATGATCAAAGCTTCATCGCGTTCGAGCGTCCAACATCACGGTCGAACTTTACGATCAATCGAGATACATTGCGTGCTGAAGCGCTGGCGTATAATTTTGCCGGACGTAATTTGATGACTCTAAATGAGCACCTGCCCGTTATAAAGTCGTATCAGGAGTTTTGGCACAGCTGGAGAACGTTTCATCCCGCAACCAAGCGCTACGAGTAACACTGCGGATGCCGTTCACAACAATGCTTTCAGCTGACTAACGCATTGTCTATTTTTAGGGATGCCGTTTACACCTGCACATGTCGCCATTGTCACGCCGTTTCTACGATCGCGACGTTTATCCGCTATCGCGTTAATCATCGGAAGTATGGCGCCCGACTTTGAATACTTTTTCAAGTTTAAAGTCAACAGCCATTTCAGCCACACGATGGTCGGGTTATTCATCTTCGACCTACCCGTCACCTACGGACTAGCGTTCATTTTTCTGACCATCGTTCGAAACAATCTGATATCCAACCTGCCGATTTTTTTACAACTGAAATTGCAAGAAGTCTGGACAATTGACATTCGGGAAACGCTTCTGAACCGATGGCCTATATTCATCGCGTCTGCCTTACTTGGGGCTGCATCTCATATTTTCTGGGACGCCTTCACTCATAACAATACAATCTTTACATCCAATCTTTCAATCTATAAAGGCACTTACGTACCCTATGAGGGCGTCAAATATCCATTGTGGTACGCGCTTCAACACATCAGTACAGGCATAGGCCTTCTCATCGTCACGGTTTACATCCTTGTTCAAAAGCCAAAAGGAATCATCAGATTGAATGTGCCCAAACTCTGGTACTGGATGTTTCTGATCATATTCATCGGCATTACCGTTTGGGTACGATTCGCCATAGAGCCATCAGCGTGGAAAGAAGGCAACGTGGTTGTCACGTTCATCTCAGGACTCTGTATTGGCGTAGTACTCTGTGGTGTTATTAATTTCGATAACCCTATCTTGAATCCACATCAACAGGATGGCTAAAAAGAATACCCAATGGGCCCAAGTCGGCAAACGAGAAATTGAGCTTTCAAATCTCGACAAGGTTTTGTTTCCGGAAGATGGCATCGTAAAGGCGCAGGTCATTGCATACTATCTAGGTATTGCGCCAACATTATTAAACTATGTAAAGGGACGAGCACTTACACTGATTCGCTTTCCAGATGGTATTCATGGCGAAAGTTTTTATCAAAAGAACCGACCGGAATGGGCACCGCAGTGGATAGAATTTGTGGCTTTGGGCAAAGAGCAAAAGGACTACATCATCGCGACAGAACCCGCACTTTTGGTGTGGCTCGCGAATCTTGCTTCGTTAGAGATCCATCAACTTCACAGTCGTAAACCGAACTTTGATTGCCCGGACTATATGGTGTTTGATCTTGATCCGCCGGAGGGATATGATTTCAGACAACTTATTCCTATTGCAAATTCATTAAGGCAGATTCTGGAGCGTCTGGGCTATACTCCATTTGTGAAAACTACAGGCGGCAAAGGGCTTCACATTTGCTGCCCCATAGAAGCCAGGTGGGATTTTCATACCGTGTTTGAGGCAGCTGAGGATATTGCCAAACCATTTGTTGAAGCACGTCCTGATACCGTGACATTACACTTAAAAAAAGAGGCGAGGAAAGGACGTGTCCTCGTCGATATATTCAGGATACGTTCCGGGCAAAGCATTGTTTCACCGTATAGCCTTCGCGGGAGAATCAGAGGACCCGTATCCATGCCGCTGACATGGGACGAGCTTGAGCATGTGATTAATCCTTCTGACTTCAATATTGAAAACGCACTCGACAAAGTTATGCGGGACGGCGATGCATGGGAGGGGTTTGATGCGTATGCGGTTGCCATACATACTCATCGGCCGAAACCTGAAACAAAAACGAAGTCCGCTAATCCAAAGGGCGACAAACACAAATCACCCGAACAACTGGAGGCCTATACGAAGAAGCGCAATTTCGATAAGACACCGGAACCTGCTGTGAGCATTCTTGAAGAGACAGGTAATCGCTTCGTTGTGCATCGTCATCATGCATCCAGACTTCACTACGACCTGCGTCTGGAAAAGGATGGTGTTCTTAAATCGTGGGCGGTACCCAAAGGGTTGCCTCCATTTCCAGGTGTTAAAAGACTGGCTGTGCAGACGGAAGATCACCCGATAGAATACCTGCAGTTTGATGGCAAGATTCCTAAGGGTCAATATGGTGCCGGTGAAATGTGGATTTACGCGTTAGGCAAATACCAGGTTACAAAAGACAAGAAGGATGGATTCTACTTTCGACTGAACAGCAAGGAAGTGACAGGCGAGTTCAGAATTCATAAGATGAAAGACAAAGACTGGTTATTGGAGCGCGTCGATGATCCGCAGATGAATTTTCTGCATCACGACATTCAGCCAATGTTATCAGAAAATGATAACAAGCCACCAAACGGTGATGACTTTATTTATGAAATCAAGTGGGATGGAATTCGCGCGTTGATTTCATTGGAAGACGACAAAATAACCATCAAGAGTCGTAACCAGAACAACATCACCGCTCAATTCCCAGAACTCCAGATTGCCACCAAAGCGTTCCGGGCTACGAACGGTTTATTCGATGCCGAGATTGTTTGTCTCGACCCGCAGGGAAAACCAATATTCAAAAAAGTGATCAACAGACTAATGACCTCTGGCGAAACTGCGATTCAGAAACTGTCGAAGACCAGTCCGGTTTATTGTTATGTGTTTGATTGTTTATATCTCGATGGCAGATCGCTGGTGAATGAAACCTTAATGAAAAGAAAGGAATGGCTTAATGATGCTATCAAACCGGAAACACCCTATCGCGTCAGCGAGCACGTTGAAGATGGTCAATCATTATTTGAGGCTGCAAAGGTCCATGTGCTGGAAGGTATCATGGCCAAGCAGAAAGAAAGCAAATACCTGCCAGGAAGGCGTAGTGACCTTTGGATAAAAGTCAAAGTGAGGCAAACTGCGGAGTGCCTGGTGATTGGTTACACCGGGGGAAAGGGAAACAGGGGTCAATTTTTTGGAGCATTGCACATTGGCGAAAAATCAGGTTCATCAGTTGTATACAGGGGGAAGGTAGGAACCGGTTTTGATGACAATACCATCAAGGAAATTTTTGAAGTTCTGAAGAAAGCTGGCGAGAAAAAAAAGCCTTCGTTCGCGCCCAAGCTTCTCGATGACAAAGTATCGGTATGGCTTGAGAAATATTTTACGATTGAGGTGAGCTATGCGACACTTACTCCGGATAAGATTTTCAGAGAACCTGTGTTTATCAGAACGAGACCCGACCTTGATCTAAGCGAATAGCATTCTGTGGCAAAGGGCGAATGTCAGATTTACCGTGACTTATATACCGAAGACCGTTTACAATTTGACTTGCGACCCTATTTACATATCTCTTTCTTCACTTTTGGATCTACCGTGTAACCCAGCGATTCAGCTTTTTTAAGATCATCGCAAGCCTGTGGCAATAACTTCAGCTTTTGAAAAGCAACTGCCCTATTATAATGCGCGAAAGCGTATTCAGGATTAAATGTTAGCGCGACCGTATAGTCTTCAGAAGCTTCTTTAAATTTACCTTGTTTCAAAAGGACATTTCCGCGGTTGAGCCATGCTTTTTCGTATTTCTCATTTAACTCAATGGCTACTGTATAATCAGAAAATGCTCCTTTTAAGTTGTTCAGCTTTTCTTTTACAATTCCCCGGTTCAACCATATCTCCGAATTCTTGCTATCCATTTCTATGGCTTTGTCATAGTCAGCAAGGGCGCCTTTGAAATAACCGGCTTCCATCCTCTGAAAAGCACGTGCGAGATACGGTTGAAGCATACTCGAATCACTTTCTATGGCCTTCTCCAGTTCATCCATTGACTCCGCTTGTTTTCCCTTGTTACGCTTTAGATTAGCCATATTGGCTCTTGCTGCAGTTTGGTCTGGATTGATGACCAATGCTTTTTCATAATCGAGAACAGCCGTGCTATCCTTGATCGCTTCTTTGGCAATCCCCCGATTGACCAGAAAATCTGCTTCCTTAGGTTGCAACTTAATGGCGGAATCAAGCCATTGAATTGCCTGTTTATAATTGTGAAGCTTGGTCTCTGTAAGTCCCAGATAGTTAAATATTAATGGTTCGATACCTGAAGCTTTGGATGTTACCTGATTGGCTCCCGTTCCGGTTGCGCCAACTCTGAAATAGACCGCGGTGGTTTCGCCGTGGGGCAACTTGAGCAACTTCAACAGATCTGTCTTTGCCTGATCATAAAATCCAATTTTATATCTGACCGTTGCCAGGCTATAAAGTGCATCTGGTTGATCCGGGTTCATTTCATTGTAAATACTGTAATCAGAATTGGCGCCAGGAAGGTCTTTGAGTTCTTCGCGCGTGGCCGCCCTGGTGAGGTAAGCGTCAGCGTTTCCCGGATCTTCCTCTAAACATTTATTGACGAGATCGAGGGCTTTCGTGTATTCAGCTGCCTCATAGGCTGTCTGAGCGTCCTCACAAATCTTTTTGACGACAGACTTTTTCTCCTGTGCTGCGACGAATAATGACGAAAACAGAATCGTTAGGGTCCAGAGGTATCTCATCATTGGAAAATTAACGAAATTATCTCCGTCAAAGTGCAAACTCTTTATTCTAAAACGTGTTTAATTACATATGGAAACAGCAAAAAAATCAACCAAAAGATCGACGGCGGGCAATGCTGAAGTGAAAATCAAAACGGCCTACGTCGATTATCTGCTCACCCACGGTAAGCGCCCGGCTTCCATTTACAAGTTCTGTGTGGATCTGGGGATTAAGGAAGATGCTTTTTACACCTACGTAGGTTCCTTTGATGGCCTCGAGAAACTGGTTTGGAAGGGTTTTATTGATAAAGTCATTCATCAACTTCAAGGTGATGAATCATTCAGTTCCTTTACCACTCGAGAGAAGGTGCTGACGTTTTACTACGCGCTCTTGGAGGAACTTAAGCAACACAGAAGTTTCGTGTTATTTCAACTCGAGGATTTGTCGCGCCCGGTATTGGTTCCTGAATACATCAAAAGTTTTAAAACATCTTTTGAATTATTCTTTGAATCCATTCTCAACACTGGCAAAGGCAACGGAGAGATTGCGACAAGACCCGTCATAGACAAACGCTACCCACAACTTTTCTGGATGCATATGGGATTTATTTTATTGTTCTGGAAAAAAGATGATAGTTGTGACTTCGAGAAAACAGATGCCGCTGTTGAAAAGTCAGTTAATCTCGCATTCGACCTGATTGGAAAAGGTGCGATAGACTCAGCCATTGATTTTGCAAAATTTCTTTATCAGACTAACAAGTAAGTAGTCATTCATAACGGACGTATACAAAGACAGGAGAAGCTAATCGTGAAAGAACAAGATCGTATTCCCGTAACCAAAGTACAACGCGCTTCAAAATTCTTAAGTGCCGGCGCCAAGGTCGGTACCAATTACCTGAAGCACTATGGCAAAAAGCTAATCAACCCCGATTTAACAACGGAAAGCCTGCATCAGGATAATGCTAAAGATATCTACGATTCATTGAGCGAGTTGAAGGGCGGCGCACTTAAGGTTGCGCAGATGTTGAGCATGGACAAGAATCTGCTTCCAACAGCATACCAGCAGAAATTCGCGATGGCACAGTACAGTGCTCCACCACTTTCATACCCGCTGGTAGTGAAGACATTTATGAAATATTTCGGAAAGACTCCAGACAAGATCTTTGATACTTTCACCACAAAGGCTGTCAACGCAGCGTCTATGGGACAGGTTCATCAGGCGACCCTTGGATCGAAAACACTGGCCGTAAAGATTCAATATCCCGGAGTAGGGGACAGTGTAAAATCAGACCTTGCCATGGTCAAGCCAATTGCGTTGGCAATGTTTAAGCTTAACCCAATCGAATATAATGAATTCATTCAGGAGGTAGAATCCAGAATGCTGGAAGAAACAGATTATCAACTAGAGCTTGAACGATCGATGGATCTTTCGACACGAACAAAACACCTTAAGAACATACTATTTCCCACCTATTATCCTGAGTATTCATCTGCGAAAATACTCACGATGGATTGGCTCGACGGAAAGCCACTAGGTGAAGTTGTCAATAAGTTGCCTCAGGAAGAGGCCAATAAACTTGGTCAGGCGATGTGGGATTTTTATCATTTTCAAATGCACGCTCTAAAAGCTGTGCATGCAGATCCCCATCCAGGTAACTTCATAATCACGAAGGACTATAAACTTGGGATCATCGATTTTGGATGCGTTAAAGAAATCCCGAATGACTTCTATGACCTGTACTTTCAAATGATGGACAGGAGAAAAATTCTCGATGACGAAGCGCTCCAAATGAAATTGTTTTCCCAGTTGAGATTTATCTATCCAGAGGATACTCCAAAGCAGCAAGAGTTTTTTAGAGCGCTGTTTGTAAAACTCATCGAGTTATTAAGCCGCCCCTTCAGGGATGGCGAGTTCGATTTTGCAGACAAGTCATATTTTGAAGAGATGTTCGCTTACGGAGAAAAACTTTCAACAATGAAGGAACTTCGCGAATCCAAAAAAGCAAGGGGTGTAAGTGATGCTGTCTACATCAATAGAACATACTTCGGGTTGTACACGATCCTGCACGACATGAAGGCGAAGATCAAGATAACGCAACCCTAGTCGGCAGATTTTAGTCTTTGATGGGTCTATGCCTGAAATTGATCGGTTCAGGTTTTTTGAACTGAGACATTTTCAATAACTTACCAGTCCATGATTAAATTATTACTCTAACAACTGCACATTATGCGAGCCATCTGGAAAGGTCATATTCAGTTTTCTCTTGTTACAATTCCGGTGCGTATCTACAACGCGATTGATACTGCCCAGACGATAAGTTTTAATCTGTTATCAAAGGAAGGGCATAATCCTGTTGCCTATGAAAAGAAGGATAAAGTGACCGGGCAAACGCTTCGTCAGGAGGATATCGTGAAAGGTTATCAGTATGAGCCTGGGCAATTTGTAATTATTGACAACGAAGACTTTGAGAAGGTCAGACTGAAGAGTGAAAAAGTTATCGAGATTGAAGGCTTTGTCGACACCAGCGAGGTTCATCCAACACTTTTTGAAACGCCCTATTACATCGGACCTGATGGCGATGTTGCAGCCAAGACCTATGGACTGTTGGCAGAAACATTAAAACAAACTGGACGCATTGCAGTAGGAAAAGTAGTATTACGTGATCGTGAGACACCGCTTCTGCTTGCGCCGATGGATCGTGGCATTGTGATGTACAGGCTTAGATATCCTGAAGAAGTACGCAGCATTGCTGAGGTACCTCAACTTCTGGAAGTTAAAGCTGACAAAGAGCAACTCAAACTCGCCAAAACCTTGGTGGATTCTATGACGAAGAAATTCAGTCAGATTGAAATGAAGGATCACTATACTGATAAACTGAAGACAATCATCGATGCAAAGATTGAAGGCAAAGAAGTTGTTCTTGTGACGGAGGAAGCTCCAAAAGTTGTAGACATCATGACAGCTCTTAAGGCCAGTATTGATGCCGCCAAGAAACCAATGGAAAAGGCGAAAGGCACCGAGGCAAAAAAGGAAAAAGCCGAAAAGCTGAAGGCTCCTCGCAGGAAAGCCAGCTAATAACATTTTTGCGACTTCTATAAACCGCTGTATCTGTTAACTTTACACCAGCAAATGGCAAAGGTTATAAAGTTTCCTATTCCAACGCCGGAGAAATTCGGTCCACAACGGGTTCGCAAAAAGAAGGACACGGGGATAGAGAAGTACGGCCAATTAAATTTATTCTCAGGAGGCAAAGTGATCCGCCTCAACAAACTTTCAGATTTTGAGGAAGCATTGATTCTGGATGATCAGGGGGACAGGAAAGCTGCTATCAAGTTGTACTTGAAAGCGATCAAAAGTGAAGAAGCATTGTCTGACGCTTATTGTAACCTCGGCATTATCGAATGGCAGAACGGCGATCAAACCAAGGCGGTCGATTATTTAACGATGTCCTTACGTCACGATCCAAGACATTTCGAAGCACATTATAATCTAGCCAATCTGTTCGGTGAAATTGGAAACTGTCCCTTGGCTAAATCTCATTACAGAATTTCGATTGAACTCGAGCCCACATTCCCAAACAGTTACTTCAATCTTGGGCTCTCCTTAGCGATGAACAAGGAGTTTGTGGATGCCATTCAGATACTGCATCAATACAGGGAGTTGGTCACTGGAGTCGATCAGCAGCAAGCCGATGAATTGATTCTGAAGTTTGGCACCGCGATGTCCTGAGCACCTCGCGTAGGGTATCCGTGACGCGCACTGTTACATCCACTTCACTCATCCAACTCCATCAATACTTTGCGCGCTCTCGATCTGAAAGCCGGCGTTGCGTATGGCAACTCCTCTTCGATCATTAATCGTAACTCTTTCTGCAGTTCCGGAAATTCTTTGGCGTTGTTGCTAATCACACTCAATGAAAAGACGCGTACTGCATTTGCTTCTTTTCTGTCTTGAAGAAATCTGAAGCAAACATCAATTACCCTACCTCGCAGCCGCGTCGGAATATTGATAAACTGTAACAGCTTCAAGGTGTTTCTTTTCTCCGAATCATGTGCTTCAGGCCTCTGTATAGAAGTTATCAGACGACCCAAGTAAGGTCTTATCAAATGTGGATGCGCTTTCAAACATCCCTCAACAGCGTGGGCTGTGAACTGAGTAACACGGTAAGGACCAGCAAGATAAATATTGATTAATCGCTTGAATAAATGAGTCCTACCACTCACATAATCAACTACTTGTGTAACTATATGTCTATCAGGGCTTTTGCTTAGTATTTTGTATAAATCCATTCGAAGGTTTATTTGAACGGTCGACGGATGATTAGGCCCGTCATCAATTATGACCCAAACTATTTGTCACTTGCGGGCTATTTTTAGCTACTAGTCTAAAACCAAAGCCCCATGGAATTATTCATTACAATCTTTTCTACACTCGCAGTTCAATTGGGATTATGTGCATTCTGTTTTATCAAAAAACGTTCGCAAGTTCACTTGGCGGTTAGCTGAAACGCTACGATAAACGATAAGATCGCCAAGACAAATCCATACATAAAAATACTATAAGCAATTCGCAGGTGCCTGTACTTTTTTCCAAGTACTTTACCGAGGTAGTAGATGTCTTTGATCATGCTGCTATAAAGATACTCTGCATCTTTCATCATCTCTTTCATTCCCCATTCGTAGTCCTGGTAATCCATCCCGTGGAAGTTGCCAAAGAACAATAGGTTGGTTTTCTTTCCTTTGATATCTTCTTTGGTGAATTTTCCAGAAGATATGGTCGGCCTGCTGGCGAGTATTGAAAACACCATCGTCGCAAGACATACCGAAATTAATAATACTGTAGGGTAGGTGAGATACGGATTCTCTTCCAGCTTCCGAATCAAAACAGAAACAATCAATGACAAAATGATTGAGTTTATAGTGATGAGAATACTGGCTTTGCTATCTACCATCTGACTTAACATCACGTGGTTATGTGACGTGGTTCTGAACATAGTTTCAATTCCACGATCGGGCTTCTGGGTCTTCGCCTTTTCAAGTTTCGACTGAAGCTTCACAACTTCCTCCTGAAGCTTTTTGTATTTCTTTTTGCTGACTTGAGGCTCAAGTGATTTCTTCAGCCTTTTCATATTCTTCTGTTTGCCCTCTTCCAATACAGCCTGCCCATACGGTGTATTGTAGTGGTGGTTTTGCATGAACTCCAGGTTATGCGCAACCCATTCCTCGTCGGATATTTGCTTTCCTTTAATGGCAGTCCATTCCGATCGCAGCAATGTCGCCTTTTCTTCATACGATTCATCAGAGAGGTGAAACAGGTCGGCATCACAAACAACCTTGTCAACCATTGACTTTGGATGCTGCGGCATTTTAGTTGATAAGATGGCATTGTTTATCAGATTGATCTGACCTACCGGAGTGCCTAGACGCTGGAACAGATTTGCTGCAGCTTTGATTGAATTCTCTTCATGATTTTCGGGGCCTTGCTTATAACCGATGTCGTGTAACCATGCGGCAACAACAGCCAGTTCAAGTTCTTCTGCAGTCAGGCTCGACTGGCGACCGATTTCTTCTGCGGCCGCAGCGACTTCCCTGGTGTGCTCCAGGTTGTGAAAATGATAGTTGGCAAAAGCCTTGTCTGAAAATTGTTGTCCAGCCAAAGCCTTGGCTTCGCGAATGAGTTCTGATTCCATAGATTCTATAAAGTTAGGGAAAAGCTGCATCTGTTTCCATTGACAATTATAAATCCCAATTTGTATATACATCTTCCCGTGCTAGGATCAATCTATCCCTTGTACCTGCAAATTCACGGACACCGGCAGGACATTCGACATCCTAAGTATAAGGCAATGAGTGACGTGATCCGGGAAATTATGTTCAAATATCCTGGCAGCATACATGGCCGGTCATGAACATGCCTTACAGTACATTGTCGATGGTCAATCAAAATTTATTGTGACTGGGTCTGGCTCCAAAAGTTCTCACGTGAAGAAAAGGCGCCTGGCAAAATTTGCTGCAAGCAAACATGGCTTTGCAAGAATTGATGCGTTTGATAATGGAGGAATGCCAGTAACGTTCTGGGTTGTTGACTAGAAAAATCCGGAGGGAAACAAAGTGTTTAATGCCGCGCTTTAGTTAGAGAAATGTTGAAGGGCGATTTGCGTTAAGAAGTTGGTACTGTTGATACCTTAATGGCACGGTAAAAAAGGAGAGCAGGTTTCCCTGCTCTCACTTAGGTTTAAAATTCAGGTATGTATCTTGTTTCTTATTGGAAGATCGGAAGTTTTGTGAATTGATCCAAGACCGCCGGTGCGTTGGGGTTCGCGTTCACTTCTGCAAGTGGAATGATGAACCTGCCTGGTATGTCGCCTGAAGGTGTTGACACAATCGGAGTTACTGGTAACTTCACAATTGGTTGAGCAACTTCGAGTCTTCTGACGTCAACAAGAGATTCGAATTGTCCTAACGACACGATGTATTTAGTCAATACGATCTCATAGATAAGACTGGTGGCAGTTGGAAAATCTCCAGCTGCATAGTCATCGTACTTGATTCCGAAGTCAAGATTATCATCGCTGATTGTCCGGCCACAAATGTACCCTGTCTTTAGCGTTTGTCTTACGCTATTCAGCGCAGTGATTGCGTCTGCCGTACTTCCTGAACGTGCCAATGCTTCGGCAAGGATCAGTTGGTTCTCATAGAATGTGAAAAGCGCCTGAGACGCTGTGGAGGCAAAGTACCCATCATCATTCACGTTTGCATCCAACGCTTTGTCAACAATCAATCCCACTTGAAAGAAGTGGTTATATAACGCGGACTCATCCGTTTTAGCATTGCGTTTAAAATCATTGGCAGCCATAAGTCCTGGCATTACTGCACCCGGATCGCTAAAGTTTGTATCACCGGCACGTGTGTTCACGAAGAAGCTCCAGTTCATGTTGGCGTCATTTGCCTGAGAACCACCATGTGGCATCAGTGCGTCACCTTCAGCAGACTTGATTCCCTTTTGGGCACTGGCAATCGCGTTCGGATAGTCTTGCAAATGCAGGTAAAGCCGAGCCTTCATCGTGTTAGCTGCAGCGATCCATTTGTCGAGGTCTCCATCGAAAATAAAGTCAGCGTCAGCTGGTAATGAGCCAGTAGGGGCAGACATATTAGCGATCGCCTCGTCGAGTGTTGACAACAATTCACTATAAAGCGTCTTTTGGTCTTCATACTTTGGTGTTGGGAACGCCACGATGTCGCCAGCTTCTGCAAAAGGTGCATCGCCCCAAAGGGAAGCCACTTTGATCATGATCATCACTTCGCCGACTTGTGCAATACCTTTAGTCCAGGTGTCGCCGATTTCGTCGGATTTTTGCTCAACTATTTTAAAGTTACCGACCACAGCGTAGTAATCTGCCCAGTTAAATGTACTGGACGAAACGATGTACTGGGAGAGTGCCAAATGTTGTCTGTTCGAACCAGCCATCTGACCTGACCACATAATCGCAATTCTATTGTCAGTATCCTCGTAGCTTTTGCCTACCCCTAACAACGCACCAGAAAGTAGCGAGCTTTGGGATATCGAAGATGCGCCGACGGCATTTGGATTCGTTTTGATCAGTGGATTATCGAAAAGGTCACTGCATGAGCTGAGCATCAGCACAGAAACCATAAGAGTAGAAATCTTAAATATTTTTTTCATAGGTATTTTCCTTTAGACGGATTAGTAGTTCAAGCGAACTGAGAACAGATAGGACTTTGTATTTGGATTCGTGAACCAGTCCTCACCACGTGCCTGAGACGCTGCCTGAGTCGTGTTTGATTCCGGATCAACACCAACCCAAGGACTCCACAAAGCTAGATTGCGACCTGTTGCAGTCAATTCGATAGATGTCAAACCTGTTGCCTTTTTAAAGCCTGCACCTCTGAAGACGTAAGAAAGTGACACTTCGCGTAGCCTTACCGTTGATGCATTCTTGATGAATTGCTTATCTGAAGCACCATCGAAGGCACCACCACCACCACCGTTGTACCAGGTTTCAGTAAGCGCAACAGGGCCGCCACCGAAGTCATGAATGTTACCTCTGAAAGGTGTTCCGGCAGGAATGATATCACCTGTGTTCGTCTTAAGATCGACGTCAGATACTCTTTCATGTCCAACATCAGCGTGAGTACCGTAGTTATACAGTGCACCGCGAGCACCAGCGTAACCTTGATTGCCCTGAACAGCGTCAAACAACCCTGACACAGTGAAGCCATTATAGGTAAATGTATTGCTGATACCACCTCTCCACTTTGGATTTGAGTTACCAATGACTCCAGGTGTAGTACCACCTTGCGCGAAACCGTTCTCGTCAAGCACGTAAGTACCGTCTGCATTCTTTTTGAAGTCAAGTCCGTAGTACGTACCAATTGGATGACCCTCAACATAAGCTGAAGCATATCCAAAAGTCTGTGCTTCTGTGCCTGCAAGAGATACCACGTTGTTACGGTTCATTGAGTAATTGGCATTAGCTCTCCACTGGAAATCAGGTGTGTTGATCACGTTATAACCAAGTTCGATTTCAATTCCCTTGTTCGAAAGGTGAGCTGCGTTCTGCCAGCTGCTTGAATAGCCCGTAGTTGGTGCTACTGGTAACTGAAGAAGTACATCGCGTGTATCGCTCTTGTAAACAGTGATACCCAAAGTAAGGTTGTCATTGAAGAAACGAAGGTCAGTACCCAATTCAAATTCTTCTTTTCTCTCAGGCTTCAGGAATTCGTTTCCATAAGTACTATTTCTGAGGTATCCCCCTCGATACAGTCCGCTTGATCCTACAACGCCTTCGGCATACGCATCTGTATAAGAAGCCGAATTGAACGGTGTCGTAGTTAAGTATGCATTGGGCTGAATACCCACACTTCCATAAGTTGCTCTTAACTTACCAAAGCTCAGGAATGAACCATTCTGAAGACCTGGAAGTTTTGTGAACTGCCAAGCGACAGCTCCGGATGGGAAGAAGAAACTACCTTTTGCTTTTGCGCCAAAAGTAGAAGCGCTTTCGTTACGACCAGTGAATTCAAAAAAAACCTGATCGAAAGCATCAAAATTGACCTGAGCATAATAACCGTATGATCTGATCAAATAAGTTTCATTGGTAAGCGTGATGTTGCTCTTTAAAGCATTTGACAGCAATGGAGGCGCATCTGGTATGATGAATGTGGAAATTCCACTGGCTAAGCGTTCTTTATAGCGGTTGTTATAGTTAACACCAGCCAAGACGCCAAGATTGAATTTGCTTCCCAATTGCTTGGTAACCCGGGCAAAAAGGTCATTGTTGAACTGGCGTTCAATGATGTATTCCTGCTCCAGGTGACCCGTAGGATAGTTGGCAGAATGGACAGGATAATCATAGATACGCTTGTCAGTAAAGTTATCGACACCGCTTCTGGCTGTGATGTTCAACCATTTTGTAGGATCAAAATCGAACTGGACGTTGCCGATCATACGATCGACATTGGTAGTATTAACCAGGTTATGAATATTCCAAATCGGATTGGCAAATCCAGGGGAGTTACCAGCACCGAGTGGGTTTCTGTAAGACACATGACGGTTAGGGAAAGATTCTCCGTCTGCATTTGTATAAGTACCTGTATACTGTGCGTTGTTAAAATCCCCAGGTGTACGGAGCATACCCAATAACAAACCATCCGTATTGTCACCTTGCTGAACGCGATTGGATCTTACGTTCACGTAGTTCGAGTTAACGCTCACACGCATCCAGTCAGTCAAGTTATTAGAGAAATTAAAGCGAACGCCGTTTCTCTTATAATCACTTTGCGCCTTGATAACCCCCTTCTGATTGAGGTTGGCAATACCAAGATAGAAATTTGACTTATCGGTACCACCTGATATACCTAACGAGTTATCTGTAAAATAACCCGTTCGAAATACGTCGTTGGTATGATCCCAAGTTTGCGTCGAATTCTTTCCGCCATGAACATTATCATCTGTTCCGGCTGCGACAGGATATCTTACGCTTCCATCAGGGAAAGTTACATAACCTGCGTCGGTGATAGGGGTATCTGCTCCTCCGGTACGATCAGAGATCTTATCTCCCCAGATTCTGTTTACTGAACCATTGTATTTTCCACCAACTCCTTGGCCATACGCCGTTTGTAGTGGGTGCATCTTGTTGATCTTGTCAAGAGAAACCGTTGACTTGAATTCAATGCTGATCTTTCCGTTTGTGTTCTTACCCTTTTTGGTAGTGATCATGATCACACCATTCGCCGCGCGTGTTCCCCAGATAGCGGCAGCCGAAGCGCTTTTCAGAATTTCCATTGACTCGATGTCCGAAGGGTTCAAGTCATTCAAGCGTGACTGCTGCATTACACCAGCACTACCTTCACTAGTGTTGCTCATGGGAATACCATCAATAACAATAAGAGGTTGAGAGTTACCATTGATCGTGTTTTGTCCACGGATCTGGATGTAAGCACCGGCACCTGGATCACCACCTGAACGTGTGATCAACACGCCCGCTGCCTTACCAGTCATACCAGTAATAACACTGGTTTCTCCTGATTTAACAACCGCGTTACCCGTGACAGTCGAAACCGCTGACGCAAACTTGTCCTTGTCAACCTTCACGTTCATCGCGGTGACAACGACCTCTGTTAATTGCCTCACATCGGTTAATAAAGAAAAATCGGCATTAGACTTTTCGCCGATTTCCATCTCCATAGTTTGCATCCCGATAAAGGATACAACAAGGGTACCGCCGGTTGAAGGCACGGTCATTTTGTAGTTACCATCCGCATCGGTAACGGTTCCATTTGTAGATCCCTTCAGAACAACATTGGCACCGGGCACCGCGGAGCCATCTGTATCACTTTTGACTTTTCCGGTGATCGACCGTTCCTGAGCATGGGCAAAGATTGCCCATGCCAGTGTGAAACACACGAGTAGACTTCTTTTCATAAGGTTTGATTAGGTTACATTGAAAAGATAATACACGAACGGCATGAAAATAAAGTACATGTGTATATAAAGTTCAGAAAACGTTGCATAATAGGGTTAATTTTAATCCATCGATCAAGATAAAATCGATGTTTTAACGCACACATGGTTGTGTTTTACCCCTCACGCCTAAATTTGCAGAATGTAAAATCTAAGAGTTTCAACACATAACGTCAAGGAATATACTTATTTGAGCGGTAAATAGACTTCAGGAACCTATTGATTGGGAACATTGCGTGAATATCAACGACTAATGCCTGTTTGAACATTGTTTTGTTTATTAATCACTCCAAAGCGCCATAAATCAATCCGCCGCCGGGTCAGTACTCTGCTTCTATAGTTTCGCGCATAATTATTTAACTTGCTGGAAGAGCCGGAACTGCTTAAAAAGGAATATGAAGGTGTTGATGTACAAGGGGAATTTCTTTCTGCTCCTGCTTCTTATGGTTTCCGCTTTCAACATGGCGTTTGCCGATCCAACCCCGGGATATCAATTCATTGAAAACAAGAATCAGTGGCCTTATCCAATTCAATATGCCACATCAGTCCCCGGAGGTAAGTTGTATGTTCAATCGGGCGTCTTCACCTATTTCTTTCTTGACGAGTCAAAACTTGAGCATGGTCACCGACGGACCGATGACTCAGAGAACAAATCAAATGGCAAAAGCGATGATGGTAAAATAAGCGGTCATCGTCTACAGGTTTCATTTGATGGTGCGAGAACAGATATAACTCCGTTCCCCATTGGACGGTCCGACACTTATTATAATTACTTTATCGGCCGCGATACTTGCAATTGGGCTTCATTCGCATATGCTTATCAGGGAGTATTATATCAATCCATATATGCCGGTATTGATTTAAAACTTTACAATGCCAACGACAATCTGAAATACGATTTCATTGTCGCGCCATTGTCAGATCCTTCTCATATTCAGTTGAGCTACGACGGAAGTGATCAATTGTTTGTTGATGCCTCCGGTGATCTTCACGTCGGAACATCTGTTACACAAATCATCGAAAAGAAGCCGGTAGCATTTCAAATCATTGATGGCAGGAAAGTTTACATCGCGTGCAAATATGTTTTAAAGAATAAGAAGGTTTCATTTTCATTTCCTGACGGATATGACCCGTGTTATGAACTGACAATTGACCCCTTGTTGATATTCTCGACATACTCGGGATCTACTGCCGATAACTGGGGGAGTACCGCGACGCCAGGGGAACATGGCAATTTATATTCGGGAGGCGTCACAAATCAGACGCAAACGAATGGAGGAGGAAAATTCCCGGCGACAAATGGAGCGTTCCAAACCAATTACGGTGGCCTTTACGATGTTGCTATTCTGAAATATGATTCTGCCGGTACAAAATTATTATACGCGAGTTATCTGGGTGGATCCGACAATGAGTCAGCACATAGCCTGGTCGTAAACAATGATGGCGATTTGCTGGTACTTGGAACCACCAGTTCCGCTAATTTCCCAACCAGTACTTCAGCTTACGACCGAAGCTACAACGGCGGAGTAGCAGTTAATAATGAGCTAGTCGGTTCTCCCGAGAGTGTCATAAACTACAATTTTGGTTCTGACATTTTTGTGGCATTGATAAGTGAAGACGGAAGTAAGTTGAAATCATCAACATTTTTAGGAGGATCTCAAAATGATGGTCTGAATTTCTTAACAGGTCCTTTGACCAGGAATTATGGCGACCAGATGAGGGGAGATATTATCGCGGATGCGCTTAACAACGTATACATTAGCACAGTAACATCATCAAGTGACTTTCCTATAGTCGGTGGACTTGGTCCGTCGTATAATGGTGGTAGTACTGACGCATTGATCGTCAAACTGAATGCAGATCTGTCCGGAATATTATGGTCCACCTTCCTGGGCGGCAGTCTTTCGGACGCCAGCTATACAATTCAATTCGACAAATCAGGAGACATATTCGTGGCCGGAGGGACGAACAGCCCGAACTTCCCGACAACATCCGGAAGTTATCAGCCTTTATTGGCAGGCGGGACCGATGGTTGGATTGCAAATATTTCTAGTGATGGCACTTCAGTTATCAACTCGACGTTAACAGGAACTTCCAATTACGACCAGATCTACTTTATCGATCTAAACAAAGACAATGAAGTTTATGTATATGGGCAAACCGCCGGAAATATTCCTGTTACCCCAGGGGTATATAATAATCCAGGAAGCGGTCAATTCCTTCAGAAGTTTGATCAACAATTAAAGACGCTGCAGTTTTCAACTGTACTGGGTTCGGGAAGCGGTATCCCGGATATTTCACCGACGGCATTTCTCGTTAATGATTGCAATAATATCTACCTGACAGGATGGGGCGGCCTTGTAAACAGTGTGACTGGTTACTGGAACAGCAATACGATTGGATTGCCAGTCACTCAGGACGCGTTTAAAAAGACTACAAATGGGTCGGATCTTTACTTTATGGTTTTAACCGACGATGCTTCAGAGTTTCTCTATGGAACTTTCATGGGTGGAAGTGATTCAAGAACTCACGTCGATGGCGGTACAAGTCGATTTGATAAAGGAGGCATCGTTTATCACGCCGTCTGTTCCGGTTGTGATGCATATAACGCAGCTGGACATTCAACTTCAGACTTTCCGACCACAACCAATGCCTGGTCGAGAGTGAATAAAGCGCTCAACTGTAACAACGCCGCGTTCAAATTCGACCTATCATCACTCAAGGCGCGACTTCAATCCAACTCTATCAAACTCGACTTTCCGGGTCTCAGTAAAATATGTATACCGGACCCGATTGTCTTTCAAAACTTCAGCACGGGAGGTGAAACATTTGAATGGGATCTTGGCGATGGTACAAAGATCGTCAAGCACGATCACGATACTTCAATGGTTGTTCATCAATACTTGCATACCGGCCAGTATAAAGTAAAGCTAAAGGCCATCGACAAAGGAACCTGTATCGGTTCAGATTCAGTTTTTACGATTATAAATGTGTTCATTGCTGAAACCAAAGTCCAGGACGATGATGATGTTTGTTTAGGAACGCCTTACAAACTACGGGCAAGTGGAGGGGCGACTTACGTCTGGACTACCAAGGATGGTTCATTTCGGTCCACCTTAGCTACACCAACAGTCTCGCCGGCAGACACAACGCAATACTATGTTACCGTAACCGAGGCAACAGGATGTTATAAGAAAGATACAGTTCAACTGGATGTGATCCCGATCATCTTGCCATCTTTTGAATATGACCAAACTGCTGAATGCTTCAATCGCCCGATGATCAGCTTTAAAAGCACAACGGATAGCCTGAAGGCCGGAGATCGCCTGTTTTTTGATTTCGGAGATGGTAACACATCAGATGACACGGTCGGGATACACGAATTCAAGAAAGATGGACTATACAACGTGAAGCTGGTTGCAGTCAGAGAATCCTGCGTTACTGAAGTCACCATTCCGATTCCAGTCTTCAAACTGCTTATTCCAAATGTTATTACTCCAATAAGCAACGACGGGTTGAACGACAAGTTTGTGATTCAGTACGGCGATGTTGCAGGCGTTACACCTTTAACGTACGGCTTCAAGACTGAGCTGACAATTTACAACCGGTGGGGAAATCAAGTCTATCATTCCGACGACTATCATTATGACTGGGCAGGTGATGGACTTGAGGGGGGCGTTTATTATTATGATGTTACCGTCGAGGGTCATGCGGTGTGCAAAAGCTGGGTTCACTTGATGAAATAATCGTTTGTGCTATTTAACTGATCGGCGCGGGGCTAAACGATATAATCAAGATGAAGATCGCGATCCACCCCAATATTATTCTCGTGGTGTCCAGGGGCTCCTCAATTTCCGCCGGAGGATGTTCGATGCCGATAAACTTTCCGATTACGAACACAAAAAGAAGCCATCCGGAATACCCTTTGACATCTGGAAAGAGCCTTCCCATCACGATAAAAAACGCGAGGAAGATCAATGCATACATTAGCGTATCTCGTTTTGAAAGCCTTAGACATTGGAGTACCAGATAAAGAAAAAACAGACTGCCCAAAATCAAGTAAGTGAGCGACAGCGCGCCGGTTGTGTCTGTTGGCGGTGGATAAATATCAATGAATCCCAAACCCGAATAAAGCAATAGTCCAAGAAAGCACACTGTGCCCACAAGCTTGTATAATTTGAATCCCAACAAACCGTAACTGACATGGCCGCCATCGAGCTGACCAATGGGAAACAAATTCATACAAGTGAATATCAAAGACAAGAAACCAGCAAGGAGCGTTGGGTAGTGCATAACCTCGTGAACGTTCGGAACACGACCTGGCTCTGCCACATAGCTCTCAAAGAAATGGAAAAGAAGGTTCTTCCCAATGGCGATATCCATGACACTATCGGATTGGTTTGTATACACCTTTTCAGCGTAGTTCAAACCGTATGCTTTGTATTCCGGATGAATCGTATAAATATATTCGGGCTCAGGCAACGTTTTGAATCCATAAAATAATACGATGAGGGTCATCACGAATCCAGCCAACGGTCCGGCTATCCCAATATCAAAGTTTTGCTTTTTTGAATGTACTCTTGATTTTAGCCGAATTACCGCGCCCATGGTGCCAATCCAAAGCGGCAGGGGTGGTAAGGGTATATAATACGGTAGCGTAACGTCTATTTTGTAGTACCGGGCTGTGAAGTAATGCCCGAATTCATGAACCGTAAGAATTAAGAGAAACGGAACTGAGAAATTAAAACCACTCGCGAAATCGGCCCAGGAATAACCAGGCATGTAGATCGATTTACCGTATGACCATTCAGCGCCGGCGATGGTTGTGGTCACCAGCGTAGTTAAGAACAGCAGAATCTGAAGTAAAACCCTTCGTTGATCAGGCTTCATCGAAATAGTCCAGAATAAAAGTTGGCGTGTTCACGAAGGCCGTTTTAATTCCGAGCATCTTTGCACCTTCCACGTTATCTCGGTTGTCGTCGAAGAACAATGTTTCCTCAGCAAGTGATCCGCTATCGCTCAACACCTCAAGAAAAATATCAGCGTTGGGCTTTCTTTTTTTCATGATGTGCGAGTAATAAGCTTTATGGAAGTAAGTATCAAGCGACGTCGCGCCTTTCACGGTGGCCGGCAGAATGACTTCATTGATGTGTTTGATGTGGATCGCGTTCGTGTTGCTGAGCAAGTATACGTTGTAATGCTCTTTCAGCTTATCCATCAATTGTAACTTCTTCAAAGGTAAACCGAGTAGCATCGCACACCACACGCTGTCAATATCATCTGATGAAGATTTTATGGAATAAACTTTGCGAACGAATTCTCTGAATTCCTCGTCCGGAATAAGTCCCATTTCATAATGAAGAAAGGGCTCTTCAGAAAAGTACAATTCATCGATCCTGACTTTATCAAAGCCCGATAATTTGGCAAACGACTGCAGCGTTGTATCAACTGAGAGGTCAAGAATCACACCGCCGAGATCGAAGATGAGATTTTTGACAGAAGGATCGTGCTTCACTTTATATCTGATTTATCAATGTTAGAAAATGATTTACCGACAACAGGCTCTTCGAGTTCGAAGTTTTCATTGTGATCTTTGCGCCGTTGCGGTAAACGAGGGCCAAAGATGAAGTTTTAAGTCAGGTTTTCAAATGGCGAATGATAGTCAGATTCTTGAGTATGATATTATTTTTGTGAGTGGTTAGGCGCATGCAATAGATGACTGCATAGATGAAAATCTTTGGAGAGGATTTGCTGAAAATGGCAGTAAATTCCTAACATTGCGTTCCCTAAGAAGGGCCCATAGCTCAGCTGGTTAGAGCACCTGACTCATAATCAGGGGGTCGTCGGATCGTGCCCGACTGGGCCCACTTGATTTTCAGGAAGTTAGCAGGCATCTATGAGGCTCTTCAGACTTCGGTTTACATGGAACGACACGCATTAATTTCCCGAAGTAACCATGTGATTTGAGGGACACCTACCTCTTTGATCTGATTGGAGCGCCTGACGCTCTGCAATCTCACCTCATTTTGGAACGACATCAAAAGTCGGGGGGGACAAAACTATCAGGTTTGGGACGACGGGATCGAACCACTAGTTGATGAGCTTTTGCACACTCTCGTGGGTCCAGCCGGAACGTTATCTCAAAATTCCATACGCCTTTTTGAAGCCATGATGATGCGACAGCTTTCTCCCTCATTGATCCAATGGAACAAATTATCATTGACACATTTTGCACCTACGGCTTGAGTTACGCCTTTTACACCGCATCTCATTGCTAGTCCTACTTTGTAAAGTTCATGACATCCCTCGTTGAAAAATAAGTCGATGATAAAACTAACTCGCATTTTGTAGTGACTACCTGGTGTGGTTGTCTTCTTTCCGGGTACGTGAAGGTGTGCGTGATATCCAGTTCGTTATAGATAGTTCGCAGCGGATGCTCCTCTGTGCTTCTTCTACTAACTATAACAACTGGGTACTAATACTATTCCTACTTTGTTAAGTAAGGTTGAATTTGAGGGATGTGGCCCAAACAGGTCTACGAGAAGTGACTACTGATACCGTCGCACAATGTCATTTAGTTCACGAATATCTGTAGAACTTTCATCAAGGATTGTATTAGTTAAGTTGACCTGAAAGGGCAACACATGCTAACCCAGGTCGCCCTCGACGAAGTCGGGGCTACCTGAGGTGAGGATGCATGCCTTTTTTGAAACCCTGTTGCGGTTGGCCTTTCGCCGCGCGCCAAATTTCCAGACACAAATCTGAACACGCACGAAGTAATTTCTACTGGCAGGCTGGCTATGGTACATTCTCGGTGGGTAAAAGGGATATTGAATCCGTTATTAGTTACATCGATCAACAACAAGCTCATCATAAAAAAATATACATTTCAGGAGGAGTTCAGGAAATTAATGGCAGACAATGACATAGCGTTCGATGAGCGGTATGTTTGGGATAAAATTCACGTCTCATGTGGATCAATATACTTTGGTGT
>JBDSKX010000188.1:0-10473 GCA_039916665.1 Chryseolinea sp. | reverse complement strand
GGATGGTTTGCTTTGTCGAAAGCAACGACACACCAATCTGCTCTGGCAGAGAAGTCATTTTGAATGACATCTATCCATCTTGTTTGGGGATATGCTTTGTCGAATGCTTTCAAGTATGGGTTGAAGTCTGTCACATTGTCGCCATCTTCCCATCGGTTAGGATTTGTTTTCGATTGGGCCATCCGTCCCCCCCATCCGCCGTATGATGCATTCTCAAGATTATCAAGCCCGACGTTGATCAGGTGAAAGTAGGCCGGAGAATCACCTTCCGATATGAAGTCATATTTGATCATGCCATTCTTCCTCATGACTGCCACATCTCCCTGATCGTTCTCTGGATCATTGGCTATAGCTGTTCCATCGCCCCACAAATAATAGTTTGATAGCAGTGGTCCGTGGTTAAATTTGACATTCTCTTCAAACCAAGGCCCCCTCAAATAGATCTGCAACGGTTGGGGTACAACCTTAGACCATGGATAGGCGAAATTCCAGAATTGTGCTGTGTTGTACAGCACCTTGATTTTTGGCCAATTGGGTTCTATGTATTTCTTGTAAGTCGCGTCCTGATCCAACACAGCATAAAATATTACCTTACGGTTCACTAAGGTCTCAATTCGATTCCAGTCGGAAGTCTTTTTGTACTGATCCTCAATCGATTTAAGGGCTCTTGCTACGGTGTTAGTGCCGCCCCATATTTGAATATATAATGGGGAATCGTCCGCGTCTAGAATGATCTTTTTGATGAAGTCTGAACCAGGCGTATCCTGCGACATTTCCCCTTCAAAATCGATGTTTCCAACCTTGATCATACTCTTCAAATGCTGAGGTTGAGGATAACCAGAGGCGTGCTTGATAAGATTGCTATAGACCAGTGTATACCTATCAATAAGGGACTCCATCCAAGTCGTGCCCGGCCATCTAAGCTCTGTGCGCTCACCGTAACGGTTGGCCGTCATCTCCAATTCTGATTTGAATTTTGTACCCTTGCCGTCGCCCTTATAATGCCATTGTGAGCTACTGTAGATCAGACCAGCAATATCAAACTCGTTGGCGTATAATAGCATTCTGATAAATGAATCCTGATCATCCACTTCGCCATCAGTTGTGACAATGGTTCTTGGCTTTCTGTTTTTGGACTGGGATATGGCCGGGTCGGATATGATCGTAATTGCGATCAAAAAAAGGAATGGACGCAGTTTCATATTACAAAACTGGGTCTTTTTTTAACAATTGAACCACATCTGAATTAATAATTGATTTTCAGAATGTTACTGGCGACGATCCAATTTGGTTTTTAATTGGATGGGAACGGCGCTTTCGAGTCGCTGTTGAGGTTTTAAAACATCAAGTGCTGTAAACAATAATCGCGAATGTGGAATCTTACTCGCTTCGGTATCTCGAGAGAAAAACGCAAACCTCGCCCTGGCACCATGTCAAGCCAAGAATCACCCGAGCCAAAGAGTATTTCAGGAGACCTTACGATAGCACCAGACGTTTGTTTGTTACGTCTCTGCATTTCAGAATTAGAATAATTTATCAGAACGTTTTGGGAAGGCAGCGGGATTTACGATCAAGGCATTTCAGAATAATTAATAGCCTTTCATTTAGTGGTCATTACGAGGGTGATGTGTTATTTCACTGTGCAAGCGTTCGAATAGTAATTCTCCCAGGCAAGGAATCTTGAAGCCAGGTAGGATCCTGATTTTTGATACATTTGATCAAAGAACTTGTCTTTCAGAATACGCTGATGCTCTGCGAGTTTGTCCGGATCCGTCGTGAGTAGGTCTAGCCCTGTCAATTCACTTTCATACCGATAATATACTGGGAAGAAAGCCTCGGCTTCCTCGTTCGATAAGGATAGCACTTCGGACATACTCACATATTTTGGATTGATCAATATCGGAACGCGTGTAGAAGTGCTCTGGGCCGCGTCACGAACACCAACGCATTCCATCATATTCAAACCATTTGATGCAGACGGGTATTCGATGCCATGCGAATATCCTTGGATTTGTTCACCTGCTTGTTCCGAGGTGTAAACTCCTGCAAGGAGGTTCGTTCCTCCAAAATTATCCTCAATCCTGTCTCTATTGTGATAGGTTTCATTTTGTAAAGTATTGGAAGCTGAAGTTGACAAATCCTGACCAATCAGAGTGACGGTCGATAAAGTCAGCACGAGCATCGATGCAATGATGCGGCAAATTGTTTTCATAGTAACGCCGTTGGATCTTGGATCAAAGGGTAGCGGCACTGGCCGCAGATCAAAAGTTTGGCCATAAATTAATTGTTAATGGAACCCATAATTCCGCACCTGAACTCATACGATTGAGGAATTGTCTCGCATCTGGTTGTGGATATTTTTCACTTACGTCTCTGAGTAGACGGTCGACCCTTTCTAACTTGAGGCTTGCCAATCCTGCCTACGAAGTCCTGCCAACTCAAAACATTCTTAAAACTATTTCTCCAATTTTCTTATTGTTTGTTTTCTTTACATCAACTGAAGCACAAGAGTCTTTCCGTAGATGGCGACAAATTTTCTTTCGATCGAACTGTTTGCCTATACGCCGATTACAGAATGGAATGAATCGAAGCGTCGGATTGCTTTGGAAGATGATGCGGTAGTCACGGAACGAGGAGTCAAATGGGTATATCCGGCGAATCGAAAGTAGTGCTGATCAGATAATAGTTGCGTGCATACTCTTTGGCGCAAAGCGCAGCCTGCAGACACAGATTCTGAAAAAAATGCCTGATGAAAGAACGGCTCCCAGATGAGGAAGCCACCCCATCAACCAACTTGAAATTACGTATGAAGATTTTTTCCACGGATGAGCTTTGAAGCGGAATCGAGCGACCCGAACTATCGCATAATTTCTACTGTCCTTGTTTCACTTGATGTACATGGGCAGGTATGAGCCCGTGTGCTTCTTTGTGGGTCGTGACAATAGAAGATGAATCATTGGCTTGAGAGAGACACATCACAATTCCTGATTTTTCATTTACCCAATAATTAATAAAGTTCACATTATGTTTCCCTTCTGTCGCGAGGTCTTTTTCGTGAGCGCCGGCAACGGCAATAGCCGTTACGTTACCAGCACCAAGGGTGTGAATGTCGAGGTACATCGTGCGGTTTGGTTGTAACGCTGCCTCTTTTCCGTCCGTCATTTCAAATACCCGTGTAGGGATCAATCCATGCGCGTCGCCGTGTGTACGAGACAGCGCAGCAGAATCCGGCGCATCAGCGAGACAGTAGACCTTACCAGCAGCTTCGTCGACCCAGTACTTTAAGAATTTCACGCCGTACTTATCTTGAGAAGCGAGGTCCTTCTGGTGAGCTTTTTCAACGTCTGCGAAAGTCACTTTGCCTGGCTCGAGATTGTGAACGTCCATAAAAAGCTTTTTGTTTTTTGGAGTGCTGTCAGCATGTTTCAGGTTTGAGCTACATGACACAGATATGGCAGCAATTGTGATCATAATCAGTTTAATCGTATTCATATATTGTTTATTTTTTATACAAAGGAATCGTAGCCTGGAAGGATACAAATCAGTAGTCTTCACTATTTTAAAAAAGGTAGTTCCCTATTTTTCACCTGGTATTGCGAAAAACATATAGCGCTATTTCGGAGAAGACGGTTAATTTTGCCGTTTGGATCTTAACAAGGATAGCCCTATGATCAACAGCACTGAACAGCAAGAGCGGGAATATTTGGAGGAGATTAAGGAGAAGCTTCAGCTAACCATCAAAAGGGTAGATGATAGTGTCAAAGAATTCTCTGAGGAGATCAGAAAGAACAAGCAATATATCCACGAACATCAGTCGGGGATGGATGAGGCAGACATGGTGGCAGCGGGTCAGTCCATCGACAGGATGGCATTTACTGGCGAATCGGCTGTGAGCCGGAAGCGCAAGCTTATCAAGCTGCAACAATCACCATACTTTGGAAGGATCGATTTTGTGCAGGGTTCCGGGGAAGCGACTCAAATTTATATTGGACTCCACTCATTTGCTGACGAACGCGCGAACCTGATCTTTGATTGGCGGGCGCCTATCGCATCGATGTTTTATGATTTTGAGCTTGGCGATGCATGGTATCAAACACCTTCTGGAAAAATAGAAGGTACCATTGAAGTCAAGCGCCAGTATAAGATACGTGAAGGTGCGATGGAGTTCATGATTGAGAATGCCGTGAACATTCACGATGAAGTTCTTCAGAAGGAATTAAGCAAGTCGTCAGACGATAAGATGAAGAATATCGTGGCGACTATTCAGCGGGATCAAAACGCCGTTATCAGAAATGAGACCGCGAAGGTGATGATCATTCAGGGTGTTGCTGGTTCTGGTAAGACCTCCATAGCATTGCACCGCATTGCTTTTCTATTGTATCGATTCCGCGACACGATTCAGGCAAAAGATGTCCTTATTATTTCGCCTAACAAAGTGTTCGCAAGTTATATCTCCAACGTTCTTCCGGAATTGGGGGAGGAGCAGATACCGGAAATAGGTATGGAAGAACTCGCCACGGATGTTCTTGAGAGTAGATATCCATTTCAGACGTTTTTTGACCAGGTCACCCATCTTCTGGAGGAACACGATCAGGCATATATTGATCGTATTCAGTATAAATCAAACTTTGAATTTCTAAGCAAGCTCAACCAGTATCTAATTCATGTAGAAAACAATTACTTTACGTTCACAGAACTGCGTGTAGCAGGCACCGTGGTACCGTTTCCATTCATTCTCGAGCGATTCAAAGCTTATTACAGGATTCCATTACTCAAGCGTTTTCCGGAAGTGATCAAGGATATCCAGCAGTTTGTAAGGCAGAATTCAAACAAAAAGCTGAGCGGACGTGACAGGGCTAAGCTTGCAGAAGAGGTGCCGCGCATGTTTCGTTTTAGTAATATTCTTGATTTATACGCCGACTTTTTCCAGTGGATTGGGAAGAAAGAATTGTTGCAGGATGCGCCTGATGGGCTGCTCGAATATTCTGACGTATTTCCCCTTATTTATTTTAAGATCAGACTCGAAGGGATGCCATCATACGACCACGTTAAACATTTGCTGGTAGATGAAATGCAGGACTATACAGCCGTTCAATATGCGGTTCTCAACAGATTATTTACGTGCAAGAAAACTATCCTTGGAGATGTTAGTCAGCAGGTTAATCCATATAGCGCTTCATCTTCGGAAGACATTAACAGAGTTTTTCCAAATGCAGATACCGTAAAGCTTGTCAGGAGTTATAGGTCAACGCTGGAGATCACTTCATTTGCCCAAAAAATCAATGCTAATCCTGAATTAATTCCAATGGAACGGCATGGCGACGCTCCTCAGATCAAATCGTTTGATTCAAATATTGACGAAGGGGAGGAGATCGTAAAAATAATTGCTGATTTTAAGGAATCGGGTCATCAGTCGTTAGGCATCATTTGCAAAACTTTCGAGCAGGCCGACTCGTTGACGACATTTTTAAAGGCTGCCGAACTTGCCATTCCTCTTACGCATCTGACGGAAGACAGTACAGCTTTTAAACATGGTGTCATTATCACTACCGTGCACCTCTCCAAAGGTCTTGAATTCGATGAGGTAATTGTGCCATTCGTTTCTGCGAGAAACTACAAGACAAACGTAGACAAAAGTATGCTATACATTGCGTGTACCAGAGCGATGCACAGGTTGACTTTGACTTATTCAAAAGAATTGAGTATTTTCTTAAAGAATGACTAAGTCTGAAAACCGGAAAGTGAAATGCCCGAAAAATCCCTTGACCTGATAGAGTATTTGGTTGTTCAGCAAGAACGCTTCTCAGTGATTAAGTCTCATTTAGCTGCCTCAGGGATGAAGTTCGAATGGCGATGCTCGCTTCGATGTACTTTCATGACATACCATATTGATTTGATAGCATCACAGGACGATGGGGCTGAACCGCTTCAATTTTATCAATGGAATTGGAATATGGATGAATCTCAATCTGCTGATCCCGAAATTCACTGTCTGGATAAAGACTTAGAATTACTGACTAGAAATCATGCCCACCCCGTATCATATAACACGTATCGTAAGGTGCCAGTTGTTTTAGAACAGTTATTTACCGAAGAGGTGATGGATTCTGTCAAGATTGCCGACGACATCGCCAAACAATGTTATCAGAGTAATTCTGGTGACCACTATTTCCCCGGATACTTCAGCGAGATCCTTCTAAGTCGCCATGGGATTGTCTTAAGTCAGATTAATAAATGGAATTCCAGGTCAATCGATCATAAAAACGATTACACCATGCGAGCGCTGCAGTTTACAATTCCTTATGACGAAGTACAAATTCAAAATTTGGAATTTGAAGAGGAAAACATTGGACGAATGCGAATTAAATTCTCCGATCTTTCTAGCAATAACAATCGGTGGTGCGGCGATCTTATCCGTGAAAAAATCAAGCTTCAGAAGCTGATGTAATTTTGAGCACGGAGAAGTTGCTTAAAAAACCACCAATGTGTTTAAAATCTGTTTGAGTCTTTCACACGCGACACTTGTGGATTGCGACCTCAAGCATAAAGCCTCTAACTGATTTTGACGTGTTTGTGCATCGCTTTTGATTTGCATTCAGGTATCCGTGGGTTGTTAATTTTAATAATGCTTTTTATTTGTTCACTGCGCAATCAGTAACATTTCCCGATGTGTCTCATCAGTCAGAAAACTTCCGCTATATTCGATGCAAAGCCAAAAGCATGAGAAAAGCATTCCACTTTGTGATCATATGCGCGATGTTTGCGTTGTATGGATGTAGTAGGTCGACTGAGACAGCAAAAAGACTTCCGCGTATCGCTATCGCAGGACTTGCAATTGAGTCCAGCACTTTTTCACCTGCAACTACAAACGAAGAAGCCTTTCACGCCAAACTTGGTGACGCTATTTTTTCTTCTTATGAATTTTTATCTCCTGACTCCACTGATTACAAGCGCGCAAACTGGGTGCCGATTCTGATTGGGCGCGCTTTGCCCGGAGGTATAGTTACGAAGGAAGCATACGAATCACTTGTGACAAAAACGTTGGATAGTTTGAAAAAACATCTTCCGTACGATGGATTATTCTACGACATACATGGTGCTATGAGCGTCGTTGGCGTTGACGATCCGGAGGGAGATATGCTTGTAAGAATCAGGCAACTGGTTGGATACAAAACTGTGATCTCAACCTCTATGGATCTCCATGGCAATGTGTCCTGGAGGCTGGTGCAAAATAGTGATCTCATCACATGTTATCGAATGGCACCTCACGAAGACGCTGTAGAGTCTGATAAGAGAGCCGTAGATAATTTACTAACGCGAATTGAAAGTGGTAAAGGTAAGCCTGCGTTCAAAGCATATGTCTCGGTGCCTATTCTCTTACCTGGAGAAAAAACAAGTACACGTATTGATCCTGGTAAAAGTCTTTATGCGAAGGTTGGTCCTGCTGCTGCAAAAGAAGGTGTGGTGGATGCTGCGATCTGGATTGGGTATGCCTGGGCTGATGAACCCAGAAATCACGCGGCAGTTGTAGTAACCGGAGACAATAAAGATGCTGTCAAAGCAGCTGCTGAAGAACTTGGCAACAGCTTCTGGAAAGTGAGGAATGAATTTGATTTCATCGCCCCAGTGGCTTCATTGAAGGAGAGTCTTGACAAAGCAGTGAAAAGTGGCAAGCATCCTTTTCTGATCAGCGATATGGGTGACAACCCTACGGCTGGGGGTGCGGGAGATGTTACCTGGACATTGAAAGAAATTCTTGCACGGACTGAGTTTAAGACCGATAAAGGCCCGTCCCTTATTTACGCTTCTATACCCGGACCAAAGCTTATTGAAGACGCGGTGAAAGTCGGCGTTGGTGGAAAGGTGGATGAAGTTGCTGGCGCTGCGATCGATAGCAGATACGCACCACCGGTAAGATTAAGAGGAACGGTGAAGGCTATCATTCAGGGTGATGAGAATGCAGAAACAGAAGTGGTGATTCAGGTTGGAAGCGTTAGTGTCATCGTTACCAAAAAGCGGAAACCATATCATCACGAATCAGACTTTACAAAGCTTGGGTTGAATCCGCGCAAGTCGGATATCGTTGTTGTGAAACTCGGATATCTTGTTCCTGAGTTATACGATATGCGGGCTGACTGGATTATGGCGTTAACACCAGGCGGAGTAGATCAGGATTTGCAGCGACTGGAATTTAAACGAATCGGACGTCCCATGTTCCCGTTCGATAAAGACATGCGTGATCCTGACCTCAAGGCGAAATTTGTACCTCTGTCGGGTCAGTAAATAGCTCTCAACAGCCGGCGCAGTTACGCCGTCATATTTTTTTTATCAGGATTGCTTGTTTTTGTATCTTTATTTCTCATCTTCTTTACCTCGTATTATCTCATCAAATAGAATTGAATCAAACAATTCAGGTTGCTCCATGTGTGGCAGGTGGCCGGCTTTGGGAATGATAAATAGTTTGACTGAAGGAATTCTTTCCATCATATTGGCTCGAATATCTGCAAGTTTTACTACAGCATCGTATTGGCCCCAAATGGCAAATACCGGGATGCCGGAACCCGCAATTCTGCGTTGTTCATTTTTAAGGTTGGTAGTATTTTTTGTTGTTGAGATCAATGCTCTAACGAAGCCTCTGTACTTCATGACTTCTTCATATTTTTTATTCCAGCCCTTGAAAGGAGTGGAGTCGTAGAAATCACCCATCTGCCCAACGGCCATGGTAGGGTATCGTTGCGTTTTAAAGGATTGTATCTCTTCGTCTGAAACTGTTGGCCTGTTGCTTAAAGTATCTGTTATTGTTTCGAAGCCGGCGGCATCCACGTAAATCAAGTTCATGATTCGTTCCGGATATTGAAATGCAAAAGCGCTAATGGTTCGGCCGCCGTTTGACAAGCCGAGCAGGTTGATCTTCCTGTTAATCTTCAGTACGTCTAGAAGTTCCTTTAGCTGGTTCGAAAAAAGTGCTACGTCATAAACAACGTCTGGGTTATCCGAATTTCCTCTGCCGTAAGTGTCGTATCGAAGGGCGCCGTATCCACGCTTGATTGCTGCCTGATATGTTGAATCCCAAATGTACGATGGTACGGAAAATCCATGCACCATCACCAGGACGGTATCGGCGTCCATGTTTTCATATTCGTAATAAGTAAATCCATCGCTGAGTTTTATAAAATTGCCTGTCTTTATCTTGACGCGAAAAGCGTTGTTTTTGTCGATTGTCTCGAAGTCGGTGAAGTTTTCTTTCGTGGAGCAGGCCGCTGCGAAAATAAGTAGGGCAGTGTAGGAGAATGCGAGAATCTTTTTCACGTGAATGTTTCTGTTTTCGCTAAAATACAACTATAATGTTGGCGATGCGTACGACAATCTCGTGCCTAGAAGTTGCATGATGCTGGGGAAGGAAGCCCCTTGACTGTGGTTTTACATAGTTAATCTATTTCTTTTCCAACGGCCTCAGCATTAGTCCATCAGAGCAGCCGACATTTTGGAATTTTGGCAACTTGGATGCTCATTGCGAATAGGCGATTTTACCGGCTGGAGTTTCAGACATATGACGGGTGCTCATAAAAAAGACTTTGTTTGATCAGACGTAGGACATATCGGCATTTAGCCAAAACCAAATGCGTGATATAATTTATATTATGTTAAATACAATTATGGATTGTAGTATCGCGCTTAGCTCAGGGGTCTTTCCTACCTTTCACAAATGTTGATTCAACCCCACGCACTACAACACTGGATCGATCACTTCTTCGGCTACGGCTCCTGGAATTCTAAGATCTGGTTCATTGGCTATGAGGAAGGCGGCGGTGAGCAGCCTGAAGAAGTCGCACAAAAGTTTAATTATTTCTACGACAAACATCGCTCAGCCAGAATTGCAACACTTTGCGACATCCGTGAATTATATCAGCATGTTCCTATAGAGCTTGATGGATCAAAAACCAGCAACTATAAAACGTTATTCGAATACAGATTTGATAAGCGTTCGGCACTACACGGTTCATGGAAGAATCTTATAGCTTTTGTACACGGATATCGAGGCAAGAAACTTCCTGACCTTCTGTCCTATCAAAAGAATATTTTTGCATCAGAACTTTCCGATGAGGCATTGATTCAGTTGTATCCATTACCTAGTCCACACAATCATGCCTGGTACTATGCCTGGCTCAATATGCCGGAATTTGATTTTCTGAAAAGTCGCAAGTTATATCAGCAACATGTATATCAACATCGGATTAACAGTATACTTAACAATATCACGGCCCACAGGCCGGAGCTTGTTATGATGTACGGGATGGACAATATCAACTTCCTGAAGGAATCTGTTCAGGAAGTTTTTCCCGCAGCAAAGTTTAAAATGTTTAAAGCTGTAAAATTACAAATCCCACAGCATCACATCGCGGAGCTTAACACGACAAGGCTGGTGATCACCACACAGATTCCGACGCTCAGACATAATCGGGTAGAATCAGG
>JBDSKX010000187.1:0-52155 GCA_039916665.1 Chryseolinea sp. | reverse complement strand
ATATCATTTCTCAAAAGTATTCAAAGGCATTATGGGGATGGCACCGAGAGATTTTAGAAAAAAAACTTCAGTTGCGTGATCTTGGGGGTTCGCCCTCAGTTTCGCAATGTGTCTTAAATTAATCGCTGGAAGCGCCCATGAAAAAGGATAAAAACCTTACATTTTGAAAATTTTTCTATGAAGAGAAATACTTTTATTGTCTTACTCATCTTTCTGATCTTTTCTGTGATCTCGTTCCTGACCAATATTCTTGGTCCTTTGGTTCCTGACATTATTGAAAGTTTTAACCTCAGCATTGGTCTGGCAGGCTTCCTGCCTTTCTCATTCTTCGTTGCTTACGGCGTCATGTCAATACCATCGGGAATACTGATCGAGAAGTACTCAGAAAAGTACGTCCTCATTTTTGCGTTCGTGCTGGCACTTATTGCCGCGCTCGTATTCGCCATCTTCCCCACTTTTGAAATAGCACTTTCTTCTCTCTTCACCATTGGCATCGGTATGGCTATGCTTCAGGTGGTGATTAATCCTTTGCTTCGTCATGCCGGTGGAGAAGAACACTTTGCCTTTAATTCCGTGATGGCTAACTTCTTTTTTGGGCTGGCATCATTTCTCAGTCCATTACTATACAGCGCCATGGTTGGAAATATTCATACAGACCATGCGAGCGGCATTTACCTGATCTTTAACAAACTGGTTACACCAGAGTTGAAGTGGGTTTCGCTTTACTGGGTGTTTGCAGTAACGTGCGCCCTGATGGTAATGGTTATTGTGCTTACTTCATTTCCAAAGGTCGAATTAAAAGCGGACGAAAAAATTGATACAGGAGTTGCCTTTCGTGAATTGCTTAAAGACAGAAAAGTCTGGTTATACTTTATCGGCATTTTCACTTATGTGGGTACAGAGCAAGGCATTGCCAATTGGATGTCCAAATTTCTCCAGTTGTATCACAACATGGATCCTGCAACTGATGGGGCAACGGCCATATCACGCTTCTGGGGACTGATCACGGTTGGATGTTTTCTCGGCCTTCTATTACTCAAATTGTTTGATAGCAGAAAAGTCCTGATCGTGTTCTCGGTCGGCGCGATCGTCACACTTGGGTTGGCTCTGTTTGGTTCTAAAGAAATGTCTGCTTTCACTTTTCCGATAACCGGGTTCTTCCTTTCGATCATGTGGTCCGTTGTCTTTTCACTTGGAATGAACTCAGTGTCGCATCATCATGGAACATTTTCGGGAATACTGTGTACCGGAATTGTCGGAGGTGCTGTAGTGCCCCTAATTATCGGCGGCATCGCTGAACTAACAGATCTAAGAATGGCGATGATGACATTATTTGTAACATTAGGCTACGTCTTTGGCGTTGGAATCTGGGCGAAGCCACTAATAAACAACGCTACCATTAAACGCTGGAGCGAGCTGTTCAAATCAAATACTGCTGGCTAGATGTGAAAACCATGACCGGGCTACCACTAATCGATATAGTTGTGATCTTACTGTACCTGGCGGGTATGGTGGCCGTTGGTATATTTTTTTCTAGGAAAAATAATAGTACCGAGCAGTTCACAAAAGCATCAGGACATATTCAGGGATGGGCACTGGGCATTAGTCTTTATGCAACTTTCCTGAGTAGCAATACTTTCCTGGGTGTGCCAGGAAAGTCTTTCGGCAGCAATTGGAATTCTTTTGTCTTTAGTTTATCAATGCCCTTTGCTGCATGGATCGCTGCCAGATACTTTGTGCCATTTTATCGCAGAAGTGGAGAAATCAGTGCATACACGCATCTCGAAAAACGCTTTGGACCATGGGCTAGGACATACGCGATGGTCTGTTTTGTTTTCACGCAACTTGCACGCATGGGATCTATCTTCTTCGGAATCGCGCTCACGCTGGAGGCGCTTACCGGCATCGATATGCGTATGATCATGGTCGTAAGCGGCCTTTGTATTATCGTTTACACCATGCTCGGAGGAATGGAAGCAGTTATCTGGACGGAAGTGGCGCAGGGCATCATTAAGACGATCGGCGCGATCGTCGTGCTTGCTATCATTATTATGGAATTGAACAACGGCGTCTCGGATATTATCAGGATCGGTTCTGCCGATGATAAATTCAGTCTCGGTAGTTTCGATGTAACAGATTTCAATACATCGACATTTTGGGTGGTGTTGCTTTATGGATTTTTTATAAACCTGAACAACTTCGGCATCGATCAGAATTATATTCAACGTTATCACACGGCTGAAAACGCCAAGGCAGCTTCACGAAGTATCTGGCTTTGCGTGTACTGGTACCTTCCTGTGTCGCTTGTCTTCTTTTTTATCGGAACAGCGCTTTACGCGTATTTCGACCAACATCCAGAATTGATTCAGGCTGTAAAAGAACAAGTAGCTTTTGACAAAGGCATTTCCGTCAACGCGCTAACTCCGGCTGATTATGGCGACAAAGTGCTTCCTCACTTTATGGTCACAAAAGTTCCGCATGGCTTACTTGGACTCATCATCGCCGCAATACTCTCAGCGGCGATGAGCACTATCAGTTCTGGAATGAACAGTAGCGCCACCGTATTTTTAAAGGATATTTACCAGCGTTACATTCAAAAAGATATCTCGCCAAAGAAAGAACTCCGGATTCTTTACATCTCAACCGCAACGATGGGCATCCTCGCCATTATCACTGGCATTGTCATGATGGGCGTTAAAAGTATTCTTGACCTGTGGTGGCAACTCGCTGGGATTTTTGCTGGTGGCATGTTAGGACTTTTTCTACTCGGTATGCTGGCAAAAAGTGCAGGAAATACAGCGGCCAAAATTGCAACAACGATTGGAGTACTGGTGATTTTATGGATGACGTTTTCAGTACTACTTCCTGACAACTTGGGTGTTCTGCGTAACCCACTGCACATGAATATGGTCATCATCGTGGGGACACTTACAATATTTCTTTGTGGTGTACTTGCTTCGAAAATTTTGCCCAAACAAAATCACTGACGATGCGCAGCATTGCAATTCTGAGCATGCTATGCTTTGGCGTAACCTTTCAACTACTCGCTCAATCGAATGTCAACAACAGCAGGTTTCTTATGAAAGAAGTTCAAGTCACTTTCGGACCTTACGGGCATACCTTAAATGCAACACAGGTCTTTTCCCCGGACGGACTGTGGGTTGTGTATGATACAAGGAACGATGATACTCAGATCGTTACCACTTCTAAAATTGAAAAAGTTAATCTTAAGTCCGGTGAGATTGTCACACTGTATACAGCGAAGAACCAAACACCGTATGGGCCTGGCGTTGGTGCTGCTGCCTGGAATCCGTCAAGAGATGAGGTGATTTTCATTCACGGACTTGAGAACTGCACTGAATCAAAACCATACGGTTTTACCAAAAGGTTCGGCGCGATAGTCGATGCATTAAAGCCAGGAGAATTCAGACATGCCGAGGCCCGATGCACAACGTATCCGTTGGCGGTCGGTGCATTGCGCGGAGGAACACATGCGCATTCCTGGAGCGGTGAAGGAACCTGCATAAGCTTTACTTATAACGATGACCTTCTTACAAACCTGGAAAAAAATTCTAATGGAGCGATCAAAGACCTGCGAACGATCGGTATGTCAGTTCCTGCGCAATCGGTGAAGATGGTCAATGAAAACGCTGAGAATTTTTCAGGCACTTATTTTTCCTTCGTAGCGGCAACAGTGACTGAAGATCCGAAACCTGAAAGCGACCAAATAGATAAGGCCTTTGACGAATGTTGGATCGGAACAAACGGTTACCTTAAGCAGAATGGTGGCAGACAAAAGAGAGCAATTGCTTTTCAGGGAAATGTGAGAGATTCGAAAAATCAGGTCGTCACTGAAGTGTTTTTTTCTGATGTCCCTGAACGAATAGAGGCAATGAGCAACTTGCCACTTCAAGGCACATTTGAGACCAGGCCCAACGTTCCCGCTGGGCTCACACAAACGAGGTTGACACACACCAGTGATCGGAAATTTCCCGGCCTTCAGGGACCACGTTGCAGACTGAGAACTTCTCCGGACGGAAGCTCAGTTTACTTCCACATGAAAGATGATGCAGGTTTTGTTCAGATCTATCGCATAAAAACTATCGGTGGAGATATAGATCGGGTCACTGATTTTAAAGGAAGTGTTCAGGCCCAATACAATATAAGTCCGGATGGCAATAAGCTGTCGTGCATTTCGGAAAACAGCCTCTGGATCGTAGACCTGAGCACAAAAAAAATGAACGTGATCTCAACGCCACTGGCCGAACCTATTATCGGAGGAGCGCTGTGGAGCCCTGATGGAAAACAACTTGTATTCAACCGGTATGTGGGTTCAGGTGATAAAAGATATCTGCAGATCTTTACAGTGACCATTGACCGCTGATCGGCTGTCGAACCAGCCTTCCGCAGCCTCAGCATTCTTAAAGTTCTTCTTTGGAATTTGAGTGGCCTTAGCTACAGCATCCAATTTCATTTCCGCGACATCATCTTTAACGATCTCTGCAACTTTAACAACACCCTCTTGAGAAGGACAGCCTGCGCATGCTCATGAATTTTTTTCAATTTCGCAGGATGTCTCTTCATTTCAGATGCATCAGTTAGTAGCGTAAATCCTTTTGTGAGCAGAGCAGCTACTTCCGTTCAGGTTTCTTCAGAAACCAATGATCTTTAGATAAGCTCGATTCTTCTCAGTGTTTACACCGATTGGGTAAAACTTGATATTAACCTTTGCCTATAAGCGGACTTCGGCGCGCAACTTATTCAATTGCTTCTTTTTTGGAATCGTCAGCGGTTAGTCAGCTTTCCAAGTCGACTGAACAGCAGATTCGACAATCATTGCATGCGTTATAATTAACGCTTGAACAGATTACATCCCGCCGACTTTCGTCCGCCGGATATGCGCATAAAGTACTGCCCGGATTGTAAATGCTCGAGATTTACGACAATATGTTTCTCATCGAGAACCTGAGCTGTACTGCTATAAACGCGCTGGCCAATGGCATTCAAGACTTCGATTTTTCCACCAATCAAACCTGGATCTCCGGTCTCTATTACCACTTCACGTTGAACGGGATTCGGGTAACAGGTGATCAGCGATTCGTGCTGGGTATTGTCAGGTATAGCAGTCACGGATCCGTCACCGGTATCGCGGTCGCCAGTCGCAAAATACACAGGCCACTTCGCGCCGTCGACAATTACAGAAGCAGCTGACGTACCTGTAATTTTATTAACCTGAAGGGTTACAAAACTGACGTCGTAGTCTTGTGCAGATCCCAGAGTAGTGAATGCAACGCGCTGGTCTGATTTATTGTAAGACGGCCATCCTATCGTATTATTGGCTGCAATGGCATCTAAGTCATTGGTCTCGACGTTGCATCCGAGTATTGCATACTTATCATCTGCACCTTCATCAATATTATCATCTACATAGTCGAAAGCAATGACGTTAGGTGAATTTTTCGCGAATGATGGATTACCAATACTAACACCATCGGGCAGACTTGAAAATAGTTTTTCAATCTTGCCATTGCCAAACGCGTTTGCATCATTGTCCCACACATGGAGGAAGTTCACATCCCAATACTCGATGTCCGAGCCATCCGCGTTTTCGATCCTATTAAAACAGTCGTAAACAAGTAACTGACCGGTGTAATCCCATTCCAAAGCGTCCGCATAAACCGGTCCGGCAGAAGTAACGCCTTCGGTATACGTCGGATTGTAGAGTGCGAACGAATGCCATTCTTTTGTTCCGAAATCATAAACATAAATTGTCGCATCCTCGTCGGTGGTGACTGCTGCAAGCTTCGTACCTCCCTTTGATACGACTACGTTCGACCATATACCATCCTCTGTAAGTGCTTTTGCTGGTTCAGTCGAACCGGGTTTTGTAATGATTACGTAAATATTGTGATCCTCACCAACAAACACGGCCACATCACCTTCATCCGTTATACTGGGCCGGCTTAATAACGTAACTTCAGTGAGTGGTACAGCATTATTCGGGTTATCAACCGGTGCGCGATAGAGTGTTTTAGGGTTTGAAGGATCGGTATTATATAACAACATGAACTCCGTACCCGGGTTACTTGGCAATGTAGGATTGTTTTCGCTACCCTGCCCGTTGGTAATTCCGACCGCATCAAATGCAACCCCTGCTTGAGTCACTTCGTTTGATCCTGCACCATACATATCAGACGCCGCCTTGATGATGGCAAGCCTGAGATCAATAAATTGAGAAGACTTGGTCAGGTAATTGCCAAGAGCATAGTAGTAAACATCAGCAGCTTTATCGCGAGTAATCGCCTGTGCAAAAAGATAGAACGCATGGTTTGGTATACCACTGTTGACGTGAACACCACCGTTGTCTTGTATACCGGTATATTTTTCGCTTGTGTGTGCCGGTTGATAACCAGGTGAACCCAATGCCGCGCCACCATTGTGCGGGTCAGCCATAGAACGGAGCGCTCCTGAAGGAAAAGCCCCGGGCTTTACGATGTCTTCCCCCAAAGTCCAGTCCCCCGGATCCATCATCGTTCCGAAAACATCCGCCATCGATTCATTGATCGCTCCTGATTCTCCTTCATATTCGAGATTAGCAGTGTTTTGCACTACCCCATGCGTTAGCTCATGCCCAGAGACGTCCATCGCCCCAGCGAGCGGTTTGAATTCCGTGTTTCCATTTCCATAGAACATAGCCTTGCCATTCCAGTACGCATTGTCAAGGTCATTGCCATCTTCATCCGGTACGTTAACAATAGATATGATCGTTCCACCTACACCGTCAATTGAATTACGACCATGTTTCGTGAAATAATACTCAAACGCCTGACCTGCATTGAAGTGCGCAGATAATGCTGACTTTTGAGTTGCTGTCGTCCAACTATTGCTACTTGCGGAAACAACATGCCTTATCTTTTGTGTCGTTCCATGTGTATTATTCATGTCAACTGTCAGGATTCCACCAATAGGATCATCCGGCATTGTTGACCCTGCAGCCTTAAACATGCTGCGTGATGCATCAAGCATATAAAAAGTCGTTCCCGCCTGATAGGTATTGACAGTTCTTGACACGCCATTTAAATCCGTGCCTGACGATATCCTGGGTCCGTCGACACCACAAGTAGACTCAAATTGGTGAAGTATCGTTCCCGTTGTTGCATCAACAAAATATTCCCAACGCTCATAAAGAGATGGGCAGGAAATAATATGATACGCGAGCACATGAGTTTTCACAAGGCTGTTATCCTGATATATACAAAGCGTTGATTTTGGTTCTGCATACTGCACGTATTTTTTTTCGACTTCGTCCAACTCATGAAATTTGGATCTGCGCTGAAGATCTAACGTGACACGCTGCACGGCATCGCGATCTGAGATATCAGGCGTTACCGAAATATCCTTATTGATCTTGAAATATCTTCCATTGAATGACTCACCTTCTCCAGCTTCATTCAAATGAACGATCACTTCCGCACCATAAACCGGAATTCCACGGTATCGTTCTTCCATTCGCACGTGTGAATGATTGTCCCTGCCGACAGTAATACTATTGATTGCGAATGCATCGTCAGTTTTTTCTATTTGAAGAGCATCCTTAATTTCTTCCAGATATTGAAAAGTCGCTGTACGTGAATCCTTGACTGATCCGACTCGTGATCCGGAATTAGCGGCACGAGGAGAATAAATGAACGCCGGAAGTCCGGTCTCCTTTGAATAATGAATTTTTAATTGAGGCTTCCCAATAGATTGCTTTGTAAGCTTTTGACTATTCGGTACCAGCAACTTTTGAACGCTTCTTCCCGATGTATTTGAATTTGCACCGGTGGTATGTTGGGCATTTAGTGAAGAGGTGTTAAGATTTTGCTTCTTGTGTTTTTTGACGTCGAATCCTGTCTGCGCATGCAAGACATTGCTAAATCCGAATACCATTAAACCAAAAAAAACAATACTGTAGACTTTCTTCATAGAGGGTTTATTTAAATACCTACTTACGCAGTTCCGGAGTAAAGGTTAGCTTCTTCAAACACCCGTTGATCTTTTCATAAAGCTTCGTGGCATTCTCGGGAGCAGAGGTCTTAGCATCACCCCAGGTCATCTTCTTCTCTGTTCCATTCTCAAAAAGAATTAAGGAAGTGTAGATGTTTCCTGGATGATCGAATTCCGGATTGTCGCTCAGTAGTGACCTTGTTTTCGTAAAGAACTTTTTTGTAGCGCCTTTCCTCAGCTTGCCCGATTCATCATAGCTGATATCTCCGACACCTTTGCCTTTCAAAACCACACCACCTTCATAAATCTTATAGACCACAGCCGAACCTGTAAAACCTCCGCCGACAGAAACTAGCAGATACTTATCCTGCCCATATGCACTGCCAAGCAAAAATATTAAAATCAAAGTTGAAACAACGAATTTCATATGAAGCATCCCATAAATGTAGTAAACAGTCACGTCAATGTCACAGCCATTGAAACGCCTGTACAAGAAAATGAATTATGAGGTTACTTCAACTGGATGATTAGTCGGCGGTGGCTCTCAGAACAAACAGCGCGCCTTCCAGCGTCTTGTCAATCCGGATCTGACATGCCAACCTGCTTTCATCATTTGAATTAGGCAATGTGTCAAGCATGTCCAACTCATGTTCAAGTGGCGCAGCGATCTGGCCGGCGCCGCGTGCCACCGCGATATGGCAAGTTGCGCACAGCGCCATACCGCCGCACGTTGCCTCGATAGGGTAATCCGAGGCCTTAAGAACTTCCATTAAACTAAGACTGATTCCCTCTGGCACTTCAATAGTCTGGATCTCTTCGAAAGAATCTTTAACCTGGAATGTTATCATAATCTTATTTCTTCAGAAGGATGGAATGCCATTCACTGTCGTATACTTAAAACTCAGTTTCTGATCTGGATACACATATCGGAATGCTGACTGCGACATCAATGCGGCTTCATGAAACCCGGAAAGAATAAGTTTAAGCTTGCCCGGATAGGTATTGATATCGCCGATAGCAAATATCCCGGGCACATTCGTCGAGTAATCGAACGTATTTACTGCAATTGCATTCTTGTGAAGTTGTAATCCCCAGTCGGCAATCGGTCCCAGCTTCGGACTTAAACCAAAAAGTGGGATAAGATAATCTGCTGTCAAATCCCGCGATGTTTCGCTCGTTGTCTTATAGGTTACTGACTTTAAAACACCATTGCCTTTCGCTTCAAGCAATGAGGCATTGAGTATCAGATCGATCCTGCCTTCTTTTGCCAGCGTATGTACTTTTTCTGCCGAGTCTGGCGCGCCCCTGAACGAATCGTTTCTGTGAATTAATGTAATTGATTCAGCAATGTCAGCAAGGTGTATGGTCCAATCCAATGCAGAGTCACCACCGCCGGCAATGATCAAGCGTTTATCTCTGAACAATTCCGGATCTTTTACCATGTAAACTATTCCTCTGCCTTCAAACTTCTCCAGGTTTTCAATTTCTGGCTTTCTCGGTTCGAAACATCCCAAACCTGCCGCGATAACAATAACCTTGGCGTGAATATTCGTCTCATCAGATGTCGTAACAACCCAGGAATTCTCATCACGCTGGACTTCAATAACTTTTTCGCCTAGCGTAAACGTGGGATGAAAAGGTCCGATCTGTTTCATGAGGTTTGCAATCAGCTCAAACGCTTTTATTTCAGGGAGACCTGGAATGTCGTAGATGGGCTTCTTGGGATATATCTCGGTAAGCTGCCCTCCAACTTGCGGCAACACATCAACCACGTGACACCGCATTTTTAAAAGTCCTGCTTCAAAGACAGAAAACAGTCCTACTGGGCCTGCGCCAATGACGCAGATATCGGTGTGGATCGTTGAGCTCATGTTTATTTCATATTTAGAATTACAATTAGTACGTAAATAATTAGTACAACAACTAATTGTCTATAAATAGAACGGCAAAACCATGCAAAGGATTCAATTAAGCTAGGTTTTCGTATATAGTATTGAGGATTCTCTTGAAATGGGTGAAATCCCTTGCCGATAAGCCGTCCCACGCCTGGAGACGAATCCGCTTTATTTTTGGCATCAGTTGTTCCACTTTCTTTTTGCCAGCCGTAGTTAGTTTTACCACAAAACTCCTTCTGTCAGTCGGATGAACTTTTCTTTCCGTCAGACCTTTTTTGCAAAGAATATCCACGATACGGGTAAACGTAGGGTTGTCTTTCGCGAGGAGGTCAGCCAATTCATTTTGTTTCATCTCAGGATGTTCATAAAGGTTCTTCATAACCAACCATTGATCAACGGTGAGATTGAATCCCGATTCCTTGAATTGTTTGGTTGCAAATTGTTTGACTCGCCTGGCTGTCCGGTCTAGTAAAAGCGAATAGGCATTATAAAGATCGTCGTTCATATTCAAAATGATGACTTAAAAGTTAGTCAATTACTCCATTGCACTAAACGAAATGATTTTAAGATCCACAATGTTCTATATTTGACTATCAATGTCCGATGAATTAAGCCAACAACAATGCCGTCACGAAGTCCGGGAATTCATAATTTATAATTCGATGTCGTTGATTTAAGGTCGTAGAGATAGTGGGTAACAGAAAATCTAAGTTCAGCGTGTCCTAATTCATAATTACCTTCCGTGATCAAAATTGATGAAGCTATAAAATTCGCGCTGTCATTGCCTGAAGCCGTAGAACTTCCGCATTTCGAGAAAACGTCCTTCAGGGTTAAGAAAAAGATATTCGCGACGCTGGATAAAACAACGAGCATCATCGTTGTAAAGCTCTCGGAGGTCGATCAGTCTGTTTTCTTGGATCCAAAACATCAGATCATCTATCCAGTATCCGGCGCATGGGGGAAAAAAGGTTGGACAAAAATTGAGTTGAAAAAAGTTGGCAAGAGTCTTTTCAAAGACGCGATCATTACATCCTACAAGAATATCGCTCCAAAAGGACTTATCGAGAGACTTGATCAATAGTCTCACATCTTCTTCGCGAGTACGTTCAAACCGTCCAGATTGCGTTTGAGTACGACTTCAACATCTTCTGTTTCGATGTGACCCAATATCCCAATTAAACCTTGGTATCCGCTGGCTTTCAACGTCCTCAACATGCCAAGTTCCTCATTACCACTGCCCACAGCCAAGATTTGAGGGCCGTCTTTTTTCATACCATCAATATTAACGCACCACAACCACGGACTCATATGTTTCAGCAATTCCGCAAACTTGTCGACTTGCTGATGAGCGTGATGAAAGTTGTAGATGATTCCTACCAGTGGGTCATTCACTTGCTTTATAATTTGAATTTGATTGTCAGGCTCTCCGAACCAGTCACCATGATTATAAAGACCAATGGATGTGCTCATCGTCTTGGTCCTTGATCTCAAGTACGACACCATTTCACTGCCAACTTTGACTTTTTCCTGATCATTGGCGAGGTCAAAGTAATTATTACTGAAGCCAACCCATAGCTGCGTCTTCAAACCCTCTTCCGTAAGAATTTTAAGGAGCCGCTCGTTATCATCGCTTAGCTTACCCGGCGAATCCGAGTTGCGATCAATCCACAACCATACTGCTGATATTCTAATGTTATTCTTCCTGGCAAGTCCGATTTCTTCCGCGAACGAGTCAAGATGTTGATGGCGCCAATCGTAAGCATATTGAGAAAAATTCAAGTTTTTCAGCATTGTAATCCGTTGTTCGGGGTTACGATTCTTGCTATCGAACGGAACAATGCACCAGGCAACGAGATTTTCCTGGCCAAATAGGTTGGCCGTTTTTGACGATTGTGCCTTTGCGGTCTGGAACATCGAAACCACCATCACGCCCGACATCAATAAAGTAAGCAGTTTTATAATAATCTTGCCTTTCATTCTTACTCTTTTATTAATTCTTGGTGAATGTAGAGATATTTACAGTAACACTTATCCACGAAGTCCGACTCCAAAATGAAAGTTCTTACCTGTACGACCCCTGGAACGTTTGAGTATAGTCAGATCAAAAGACCATCGCCTAGAGAGGGCTATTCTATTTTAAAAATTCTCAAAGTTGGCATTTGTGGTACCGACCTTCATGCTTATGAGGGGACTCAACCGTTCTTCAATTATCCAAGAGTCCTCGGTCACGAGATTGCTGCAGAGGTGGTGGACGTCAGCGACGCTCCTGAATTTCATGTTGGTGAACACGTCACAATCGTTCCATACTACTATTGCGGAACCTGTATAGCATGCCGCCGTGGTAAAACGAATTGTTGTACTACGATTAAGGTCAGCGGCGTTCATATCGATGGCGCTATGTGTGAGTATCTTTCAGTACCGTCCTATTCGCTGGTTCATGGCGAAGGCCTCAAAGATGAAATGCTTGCATTGATTGAGCCCCTGGCAATTGGTTGCCACGCTGTTCAACGTGCTAATGTTAAGGCCGGAGAATTTGCGCTTGTCGCAGGCGCCGGACCAATAGGGCTCGGGTTAATGGAGTTCGCAAGAATTGCTGGTGGAAAAGTTATTGCCCTGGATGTTGATGAGAAGCGACTTGATTTCTGTAGCGAACACCTGGAATCAATTATTACATTGGATGCGAGACGACCTGATTTGCTCGACAAGCTTCGGGAAATTACTAAAGGCGACATGGTTGACGTAGTGTTTGATGCTACAGGAAATCAGAACGCAATCAATAATTCTTTTCAATATATAGCCCATGGCGGAAGATATGTCTTGGTGGGATTACAAAAGGGCGAGATCACCTTCAGCCATCCCGAATTTCATAAAAGAGAAGCAACGTTAATGAGCAGTCGAAATGCAACACGCGACGACTTCGAAAATGTAATTTCGTCTATCAAAAGGAAAGACATTCAACCTCAGAATTTGATTACACATCGTGTGAAGTTTGACGACCTGAAAGATGCGTTTGGTGGATGGCTTCATCCTTCTGCTGGCGTGATCAAGGCAATGGTATCACTCTGACAATTTTAGAACGACATTTATAAAATCGAAAAGAATATGAAAAAGATCCTATTTGTGTTATTTGCAATTTCAATACAAGCTGGCGCTCAGGTGCCGGAAGAAATTCCGCTTTGGGCAAAAGGCGCACCTGGGTTTGAGAGCCGTAAGAATGAACCGACCGAGGCGAAAGACTGGTGGATCAAAAATATTCATAATCCAACGATAACTGTATATCATCCTGCAAAAGACAAAGCGAACGGGACCGCAGTAATTATTTGTCCTGGTGGTGGCCATCGCCAGTTGGTCATCACCGCTGAAGGTATTGAACCAGCGCAGTACCTTGCCAATCTTGGCATCACAGCAATTGTTCTGAAGTACAGGTTAGCCAAGGAAGAAAATTCTCCCTATAAACTTGAGACAGATGTTAAAGGCGACGCCTATCGCGCGTTGCGAGTGGTGAGGAGCAAAGCCAAAGAATGGAACGTCGATCCACATCGCATCGGGATCATGGGATTTTCAGCTGGCGGAGAAGTCGTGGCGATGGTTGCTTACGGTTCTGGCGACCCCGCAGCTGATGCAACGGACCCTATAGACAAAGTGAATGGAAAACCCGATTTTCAAATATTGATTTATCCTGGACCATCATTCGTGCCCGAAGCGCTTCCAAAGAACGCACCGCCAGCCTTCATGCTCGCAGCCATTGATGATGCGTGTTGCGCCGGGCCTGTGATCACCTTGATACAAAAATATCACGACGCCAAGATTTCAGCAGAGGCACATGTATATGCACAAGGTGATCATGGATTCAACATGGGCAACCGATCAAAACTTACGTCCATCAACACATGGCCGCAACGCCTGGCCGATTGGTTACTTGATAATAAGTGGCTGACAAAGCCAGAAGTGAAATAACGCAGTTAAAATATCACCCATGAGTACACGACGGGATTTTTTCAAACAAAGCGCGCTGACATCGTCAATAATGATGACGCGTGGTAGTATCATCGACGCTAAAATTGACGCAACACGATCTCCACTCAAGACAAGTCTAAACGCATTTTCATTCAACGAACCGTTGACATCCGGCAAAATGACAATTGACGACATGATCACCTATTGCGCCACATCGGGATTTTTGGGCGTGGATATTACAGGGTATTACTTTAAAGGTTATCCCAACGTGCCTGATGATGACTATCTCTTTCATATCAAAAGATTCGCCTTCAAAAAGGGAATCGAGATCAGTGGAACCGGTGTTAGAAACGATTTTACAGAACCTGATCCAACAAAACGCAAAGAATCGGTCAAACTTGTTAAGGCCTGGATAGAAGCTGCCAGCAAGCTTGGGGCACCTGTCATCAGAGTGTTCGCGGGGAATCAGCAATCCCCAAATTTTAAACGGGAACAGGTTCTGGAATGGATGACCAAAGATCTTTCTGAATGTATTGAACATGGTGCAAAACATGGCGTCGTTGTCGGTCTTCAGAATCACGATGATTTTATCAAGACTGCCGATCAGGCATTGGAAATTATTAAACCACTTCAATCGGATTGGTTTGGTCTAATACTCGATACAGGAAGCTATCGACAAAATGATCCTTATGCAGAGATTGAAAAAACTGCTGCTTATTCGGTGAACTGGCAGATCAAAGAGAAGGTATTTATGAATGGAAAGGAACAGGATGTAAATATGGACAAACTGATCAAAGTGATTCAACGTTCAGGCTACACGGGATATATTCCTCTGGAAACGCTTGGTGATGGCGATCCCAAACCGAAGATTAGCAGCCTCTTCAACAGCATCAATAATTCGATCAGTAAACTTTAAGAAGACATCATGAATACATCTGAACAATCAAGAAATTACTCAAAAGGAAGACGCGATTTTCTGGGCAACCTTACAGCAGCAGGACTATTACTCACTTCCAAACTTGGACCTGGTGAAAATTATTTTTCCGTCGCCGACGAGCAGACAAAGATGACCATCCAACAGGTGATCGATGTTATTCTCAAAGAAATTCCGGGCGCACCTTTCGCCAAAACCGTTGACACCATCAAGTCAGGAGATGCCGGATGGGTGGTCACCGGAATCGTGACCACAATGTTTGCAACAGTCGATGTGATTAAAAAAGCTGCTTCACTCGGAGCTAACTTTATCATTGCGCACGAACCTACATTTTATGGACATACAGATGCAACGGACTGGCTGGATGGAGATCCTGTTTATAAATTCAAGAAAGACCTTCTCGATAAGAATAAGATCGTCGTATGGAGATTCCATGATTACTGGCATACCTACCTTCCTGATGGCGTGCTCATGGGTGTCCTCACAAAACTCGGTTGGGAGAAATATTACAACGCGCAAGATCCTGAGATCGTAACACTTCCCGGAATGAAGTTAGGTGAGATCATAAACCTCGCGAAGAAAAATCTCAACATCAGGCAGGTTCGCTTTATCGGCAACAAGGATGAAGTATGTAAACGCGTTGCACTTATTCCAGGAGCTGCCGGTGGGACCTCACAAATGACTCTGCTTCGTCAGTCAAAACCCGATGCACTTATCGTTGGAGAAGTACACGAATGGGAAACAGCGGAATATGTACGAGACGCCCAAGCGATGGGAACCAAAATGTCATTGATCGTACTGGGTCATGCCGAAAGTGAAGAACCCGGAATGGAATGGCTCGCACCCTGGCTGACGTCTCGTATAAAGGATGTGAAGGTCACGCATGTTCCTTCACACAGTCCTTTTAACGAAGCATAAGTAATTTTCCTATTGATGAAAACTTACGGAGACAAATTCAAGCACAGTAGGCAATGCAGCGCGCCAGTAATTCCAGTTGTGTCCGCCGTCACGTATTCTGAATTCGTGGGGGATTTCTTTCTTTCGCATCGCGATGTGTAAAAGTGAATTTCCTTCGTAAAGAAAATCGTCGTCGCCGATATCAAAATACCAACGCACTGCTTTCTTCTGGTCTTCAGGCATTGCATTGAACAGTTCGAGTGAACTGTATTGCTTGTACCATGTTTCCAGCTGGGCATCCGTGGCCTTCATATTGAATCTCGTCAGCCACGTTTTTGCATCTTCCATTGAAAGGGGACCAGTGCTGGCGCTCAACGGACAGGCTGCTGCGAAAAGTTCGGGATGGTGTAAAGCAAAATAGAGTGTTCCTCCACCGCCCATGGATAATCCGGCAACAGCGCGATAGTGTTTATCCGGTTTGATCCTGTAAGTCTTTTCGATGAACGGCATAAATTCCTGAAAGAAGAAATCTTCATAACGCCATTCTCCATTGGGCGTATTGCTGTAGCCTCTGGTTCCAGTATTTGCATCCGGCATCACAATGATCATGGGAGTCGCGGACCCGTCATTGATTGCCTGGTCTGCATAATGTTGTACTTCACCGAATTGTACCCAACCCGTTTGATCATCTCCACCACCATGCAATAGGTAAAGCACAGGATAGCTTCTACTCGAGGATTCATAACCTGGAGGAAGGTAAATCGCATATTTTCTTTCTCCCTTCAGAATTTTACTGGGTAAAGAAAGATTGTCTGAGACTTTCCCTGATTGGGCCAAAACGGGTGATGCCAACCAAAGCAGGAGGGCAAGGAGTGCTAGATTTCGTTTCATTTTTGTTTTTAATTAACAGATTGATGAGGGATCTTAACGCCAACGCGTAGCCACTAATGTAATGGAGCAGCTTTGTTTTCGCAATGATCTTTTGACGGATAGTTCGCTTATTACTATCTTCCTGAACTTTCAAACAACAGTTTTTATGAGTATTTGGGACAAGATCAAACATGAGCTCGTCGACATCATCGAATGGACCGATGACAGTAATGATACCATGGTGTGGAGATTTCCACGATTCCAGAATGAAATCAAGAATGCCGCACAGCTTACGGTAAGAGAAAGCCAGGTTGCGGTGTTCGTAAGTGAGGGTAAAATTGCTGACGTCTATCAACCGGGTCGATATGAATTAACTACGGCGAACATGCCAGTATTGACCACGATACGTGGCTGGAAATATGGATTCAACAGTCCGTTTAAAGTTGAAGTATACTTCGTAAACACGAAAAACTTCACAGATCAGAAGTGGGGCACCAAAAACCCTATCATGCTTCGTGACGCTGAATTCGGCCCCATACGTCTTCGTGCGTTTGGAAGTTTTGCCATTAAAGTTTCTGACGCAGGAGTTTTCGTCAAAGAAATTGCCGGAACTCAATCGCACTTTACTACTGAAGAAGTTACCGAACAATTGAGAAATCTGATCGTCACGCGCTTTAGCGATGCCGTTGCAGAGAGTAAGATCCCGGTTTTGGATCTGGCTGCAAACTATGATGAACTTTCGAAATTCATCACTGGTAAGATCAATCCGGAATTTGCTGAGTATGGTCTAACGGTGACCAAGTTTTTGGTCGAGAACATTTCTTTGCCTACGGAAGTAGAACAGGCGTTGGACAAGCGCAGCAGCATGGGAATCCTCGGCAATCTGAATCAATATGCACAATTTCAGGCAGCCAACGCAATGGAAGCTGCTGCAAAAAATCCAGGTGGGGGAGCAAGCGATGGTATCGGTATGGGTATGGGTTTCGCCATGGCCCAGCAAATGGGACAGATGTTCTCGCAACAGAATCAAGCCAATCAACAAGGTGGCCCACCTCCTATTCCTGGCGGCAACATTCAATTTTACATTGCTGTCAACGGCGTACAACAGGGCCCCTATACGCCACAAACCCTTCAACAAATGATTCAGCAAGGGTCAGTAAACCGTGATTCGCTGGTATGGCGTCAGGGGATAGCTTCTTGGATTAAGGCTTCCGATGCTCCGGAAATATCCGGCTTCTTCGGGGCGGTACCACCTCCACTTCCTCCTCAATAGATTAAATCCCATCAAGCAATCTTAAAAATTTTCAGCCGCAGCATTGCGCTCTGCCCATGAGTGATTTTTCAGAAGCCACCAAGGCCATCAATGATGAATTAGCCTGTTCCAATTGTGGTGCGATTCTAAAATTCAAACCAGGAACATTAAGCCTGGCATGTGAATATTGTGGTACGCAAAATGAAATTGCAAAACCTGAATCGGCCGGACCCATACAGGAACTTAGTCTGGATGAGTATCTTGAAAAGAATTTTGATTCTGAAGAAAAGTTAGAAGTCACAGTCGTTAAGTGTGAATCCTGCGGCGCAACTTCAACGCTCGATCCTCGTATCAGTTCCGACAAATGTCCATTCTGCGCCGCGAACCTGGTGGTCAAAACCGGGACTACCGCTTCGTTGCATAAACCCCAATATGTACTTCCATTTGGTATTGATGATCGCAAAGCAAATGAAAGTTTTGCGCGGTGGCTCAAAGGACTTTGGTTTGCTCCAAATGATTTAAAGCATTACGCGAACACAGCAAATCGTTTGAATGGAATGTATCTTCCGTTCTGGACTTTTGATTGCTCAACAGATTCAAGTTACACAGGACAACGCGGCGAAGATTATTATGAAACAGAATCATATAGCGCCACAGAGAATGGTCGATCCGTCAGGAAAACGCGACAGGTAACAAAAACGCGATGGTATCCGGCATCGGGCAGTGTATCCAATTCTTTTGACGATGTTCTAATCGAAGCAACGCGATCGCTTCGAAAAGATAAGTTGAGGGCTTTGGAGCCATGGGATCTTAAAAACCTTGCGGCCTACAATGATAAGTTTTTAAGCGGTTTCAGAACCGAGACATATTCCGTAGACGTAAAGGGTGGTTATCAGGAAGCGAAGATGGTGATGGAGCCGCAGATCCATTCTAAGATTCGTTCTGACATCGGTGGTGACCGACAAATGATCCTATACGTTAATACAACTTATCACAACCCGACTTTCAAACATATTCTGCTGCCGGTTTGGCTCAGCGCGTATCGCTATAATAGCAAGGTGTTTCAATTCCTTGTGAACGCCCGAACGGGCGAAGTGCAAGGTGAACGACCATTCAGCGCGATCAAGGTAACACTTGCCGTAATTGCATTCATTATTGTCGCTTTAGTGATATATTCACTGGGAAGTAACTAATATGAATTCGTCAAGGGCTTGGACTCGGTTCGTTATCTGCACAATGATAGCCATCCTGTTGAAGAGTGCAAGCGCCTTTAGTCAGTCTAAAATGAACACATCCGAGTTAAAAGACGTTGAATGGCTAACTGGAATGTGGGAGCGAACAAACAGTAAATCCGGTCGCAACGGGCACGAGCGGTGGTTGGTTATGACACCCAATGAAATGATTGGATTTGGTGTGACAATGAAAGGGCACGACACGCTTTTCATGGAGAAGCTCAAGATCATTCGCGCAGATACAGGTATTTACTATGTCGCTGATGTGTCTGAAAACAAACAACCAGTTCCATTCGAACTCACTTCATCAACTGCAACAACATTCATTTTTGAAAATGCAAAACACGATTTTCCAAAACGAATTGAATACAACCGCGAAGGCGAAAAGTTGCATGTCATTGTATCGGGCGATGGAAAATCAATCGATTACTTTTTTCGTCGGAAGTAGTCTGATATTCGTTTCTTCTGCCGCGGTCATATTTTTTTCACATTCATCTAACGATTTCAAATGAATAGAATTATCCTGTTTGCTGCTGGTGTAATGTGCTTCTCCTCGCTGATTTGCAGAGCACAAGGTGATCCCATTGCACTTCATCCAGACAATCCGCATTACTTCAAATATAAAAATTCAGCGACGATACTGATTACGTCTGGCGAACATTATGGTTCCGTTCTGAATACTGAATTTGATTTTCAAAAATATCATCGCGCGTTAAAAAAGAATGGCCTGAATCTTACCCGGTTATTTACAGGAGCATACCTCGAACCGCAGGGTGCATTTGGCATAACAAGCAACAATCTGGCACCTGACACAGCACACTTCATATGTCCCTGGTCACGTGCAGATCAAGGCGATTCGGTAAAGTTTGATCTCAGTAAGTGGGATGAAGCGTATATGAAAAGGATTAAAGCGGTGGCGGAAAGTGCAAATCGTGAAGACATAATCATTGAACTAGCATTGTTCTGTCCCTTCTACGATGATTCTCAATGGAAGATTAGTCCAATGAATGTCGTCAATAACATCAACAATGTTGGAGCAGTTAACAAGGATGACGTATATACGCTTGATAAAAATGGCGGACTTCTATCTTATCAGGAATCGATGGTTCGAAAGTTAGTTACTGAGCTTAACGGTTTTGACAACATCATCTTTGAAATCTGTAATGAGCCATACTTTGGCGGCGTAACACTTGAATGGCAGCGTCACATTGCGTCGATTATCAAAGCCACTGAAAAATCTTTGCCGTTCAAACATCTCATCTCCCAAAATATTGCGAATGACTCAGCGGTGATAAAGAATCCCGATCCGTCAGTTTCGGTATTTAACTTTCACTATGCAACACCTCCCCATGCAATTCGTCAAAATTATGAACTCAATAAAGTGATTGGTGATAATGAAACCGGATTTAAAGGACAAGCAGACAGCACCTATCGCAAAGAAGGATGGCAGATCATTATGGCAGGTGGAGGGCTGTATAACAACCTTGATTACTCGTTTACGGTTGGACACGAAGACGGAACGTTTCAGTATCCGGAAACGACTCCGGGCGGAGGTACGGCAGACCTGAGAAAGCAATTGGGTTCACTTGCTGCATTTATAAGTCGGCTCCATTTTATAAATATGAAGCCGGACAGGACATCGATAACGGGTGGTCTAAACGGCGCACGGGCTTATATGCTTTCGGACCCCGGCAAAGAGTATGCAGCATATTTTCTACACGGCAAAGCCTTAGCACTTTCGATACGCCTTCCGAAAGGAAAATACACCGTGGAGTGGTTTGATCCAAAATCTGGAGAATATGTAAAATCCATGAAGCTAAATCACAACGGAGGCGTGGCAAAAATTACGTCACCAGAATATGCCTGGGATATTGCACTGAAGATTTCGAAATAAGCCGTATTTCTTTTTTTAAACGGTGACTTAAATTGATAACATTTCACGCACCTTCATTGTAAATCAACTTCAACCAACAGACTATGAAAATGACTATTATTAAAATCACATCTGTCGCCGTCATTATCTCGATGGCACTGATGTCGTGTCAAAAAGCTGCGCCTCCCGCTGAAGCCACTGCGCCATTTGACTCTGTAAAAACCGAAGAACCTCCTTCCGACAACAACCTCACCGCGGAGGAAAGGACTGCGGGTTGGGAATTACTTTTTGATGGTAAGACTCTCGATGGATGGAAACGATACAATGCCGATAGCATTGGTCCTTTGTGGACTGTTAAAGACGGCGCAATTGTGTGTGACGGCAAGGGTCTCACTGAAGGCACCGCCAACATCGGAGGGTCATTGATGACGAAAAAATCATTTGGCAATTTCGAACTGACGGCCGATTGGAAACTTAGTCCGGGTGGAAATAGCGGGATCCTTTATCACGTAGTTGAAAACAAAAAGTACAAACACGATTACGAAACCGGCCCAGAAGTTCAGGTCATGGATGATGAAGGATGGAAAGGTGAAAAATTACGCGACGTTCAGAAAGTCGGAGGTGCATACGACATGTTTGCCGCGCCAGCTACCAAGAAAGTAATGCCTGTCGGTGAGTGGAACACCATCAAACTTGTATATAACAATGGTCACGTAGAACATTATCTGAACGGGGAAAAGGTGGTTGAGTATGATGAAAGCAGCCCGGCATTTGCTGACGCAAAAAAGAAAAGCAAATGGACCAAATATCCCGATTGGAATAAATCGAAAACGGGTCCGATCAGCCTGCAAGATCACGGAGCGGCTGTGTATTTCAAGAACATCAAAATAAAAGCTCTTTGATTAAATTCAGTTTCTGGGGGTCGCTGGATCCTCAGAAACTAATTTTTATCACCGCGCTCGATTGCTTTGGTGATGTTTCTTACTACGATATTCAATTTCTCAGCGGAATCCTCCATGTGCGAGACGATCGTTCGAGTGTCTTTCGTCAACTTGGTCTTTGTAATCAAATTAATTAATCCCAATACACTTGCGACGGGCGCCCTAAGCTCGTGTGCGATAATAAACGCCGCTTCTTCAGCAGCCTTGTTCCTTTTTTCCAGTTCGCTGGTTCTTTCATGGACGATCATCTCAAGATTATCGTTGATGCCTTGAATTTCTTCCGCCTGTGATTGTATCTCCTGATTCTGTGCTTGAATTTCTTCGGCCTGTTTCTGAATTTCTAGTGTACGCTCATGCACTTTCTCCTCGAGTATACGCTTATCTTCAATAAGTTTACGCTCTCGATACCGGACGTAGGACGAACCACCCACCAAAAGCGCCGCTCCAATAAAAACATAAAACCATGCCGTTTTCCAGAATGGTGGTCGAACGATAAAATCGAATTTCACTTCTTTTGCATCGTTAAAGTCTTCCGTGTCAGAAACCTTCAATTTGAACGTGTAGCTACCAGGTGGCAGATTTGAATATGTGGATGACCTGTCACGCGTCTCGATCCAGTCGCGATCATAGTTTTCAAGCTTATACTGAAAATTAAGGTTGAAAGGATTCTGATACCAGAAGCCAAGGTATTGTATCGTAATGCTATTTTGATTGTAGTCAAAATCGAGATTGCCCATGGTTATATCCACTTGTTTGTCGAGTACCTTCATAGAACCAATAACAGCCTTAGGCATAGAGGGAACATTATCGCTCAGATCTGCATATCGTACTATACCTTTATCCGTACCAACATAAATCCTTCCTATAGCATCAGTGGTCAGAGCGTTTAGATTAGGACTCTTATCCTTTATTCCAACCTCGTCACCCATGTAACGGATCTTGTTTTTTACAGCATCATAAATATCAATACCCAAATCATGCATGATGATCAGGTTGCCAAACTTGTCAGCTGAGAAACAATTCACGTTCTTGTCACGCAAGGGAGTTTCAGTCACTAATGGCTTGAAACTATCTTTATCAAATCTGAATAAACCTTCACCTTGAACATTAGCCCAAATGGTGTGATTTCTATCTTCAGCAAAACCATAGACGACTTTTGAGGCCAGGCCCTTTTCAAAATGATGGAACCCGGCAGCATCAAGCATTCCTGCACCTTTGCCATCAGTAGCGAACCATACACGACCCTGACTATCCATAAACACCTGGTAGATATAATCAGACACAAGACCGTCCTTCCTTCCAATATTTTCAATTTTAAGATCTTTGCCTTTGCAGGTAATTTTTGTTCCACCACCAAGCGTCGCTAACCAAACGGTGTTGCCATGGCCACTAATGCTTAGCACATTCCCGTTCATTAATTCGCTATAAAGATGTCGTATGCTCCCTGTAATCGGATCAATACGAAGTACACCCTCTCCATACAGACCGGCCCACACATACCCCGCAGAATCTGTATACATGCTGATAGCGGTATTACCTTGAAATGGAGTATGCAACAATGGTCTATCCAATTTTTTTTCTCCTGTTTCATCAAGTTTCTGTTTAAATAGGCCGTCACCCGTTGAAAACCAAAGGTTATTTGATTTATCAGTAGTCAGCGCAAGTACATTTGTGTTTTTGAATGGCTCGAAAGATTCCACAAAATCAATCTTGTCACCAAGTGTACGCGTAATACCAGATTTAGAACCTATCCAGATGTTTCCTTCGAAATCGGTCATCAAACTTCTGATAGATTTAAAATCGAATCCATTAACAGACTGATACACTCTGCTTCGTTTTGTCTTCTTATTGTACACTACAAGCCCTGACTGTAGTGACGTGATCCAAACCTGATCTTTCAGAATGATGAAATCCGTAAGTGCACCAAAATTCCAACCCTCCTTTACCATCGACGTCGTTCTTCCTGTGACTGGATTATACGATATTACGCCAGCGTCTTCCGTTCCCATCCAGATAATATTATCCTTATCAATGATTAGTTTTTTTACAATATTGTCAGCAAGACCACGCTTAGAATTCAACACATTTATCGAAACTTTCTTATCCTTTAATGTGCAGATGGCAACACCCCCATCGGTGCCTGCCCAGATATTTCCGCGAGGATCCTCCATCAGATCATACACAAAGAGATCAGGCATTCCATCCGCCTCATCAAGACGAAACAATCTGAGATCAGAATAATAATAAATTCCATCATTAAGTGTTGAGAACCAAAGATTGCCCCTGCGATCAAAAAGAATATCGGATACCTCATTCGTAGAAGACCCTTCTCCAGGATCAAACTGAAAAACTCTTCCGCGTTCAATATATGCCAACTGACCATTTCGGTGGCCGGTCCATATTCTTCCTGTGGAATCTTGACCAATGGCGGAAACAAAATTATCGGGTAGACTGTCCGTTAGATCATATCGTTTCGTATTGGATCCGTCAAATTGGAATAGACCGCGGTTTGTTCCGAACCACATAAATCCGTCGCGATCCTGAAATATCACATTAGCCTGAACAGACTCGCTGCGCTTTAGAAAAGAGTAATGTTGAAAAAAAGGGACTTGCCCGAAGGAAGTCACAATGGTGAATAAAGGAAGCAGTATTTGTAGTATCAGCTTCTTCATTGTGGTTATTGCAGCGTCATGGGTGCTTTGACCGTAATTTCTATTTCAGTCGCTATCTTTTGATTTACCAATCTTGGGATGGCAATGTTGTGGTCTGCCAGAGGAACTTTGAATATGCTTTCGATCGTCATTGTGCCACTATCGATCGTGATCGTACTCTTGATGATCCGCGTTTGTTTTTGACCATGAATATCAAGTTCACCTTTGGCCCTGACTTCAAAGATCCCATCCATGGTAAAGTCAACTGCTTCAATAATTTTTCCAGAGAAAGACATCTTTGGATACAACTCGCTTTCCATGTACTTCTCGTTAAAATGTTCTTTCTGAAGATCGCTATTGAATCCCTGAAAGGTTTGAACGTCAACTGTAAAAGCGAACTGATTATTCACTGGATTGACAAGACCTTGCAGTTTGTTCGAAGATGCTCTGATCAATTCTAGATCAGCTTTGGAAATAAAGTCAATTCGCCCCTGATTGGTGCCGAATCGCTTCTGCGCCATGAGGTGAAAGCTGCAAAAAATCAGAACGCAGCAGGCTATGTTCTTTCCCATGCTATAATTTTTGCTGACTTACTCCGACGCTGCTTTCAGCATTTGAGAGATGACGAGCCAGACTACGTAAAGGTACTCAATTTATAAGCTTGGCTACGGATGTGTAACTCCGTATCCCGCAACTCAAAGGCTATTGCTACAACGCATGTATGATTTGCAGCAAATTAAAAATGTCATCCTTCATGCGAAGGATGACATTGCCAAAACCTCATTCAAGTACCTGCCGATCGTATTATTTTAAACTCTTGAGGTATAAGATGCTCTTAGGGACTTGCGAAATTATTCTGCTGCTTTCATCTTCGATGAAGTAATGTTTTATACCAATTTTCTTTGCTTCTCTAACTACACCTGCGACATCAATCTCACCAGTGCCCAAAGCGACGTCATTTTCCTGTGAAGTCCCACCTGTAAGGTCTTTTGGTGTTCCCTTTTTCAGATCCTTGACATGTAATAATTTGAACCTCTTTCCATACTTTTTCAGAAGTGCGACGGGATCACCACCACCGAAATGAGTCCACAGAATATCCATTTCAAAAGAAACATACTCGGGATTTGTTTTCGTAATCATGTAGTCCAGCAAAGTGCCTTTCTCGTACGGCTGAAATTCAAATCCATGCGTATGATAGCATAGCGTGATGCCGTTATCCTTTAGCACTTTTCCCGCCGTGTTAAAATCCTCTACGAATTTCTTCGCGTTGTCAATGTTGAATTTTCCCTTATCGTGTGGTATCCATGCGACCATGAGATACTTCGCTCCAAGTGCGTTAGCATTGTCTGCGGCTGCCTTGGGGTCTTTAACCAGATTCTCATAACTGGTGCCCGTTGAAGGTATGCTGATGCCACGTGCTTCACACAGTTTTTTGAATTCTGCCGGCGGCAGATTCCCGCCACTACCTTCTATTTCAGTGATACCCATTCCTTTGATGGTATCCAGTGTTGCTTCAACACCGTTGGGCCAGCTTCTTCTGAAAGTGTATGCCTGGACGCCAAATGGAAAAGAGTACAACTTACCACCTTGTGCTAATGCAGCATCAAAATCGACCGTTAAAACGATCAATGCAAGCAGGGTGAGACTAACATATTTACGAATGCTAAACTTCATGGATGATTGGGTTTGATATTAAAATTAAAGATTTCCTTTTTTTAGTTTGTTAACAGCATGGTTAGCCGCGCGCGCCGTAAGCGCCATATAAGTTAAAGTTGGATTCTGTGTTCCGGTGGAAGTCATACAGGCGCCGTCGGTTACAAATACGTTCTTGCAATGATGCAATTGGTTCCACTCGTTAAGTAATGATGTTTTTGGATCTTTTCCCATACGAACACCACCCATCTCATGAATATCGGAACCTGGCGGTGATTTCGAATCGGAAACTTTTATGTTGTTGAATCCTGCCTTCTCAAACATCTCCTGCGACTGTTGCATGTAATCTGCAACCATCTTATCATCATTGTCAGTCCACTCGCACGATATTACAAGCTGAGGAATTCCATATTTATCTTTTAAGTCCTGATGCAGTCTTACGTGATTCGTTTCCATCGGTACAGTCTCTCCCATCATCCAACTGCTGATGTTCCAGTTATGCCATTTCGGGTTCAGAATACTTTCTCTCAATTCGTCACCGAGCAATGATGTATCTGATCCTTTTCCTCGTCCTCCGCCGATTCCAATAGCGTATCCTCTCAGAAATCCGGTGTCTTGTTTTCTTACGTTTCGGAATCTGGGTATATAACTATGGCTTGGGTTTCTTCCGTCAGTCATTTTATCCTGAAACCCGTCATATTCAGCATTAGCTCTGCCTCTGTAGTTATGCCAAGCAACAAACCTGCCAAGCAATCCGCTGTCGTTTCCGAGCCCATTGGGAAACCTTGAGGATTTGGAGTTCAGAAGAACTGCGTTGCTGTTCAGTGCTGAAGCGTTGACGAAGATGACGGGAGCATAAAAGTCGATCAGGTCGTCCGTTGTACCGTCTACTATTTTTACACCGACAGCTTTGTTCTTCTTATCATCAAATATGATTGAATGGACAATTGCGTGTGGCCTGATCGTTAGATTTCCGGTTTTTGTGGCCCAGGGGATTGTAGAGCTGTTGCTGCTGAAATATCCTCCGAATTGACATCCGCGATTACACATCGCCTGGTTCTGACATTTATGTCGACCTTGTTCCTGATGAATTGCCTGTGGATTGGTAAGGTGAGCACATCGCCCATGTATCAGGTGACGATCGTCATAGTTCTTTTTAATACTTTCTTTGAAATAAGTCTCAATACAACTCATGTCAAATGGCTGCATGGTGATGCTATCAGGAAGTTCAGGCAGACCATCCTTGTTGCCGGCGATACCCGCGAATTTTTCAACATACGCATACCACGGTTCAAGGTCGCTGTATCGAATGGGCCAATCAACTGCAAACCCGTCGCGGGATGGTCCTTCGAAATCAAAATCACTCCATCGTTGTGTTTGCCGAGCCCACAATAATGATTTGCCACCGACATGATATCCGCGTATCCATCGAAAAGGTTTCTCTTCCACAAAAGGCTGCTCATCATCTTTGATTGCCCAGTGCATCGTTTCTTCACGCATAAAGCGTGCAAACTGGTGGTCCTTCCGTTGCTCTAGACTAACGGCACCTCTATACTCAAACTGCCACGGTGCTTTACCAGCAGTAGGATAATCCTTAATATGCTTTACATCTCGACCCCGCTCGAGCACAAGGGTCTTAAGACCTTTTTCACAGAGTTCTTTCGCCGCCCAGCCACCGCTTGCCCCCGAACCAATGACGATGGCGTCATAAGTTCTCTTCTTGTCCGATTCAATCAGGTTCGCCATGATGTCAAGAGGTTATGTCTACACATCCGTAATAATGACCTGGCACCATTTTATACTTCAGGTGACCCATCATCACTTCCTTCGAAGTGTTGAAACCCCTTATGGTCTCAGCTTTCATCAGATCGAAGAAATCTTTTTCTTCTGTAACCTGCGAAGCCGCAAACTTCAATAGCAAATTCATGCGCGACGTCTGATCAGCTGTCACAAAAGTAGTTTGACCCGCTGAGACTGCTGCCGCATCTAGCGCAGCAAGCTGTTTTTTCACATTCTCCTGAACATTGGTTTCATAACAATTTTCAAGAAGTCTTTGAACAAACTTATCAACACCAACCGAGAGGGCACCTATCGAATTTCCTTCAGGAATAATAGTGTCGGTAATGCTCGCTAAAATTTCTTGCTGACCAACCGACAAAAATGCTGGCGACGCAGCGATATTGTTTGCCGTCCACGCGTTTGCCCAGGATGGCAACGCGACCAGGCTAACCGTAGCCGCCGCGAGCGTCCGTAATGAAGTTCTACGGTCCATGATTTGTGATTTTGCTGATGAGGAAACTTGGTTAAGGTATCTTCAATCGTTTGCAGTGGCCAATAAATTTCTATGAACGAGCACGATAACTTACAGGAGGGTAAAAAAAGCTGCAAGCATCAGCGGCAAGCCACAAACTGGCGAGACCGCGTGCTTGATTCATAACAAAGATCATCTGAGCCACGCTATTTTAATGATCTGAAATCCTTCCATACGCGGCTCAGCACGATGTGTGGGTAAAAAATAGGCCGAACCAAAAATATACCCGTCACTTTGAGCGCACGCGAACAATCGATCGGAAATAAAATGAGGAGGAAGATCAACGCAATAAATACGCACACAGTTAGTCGCGAAAGATCCGCATCGAAGCGTCGCGGAAGCAGGGGGATACTTCGCGACAGCGCGTTTGTTTCATAGCTCAAATCGTCTGCTTGCCGCTTGCAGCTATTCTTCCTACTTTGATACTCCGCTTCAATTCATCACCCTTGAAAAATTCTCTTGCACACGCGCACACCTACATCCGATCGATGATGATACTGTGCGTACCCTTGATACTCGTCGGTGCTTCGTCAATGCAAGCAACAGCACAACGACCACGATTTAAAGCCGCTGCATTCTATTCTACCAAAGGCGAAATGGATCACGTTAATTTTGCCAATGATGCGTTGTACTACTTCGGCCTTATCGCATCTCAACAAGATTTCACGTTCGATGCAACGACTGACTGGTCCAATCTAAACGATGACTATCTCGCCAATTACGACGTGGTGATCTGGCTAAACGACTTTCCTCAAAACGATGAACAACGAGCAGCGTTCGAGCGCTACGTCAACAAAGGTGGCGCCTGGTACGGTTGTCACGTGTCTGCATTCAATCTTCCGGATTCAAAATGGAAATGGTTTAACACTTTCCTGGGCGGCGCTTACTTTCATTCGAATAACTGGCCGCCGCAGTCTGCTAAGGTCGTTGTTGAAGACAGAACACATCCGGTCACGAAACGGCTACCGGCCACTTATATATCTCCTACCGGAGAATGGTACCAATGGAAACCGAGTCCTCGCGAAAACAAAGACGTAAAAGTTCTTATGTCGCTGGCAAAAGAAAATTATCCACTAGGAGCAAAGTCACAGATTACGGATGGCGACACGCCCGTCGTATGGACTAATACCAAATACAAAATGCTTTACATGAACATGGGCCATAGCAACAAAATATTTTCCAACACTGATCAGAACAACATGATCACCGACGGATTGCTTTGGCTCGCGGGCTTTACAAGAAAGGAGGTAAAAGAATGAAACCTTTAAAGACCCTTTTACTGATCTCATGTCTCTGGCTTACGTTTGATTGTGTTGCTCAAAAGCCGTTGTTCAAGGTGCTTGCATTCCACAGTCGCGAGGTTGAATCTGATCACGTTGCTTTCGGAAAAGACCTCCGCGCATTCATGACCAAACTTGGTGACGAACAAAATTTCACTTTCGATGTCACAACCGACTGGACCAATCTGAATGACACACTTTTAAGAAACTACCAGGTCGTTATGTGGATCAATGATTTCCCGCATACCGAAGAACAGCGACGAACATTTGAAAAGTATATGGAGAACGGCGGTGGCTGGATTGGCTTCCACGTGGCTGGATACAATGATAAGGATACACAATGGCCATGGTTTGTCAGATTTCTCGGAGGTGGCGTCTTTTATAGTAACAATTGGCCACCGTTACCTGCGCGCCTGATCGTGGACGACAATACGCATGAAGTAACACATCGACTTCCAAAGTATATCTCAGCACCCACAAACGAATGGTATCACTGGAGGCCTAGTCCGAGAGCAAATAAAAACGTAAAGGTTCTCCTTACGCTTGATCCGATGAATTATCCTTTGGGTATAAAGGATATCATCACTGAAGAAGATACACCTGTAGTGTGGACCAACACCAAGTATCGTATGATTTATCTGAACATGGGTCACGGCGATCTGGTGATGTCTGACTATTTGCAGAACAACATGATCGCAGATGCCGTAATGTGGATCGGAAAATTACCACTCAAAAAGTGAGTCAATGAGAAAAATGCTTGTATCATTTATGCTGATCATTTCTTCGGAAATCATTTATGCGCAGTTATATCCTGAACCGATCCATGTGGATGGTGGAAAATTCCAGATGGGTGACAACGCTGGTGATAAAGATGAACGGCCGGCGCACCAGGTTACGGTGAAGTCATTTAGCATTGCAAAAACTGAAACAACCGTTGGACAGTGGCAGGAGTTCTGCACCAGCACATCGCGTAAAATGCCGGAGGTGCCGTGGTTTGGATTGAAAGTCGACCAGCCGATCGTAAATGTAAGCTGGGATAATGCGACTGCCTATTGCCTTTGGCTGACAAATAAGACAGGTAAAAAATACCGATTACCAACCGAAGCTGAATGGGAATTCGCCGCCCGCGGTGGTAACAAAAGCACTGGATCTCAATTTAGCGGCAACAAAATCATTGACAGCGTCGCGTGGTACGGAGGCAAGTCGGTTGGCCCGATGCCTGTAGCCCAAAAGTTGCCTAATGAATTGGGTATATACGACATGACGGGCAATGTATGGGAATGGTGCAGTGATTGGTACGATGCAAATTATTATGCTTCATCTCCGGCTATTGATCCAAAAGGTCCGGCATCAGGAAAGTATTATACGTTTCGTGGTGGGGCGTGGGACATTGGCGCGCGCAACGGCAGGGTTAGTTATAGAAATCCACTATCACCTACGTCGCGAAATCACAATAAGGGCTTCAGAGTTGTATTGGAAGAATAGAGGCAATTTTTGTTTTTGATATTACACCATCGCACTCCTGATCATACCAAAATCGTCTTTAGTTAGTTTCACGAAATCCACTCATCAGAAAGAAACCCCATCGCTTCTTATTCTTAATAAATGAAACTCTCTCTAACAGCGGCCGAATATCAGCATCTTCAGATTCCCTAAATTCAACATTTCTGCGATAGGGTTTAAAATCGCTGTTGGACACTGGCTGAAAAGGCTCCTCGTCAACAATACTACCTATCCGCTAAACATCTGATCGGGCATACCACTTTCGAATTTATCTTTTGCAGAACAGTATACAACCCAATCACCCTTCGACGGCTTGCTGATCAGATCTTTTCTTCCGTGACCGGCCTGTGCAAATCCTTCCTTAACCCCTACACGCACTTGATCAAGAAGACTTGCGCAGATCAGTAAGTATCTTGTCATAATAGTAATTCCGAAATTAAATGGAAATCATCGAGAGCACCTGAAGTGAATCATTGAATTCATACAACTTAGGAACGCCTGTGGCAATTTCAACATGCTCAACCGCTGTCGGACTAATGTGCTCCACATACATCATCAATGCTCTAAGACTATTACCATGGGCGACAATCAACACGTTTTTATTCTTCTTCAATAGTGGTTCTATATTTTCTTTATAAAAGGGAACCGTACGGTTAAAAGTATCTTCTAAACTTTCACCTCCCGGAGGACGCGTGGCATACCCTCTTCTCCAAAGCATTACCTGTTCAGAGGAGTATTTGGATGCTGTTTCAAGCTTGTTCAATCCCTGTAAGTCGCCATAGTGACGTTCGTTCAGGGCGTTACTTCGCACAATAAAATTTCTGTCGAAAGTGCTATGCATCTCGTCAAGCACTATGTTTAACGTTTCCTGTGCGCGTTTCAATCCCGAGGTGAATATCCCCTGGAAATTGAAATGCTTCGCCAATAATTTTTGACCTGCCGCCCGCGCTTCGGCCCGGCCATTCTCGGTCAATCCAATGTCGAGTTGTCCGGTAAATCGATTTTGAAGATTAAACTCTGACTGTCCATGCCGCAGTATTACAAGATATGCCATCCCAATTAATAATTTATCTCCATTTTAATGTCAGCTGTCACGAATGGACTGTCTTTCACATCAACATAACGGAATCCATACTGCTCGTAAAGTTTAAGGGCCGCTTTGAGCTGAGAATTGGAAAACAACTCTACTTTGGAGGCGTTTATCTGCTTTGCTTTTTCAAGACATACTTCAATCAACAACTTGCTGATTCCCTTTCCTTGCCAGTCTCCCGAAACACACATCTTTGCAAGTTCATATACGCCATCGTGTTCCTTTTGCAATGCAGATGTTCCGACAACCTTGCCATCAATCAACGCAACCCAGATGAATCCGCCTTTGTCGATGACCTGACTTCTCGGATTTTCTAAAACAAGAACATCCGGGGGCTCTCTCAAACCATACTTATCGAGCCACTCGAGATTGAGCGCTCGAAATTCTGAGTGATGTGAATCGTTGTAAGGGACAATAGAGACGCTGAAGCTCATTTGATTTTCAGATTTAAAACTTAGCACCTGAAAATTAAAGGTATCATTTTGGCCAGGAATTTCTACACCGACCACCTGAGAGATCAAACTTTTCTTGCACGGTGCTATTTCATAACTCGCTTTGGAAGTCCGGTAATCGGTTCAACAGAAATACGTCGATAGAAAAGCTCCGCTCCTTCTGACTGCAGCTGAATCTTCCCCGATTTTAATGTCGATTCTGTTTCTCCATTTAATTGCCGGGAGTGATAAAGAATCATATTCACAACGCCATTAACAACATGTACACTCGTATCACCATAGCAATACAAATCGATCACATTCCATTGGCCGGACGGCTTCTCCCCATCTTGACTTTTAATACAGTTTCTTCCCTGCGGACTCTTTTCACTAAATGTCAGCAACGGTGCGGCTGGTGTAAAGATAAATTTCTTTGAGATCTTTTCAACGGCAGGGGCGTCAGCAACACCGCCGGCGCATCCCCAATAGTCACCACAGTCGCCTTCCTGAATTTGAAACTCCTGTGAGCGCATCCAGAATCCGCCATCAGCACCATGATTGCCCACCGCGTGGTAGAGCAGCCCACTATCGCGTTTTGATGATCGCTTTGGATTCCATTTAAGTTTTCCCCATTTAAATTCTAATTGTAGATGGTAATTGTGAAAGTTTTGCGTGGTAGAGATCCCGCCAAATCGTTCACCCGAAACTCTGATCGCAGGAGAACCATCCTCCATAACAACAGAGAAAACATTTTGAGTGCCATTCAAGCCTAGCCTATCCCCGGAAAATTTCTGCTGGATCGAATCATATGCCGGGCCAACGTAGGTGTCCCATCCTTTAAGATCCTTACCGTTGAATAATCCTGTCTTAATAACGGCCTCATTACTTAGGCCGGATAAGAAAATCGCTGCTGATGTAAGCAGGAGGGATAGAATGATATGCACGATCGTAGGTTTGGAAGGAAGTTACATAGAAAGCGTCAAGCGACAAGCCTCAAGTCTGGCTGCGGGTACTTTTTGGTTTTGTCGGATAGCCGAGTACGCTTCGGCAACAAACCTGAAGCTTGTGCTAGTTGCGGAAGGCTCGAGCCCAGTAAAATGCAAACTTTGAAATTCCGAAGGCCAAGCTTTCCGCTTGAAGCTTGCAGCTTTTCCCTAAATTTCACCTTTCGTCTAATAAAGCAAAACAAGCACTATGAAAATATTAAAGTTAGGATCTCAGGGACTCAACACCTCTCAACTCGGTCTCGGCTGCATGGGCATGTCCGAATTTTATGGCGCTCATGACGACACCGAATCAATCAAAGTAATTCATCGCGCCTTTGAACTTGGAATAACATTCCTGGATACTTCCGATGCGTACGGCCCGCATACCAATGAAACACTCGTTGGCAAAGCTATTAGAGGCAAACGTGACCGCGTCACTGTGGCAACAAAGTTTGGAATCGTGAGGGACCCAAATGATCCGGGCAAACGCGGACTAAATGGCAAGCCTGACTATGTAAGGAAAAGTTGTGATAACAGCCTCGAGCGCTTAGGCATCGATGCTATTGATCTTTATTACCTGCATCGAAAAGATCCAAACACGCCAATCGAAGAAACGGTTGGCGCTATGGCTCAACTGGTAACTGCTGGAAAGATCAAAGCGATCGGACTTTCAGAAGTATCACCCGATCAGTTGCGAAAGGCACATGCAGTTTATCCGATTACTGCACTGCAAACCGAGTATTCACTATGGACCCGCGAACCAGAAGATGAATTGCTAGCAGTATGCAAGGAGTTGGGTATTGCATTCGTTGCTTACTCTCCCCTGGGACGTGGTTTCTTGACAGGTCAGATCAAAAAGTTTGATGATTTCGAAGCGAATGATTGGCGGAGGTTTTCTCCGAGGTTTCAAGGCGAAAACTTCGATATGAACCTTACACTCGTAAAAAAGATAGAAGCGCTCGCCAAATCCAAAGGATGTACGGCATCACAGCTTGCTCTGGCGTGGGTGCTTCGCCAAGGTGATTTCATTTTCCCAATTCCTGGCACAAAAAAGATAAAGTACCTGGAAGAAAATTTCGATGCTACAAAGGTAGAGTTGTCGGCAAAAGATCTTATTCTGCTCGATCAGATTGCGCCGAAGGGTGTAGCTGCGGGCGAGCGTTACAATCCCGAGATGATGAAGCTAATCAAAGCGGATCAATAGAACTAAAATCCATTGGCAAATGCGACGTACACAAAAAACGCTATAACTACGTATGCTTCTCTGTGATTGCCCGACGCAGTGTTTAGTGAAGGGGGCCTATGGATTTTAAAACAGTATAAGGCTATTTTTTCGCACGTCTTCTATCTCTGATCAACTCAATAATCGGAGGCAAGATTGAAATGAGAATAATTCCAAAGATCACAAGTGTGAAATTCGATTTGATCAAAGGAAGGCCACCGAAATAATATCCAATAAAAAGAAAGGCTGTTACCCAGCTAACCCCACCCACAACGTTGTAAGTTGCAAACCGTCCATAAGTCATGGTACCAATGCCCGCTACAAACGGCGCAAAAGTTCTGATGATGGGTATGAACCTAGCATAGATAATTGTCTTGCCTCCGTGCTTTATATAGAACTGCTGGGTCTTCTCAAGGTATTCTGCTTTCAAGAATCTATACTTACCACTGAACGCCTGCACGCCAATCAATTTGCCTGCGTGGTAATTTACCAAATCACCCAGTACAGCAGCGATCATTAACAATGCCCACATAAGAAATATGTTCAGTTGTGTTTCAGGTTTGGCAATGATGGCACCTGCGGCAAAAAGCAATGAATCACCAGGCAAAAATGGTGTTACCACTAAACCCGTTTCGGCAAAAATGATGATGAATAAAATAAGATACGTCCAGGCCCTATAGTCATTGACGATTTCCACGAGATGGTGGTCGATGTGTAATATAAAATCTATGATCGAACGGATGAATTCCATAGTAAAATTTAAGGGGAAAAATTAGGACTTATTATCTTGGTTCCCTAATTCGCTGCCAATGAAAAAGAAGTCCACCATCATTATTGTCGCTATTATTGTTACGGGTGTCGCTATTGGCGCTTATTTGATGAGACCATTGAGTCCAACAAAGACCGAAAGTTTGTCGTCCAACGGTTTGGATATCCTGGTAAGTTATAGTGCCCCATACAAGAAAGGACGTCTGATCTTTGGTGAAGCATCACAAAAAGCGCTTGTACCATTCGGCTTATACTGGCGTCTCGGTGCAAATAAAGCAACAGAAATCACTTTTAATAAAGACATCACTTTTGCAGGAAAGACGGCAAAATCGGGCTCGTACAGAATGTACACCATTCCCAGGGAAAAGGTGTGGGAAATCATTCTGAACCGGGATCTTGGGAAATCTGGTGCGCAAGAGCCTGACCGCTCACTCGATATACTTATCGTCGAAGTGGAAGCCCAGTCCATATCAACTGAAACAGAACAATTTACAATAGACCTTGAAGAAAAGGGCTCAATGATTATGATGAGGTTTATCTGGGATCGCACTGAAATAGCAATCCCAATACAGCATTAATTTCGTATGTTAACATGTCGTCTGGGACGAATTATTACATCACACATAGGAATTTAACTTGATAGCATTAACCTTACGTGAATTTTATTTCTGCGGCTTACGCCCAAAACGTAGAAAGTTATAATTTTAGGTATGATCATCAGCATATTCGAAAACGAAGCGCTTACCTGTGAACTCGATGATTCGTTGCCCGTCCTTCGTCACCGCTGGAAACGTGCAACGGATGGTGAAGAATTCCGCTCTAATTTGGTGCGAGTCCTCGAAGAGTTTAAAAAACTCAATACATCATACGCTTTGCTGGCATGGCTTGCGGATACAACCCTATTGGGCGAATTGGATGAAGACACAGAAGATTGGCTCGTTGATACATGGGAAGAACTACTTTTTGCATCACGCGAAGTAAAAATCCACGCTGTAATACTCGGTAACAGCATATACGCTGACTATCCAATGGAAAATTTCAAACACGACGCCGAAAGAAAATACAATGAGTTTGATGTGCATCTCGGTGTATTTTCAAATAAGGTTGAAGCATACGAGTGGATCAAAGCACAACAGCTGATCATCTCGCAAAACAGCCGCTGACCTTATAAAAGTGTTAAAGATCGGTATCATTGGATTAGGCGACATTGCAAAGAAGGCCTACCTTCCGATAATCACTACCCGACAAGTTGAACTCCATCTTTATGGTAGGAATCTCAATGCTGCAAAGGCGACGGCGGCAAGTTATCGCCTGAACCATGTTCATGAATCTTTAGATTCTCTCTTAAATGTTGGCCTGCATGCAGTCTTTGTTCATGTCGCAACTCACGCTCATTTCCAGATCGTTGAAAGATTGTTAAATCAAGGTCTTCACGTCTACGTTGACAAACCTGTAACGGATCAACTCAACACAGTTTCGACCTTGTTTGATCTGGCAATAAAACAGAATCGATTGCTGCACGTTGGCTTCAATCGTCGCTATGCGCCAGCGTACGCGAATTTGAAGAAAGTCAACGAAGTATCGATGATTGTGATGCAGAAAAACAGAAAGGCTTTACCTGGGCAGATTCGTGCATTCATTTTTGATGATTTTATCCACGTAGTCGACACGTTGCTTTTCTTGTCCCCAACTAAAATAAGAGAGTTGGTCGTTCACGGAAAAATGAAAGACGGTCTTCTTTATCACGTGATGATCCAACTCATATCTGATTTGGGTGTAATTGCAACAGGAATCATGAATCGTGAAAGTGGAGCCGTCGAGGAGAGGCTTGAACTTTTTACACCAGGCGGAAAATGGGTCGTTGAAAACGTCGCAGATACTTATCACTACCAAGACAAAAACATTACGAAATACGGTCAGGATGACTGGGCTTCCACCTTACACAAACGAGGGTTTGAGCAGATAATCGATCATTTTTTGACCGAGGTTGCGTCGGGCAAAGTCAGCGCGCCTGATTTGAATGCTCTGGAAACGCATCGCATCTGCGAAGAAATTGTCACGCGCCTCGAGCGGACGTAACTGTTTTCATTTCGCAATTCGCCATCCCGGACTACATGTTGCATTTGAAAACAATTGTTACATTGTGTTCAATAATATGGCAGCACAATGGCTTAATGACAAATCAATTGTTATCATTGGTGGAACTACCGGTATCGGATGGGCTGCTGCTACGGCGTTTGTCGAAAATGGCGCAAAGGTCGTAGTCGTCGGATTAGATCAAAAATCTGTTGATGATGCACAATCTATCCTAGGAAACAACGGTGTGGCTGTCTGCGGAGATGCCATCGGTCCTGAAACAAGCAAATCAGCAATTGAAACGTGTTTTAAAAAATTTGGAACCTTTGATGGCTTGTATCATGTCGCAGGAGGAAGTGGTCGCAAGTATGGTGATGGACCTCTGCACGAGATGTCGCTCGATGGATGGAATAAAACACTGGCTCTAAACCTGACGTCAATGATGCTATCTAACCAGGCCGCCATTAGCGCATTCATGAAGAATAAAACTCCAGGCAGTATCTTAAATATCGGCTCTGTTTTGGGGTCGTCTCCCTCGCCAAAATATTTTGTAACGCATGCTTATGCTGCGAGTAAATCAGCCGTCATCGGATTTACAAAGTCTATCGCATCATATTATGCTTCCTATTCAATCCGTGCAAATGTTCTCGCACCTGGTCTCGTTGACACACCGATGGCTCGCCGTGCTGCTGCCGACGATAATATTATCAAATTTGTTTCGACAAAACAGCCGCTTGACCATGGACGAATTGGATCACCAAAAGATCTTGTCGGCGCAGCGGTATATTTTATGTCTGACCATGCAATGTTTACCACGGGGCAGGTATTGAATGTTGATGGTGGATGGTCGATAAGCGAGGGACAATACTAACCCTATGGGCGCCAAAATTGCTATCGGAATTGATCTCGGATGCACAAACATCAAAGGTGTTCTGGTTGATGAACACGGTAAGATTCTTTCAGAACTGAAGGAAGATACTCATGAACAAAATGATGCATATTGGAAGGATGCCGTGATGAAGATGATTCATCAGCTCGGTCAACAGGTTGCACATCGCGACTATGTGATCGGACTTTCAGCACCGGGCCTCGCTGACGCAGCTAACAATTGCATTACCTTTATGCCGGGACGATTACCGGGTCTGGAAAATTTCGACTGGACAAGGTGGATCGGCGAACGTGTATTTGTACTTAATGATGCACATGCAGCGCTCATGGCCGAAGCCGCTTTTGGTGCAGCCAAAGGACTACAGCATGCAGTGTTGCTATCACTCGGAACGGGTATTGGAGGCGGGATATTGATCGATGGCAAACTTTACCAGGGTGTCGGACAAATGGCCGGACATATAGGGCATACCAGCGTTAATGCATCGTCAGAGAAACGGGACGTTACCAACATGGTAGGTAGTATTGAAGAAGCCTTCGGAAGTGTTTCTATCAACGAAAGGTCACATGGACGATACGACACAACGGAGGCGCTGGTTGGTGACTACGTGAAAGGCGATAAGATTGCAACCTGGATCTGGCTAAACGCTGTTCAAAAGCTGGCTGTGAGCATCGCATCGACAATCAATATCCTTTCACCGGAAGTATTGATTTTGAGTGGCGGAATTACGAATGCAAAAGAAGCTTTACTTGAGCCATTGAAATCATTTCTTGGTCTTTACGAATGGCGGCCTGGTGGCAAGAAGACTGAAATCAGATTTGCCAACTTTTCAGAACGTGCAGGGGCTATTGGTGCAGGCGCGTTTGCACTTTCAAAAATGAATCCAACAATATGAGTCCAACTCAGGATTATTTAAAAAAATGTCATCAACTCGCCGACACTGTTGCTTCACAAGAGAGCAAGATCAGACAGGTCGCCGGTTGGTTCACAAACACTATTAACAGTGGCAGAATGGTTCATGTTTTTGGATCCGGCCACAGTAGAATCATGGTTGAAGAAATGTGGCCGCGTTATGGTTCATTTCCAGGATTCAACCCGATTGTTGAATTATCTCTTACGTTCCATAACCTGGTCGTTGGCGCGAATGGTCAGCGACAAGCGATGTTCCTGGAAAACACTCCGGGTCTTGCCGAACGCATTCTACGGAATTTCGATCTAAGCAGGGATGATTGCGCGTTGATCATTTCCTCCAGCGGATGCAACGTTGTGCCCATCGAGATGGGAGAATTGTTTCAAAGGCATGGGATCAAGGTTGTATCCATCATTACGAAAGAGCATTCTGAAAAAAGCACAAGCAAACGTGCTGATGGAAAAAAGCTAAGTGATTTTTCAGACGTGATACTCGATACAGGGGCTCCCGTTGGCGACGCAATGGTTTACATTGATGGCCTTGACACTCCCGTTGCGCCTGGCTCTACCGTTGGTGGCGCCATGGTTATCAACTGTCTCAAAGCGGAAACAGCAAGATTGCTAACCGCTAGCGGCAATGCACCAAAAGTTTTAAGTGGTGCTGCCGTCGTCGGCGCGACACGCGCTACAGCGTTATTTGAAGCTGCGTACGACGAACACGCCCATCGCCTCGCACGTCTTTATGAAAAAGTCGGTCTTAAGAAAAATCAATAAGTATGCAACCCATTCCTATCAGAACCACTGTTGTCGGTAGTTATCCATTTCCCGGCTGGCTCGAATTCGCGGTCAGGAATCTGGATCAGTTTGGTAATGCCGACAAGGACGAAATGATTGAAGATGCTGTGATCTCCGCGATACATGACCAGACAACAGCAGGTCTTGATGTTATCACTGACGGTGAACAAACCCGACTTGACTTCAATCTATCATTTTACGGATACATTAAAGGCATTCGTGAGAACACCGATGAATTACGCAAATGGGGACCGGCTGCTCATGATCAACGTGGAAAAAACAGCATTGTCGAAAAGCTTACTGCGCCCGCCGGACTTGGCGCCGTAAAAGAATATCAAAGACTTAAACGACTTGCCCCCGTCGGACCAACGCTTAAGTGCAGCGTTCCTGGACCCTACACACTCAGTGGAAGGCTTCTGCCGAATGAACAGTACCCTGACCGTTATGCAATTACTGAAGCGCTTCTTCCCTTCGTTAAAAAGGAACTTGAAGATCTTGTTGCTGCCGGATGCAAGGAGATCACAGTCGATGAACCATCGATGAGCTGTTATGCATATAAGGAAGACACGAAAAGATTTGTCGATATATTCAACAGAACAGTAAGTGGCATAAAGGGCAAATGCCGATTGTCTACACATTTGTGTTTTGGGAACTTCAAAGGCAGACCCGTAGGATTCAGGAGCATCGCTCCTATGCTACCGGACTTCCTGGGATTGAATATTGATGAAGTCCACATTGAAATGGCCAACCGTGAATTTTCAGAGATCGAACTTTTACAGGTGTTTGCCGAAAAGATGGATGTTGCAGTCGGTATCATCGACGTTAAGAACTACTATATCGAAACGGTGGACGACGTTGCTGCGCGAATAAAAAAATGTCTGGCCTTTGTTCCGGCTGAAAAACTCGCGGTCGCTCCGGATTGCGGACTTAGTCAAACTGCGCGGTGGGCGTCGCGACAAAAGTTGGCCAACCTAGTACGTGGGGCAAAGAAAGTGCGCGACTCGTTATGATCATTAAAGGTCTCATACCAGCCTTTTGTTCAGGAGAAACGCTGCGCACGCAAATTGAAGATAGGATAGCACGTAGCCGGGAGGATAGCTTCGATATCTGGTGGTTGGGGCAAAGTGGCTTTCTTGTTCAATGGAATAAGCAGTGTCTGCTGTTCGACCCTTACCTTTCTGATTCGCTCACAAAAAAATATTCTGGCACTGAAAAGCCGCATGTGAGAATGCGTGAACTGGTGATTCAACCTTACTTACTCGACAAAATTAATATTGTAAGCTCCAGTCACAATCACACGGATCACCTGGACGCAGAGACATTGCAACCGCTGTTGAAGGCCAATCCTAACCTGAAGTTCTTAATTCCAGAGGCAAACCGGAGCTTCGTTTGCGAACGTGTAGGCTGTTCGTTTGACTTTCCACTCGGGCTGAATGATGGTGATAACTTAAAGATAGGTCCGTTCGAATTTTTCGGTGTACCTGCTGCGCACAACACCATCGAACGCGACGACAAGGGAAGATGCAAGTTCATGGGATTCGTGGTAAAGTTTGGTAAGTGGACAATTTACCACAGCGGAGATACACTCTTATACGATGGTATGGCTGCTACACTAGCACCATTTCAGGTCGACGTGGCGTTTCTTCCCATCAATGGTAATGATCCATCGAGAGGTGTGGCGGGAAATCTTAATTGTAGCGAAGCAGCAGGTCTTGGAAAAGCAATAGACGCCAGGTTGGTCATCCCGCACCACTATCATATGTTCGAGTTTAATACTGCTGAACCCGCTGATTTTGCAAAGGCGGCTGACGCAATCCAGCAGCCTTATAAGATTTTGCGACTGGGCGAGACGATGTCGATCTCATGACTTAACGGTCTCGACAACCTTCCGTAATTTGCTTTTTGTAAATGGCATCATTCTTCACCGTATTGAAAAACTCACTCATGTAGTACTTCACGTACTTGTATTCCCGAGCATCCAGAACGGTCTGATAACGGTCTATCACAGCCATGATTTGTGGTTCAAGGGTGATGTACTGTGCCCGAACAGCCTGGGCCACGTGGTCATCGCGACAGTAACCCCTGTAAATTCTTTCTCTAACATTACTGATGTTAAGGCTTTCGTCAAATGTCGCATAAGGCGCATTAACGAATCCAGACATGTCGAAATCATAGGCAATCGGGATATAACGTCCTGCGTCGGTTTTAATAACTTTCGTATTATGAAAGAATGCTGACGAGAAGTCTGTGTTTCCAATCATGTATTGAAACAGATCATAACGCAACGTGCACGTATCGTGCATAAATTTTGGATGCAAATTTTCAAGGTCGACAACTTTTGCCTGGCATCTCTTAGCAACCGCGTCGTCATCCTCAATGAAGAATCCATTCATATGGTATTTTCGTGATCCATTTCCGGAATCGACGAGCGTAATATCTACCATTCGGGTGCCAAACGTATACGGCGTCAGGGGTTCATACAATTGGTAACAGATGTATTCCTTTAGGATGAGATCACCACCAACCTTTGATTGGGAGCAAGGCAGCACGAGTTTTAGACTTTTGACTCCAGCGAACACTTTATCTTTGCGATCCTCTTTACTGATCTTGAAGCGAAGCGGCGGCAGGTAACAATTCTTCCTTCTGAACTTTCCACGTGCGCGCACTCCGATATGAATCGTATCCCACGTCCCGGCTTCATTCTTATATGTCAGTATGGACGGAAAATAGACGGAGTCAACGCGCGATCTTTTGACGCTTTCTACAGGAATAGAAAACCTTATTTCAAGCGGTTTTTCTTCCTGGAATAGGGCAGCCATGGAAGCAGATTGACCAAAACAATCTGCACAAATGATGAGCAGGGCTGATATAATCAGTAGTCTATTTGCAGCGGCCATAATGATTTGTAATTCTTAATCAGCGATGTTAAGTCACGCTGGGGTGACTGCCGATGATAAACTAATTAACAAAAATTGAAGCAATCCGCAAAATGAGGACACTGAAAACGTGTGATCAGAATTCGATCTTTGCGGAATAAATGTTTGTACGACCAAAACGAGAGGGAACGTCATGCAGTTTGGTCGCTCCCCGAAAACCGCCCGCGATAACATTTTGATTTAACGTCTCAAAAGACATTGGATATGGAACCCACATATTCGACTTGTCGCTATCATATTCTACGATTATCAGTTGGCCATTGGGGATCAGAATGGTTCGGAGCCGCTGCAGGAATTTAAGTTGGTTCTTTATGAAATGAAGGGAATTTGCCATCAAAACTCCGTCTAGCTGACCAAAGTTGTACGTTTCAAAGTCAGCACCAATCTTTTTCAAAGCGATCCCAGGTGTATAAAGACTTAAAGAATTCATAGCACTCAATTTTTTATCGATCGCGTTGATAGTGCTCCCGGTATAAAGTAGCGTGCTTAGCGCTCGTGTAAAGAGTCCATCGCCCGCACCAAAGTCGGCCCATGTCTGCACTTTCGAAGCGCGGACTCCCTTTTCAATTAGCGATATCGCTGTAAGTAATTCCATCCGTTTTATTGTCTGATCGAATAACGATGACGCAAGTCGATATGGTTCCAGCAAAATGGAGTGTAATGGACTCTGCTGCAATACCCTTGCGATGAAAAAAGCTGGCTCTCTTGCAACTCCGGAAACTATTTCCTTATTTACTTAACAAAATATAAGGATATAACTCCGATATGGCAAAAGAAGTTATTCCCAAATGGATCCTAAGATGCTTGAGATGGGCGTGTCCTGAGCGTTTAATCGAACAGATCGAAGGCGACCTAATTGAAAGATATAGCAAAGAAAGTGAGCTGTTGGGGAATGTCAAAGCCAGACGAAGTTTGATTTACAATGCTGTATTATTTATCCGTTTAAGCATCTTCATGAGAAAGCGATTCACAAATAATATTAACTCAGGCCCTATGATCAAGAACTACGCTGCCCTTGCGTTTCGACGTATGCGCAAAGACTGGATCTTTACAGTGATCAACATTGGGGGATTAACAGCCAGCCTTACCGTGGCGATGCTAATCGTACGGTACGGTGTTTATGAATTAAGCTTTGATCGGCAGTATGCCAACGCCCAAAACATCTATCGCATCACCTCAACGACTTACGAAAACGACCTCGTCCGATATCCAACAGCACTGACGGGATCAAACGTCGGGCCGTTGGCAAAAGAGAATTCTCCACAGATTAAAACCGTAGCAAGGCTGTTTCCAACCAGAAACTGGTTCGAGTGCACCCTGGCTTATCAAAATCAAAGAAGCGTACATATCTTCAACGAGCGACAACTTTATTATGCGGATCCAGAAGTAATAACCCTTTTTCATTTAAACTTTCAGCAGGGAGATCCTGCCACTGCACTGTCAAAACCCTATTCTCTTATTCTCTCAAAAAGCATTGCAAAGAAATACCTTGGTGACGAGGATCCAATCGGAAAAACTATGCACCTGAAGGGCAGCATGGAGAATCATGACTACATAGTTTCAGGGGTCTTCAACGACCTCGCTTTAAACACACATCTTGATGCGAACATTCTTGCTTCCTCGAGTTCGCTAAATGCTACTCCAACATCCAGGTTAACCGACGCATACACCTATGTTCAGTTAAATTCGCAAGCTTCGCGGAATGATTTAACCATTGAGTTAACTCGAATTTCGCGACAATTGTTTCCAAAAAAAGACAAGCAGGAAGTAAAACTTGGATCACAACCAATCCAGGAAATACATTTATACTCCAATTTTTTGGACGACATGAAAGAAGGTGGAAATCCACGCACCCTTCTTTTTCTCGTACTTGCAGCGATGGTGGTAGTAACCATCGCCTGCATAAACTATGTCAACCTGACCAGTGCAAAATCATTGACAAGAGTAAAAGAACTTGGAATAAGAAAAATTAACGGAGCGTCGAATTCAAATATCACTTTTCAATTCCTGACAGAAACAACGATCACTCTTGGCGTCGCCATCATCATTTCCCTGATCGTGATGAATTTCTTTGGGGATACGTTTTACGTCCATGCCGGCCTTATAATTCCAGACAACTTCTCCTTCCTTCAATTCATTGATGTTAACTTCGGGATAACATTGATCGGCGTAGCAACGTTGGTATTCTCGTTAACAGCGTTACCAGCACGAGTAACTTCTTTGATCAATCCTATTCAGGTATTGAAAGGGCGGATGGGCTTCAGTACAAAGGGGACAACCTTGCTCAGAAGTACAGTTGTATTTCAATTCGCGTCAGCACTTGCATTGTTGATTGTAGTCACCGCATTTAACGCGCAATTCAAATTTATGCTTTCACAAGACCTGAATGTTGATATTTACAACACGCTGATTGTAAAGAAACCTACTGAAGTTGACTCCACCTATGTATCGAAACTAGCGGCCTTTAAGAATGACCTTAATCAATCCTCGATTGTGCATCAAATAGCTTCTTCATTGGCAATTCCAGGCAGTGGTATCGGCTGGACTGGAGAAATCAAGAAAGAACATGATGTTCAATCAAAAGATTTTAACATCGCCCTAATCGACACAGATTTTATTGATAGCTATCACCTTAAAATGGTTGCTGGTAGAAATTTTGAATCAGTTGATTTTCCAGGGCAACATTTCGGAAATAAAGTCGAACCGGTGATACTGAATAAATCAGCCGTGATAAGTTTGGGATATGCAACGCCAGAAAATGCCCTGGATAAAATCGTTTACTGGGGAGAGAATCGATGCCGCGTTGTGGGCGTTGTTGACGATTTCCACTACGAATCACTGAAGGAGTCAATAAAGCCGATCCTGTTCACTGCGAATCTTGGCCCAACGCTATCTTTAAAATTAGTGCCCCACGCGGCTTCACATCTTGGTACCTCGATCGAACAAATAAAGAATACATGGTTAAAATATTTTCCCAACAATCCATTCGATTATTCCCTGCTTGAAGATAATTACAATGCCCAGTACCTACGCGACGAGCAAACTGCTTACCTGTTTAATTGCTTCTGTATAATCGCCATTATCATCGCTTCTCTCGGATTGTTTGCGCTTTCTCTGTTCACTGTGAATCAACGAACGAAAGAAATCGGCATCAGAAAAATACTTGGCGCTTCATTGACAGATCTCTTTAACTTATTAACAAAAGAATACCTGTTGCTTGTCTTCATTGCCGCAATTGTCGCAATTCCGACAGCAATGTGGATCACCGAAGAATGGTTATCGACGTTCGCATTTCGAACGTCGCTGACGGTCCGGCATTTCGCACTACCTGCGATTCTCGTCCTCATTCTATCCTTACTAACGGTTGGGATTCAAACACTTAGAACAGTCGTTAAGAATCCAACTGAAACACTGAAGCATGAATGAAATTTCGAATTTAAGATGGGTTTTTAAAAGTACTGATGTGGCTTTGTAAATCCGATCTGTATGAAATCATGGACAGGAGATATGGTTCAAAAGTACTACCCCCACAACGTTGTACGCGTTGAAATAAAAGCCATGCGAAGACTAAATTCATGGTTAGCGTCATTTGCCTACCGGATAAACATTGATTCCTTCAATTTCTTTATCGGGTTCGTGATTGTCCCGGGCGCTGTACTTCTCACCATCAATGTTCACTGTGTAAGAATAATAGAAGTAAACGCCGCGCACGCATTGAGAAATGAATAGCGAGCGATTCGTAGCTGCGATTTTCAAAATACTATCGTGGTTTTGCCCGGCGGAGATTGTTGAAGAGATAGAAGGCGATCTTCTCTACCGTTTTGATAATGATCTCGAGAACTTCGGATCAACTAAAGCTAAAAGAAGACTGATCTGGAACATGTTTTGTTTTTTAAGGCCTCAAATTATCCTAAGAAATAGGTTTACGTTATCACCAATCAGCAGCTCTATGATCAAAAACTACGTTATCACGGCGTTCAGAAGTTTCAGGAAACAAAAAGGCTTTACCACATTGAATATCGTTGGCCTGTCACTCGCAATGGCTGCCAGCATCCTTCTCCTCGAATATGTTGATTATGAAAAGAGCTTCGATGGATATCACAAGCGATCGAAAGACATTTATAGATTACAGTACAACGCATGGCATGGCGGAAAAATTAACTTCGAAAGTGCAGCAGCTGTGCCCGCAGTGGGTCCTGCAATGAAGGCTAACTTTCCCCAAGTAGAAGAATTTGTACGGCTCTGGCCAGTCGGTGGTGTAATAACCTATCAAAGCCCGCAAAGAGGAGTAGTAACTTTTCATGAAGAAAAGGTTCCTTATGCTGACCCTTCCGTTTTGAAAATATTTGATATCAAATTAGCTGCTGGTGATCGTGAAACAGCGCTCAGCGGCCCAAACAAAGTTATGATTTCTAAAAGTACAATTAAAAAGTACTTTGGAGACGAACAACCAATCGGCAAAACAATTACGCTTGCCGGCGTAGCTTCGTTCGAAGTCACAGGTGTATTCAATGACATTCCCGAAAACACACACATCAAGTTTGATTTCCTGTTTTCTTACGAAACTCTAAAGAATTTTTATGACTCATATCAGGATTCGTGGGGTTGGTATGATTTCTACACGTACGTGCTTCTGAAACCAGAAACCGATGTTATTAATTTCCAGAAGAAATGGAACACATTTCTGGCCAATCACATGAAAGGCCGATGGCAGAATGGGAGTAAGCAGGAATTCATTTTAAGACCCTTGACTAACATCCATCTTTACTCAAATCTCCAGTATGAGGCTATTCCACATGAGCAACGCGACGGCGATTCGGTTAACGCTTTGGCTATGCTGGCTTTCTTCATTATCGGGATTGCCTGGATAAACTACGTAAACCTCGCGACAGCACGGTCCTTTAAAAGAGCAAAAGAAGTTGGCGTAAAAAAAGTAATCGGTGCATTTCGTGGCCAACTGATAACGCAGTTCTTTATCGAATCTTTGATCATGAATTTGATCGCAGTTGTAATTGGTATAACGATTGTTATTATCTCATGGCCATACTTTTCGTTGCTATCAGGCTGGACGATTCCTTTGTCTTCGTTGTACGATAAAAAATTCGTAGTAAGACTTTCTGCTGTATTTTTGTTCGGCACATTTCTTTCAGGGTTTTACCCAGCGGTTATCTTATCAGCATTCAAACCGTTGGCGGTGCTAAAAGGTAAAATCACGGCTACCGCAAGTGGCGAATGGACTCGAAAATCACTCGTGGTAGTACAATTCTCCGCCGCTATTTTTCTGATCTGCGGATCGTTTATAGTTTATCAGCAACTTCAGTTTATGAAGTACAAAGACCTTGGCATTGATATCAATAAGACTCTGGTCGTAAGAGGTCCTGGGTCTATCGACTCATTGTATTCTGGCCGACTGGCATCCTTAAAAAATGAAATAAAGCAATTACCTCAAATCAAGAACTTTACTTCGTCAACCAGCATTCCCGGAAGTGAAATCTTTTGGACTGGAGGGATAAGGCGACTTTCAAGTGGTGCCGATGAATATCGAATGACTACACATCTCGGCATTGATTCGGAATTCATCGAAGCGTTCGGACTTCAACTACTCGCCGGAAGGAACCTGAATGAGGAGCACGACGAAAAACGAGTCCTGGTAAATCGAAAACTAACGGAAGCGCTGGACTTTGCTAATCCAAATGACGCTATAGGTCAAATGCTCAGTCAACAAGGCGACACGATTGAGATCGTTGGTGTTGTTGAAGATTTCCATCAATTGTCACTCAAAAAAGCAGTCGAACCACTTGTGCTCATGCGACGACCTTCAGCCATTTTCTATTCCATGAAATTACAATCAGCTGATAGGGGGAAAACACTTGCGGCTGTGCAAAACGCCTGGAAGAAATCGTTCCATGATTCACCATTTGACTACTTCTATCTCGACAAGTTTTTCAACAAGCAATATGAGCTTGACGATCGTTTCGGGAAAGTCTTTACGCTTTTTACCGCGTTGTCGATTATGATTTCAATAATTGGTTTGCTCGGACTGGCAAGTTTCATTGCCTCGATGCGTATCAAAGAAATTGGAATCCGGCGAATACTTGGATCTACAATTTCACAGATTATCCTGCTTTTATCAAAAGGTTTTCTGTTACCTATTGTGGTTTCCAATCTGCTAGCGTGGCCAATTGCCTGGTGGGTAATGGATCATTGGCTTCAATCTTTTCCGTACCGCGTAACGATTGATTTGATGTTGTTCCCCGTCGTTGGCTTCTTCGTCATACTCGCAGCATTACTGTCAGTATCCTCACAGACAGCAGGCGCTGCGTTATCGTCGCCTTCGAAGACGCTAAAACACGAGTGAATATTATATAATCGCGCAGGCGCAAAGGCCGCAGCGTTAATGCACAATCAAACTTGCGTTTCTCTGCGCCTCCGCGGTGAAGTGCTATTCGTACTTTAAAGACTCCACCGGATTTGTCCTCGCGGTCTTTAACGAATGAAATGCTACAGTAAGAAAAGCAAACACAAGCGCTACGAATGCCACAATACCAAAGAGAAAATAATTCATCTTCGTCTGATATGCAAAATTGCCCATCCATTGTGATACCACGTAGTAAGCTACTGGGATGATCAGTATGGCTGCAATGATAATGAGCACCATCACGTCTTTATAGAGCAGGAATATGATCTGTGGAATAGAAGCGCCATGAACTTTTCTTACACCAATCTCCTTCGTGCGTTGCGCTGCCGTGAATGCTGAAAGTCCAAGAAGGCCCAGCAACGAAATGAAGATACAGATGTACGAAAGATCTGAAAGCAAGGAATGCTGAACCTCATCTTCTTTGTACTGTTCATCGAATCTCTGGTCCAGGAAGAAGTATTCGTAAGGGTGGTTAGGGTCATACTTAAGCCATTGATCCTTGATATAGCTCATCGTTTGCGTAAGGTTCTCTCCTTTCACTTTGAGATAAAGAAATCCACCTTGCTCCTTCGTTTTCACCATTAGAAGTGGTTCAACTTTATTGTGTAGAGAGTTATAATTGAAGTCCTTCAACATGCCAATCACCTGACCATCTTTCTCTGCGTGAAATCCTTTGACCTTCTTTCCGATAGGATTGTCACCCCAACCCATAAGCTTTGCGGCGGCTTCGTTGCAGATGAAAACGTCTTGCGTATCGGCACTGGGTCCCGACTGAAAATCACGCCCTGCCAGAATGGTCATTCCCATCGTTTTGATGTAATCTTCGCCGACGTACATCATCGTGAACGCCTGTTGCTTCATTCCCGATTCGCTTTCGGCCATCATCACGTTATTACCACCTACATTCATACCAGGTACGTTATAACTGGTAGTCGCCGCGGTGATGTTTCCCTGACGCAAAAATTCCGTCTTAATTCCATTCATCTGTCTTTCAACCAAAGTATCCTGGATCGGGAGAACAACCGTGTTCTCCTTGTTAAAACCTAACTCCCTATTCCTCACAAATTCGATCTGGTCCTTCATAAACAACGTACAGACAACCACAAAAATGGAGATTGCAAATTGCGCTGTGATCAGAACGCGGCGCAAGTTGTGACTTGACTTCCTGTTCTTATAACTTCCCTTCAATGCCTCAATGGTGGGGATACTGGGCAAATAAAATGCGGGATACAAGCCCGAGATTATTCCAATTGCCAACGTGATGCCTAGCGCACCAAAGAGAAGAACAGGATTACTTGTGAAATCAGGTTCAATATTCTTCTCAATGAGCTGGTTGAAAGATGTAAGTCTCAGTACCAGGAATACCAACGCGATGGCTAACAACAATGAGAGCATTGAAAGGAAGATCGACTCCAGAAAAAATGAAAATCTGAGAGAAGCCTTTCCGGAACCCAACGCTTTTTTCATCGCTATTTCACCTGCGCGGTTCACAGATTTGGCCGTGGAAAGATTCATGTAATTGATGCACGCCAGCATGATAATGAAAATTCCTATTCCCGTAAATGCATACAAATAGCTGATGTTACCATGCGCTTCGTCGCTGACTAAAGTCGAATAAAAATGTATATCAGCCAGCGGCTCAAGAATTGGAGTATATTTTCCCCCAACCTGATCGCCAAAAGATTTAAAATACTTGTTGAAGATGCCTACAAATTTTGCCTCGAAGGTCTTTGGATTGTAGCCGTCAGGCATTAACAGATAGGTGTATACGTCGGGATTCCAAAACGCCTCAGACTTCAGCGCACCTTTGTCCATAACCCACTCCCGATCGACAAGTCTTGACAACAAGATGTCAAATTTAAGGTGTGTGTTCTCTGGCACATCTTCAATCAACCCTGTCACTTTCCATTGCTCATCTGCGATCGTCAACATTTTGTTTAATGGATCCTCATCACCAAAATACCGCCTCGCTGTGGTTTGAGTGATTACAACAGTGTTAAGGTCCGTGAGGCAAGTCGTCGGGTCGCCTGAAATAAACTTGTGTGTAAATACCTGAAAATACGAAGAGTCAGTTCGAACGATATTCTCTTCGTAAAATGACTTTTCGTTGCCCTTGCCGTCATCGTACTTTACGAGCGTATGATCCCAGCTATTGGCCCTAACTACATTCTGAATTTCGGGTAACTCCTCTTTCAGAATAACACCGAGTTCCCTCGCTGCACGGGCTAAACGCACATCTAACCCGGTAGCTTCCAGGTGACCGCCTAGCCTGTATATTCTTTCGTGGTTAACATGGTACTTATCATAGGTCAGGTCGTTCTGTAGTATCAGCAATAGCATAATACTCACCGCGATGCCCAGGGCAAGCCCGAGAATGTTAAGAATTGAAAAGAATTTGTCCTT
>JBDSKX010000186.1:0-6368 GCA_039916665.1 Chryseolinea sp. | reverse complement strand
TCAAAAAGATATCGTACAGCCAATCGTTTATGATGCATTAGGACGCCAAGCCCAAAAATATCTTCCCGTCGCCGTAGAGGGGAACGGTCGGTACAAAGTCGGAATTGTTGACGCTGCCGGCGCCTTTGCTGGATCTGCCTTAAATTTCTACAGCGACGGTGCAGCTGATAACATAGCAGATGATAATAAACCTTACGCAACGACACTTTTTGAACCAAGTCCGTTGAACAGAGTACTGAAACAAGGGAAATTTGGTGACGTTTGGCAACCAAATTCAAGTTCGTTTGATACACCTACTGACAGGACTTTGGCGATTGCCTATGAATCAAATGAAACTGATGAAGTTTTGTGTTGGACTTTCAGCGCCCCGACACCTTCGTATACAATGGGACTAGTACATGCGAGCACCGGTGCAGTGCCAGTATATTATCAGCCACACAAACTAATGAAAACCCGCACTAAGGATGAGCATCATCATGAAGTTATAGAATATAAAAATAAGCAAGGCCAAGTTGTTTTAAAATCCGTGCAAGTTGAGGACACATATGCACAGACATATTACATATATGATGATTTTAACAACGTTGTGTGTGTTATTCCGCCTGAGGGAACAAAAGCCATTCTTAAGACTCCCACGTCGGATTATTTTAATCAGAGCGATGCGATGAAAGATGATTTCCTTAGCCGGTGGGCATTTCGATACGCGTATGATTCAAATAATCGAATCACTCACAAACAGGTTCCTGGTGCTGGTGTTGTATTTATGGTTTACGATGACCGTGATCGTGTTGTGATGACACAAGATGCAAATCAACGTCAGTTGAAGCAATGGGTTTTTACCAAGTACGACCAATTGAATCGTCCCATCCTTACTGGCGTTAAGGATACGTCTGTAACGCTTACGCAGAATGATGCTCAGCAAGCTGTTAGTAATCATTACGCCAAACTATGGACTAGACTGGGAGAAACCTTTGTTGGAAACACCACAGGCAATGTGCACGGTTATAGCAATTTGTCATATCCAGTCTTTACATCGAATATTGCTATGGATGCTAATCAATATCTGACGGTTTTATATTATGATTCTTACTTATTCAAAACTCTTTTTGAAGGATCATACAACTATAAAAATCAAAACCTTTCTGAATTAGCTCAAGGCTTCACATACCAGCAAGCGGTGAGTCCATCAACGCAAATTATCAACCAGTTGACTGGCGGTAAAGTTAAAGTATTGGATGCCCGTAATACGTGGCTAAAGTCGGCGAAGTATTACGATGATAAATATCGACTAATTCAAACTTTGACTGATAATTACTTGGGTGGCCTAGATAGGGAATCATCGTTGTATGATTTTAGTGGTAAGGTCATTAGAACAAAACGCACCTCATTAGGTTGGAAAGATCAGCTGAATGTTGTGGCTAGTGGAAATAATTTGAAGCGAGAATCGTGGAGTGAAGTAGGCTGGGGTTATAGCGGTGCTGCATCAATACAACGTCTTCCTGAAGGGCAGGATGGTTGGATAGAGTTTGTCGCCACTGAAACTAATACTTCCCGTCTGATCGGTTTATCATCCATTAATCAAGACGCAAGCTATAACAGTATTGACTTCGCAATACAAACAGATAATGACGGTACCATCTCTATATTTGAACAGGGCAACAGAGTGGGCGGCTCCAATCTTTCGCAATATGATCCAGGAGACGTGTTGCGTATAGAACGATCTGGCCTACAGATGCGGTATTTTCGCAATGGTACTCAACTACATTCCACCAACATATCCTCCAAGCCATCTCTTCTAGTTGACGTAGCACTTTACCACGTGCCCTCAACGACAGGCAGTATTGACGCGTCCTTTGGGGCGGTTAGCAAACGATTTGTTTATGATCACGCTGGAAGGTTAAGAAAGACATTTCATCAGCTTGACAACGGACCCGAAATTCTATTGGCGAGCAATGAATACAACGCCATTGGACAACTGGTCGACAAGAAACTTCATAGCACGCAAACCAACGCGTCAGACGCAATACAGTCCGTTGACTACAGATATAACATAAGAGGGTGGCTTACTTCTATTAATAATGCAGACTTGTCATCCAACGTTGCAACTAACAATGACACCGGAGACTTGTTTGGAATGCAGCTAGCGTATAATGATGATTTGGGTATCTCCAATACTCCGTCCTTCAATGGTAATATATCGGGAATTATCTGGAGTAATAATCTTGGTGCTGATAGCTTGAGGGCAAAAGGGTACGCATTTGAATATGATCAAATGAACAGATTGAAATCAGCTGAATTCTTCGCGAAGGCGTCAAGTCTGGGTGGATCCCCAACGTGGGACCCATACGCAGCTGGAGGTTTCTCTGAACCAAATTACAAATACGATTTGAATGGCAATATCCTGGAACTAACACGACACGACAAAAGAGGTTCGAGTGCGCCAATGGACAACCTTTTATATGATTACGGTTTGAGTACTCAAAGTGGTAACAGACTCCTGAGCGTTTCTGAAAAAGTTGGTGTTGGTTTCGGAGACGTGACCAAGGGTTTCATCGATGGGAACAAAACCGGGAATGACTATGATTACGATGACAATGGCAATATGATTGCCGATCTCAACAAAGGCATCAATGCAATTACCTATAATCACTTGAATCTACCTGCGAACGTTCGGGTTGGTGACAGCACCCGAGTCGCTTATACTTACGATGGAACAGGGCGTAAGCTAAAACAAGAGATGGTGTCCGACACTTTGCGCTCTGAAACTTATTATTCGGGAAACGACATTATTGTACGAGAAAGCAAGATGGACTCTGTTCTTTTCGACTGGAATTTCAATTCTAGCGCCATGGGCTGGGCACCATATTCACACATCGTGGGATTTGCTTGGGATGCAGGTGGGTATATTGAGGGAACCATGACCGACCTTGATCCTTACATTTTATCGCCTGTACAAAACGTTCAGCTGAGTAAAAAAGTAATGATCAAACTGCGAATGAAGTCAACCTCGGTGCGAAGATCAGCCCAATTGTTCTTTACAACACAGGTAGCTGGTTGGTCTGAAAGTCGAAGCATGTTTGTACCACTTGATTCCAGAAAAGATCAGTTTAATGAATATCTCATCGATATGTCCGAAAATCCTTTTTGGACTGGAAACTTGAGTCAGTTGCGCTTGGATCCGTCCAACTACGGATTGGCAAATGAAACGTTTGCCGTGGACTACATCCAACTAGTTGTTGTTGATGATCCAGGGGAAGAGCAATTGCAATTTATTCAACATGAAGAGGGCAGAGTGGTGATGACAGGTGAGATACCAGAATATCAATACCACATGAAGGATCATCTTGGTAACGTTCGTTTAACTTTCACGTCCAAGCAAGATATCGAGGAAAATATTGCTACGATGGAAACTTCAAAAGAGGATGGTGAGCGTCCACAGTTTCTGTATTACGATGAAGCCGTAAAACTAAACTCGACTCTGTTCGATCATACTGACGTAGAGCAAACACATTACAGCGTACGTTTAAATGGAACAGCTAATGAGCAACAAGGTTTGACAAAAACTCTTAGTGTCATGCCAGGCGACTTAGTAAATGCCACTGTGTATGCGAAGTATCTGGATCCGAACAGTAGCAACTGGACCACTGCACTTACCAACCTAATGACATCGATAGCGCAAGGCACTGCTGCGACTGGTACAGTGATTGACGGCGGAAATATTGGCAGTACAGGTGGCATTGTGACGCCATTCAGCGGAATTCTTGACAAGAGTGACGAAACAGGCAACGCACCAAGGGCTTTCTTGAATTACCTTATCTTTGACCGTGAGTATCATGTGTTAGATGGCGGATTTATACCGGTTACTGAAGCTGCACGAGAGTATGGTCAGAATGGAAATCATGAAACATTGCAAGCGGAAATTACCGTAAAACGTGCAGGTTATATTTATCTTTACTTGAGCAATGACAACGTAACCTTGGGCGGAAATTCAGTGGATGTGTACTTTGATGATTTTACGGTGGAGCACACTAAATCGTTGGTTGTGCAGGCGGATGATTATTATCCCTTTGGGTTGACGTTTAACTCGTATGAAAGGGAGAATTCTCTTTTAAACAAGTATCAGTTTAACGGGAAGGAAACACAAAATGAACTTGCTCTCGGATGGAATGACTTCGGTGCTAGGATGTATATGGGCGACATCGGTCGGTGGGGCGTACTAGATCCGTTGGCGGATGAGATGAGAAGGCATAGTCCGTACAACTATGCTTTTGATAATCCAATAAGATTTGTCGATCCCGATGGTATGGGACCTAATGATATTGTTATTCGAACCTCAAATGCCGAAACGAACCAATACACTAACTATAAATACAAAGGCGGATCGGTTTACACTGCCGATGGTAAAATATATGCCGGTGATGACAAATATGTCAGAGCAGTTCAAAGTGATTTAAACAAAATTAAGACATCGGACCCACATGCTGCTACTTTGATTAATCGATTAGAGAGTAGCGAAAATACCCACAATATTAATATGCCAACCGCCAGTAACTCCGAAGCTAATAATATCTCCAACGACCCCGCTAAGTCAGGTGAGGGAGTTTCAACTGGATCTGAAACTCGCTATGATCCAAACGACAATACAAGCGTGAGGGGAGAGGTAAGGGATGCAAAATACGCACTTGCTCATGAGTTGTCTCATGCTGAGGATAATGATATTGGAAATAATGTGAATGAAAAGAATGAAGGAAAGTCAAATGGCATTCCTGACACTGAAATTAAGGCGGTCAATTTTGAAAATAGAATAAGATCTGCCGATGGATTTAAATTAAGGAATACCTATGGTGACCAGAGGATTCCCTCAGATTGTTTAGAAGACCCATGTAAACCAAAATGATAATGATCAAATATTGGACTTTATTACTTTGTCTATTTTCATGTAATGGTCGACCAATAGAAGACCTTGCGTGCGGTGCAAAATTTAGTGATTCCGTCACGAGTTATAAGGACGGAAGAAAGACTTTTGTAATCCTTGAGGTATTTCGCAATGGAAAAAATGAAAAGATATGTTTAACAAATGTTTCCTTGTACTTTCTATTACATCGAAAGTTCAGAGTGGAAGGCAATGCCTATGTGGATTTAGTAAGACGGTTACTGAATAAAACGAAGCTACTTGAACTAACAAACAATGAAATCAATGATGATCAAATTGTGGTGCCAGATGTTAAGATCAAAAACTTGTACACTGCAGGATTGGACACTTTAATAGATACGTACTTCGTTAATGGCGTTCAAAATGATAGAGCCATCGAAAATAAGAATTACTTAGTCTCGATACTCTTTGAGAATTGCATAATCTCATGGATCGACGATGAGAGTGGTTTTATAGTTATTAGTAATGAAAATGGGCAAAGGTAAAGTGACTGGTAACTAATACCCGTTTGGGTTGACATTCAACTCGTACAGCAGAGAGAATTCTATCTACAACAAGTATCAATTTAATGGCAAGGAAATACAAAATGAGCTAGGCGTTGGATGGCTTGACTACGGAGCACGGACGTATATGCCCGAAATGGGAAGATGGGGGGTTATTGATCCATTGCCGACAAGAGTAGAAGATGGTCGACGTATAATTATGCGTACGACAATCTGATTCGCTTTATTGATCCTGACGGCATGTTTTCAACTGATGTCACCAAAAACGAAGATGGTACTTATACAGTTATGGATTCGAAAGTTGATGGCGATAAAAATATATACGTTCGAGATTCAGAAGGAAATAGAACTGGTGAAGTAATCGGAGAGACACTTACTGAGCATACATTTATTAATGATGATGGATCGGCAGCAAGTGGTGCACAAATCGATTTGGCCGATAATTCTGGCGCTGAATTCCTCAATGAAGTCTCAGGTGAGAATGGCCCAGGTTTGCTGAGTACATGGTAAATGCAACTCCTTTTGAGAAATATGATTTTAAGCGAGAAGGGTTGGACAAAGATCAGGTAGCAAAGGAAGGCGAACCTACAAGTGATTACTACAGAGGCATGCCCGTAAACGGAGCGAAGGCTTTGGGTATTGACGGTGAGCAACCGGTTATAGGATCTGCCAGAGATGTAGGTAACGTGGCTGCAGGTTTTGTTGCAGGGTCCAAGGGACTAAATTGGTCGCAAGCACGTGTGGGATTTGACGGCCTAGAGAAGATTAAACAAGGAAGCATCGGCGCCTCGGAGGCACCAGTTTCTCAAACAGCTCAACGAGTTGGTTACAATTCGGGAAGGACAGTTTTTGAACGTTAGCACCCAGGGAAAGCTTTGATGAATCCTGTTATACCTTTCCCACCAAGTGGAGATTCCGTGGCAATTGACTAC
>JBDSKX010000185.1:0-7480 GCA_039916665.1 Chryseolinea sp. | reverse complement strand
AAGGGTAACCAACGAATCCTGAAACTCTCACTGGCTATGAAAAGAAGAGAATGGTTCACTGGACTCTGGATGAACACAAACTCAATCAATACACCCTTTACTTTTAGTTTCTAATGACAATTCTGGGTTAATGGCAGACAATGACATAGCGTTCGATGAGCAGTCTGTTTGGGATTAAATTCACTTCTCATGTGGATCAGTATACTTTAGTGTAATCTGCCATTAAAACAGTCGGTGCCATTGCGTGCGTGAATGCTGCTTTTCATAGTCAGGTCGTAGTCGCGCGCATAAATTCACTGCAATATGTCCGACGAGACGTCGGACATATGTTGACCTTTCAGGCCAACGTTTTTGGTGTTATACTTGGATAATGGTCGACGGATTCATTGGCCAAAATGATATTGGAGGCAATCGCCAAGCGATAAACCGTAATTTTAGGATAATAATGCTTGTTAGTTGACTAACATGACAAAGTAGGGCTAGCGACCGATGGCTGCCAAAACCCAAGCGACAAGGAGTAAAGCTTTGAAGTTCCGATGCGCGGGCTTGCACCTGTCCTTCGAGAGGCGCTCAGGGCAGGTTGTGCTTGTAGCTTGCAACTGCTTCCCGTATATTTCGGTATACCTGAGATTCAATGAAGAACCGGATATCTGCTACTTTTTTTCTTCCTCTGTTATTTGCAGCTTTTGAATCTTTATGTCAGCCAGCAACCCTCGATGTTGCAGGTGCCGGCATTGGCGGTGGGTCAGTAAAGTATAACGACCCCAGTGCCATCGGAAACAAGAAAGCACCTGCACTTGAATACTCAGATGTCAGAGGCAAATATATGTGGGATAATGAATGGCATCCGGGATTGCTCGTATTCAAAAATGGGCATGGCATAAAACTTCAACAAGTCAGATTGAATCTCTACACGCAGGATGTTCAATATCTCGCCAAAGATGGCACTGAGATGGCGGCTGAGAAAGGACTGGTAAAAGGATTGCTATTGTATTCCAGCAAGGATACCACCAAAACAATTGGAACATTCAGAATATTTAAAGTCACCGACTCAAAAACGGAACAGTTTTTTGAGCAAATGAATCAGGGGAAAGTACTGTTGTTTAAAAGGAGTGTGACAAGCTTGAAGAAATTGCCTTATGACCCCAGTATAGGAAAGACTGAGTACAGATTCTTTGCAACCATAGATCATTACATTCAGGATGGCGCGGATTTGCGACCACTTAGCAGCTTGAATAAAACGTCAGTGGCTTCGGTTATCAAAATTGATGAAGCCGCAGACGACTGGTTGGGTAAGAATAAGAACAAATTGAAAACCGAAGAGGATGTCATGACATTTCTCAATTACCTCAATGCTCGCTAAGACATCTCACAGCCTGCTTATATTTTCTGAAACATCGCCTGGATCGGCTAATTGAACAGTTTTTCCCGCGGTATTTAATGTTCAAAAGATATTCAATTCGAATTGTCCTAAGTTGTCGCGCTCATTTGTCGTAGGGGAAAATAGATAATCCAATCTTTTAACTTCAACGAAACGCTCATGAGAACAATCACAGTATTTAATTTTCTCAGCCTTAATGGCTTTTACAAAGGATTAAACGAAGACATCAGCTGGCATAGGCATGGTCCTGAAGAAAACGATTACGCAGGTGACGCGGCACAGGAACAAAACGCATTGATGTTTGGTCGGGTAACTTACGAGATGATGTATAGTTACTGGCCTTCCGAGATGGCGACGAAGAATTCACCTCGGGTCGCAGATGGGATGAACAAAGCACCTAAGATTGTGTTTTCCAATTCGCTGAAAAAGGCGAACTGGCACAATACTTCAATCATAACCGGAGACATCATCACTGAGACAAAAAAAATCAAACAACAATCGGGACCAAACATTACTATTTTAGGAAGTGGTAGTATTGTGAGGCAACTCGCCGATCACGACCTTATTGATCATTATTCGTTTATGATCGATCCGGTCGTGTTAGGTGCGGGCTCTACAATATTCGGCGATATTAATAAAAAATTGGATCTTGAATTGTTGAACTCAAAAGTGTTCAGGAGTGGCGTATTGCTCGTAAACTATAAGACAAAAAACAGTACGATATAAACACTAACTGATTTCAAATATGGAAGAATACTTGGTGATTATGAGATTGGATCTGCTGACAAAAGATATGCAGCCATCTCCGGAGCAAATGCAACAATATATGCTCATGTACCAGGAATGGGTCAACACGATATCTGCTCAAAATAAGTTTGTTGGTGGCAAAGGTTTGTCGACCGAAGGGAAGGTCATCAAATTTGACCAGGTCGTTACAGATGGACCATTTGCAGAAGTGAAGGAATCCATAGCCGGTTTTATTATTATCAAAGCTTCAAGTTTTGATGATGCTTTGGCAATGGCAAAGAAGTGTCCTATTCTCGGAGGCAAAGGCAACAGCGTAGAAGTAAGAAAAGTTGTTTCAAAACACAACCCTTAGAGCCTTTCTACGCAATGAGTACAGAGGACCTGATACCCCATCTTTTTCGAACTGAGTACCGAAAGATTGTGTCGGTCCTCTGTCGTCGCTTTGGTTTCGATGAAATAGAAATCGCGGAAGACATTGCGAGCGAAACATTTCTCACCGCTTCGCAGGCTTGGGGAATTGAAGGAATACCTCCAAATCCAGTTGGATGGTTATACACTGTCGCAAAGAACAAAGCGGCGAATCAACTTCAACGGCGTAAACTTTTTGAGAACAAGATATCATCCGACTTTGCTTATTCCTTAATTGCACCGGCAAACGAGATTGACATCGACCTTTCGCCACAACATATTGAGGATAGTCAGCTTCAAATGATGTTTTCATTGTGTCACCCCGAACTCAATGCTGAGACTCAAGTGGGACTTTGTTTGCGTATCCTGTGTGGTTTTGGTATTGAGGAAATTGCTGATGCATTTCTAACAGGTAAAGAAACGATCAACAAGCGATTGTTGCGTGGTAAGGAAAGACTCAGAGCCGCAAAAATAGAAATCAGAATGCCGGAACAGGTTGAAATTGAAGCACGACTTGAATCCGTATTGACGACAATATATTTGCTCTTTAACGAGGGATATTACTCGATTAGCAAAAATCAAACGCTTCGAAAAGATCTTTGCCTTGAGGCGATTCGACTGTGCACGATGCTGGTCGAGAATGCTCAAACGGACAGGCCCGAAGTCAATGGCCTTCTCTCTTTGATGTGTTTTCATATTTCAAGATTTGATGCGCGATTAGACGGTTCGGGAGAAATAGTCTTGTATAACGAACAGGAAACCTCTTCATGGAACAACGACTGGATTAGCAAAGGTGGGTATTTTCTTATTCGCGCAGGTCGCGGTCAAAAATTGTACTCGTATCACATTGAAGCAGCGATTGCGTATTGGAGTACACGTAAGGAAGATACAATGGAGAAATGGAAACAGGTGCTAAAGTTGTATGATGAACTGCTTTTGATAAAATACAGTCCCGCTGCAGCGCTAAACAGAGTTTATGCCTTGTCGAAAGTAGAAGGCACAGCCTCGGCTATCAAAGAAGCTCTGAAACTAGAGTTTACAGAAAATCACTTTTATTATTCACTACTTGGCGAGTTCTATTTAAATGTTGATAGAGAGAAGGCGAAGGAATATTTTCGACTGGCCCTGTCCATCGCAAAATCATCTTCCGACAAATTATCGATCCGGAAACGGTTGGCTTCATTGTAGATTAACGCGATACGATAATGTGTCACGTTTCTTTTACGCAATACAAAAGACAGTGATCACGCTAATCAATTAATGCAACAACTGGGTAGTTCATCTGATTTCAGCATCACTTGAGATGATATACCTATTTGATTATGAACGAACGTACTTAATGTTGAAAATGTCACAACCGTGGCGACGGGACTTCATTCACCATTTGACATTCGCCATTTACCTGTAAAAGTGCTGTCGTTGTCGAAGGCTTTCCAGGAGGATTATGTTTTTTTTGCTTCGAGACAATGAATATCGCCAGCAATGATATGAGCAATATAATATAAATGCAGGCGACAGCAATTCTCCTGATGCGAAGATGGCGCTGATGCCTTTCCATAAGTTCGTCATAATTACGATGACGCGCAATGTGTCCCGAACTCATTCTATCACGCCGCAGACGTATCTCATTCCTTCCCATCATACTTGATACGTAAATTAAAATTCTTCCTCAATCTATCTAATGCCCTGTAGGTTCTCATCTTTGCGCCACTTTCCGTGATATCCAGAATGAAGGCAATTTCTTTAAAGTCTTTGTCTTCGTAAAACCTTAACTCAAGAACCTCAAGCATTTCGGTTGGAAGGCCCCTAAGATAATTCATCAGCCTTCCGATTACTTCGTCATCCCAATCAACGTTGGCCTGATCGATAAGTTCTCTGATTCGAAGTTCCTCGATACTAAACACTTTTTCGGTTTTCAGTTTCCGATAGTGTTTGTTTACTTCGTTGCTCGCGATCTTGTAAAGCCATGCAGAGAATGGATAGCCCCGGAACTCATAACGGCCAACATGTTTCAAAGCATTCAGAAAAGTTTGGGAACAAAGGTCGGCGGTAAGGTCTTCATCGTCAGTTTGCCGGAAGATATAATTGAATATTCTATCGAAATATTTCTCGTAAAGCTCACCAAAGGCCCTTGGGTCTTTTCGTGATCTTTCCAGGATAGCGTATTCTTTTTGTAACTCTTCCCCAGACATCCGGTTTGTTTTGCCCCTTACAATGCAAAGGTAGGAGGAAAGTCACAAATAGCTACGAGCCGCAAGCTCGGCGTTTGAACTTGTACGTTTTGTGTTTTATGGCATGGGTTCGTTGTAGCTTGGCAGCTAATACCGCTTTAAGCAACGAATATGGAAGTATGCACTGCTCAGGCTTGCCGCGTTTACATGCTACTCTGACCTTAACGTCTTCGAAGGATTCATCATACTCGCCTGAATCGCCTGGTAGCTCGCAGTGCCAAAAGCAATCACGAGACATAACAGTGAAGCAATCAGAATCGGTAATACGCCAATGTCCGTCTTGTAGGCAAATTCCCTAAGCCAGTTGCTCATCAGATAATATGCGCCCGGCAATCCGATCACAATGGCAATCACCACCAGCACGGCAAAATCTTTGGTGATCAGAACTACAATGTTGTATGGCGTAGCGCCCAATACTTTACGAATACCAATTTCTTTCGTTTTTTGAGCGGCGGAAAAAGACACAAGACCAAGTAATCCGAGGCATGCAATGATCACCACTAGCGTCGCGAAGGTTGTAACGATTTTTCCCATCCGTTGTTCGTTGCTGTAAAGTGTGTTGTATTCATCATCCAAGAATGTGTACTCGAATGGACGGTGCGGAGCAAGTGTCTGGACGGTCTGTTGAATCCTGGCCAGCGCCTCTGATGGATTTCCACTATTTAGTTTTATGAACGTGTAACTGAAATCATTGACCTCGTTGAACAACACAAGCGGCGTAATTTCTTTCTGCAAAGGTGCAAAATGAAAATCCTTGATCACTCCCACGATATCTCCATTGCGTCCGTTCATACTAATTTTTAAGCCAATAGCCTTTTCGTTTGTCAGGCCGAGCTCATGGAGTGCGGATTCATTCAGGATAAAAGAATTTATCGTGTCTTGTGCAGCCTTTTGAAAATCAGCGTCGGTGAAATTCCTACCCGAAGCGAGTGCTATACTCAGCGTGGGAATAAACTCTTTGTCAATCGACATGGCTGCAACGATCATGGCCTGGCTATTTCCGCTGCCCTCAAGCTTGATCGAGTATCCGCCGGCAATTGAAGTTGGTGACTCTGTTGCGCGGGCCATATCCACAGCGTTGGAATTTTTCAGGATCTCATTTTTCATTTGATCATAAACCAATTCTGTCTTTGAATCCAGGGGAAGCATAATCACACGCTCTCTCTCATAACCCAGCTTCTTATTCTGGATGTAATCAAGTTGTTTGCTTACCACGAGCGTTCCCACGATCAGCATCACAGATATACAGAACTGAAATACAACGAGAGATTTTCTAAGCCAGATACCCTTATTTGAACTCTTGAAGTTTCCTTTAAGCACCTGTGCCGGTTTGAATGACGTGATCGCGATTGCCGGATAGGCACCCGCTGCAAGCGCGATAAACGCTGAGATCAAGACAATCAATCCAATGGATGTTGGATTAAAGATAAGTCCGCTCAGAAAGCTTTTTCCAGTGAGGGCGTTAAATGCGGGCACCGCGAGTTTCGCCAGTATTAATGCGATCACAAGTGAAAGACTTGTGATAATCACAGATTCACCTATGAATTGAAAAACCAATTGTCGCCGCGCCGCGCCTACGACCTTTCTTACGCCAACTTCTTTGGCACGCTCTGATGCTCTTGCCGTGGCGAGGTTAACGTAGTTGATACACGCAATCAACAGAATTAATGCTGCAATGGCTCCGAAGATGTAAACGTATTGAATGTCGCTGACTGGAGTTGATTCATCCATATCAGATTTTAGATAAATATCGCTTAGTGGAATAAAGTTATATTTCACATAGTCACCGGGATTGCCCAACTCGCTGCTTAATTCTTTCATGACCAGTTCCTGTGTTTTCGCGCTTAGCGCTGTTACGTCAGCCGTGAGCGCGAGCAGAACATAGGTCTGATAATTAGCGCTCCACCATATCTGCTGTTTTGAAGCGTCAAGTGTTGAAAACGAAGCGACGAAATCAAATTGAAGCAAAGAGTTTGTAGGCACGTCATCAATCACACCAGTGACCGCGTATTCCTTATTATTGTTCACCTGGACAGTTTTCCCAATTGGATCTTCTTCCCCAAAATATTTTTTTGCAGATGATCTGGTGAGGACGATGCTGTTGGGCTCAGTCAGTGCGGTTGTTGGATTTCCTTCGAGCAGTGGAAATGTAAAGATTTGAAAGAACGTACTGTCGGCATAAAAGAATTGGCGCTCCTCAAAAGCCTTGTCATCATGTCTTACGATGTAAGGATTGTATGCCGTGGGGTTGTATACACGAACACCTTTCTCAACCTCTGCAAAATTCTTTTCGAGAAAAGGCAGTAGTGCAGTTGGGGAGACCGATGTCTTAGCAGTTTGGCCACCAAAACTATATTCTAAGGAAGACCTATAGATGCGGTTTCCCTGCTCATGAAAATTGTCGTAACTAAGTTCATGAATTATCCAGGTAGTAAGCAGCAAACTGGCCGCAAGGCCTAAAGCCAGTCCGGAAATGTTGAGCATGGAGTAAAATCGGTGCTTCAACAGGCTTCGAATGCCTGCGGTAATATAATTTTTAAACATGCTTATGGTGGTTCAAGAGGTTCTTTTGCATAAGACTTCTTTTACTCGATTTAGGTTGCAGCAATTTCGCAACAAATTGATCATTTATATCTAAACAGCGTTAAATCCTTAATGAACAATTCTGTAGGGCTGTTTATAAGGGATAAGCGTAGAATCAGCTTTCGTCGCG
>JBDSKX010000184.1:0-23807 GCA_039916665.1 Chryseolinea sp. | reverse complement strand
CAGGTGCAATCTCCAGTCCTTTTACTCTACTGCTTTTCTCCAAGGTCTGTTTTAGCAGCAACGCAAGGTCATAAAGTTGTTCGTAGCTATATCCATTCAGTAAAATGTAGTCACTTTTAAAGCCCTGTTTGATTGCATTTGAAAACCCTGTGCCCACACCATAAATACTCCAATCCGATCCACCCAACCGTATCGATTGTTCTTCGAGTTTACTTTTCAGATAGAATGGAAATTCAGGAGAGACCGACTCATTAAAGAGTATGTCGATACTTCCGTTGTCAGGTCCTGTTACGAGGGTATTATACGAATCTATCTCCTGAAACTGCTTGATGTATGTTTCGATATTTAATAAAAGTTCGTTCATCTGATGAACAGTACTCCCTTCCTCCATTGTTGCTTTTACGTGCAAAGCAGTTCTCTCTGGCTCGGTATGAAATGAGCTAATCAAAACGTACTCTGAGAACAGTCGCATTGCCCCGCCGGTGGATTTTTCAACTACCCGAACAACCTTAGGGTTCAGTTGTATCAGATTAAATTTCGTTATCCATTCAAATATCAGCGTTGTAGGGATCCCAAAAGAAAGAATCAAGCCAAGGGTTATCAATACTCTATAGCGCCTTATATAGGAAAGCACTCCTACAACTGCATGTCGTGTTCTGATGATTCTGAATGCCTGTGTTCTTCCACGAACTGTCTTAACAGGAATTTGCCCCTCTTTGAATAGCAATGTGTAAACGACAAAGCTGACGAAACTATTGATGACAATTACCAGTGCAAAGTCCTTGAGATTTTGCTGAGCTATGGGATCCAGTAGCAAAATTGCGCCAAAGCAAAATACCGCTATCAAACAACAAGACATATTTGTGGTGAATTGATTTCCCCTATGCCTGGATCTTCCAAATGTCAAAAGCAGAAAGTCAGTGGTGATTACAAATGTTGAAATGAAAATCCCGGAAATTGTGTAGAGATGAAAGTGCACCGAAAACACCAGATAGATAACTGAACTAATCAGGATGGTGGTAGAGAGTAACGCAAAAAGTCTGAAAATGTAGGCCAGACTTCCTACCACCAGACCTATTATCGCGAAAGCAACCGCAAGGGAAATGGCAGACTGAGTAATAAGTTTGGCTAACTGCTCGCGTAAATATTGAGTGGTATCATTGGTGAGTTTCAAAGAAAATGAGGCAGGCATGTCTAATTTCAAGATGTCCATCATGGCCCGGATCTCGTGGCTAACCTGAATCAAATTAGTATTGGCCTTGCTATAGACAAGAATATTCACCGTGTTCGAGCCATTTGTTCTGGAATACGATGTCGGGACCGGGTGACTAACGACCACTGTTGCCACATCATCCAGAAATATAATTCTCTCTCCAATCTTTTTTAGAGGAATACTCCCCCAATTAATATCCTCATTGTCGAAGCATCTGATGACAAGTTTAGATTCAGTCTGTTCAATCCGCCGCCTTTCATTTTCCTCCGTTCCCTTTCCTATAAATTCTGTCTTGAAATAATTTCGAATATTTGATGCCAGGTCCTCAGTCGAGATCTCGAGGTTGCGCAGTCTCTCCGGATTGAATTGAACTTCAATGATTGGGGCAGCTGCTCCGTAGATTCGCACATCGTCTATTCCCCTGAGCGACCTCAATTGCGGAGTAATGTGAGAAACCACGTAATCATAAATACGAACCGGATCGTCTATGGACGCAATTGAATAAGATAATATCGGAACAGTCTGGTCGGACGAATGCAATACCTCGACTTGAGGATATGTCATATTATCAGGCAATTCCGAATAGACCTGCCTTACCGCGCTAGCCACACGAAAACGACAAATATCAAGCGACGATCCAGGCTTGAACTCCAGTATCAAACTCCCCGCCCCGCGTTGTGACCGGGAACCAATACTCTTAATATCCGTCAGGGAACTTAAAACGCCCTCAAGTTTAGACGTCACGTCTTGCTCGATTATATAGGCCGAAACATCAGGCCACGAAAATCGTACAGCAATCTTTGGATTCGGTGACTGCGGTTTCAGTTCAAAAGTTTGCAGCGGGATGATCAGAATGCTCACCACGATTGCAACCGACACAATGAGTTTTAAGGAGAACGTCGAGATTCGTGGAAGTGTCATGTTACTCGTTGATATTCGATACGCCCTACAATTAATTATTGCGAGATTCGCGATAAGGCAAATCTCCTCTGCACATAGAAAAAGCACATAGGAACAACATATAAGCTGATCAGTGTCCCAACCAGCATACCTCCAATCAACGCAATGGCCAGCGGATACTGTAATTCAGAGCCCATACCCGGAGTAAGCAGCAAGGGTATCATAGCCAGCACCGTGATCAGGCACGTCATTAGTATTGACTTCAATCTTCGCTTCCCGCCAACAATAATTGCCTTTAACAATGGCATCCCGGCCCTCTGAAGTCTGATAATAGTGTCGATTTTAAGAATGGAGTCATTAATGATTATTCCGCCCATAACAACCAATCCGATCAATGACATCAGGTTTAGCCCACCGCCAAACAACTTCAAAAATATAAATGCGCCCGCTATATCAATTGGTATTTCGATAAGAATGATAACTGGCAACAACAGCGACTCAAACTGAATTGCAAGAATCAAATACAGCATGACAAGGGCTACTAACAGCACGTTCCTCAATTCATTTGTCAGTGACCGCGTCGAGAAAATACTGCCTGTAAATGAGACCGCCAGCGACTTGTCCTTCACGGCCATCTGCTTTATCCGTTCTATGGTAAGATCAATTTTATCAGGATCTTCATTTATTTCAATGGGAAAGTATTCACCTTCCTTTCCTCCATGTATCGTTTTCACATCTTTTTCAAAACGAACACTGACAAAGTCCTTGACTGGAAACAATATCCCATCTTCATTCATGACCTCCGTGGTCATGATTGTTTGGCGGATGTTCCGCGACGGCGCACTTATCACAATCGGATAAGCATTTTGATCAGCTGAGATATTTAAGATTTCCGGAGAGGAAAAGACATTCCGCAACGTTGTATAGAATACTTCGGATGAGATATTGTAGATCATCAGTTTAAGGGGATCTGCCTTAAGCACTGTATACTCCTGCCAATCTATATTAGAAGTCGATTCGTCCGAAAATATACGCTTCACCTCCGCCAGCGTAGTAAGTGACTTATCGGTAGGATGACCAGATGGGCTGAATTCCTGGAATCTGGCGATTAGCGATGCATCGTTATCAGAGAACAGGACATCAAAAATATTATCGTCACTGACAAACCTCCAACTGGCCGCGGGGTAAGCATTCCGGATGGCGCTGTCCAATGCCAGTCTTATTCGGTTAATCTCATACGGATTTTGGGCGCGGATGTAGATGGATGCTTCGGCGGAGGTAAAGTGCTTCGCATCAAGGATAAAATCCTGATCACCAACCAAACACGTACTCTCCAGCAGCGACTTTCGAATTTCACCACATACCTCGATAATCCTCCGGGCATTTTCATGCACGTTAATTCGGTCATTCCAATCAATCTTTAACGTGACATCGTCTCTCGACAACTCGGGAAGTCTCGAAGATGGAAGCGCCTCATAAGCGAAAACTCCACCGATCACGATCAATAAACACGATGTTGCAATGAACCAAGGCCGTCGAAACAGGAAGGTAAAAGACCTTTCATAAAATGCCTCATAATCAAGCCTGCCAAAGTACTGGAGAATACTTTTGGTATTGCGATCCGCAGGTTTGAGGTACATTATCCGGTAATAAACAGGAATGATTGTCACTGATACAGCGAGAGATACAAATGAACCAATTGCAACAGCCATTGCTTCATCATAAAATAAGGCGCCGGAAATTCCACTAAGAAATACGAGAGGAATAAAGACGGCACATGTGGTGAGTACAGAACTCAGCATCGGAAGAAAGACCTCCTGGGCACCGAGCTGACATGACTCAACGAGGTCAAAGCCGCGTTCTCTGAATTGTACAATATTCTCAATAACAATGATCGAATTATCGATCATCATTCCAATACCGAGAACAAGCCCAGCAAGGGAAATGATGTTTATGGTTACATTGAAAAGGTAGAACAAGCCGATGGAAATAACGAGGGTCACAGGCATCGTAATTCCAATCAGCAATGGCGATTTATAATCACCAAGAAACATTGTCATGATAAGTAAAGACAATAATACTCCCCAAAAAATATCCTGGTTCAAATTTGAAATTGAGTAGTCGAGGAGTTCCGTTTGATCTTTGGTTACCTTGAACGATAACTGAGGGTAATCATGCCTGAACTGATCAATAAGCACTTTCAATTTATCCTCCAAAGCGCTGACCTGTGCATCGCCTTGTTTGATTACAGCTAATGTGATGGCATTGTCAAAGTCAGACATCACCAAACCTTTCCTGGACCGGGCTTGCTCTGTTATCCTGGCGATTTGTTTTAGCCTGATCGTCCTGCCTTCAAGAGAAATGTAAATATTTTCGATATCCTCCTTTGTTCTTACCGAAGATCCGAACCTGACATTATATTGGTACCGTCCGTCCTGGATTAACAGGTTACCCAACTCGACATGATTTTCTTGCAGGACATCACCGATCTGTGCTGCTGTAAGGTTTAAAGATTGTAGTGCGGAATTATCAGGATAGATGCAGATTTCATTGGTGACAACGCCGCTTATGTCTACCAACGCAACTTCGGGCAGTTGTTCTAGTCTCTTTCTCAGCACTTGTGAAGCAAACTGACTGAGCTTTGCAAACGATTCATCAGTTGAGTAGCGAACCGAATCAGCCCTGCCTGATGTCATATGGATTGTCGATCCGTTTGGAGATGCCGTAACATTAAGATACAGAATAGGGATATCACTCACGCTGGCTTTTAACACTCTGGGTCGTGGCAAATTTCTTGGCAGCCTCCCCATTGCCTGGTCTATTTTTTCATTTACCTGTATCTCCGCCAGATTTATATCCGTACCATAGTTAAAAAACAAATTGATGATGCTCCCCTCGTCACGTGTTTCACTTCTGATGTCATCGAGGTGTTCAACTTTCAGCAATTCTTCCCGGATCGGCTTGGTAACCAAATTCTCAATCTCCCGAGCAGACGAATTGACAAGGTTAAGACGAATCGTAATTTTAGGTATACTGATGTCGGGCATCAGAGATACCGGAATATATTCCAACGAAAGCAATCCGAGAATAAGCATCCCGACGAGAACCATCGTTACTCCAATCGGTCTTGCAATCAAATACCGCAGCATGTGATAACATTTTGAGACATTTCGCCAACATTCACAATCTCATGGTTCATACACCATCTTTCCCTATAGCAATCATATAAGAAACAGATCAATGATCTGCTCTCAACTGAACCAGACTTTGATCAGCCAGTGTAAGATTGCCCTCTGTAATAATCGTATCACCGGCCTGCAATGAACCAGACTTCCCAGGACTCGCGATGACCGCACAAAAAGAACTGTTCTCAAACAAAACCTGCACATAGGTCCATGTGGCCCGCCCATCAACGTACTTAAACAACACTTGCTGATTTTGTCGTGAAACTATAGACGTCTTCGGTACATTGAGTTGATCGGGCACAGGGATGTCGATGTATACTTTGACATTCATTCCATCCCAAAGAGTTCTGGCACTATTAAGAATCCCTTTTACCAGCACCAAACCATTTTCATCTACGATGGGATTAATTTCAATTATGTGGCCGCGGAATTCCTTTTCACTTGAAACTGGAAATACGCGGATCGGATCATCGATATTGACACTCAAAAGCTCAGACTCCAACAAATAGAACTCTACTTCAAATGCTGAGTGATCAACCACCATGCAAAAAAGATCGCTTGAACTAACCTGTTCATGCTCCCGGCTTTTCAAATTCGCCACCATTCCCGAAAACGGAGCCTTAAGCAGTGTCGATGCATATTCGTAGTCCGCCTTCTCAAGTTCAATTTGAGAATTAGCATACCCTGACTTATTAAGAAGTGTTTCTTTAATATCATCAGGTATAACAAGATCTTTCAGACCTTTATATGCCAACGTGAGGTCATTCAGCTCAACTTCCGATTTTTTCAATTCAATTCTTGCCTTCGCCAGTTGATGCTTAAACTCTGTAGCGTCCAATTCCGCGATGACCTGCCCGGCAACGACAGCCTCACCATTATGAACATGCAGTTTTTGTATCTGGCCGTTCACACGAAACCGGACATCACTCTTACGGACGGCAGCAAGCTTGCCGTTACTGATGATCTCATGTTTGAAAACAGATCGCTTTAATACAATCGCATCCACCACGATCGCCTGACTTTCAAGCGTACTATTGAACGACAACTTCTCCGCAGATTTTCCTTGCTGGCAACTCTCCAGATTGATTAAAAATGTGACCAATATCATGCAACGAATCACCATTGGAGAAAATTGCAAAGTTGTATGGGCGTCGAAAATACGCATAGTCATTTATCCGAAGATTTATGAGATAACAGGTCTTCTACCCTCTTTGCCAATTCCTTGCCTGTTATATTGATGGCTATGATGTGACCGGAATCATCGATAAGATAATTGCTGGGAATGCCTAAGATGGAGTATTTTCCCCTGGTGATCGCAGCCGTGGAATCCAAAAGTGATATCCATTTCATCTGGTCCTTCTGCACTGCGTCTATCCAATGCTTTCTATTCGCGTCCTGACTTACACTAACGATTTCAAAACCACGATCGTGGGACTGTTCGTATATCCTGAGATAATTCTTATGCTCCGCCCGACAAGGTGCGCACCATGAGGCCCAGAAGTCCAGAAGAACAATTCGTTCTTTGAACGAGCTAAGTGACACTGCTCCCCCTTTGGCATCCGGGAGTGAAAATTCCCGTGGTACGTCCCCAATACCCGGAGGATCATACCTAACGTTGCCGTTAATAAATTTCTCAATGGGCTCAGCATATGCCGATTTCTTCAAGACATCGGAAAATCCAGAGTAAAGTACCCGAGCCTTTTCAACACTCATCAGGTCAGGCCGATAATTACAATAAAAAGAAAGTAACGATGCGCTAATGTAAGATCCGGTATGGTCGTGTATAAACTGTAAGTCAGCTGCCGAGATCATGCTTTGCAATCGTCTGTTCTCGCCACTCAATCGCGTTCTCACAGAAGCGCTGAGATCCGGATGAGAAAGGACAGAGTCACGCATATCCTTTATTCTCTTCCGTTCTTTATAATGCGAACGAATATATTGTTCATATTCATCCTGCACAGGCGAACCCGTGATGTGCGCGAACTCCAGCTCACCACGCTTTCCGGTGAGCGTAAGCGTCCCACTTTCAATCCAGAAATTCAGATTTTCAAATTCAAGTGGATTCTCCGGACGGTTCCTCAACGAATAATACGTTGGAACTTCGACAGCAAGTTCAATTTCAAAACTTCCATTATTGAGATGAAACGTTATCTCTCTGTCAACGTCTCCCGGACCAGTAGACTTATAAGGTGTCAATACCACCAATGTCTGGTCGGGGAACCCGGAGATCATTCCCTTAAAGACACATTTCCGGGCTACTGTCGGAGTAAACGTGCCAATACTTATTAGTACACACAACAAGATCTTCATTTACTTTATTTTATACTACACAACAGAGATGATAAGAATGCCTTGCAGACGTCAAGGCTCTGAATACGACAGAAGGTTAAGAATTATTTTCATTTTTTGCTAGCGTTTTATTCTTCGGCCATGAAAGCCAACATAGAAAGACGCAATAATGGGAACGGTCTCGGAGCTTCAGATCATACTTAACAACCGACATTGCAAAAAAACACAAGTATTATTCCGAATAATAAAATTTTTTTTGCATCTCGAATACCAAGCGTGAAAAGATAAATATTTGCTGCAATTTCCTCTTTAAGATTGTCGTGCTCAAGGATGAATCACCACCAACAACACAACGTTTTTCAGTTCCACCCCCAACTTCACTATGGTCCATTTATGAACGGTACTGTGATAAACATAAATGGTATCACGAAATGATGAAGAGCGCCGTTTCTTATACTGGTATTGAAAATGTAATGAACATTTTGAGTTCTTAACGCATGCCGATACAGTTGCAGGAATCAAATCCCTATCATTCATATATGAGTTAGAGAATAGTCCTCAAGAGATCATCAAAAAAGAGGGACATCCATCGTCAGTCGTTTTGAGTTGCTATTTTAACTTCTATATTTGACTCACCTCGGCTGTTAAGTGTTATTATTTAATTCATTTTTATTTATCAATCTTTTAATGTCGTTATCATGAAAACAAAACTAAAAAGTCTCGCCTTTGGACTAATGGCTCTTGTTGCAATAGCCATGTTCCAGTTAAATTTTGAACAAACTGCAGACGCTAAAAATGTTGATCTGAATTCTCTCGTGACAAAAGCAGAAGCCTGCTTTGATGTTGGAGGCGGCGGGTACCAGTGTTGCCCTTCTTCCAATTGGTGTTATATAGGTGGCGGTTATGAAGCATCGCCCTTCTATTTCGGATTCTAGCCTACTCGTATCCGCGCTCTCGTAGCGTGTACCAGCCGAGGTTATTTTCAATTCTCCAATATTCGTATCCTATGCAAAGTCTCAAGTTCTAACCTGCAATTTTTAAACGTTGTAACTATGATAAAACTCTCAAACAAATTGCTCTAATGTCGGTGGCGCCACTTACAAATGCTGTACAGACAACACGTACTGCATATCGGGGCCGCTATGAACCATATCCATTTGTTCCCGGGCACAATTAATTTGTCATCGCGGGACGGTTGCAATGACATTCCCAGAGCTGTATTGAAAGCAGATAGCGGCGCGTCTATCGTTAGCTGAACGACCTTGTACTACTCGCCAGGATATAAACCCACGTATCCAAAAAGCCATTTATTCGCAACTGTTCAATATCCGAATATCTGTTTAGCAGGTTGTAACCATACCATAAAACCTTATCACCATGAAACCAATAACAAAAAAAGCCCCATTTGTATTGATCACATTGATCGCACTCTCCGCTGTAGTCTTGATGCAATTGAATTTCAAACAACAGCAAGATCCAAGAACATTAGATCTAAACAACCTCATTCAAAAAGCTGAGGCTTGTGCTGACGTCGGTGGAGGAATTCCATGTTGCCCAGCATCGGCCTGGTGTTAAGTCGGCGCAGGGCAAGAACGCTCGCCGTTTTATTTCACGTTCTAACTCATCGATGCCTTAGCAACGTCGTTGTATTGCAATCACCCTAATTCCTATACCATAGTATGTTTACTGCTGCATTGAAATATCGGATTCTGTCTGTCGTATTAGTTCTGATGTTGGGTTGCTCCTCCAGAAACGACTTTGACGCGTACTTTCCTGAAAAAGTCGTGCTTAAGTCCGATAACGTCGTGCCTGTCAAAGAAGTGTATCTGAAATTCCCAATGATGTACAATGTCACCGACACTTCACTCATGGTTGCCGCAGCAGCCATGAACCTGTCATCAGGAAAACATCTGGCATATCTTATTTCCAAGAACACGGGAAAAGTATTAAAAGAATTGGGCGAGGGCGGGCGGGGTCCTCAGGAGATTATGACAGTCAACAATCTATCCGGGTATGGCAAACTCATCACGGCTTATGATGGGACAACCCGAAAAATCCTAAAGTATGATCCGTATACAGATTCAGCATGGGTACAGAATCTGAATTTTAAGCAGAAATTCTCCTATAGGAATGCTTGCCTCGTTTCAGAGAACAAAGTCTTTTCATACGGACAATTTGGCGGAAATATGTTCGGCGCTTCAGATCTTATTACTGGGGACGAGCACTTCGATGTTCCTCAACCTGAACTTCCAGACCTCTCAAAAGACCAGCAGGCTGCTTTGAGCCTTGCAAAGTCATATGCTTACGCAGGTCGAATCATAAAGCACCCAACCGCTGACAAGTTCGCATTCTATGGTCTACTGGCTGGCTATTTTCAAATCGTAGAGTTGAATGGATCCGCAATCAAACCCATCATGAAATGGGACTTTGCACCGCCGAAAGGAAAGATCGTATTCAAAGTTGACGCTTATGTTTGGGGAAGTGACAAAACTGCAACGTTCCGATTCCTTGATGGTACTTCCAGTGAGAAATATCTGTACCTGCTATACAGTGGGAAAACCAACGAAAATGATGATTCCATGAACAGAAGTAAATACGTATTTGTACTCGATTGGGAAGGCAAGAGAGTACGACTTATCGAACTCGACGAAGACGCCTACTGCATTGCAGTAGACCGCAAAGACAAAACACTATTTGCTCTTTCAACAAACCAAACATCGCTCGAACATGAAGTCAGGCGCTTTCCTCTATAATCACTTAATGCTGATTTGTATTCTGCTCGCGTGCCTGTCATGCAGTAAAAAGCCTGTACATCCGTGGACCGGAAAACAGCTATTACTTCCAGGCGTGCAAGATTCAAAGAATAAGAAAATCGTAAACCGTTTTCTTGGCGATTGTTCTTCATGTATAGAGTCAATTGATACATGGAAAGCAATACACGACGCTGCCAAAATGAAAAGTAAAAACATTCAGTTCATCTTTTTTGTAGAAACCATCAAACAAGAGGATTTTGATTCACTTAAGGCAAAATTACAATTCTCAGATAACGTAAAAGTTGTATTTGACCAACAAGGTGGCTTCTTTCAACGGAACTTATTGAAATACCCATTTGGCATCGAATATCAAACCTTCCTGTTGAATGATAACAACGAAATTGTACTGGTTGGAAATCCAGCATTCCTGCGGCCGATGATCCGGGAATATATTGAGGCAATATGATGATACCTATAGTTCTTTCATTTCTAATGACGGTATGGAATCATGAGTCATATCCTGTGGAAGAGTCGTTCACAATCATCAATGACATTTTGTATAAAATTTCAAAAGATAAACTCGATTCGGAACTAGCCTTCACAAAAGTTATTGATAAACATACTTACGCCTTTTCAGCGCTGGATTCCTGTTATGCCGAACACATCGACCATCTCCGTATCAGCGGCACTGACTTCCAGATATTGAGAAGCCATCTGAATTCCTTTATGGTAGACATCCCTCCCATATTTGTTCACAATGGAGAGTTTGTACCATTCGAATTCTTCGACATGAACGACATCAATAAAATCGAACCTATACCAAAAAATATCGCCATTCAGAAATACAGATGTAAAGGTGTTGGTCCTGTTTTCGAAATCACCTTAAAAGAAGGCAAAGAAAAGAAGGATGCGCCCGTTAACGGCGCCACTCTCCGCAAAAAAACATTCTGATCAACTTCACGGATTGTATCAGATCATCAGAGTCACTAACGTTTAGCGTGGAAAAGTGTAAAATCGACTACACCATCAATGGAATAAAAGGGTATGAAACCCCATGCCCTCGAATCATCGGAAACAAATCGATTATCACCCATCAGAAAATAATAGTCGTTGGCAAATACGTATTCGCTAATGGCCGAGTCGCCTACGTTAAATGCGCCATTAGCGAAGTCAATTTTCGCGCCCTCGTATTTTCCGATAAGATTTCCATATAGCAGGTAGGTCTCAGGATTCAGCTCAATCCTCATCCCTGCTTTAGGTATCAATATTGGGCCCATGTTGTCAAACGTCCAATCCAGGTCCTTTGAAAGCGGATATGCCTTTAGCCTCTTTGGATAGTCACACAGCAATACAACAGAGTCAACTGTGGGCATCGTTTCTAACTGAGACTTGAATTCAGTTGTGATTAACGCATTGGCAAAGGGTCGCTGCTGGTCAATTTCAGCCGCAATGCTTTTATGATCAAGCATGCTCAGTATGGCACGTCTGTCGTTAAACCAGATCCGGAAGTAGCGTTTAATAGATGCAGGCGCCTCATAAAGTTGCCTGGAAAGGTAGATATCCCCACTATTAATCCGAACTTCTTCACCTGGTAATCCAACGCAACGCTTAACATACGAAATTGAGTCGCGGCGAAAAATAATCACATCATTTCGCTTTACGTTCCTCCACCCCGACAGACGCAACCTGTTTGAAGACCGACTTTCACGCCGAAGTGAAACATCCCATGGAACACGAATGAGCGGTCCGAAGGTGGTTTTACTCATCAACAGTATGTCGCCTGGGACCAACAAGCTTTCCATAGACCGGCTTGGCACAATGAAAATTTCAAAAATAAATATTCTCAATGCAAAAGCTGTAAAAAGCAGTATCGCCAGTATGAAAAGCGTTCTCGAGAAAGTATGACCGATCCGGAAACGAACCAAATAGGTCAAAGCACCCAAAAGAAGCAGGGCAACCGTTAGCCACCATAGACCGATCAACCACAGTAGCACAAGGATCACAAAAGCAATAAAAATTAAGGACAACTTTAACACTCGATTCATATTTATATTTACACTTTTTATTAGATTTAAGTATGATGAAACATTCAAAAATCATTAATTAATTTATGTGACACGACACTAATTCGTTGTTAGAACGGACCTCACATTTCCCTTTGTTTAATTGACCGTGTTTGATGATGTGTGTAAATATTCTATCCCGGGTGTCTGCCCTTCTTTGCATTGCGACCCTCTTGTATTCGTGTGAACCAGACCGAATCAAGCTGGGACAGCAAAACGCAGTTTGGACTGAAACGATCTTTTTCAGAGGTCATAGTCCTACTACAGGCTTCGCGTTAACTGACGCCGACATCAGGCAATACGCCTCAACACTGAAGACTAACAACATCAAATACTCTTACATCTTTGCTGGTCCTTATGGAAGTGATGGGCATCTTCCAGCATATGCATTTTCGGAAACGGCTATCCGGTCAGTAAAGAAACTTCAGGAATATTATCCGGAGATTGTCATACTTCCGTGGGTAGGTGGTATTCAGGGAAAAACAGTGTTCCTCAATGATTCCTCATGGGTCTCAAACGCGCTAAACGATTCAAAAGCATTGGTGAAAACGCTAGGCACCCCGGGAATTCACATTGACTTCGAATACATTATTAAAGGACATGAGTACCTTGATTCCGCTGTCGTGAAAGAAATTCCAGGCGTTTCAGAGCAATATGGAAATTACGTAAATGAATTTCATAAGAGTCTGCGAACATTGCTTCCCGATGCATTCATCTCATCTGTTGTGGTCTCCACTCCGCCAGGAACCAAGCACTGGAAAAGAAAAACAACAATCCCGGAACTCGAAACCCTTGTTCAATACATAGATCAGATTTCTTTCCTTTTTTATGACACGCATATTAACGACAGGGACGATTTCATCGAAAGTTCGAACGTACTGATTAACGATATCAAGCACTTAAAGTCGGGCGATTCAGGTTCGCGCGTCCAGTATCTTGTAGCAATAGGAACATTCATCAATGCGCCGGCATTACAAGACTTTAGAAATATGGATATCGAAAACATTCCCAATACGTTGGAGGTAATCAAAAATAGCGAACGATCCATTGGAGATACGACTGCTATTATCGATGGTATCGCGATCTATTGCAACTGGCAGACCAGTGACGACGAATGGAAAGAGATCCGAGACAACTGGACCTTCTATTGACAAACTATCAATCTATAAGATTTGAATTCGCTTAGGACAAAATGGAGCGTATTTCGTGCGCCAACTGTTATCGCAGTTGCATGTATATACCTCTGTGGATCATGTAGCGTTCAGGAAACAAAATATTGTCCGGATTTTGAAATGATAACTCCGGTATTCGAAATCGACACCAAACTTATAGATACCGATTCAGCCATTTTCTTTTCAGGCAACGCGTCCTCGTACTACTCTCTTTACCGATATTCCAACGATAGCCTCATCAGGCTTAGTGAGGACAGTGCTAATGTGCTTCATCCTTTCCTATTCAGAAATACTCTGGTGGGGCTGACGGATAGTCTCGGCAATGAAAAATTCCAACCCACCAGCATCGCGTTGAAAATGATCCTCAAAGGAGAACCTATTAAAGATGTTTTCTCTTTTGACAATGGTAATATACTCGTGGCACTTAAACACGACAACGAACTCTGTTTAATCGCCTCCGATAACAGCATCGAGACAATCGCCAGGGTATCAGGTCAAATCAATGACGTCGTGTATTACGAGGCCGGGCATACCATTATCGTCAGTTTCGACGATACCCTTATGGGTATCGACATCAGAACGCTTGTCAAGACTTTGTATACCGCACAGGTTCCGGGGTTGAAACTCAATTTATCAATTCATAGCAACAAACTATTGTTTTGCAGTAACTACGAGTCGGAATTCTACCGGATCTACCAGATCAATATCAACCATCCAGACAGCAGTCCTGAACTCGTTCTCGCCTCCACCGGCGACCTGCGGTTACCTGAATATTCACATGGGAAACTTTTTTTTATCGAGACCCTTCGAAACGAATATCTTCTTAAATCCAAAGACACTACTTCGGAACGTATAACTGAAATTACTACGCAGGGCGTTGTTTACGATTACGTTCCACGACAAAATGGTGATATCGCCATAGTATATTCCGATCTGGAAACTCCGAAATGTCTTCGCATATATTCGCCGAAAAATAATACGACAACACAGATCACGGGCAGCAATTATAATACTGGACTTTCTGCAACATTTGTCGGACCGACTGAACGATCAGCTGCGTATGTTCTGACTCTGCCTGCAAACCGCCCGGTCCACGGTCTGATTCTTTACCTACACCCTGGGCTTCACTCCGACTTCTCACCACGGTGGGATATGTTACTCATGAACTTATGCACCAATGGATTTATTGTTGTTGCCCCTAATTACCCGATGTCTGCAGGGTTTGGGAAAACTTTTCATGATCAACAACTCACGGATGCCGTAGATGATCTTAAAAAATGGACTGTTTATCTCCGCGACCAATATAAAATCCCTTTGCATTGCCTTTCGTCAAGTTCGGGAAATATCATCATGGAGAACTTAATAGCATCGGAAGGCGACAAAATAACCTCTTCGGCTTCGCTGTTTGGTGTTCCGTCTAATCTTGGTGCCGGAGATATCCCTAAATCTATACTTCACATCTTAGGAGGCAACGATCCATTTATCCCGGCAGAGGCCAGGAAGTCTCAATTGACAAGTCAGTTTTCGTTTAAATCTGCTTTGATCATCGAGTTTCCAGATGAAGGACACTGGTTCAGAAACTCAAAAAACCAGCTCAAAGCTGCACGTGAAATCTATTGTTACTTTAAGAACAACAATTAGTCAAACGAATACCGTTACTATCATGACAAAACAGCAAATAGTAGTATCATGGATACATACCGCATGCAACCAATCCGTCGTGATACTAATGCTGGTTCTATTCATCGCATTGCCTTCGCTGGTCGACACGACGCTATTCAATCCAACGCAATCCGGGAAGACGATTTTTTTCGCATCATTCATCGGAACACTCATTCTCATTTGGAGTACTGGACTCTTAACAGCGACAGCCACCAAAATCAACATACGCAATAGTGTTACAAAAGTGGAACTATGCTTGCTTCTTCTACTGATCTATGTAATCGTCAATAGACAACTGCATGATACTTCATTCTCCGTAAAATATATCGAACTCATTGGACTCATCATCCTATATCTCTTCATAAGATACACCAGGACTTTACCCATGCATTTAATGATGATTGCACTGCTATGCTCAGCAATTAGCCAAAGCATCATAGGCATTTTGCAGCTAATCGGAGTACAGCACTCGTACAGCCAGGACTACAATCTAACAGGAACATTTTTTAATCCGGGTCCCTATGGTGGATACATCTCCAGCGTATTCCCTGTCTCATTAGGACTTTACCTGCAACGCAATCAGCTAGCAGGACTCATGATTGAAAAATCAACGTTAAAGATGAACGGTGTTACATTAAAAATTGAAAAGCTAGTTACGGAGATCAGGTATTCTAATGCTGCAAAATTCATTGCATTCCAATTCTTACCAACAACTGCCTTGTTCCTGATGCTCGCTGTATTGCCTTCAACCCGTTCAAGAGCGGCAGAAATGGCTGCGATATTCTCGTCCATTTACTTACTTTGGACACAGTATCCACAAAATAAGATTGCCAGTATATTCAGACAGCATCCGAAACTGACTGTGGGGGGAATTCTTATTTTATTAATATCCGTTCTGGCATTGGCTTACACATCGAAAACAAATTCTGCGGATGGCCGGATTCTGATCTGGAAAGTATCGGGAACGATTCTTAAAGACCACATAATTACCGGGACGGGATATGACAACTTTAAAGCACATGTCATGAATTATCAGGCTCAATATTTCGAGGCCAATTCTGATTCAGCATTCCAGTCCCTGGCGGACAATGTACGTTATTCATTTAACGAACCATTGAAGTTCGTAGTCGAAAATGGCATCATCGGGTGTCTGTTGTTAGTTTCAGTCGTCATCATCTTTATTTACGATCTCCGGAATCGAAATGACAATACATTCTCTATTTTATCGAAAGCCGGCCTATTGTCAATTTTCATTTTTTCATTAGTGTCCTACCCTGCCGAAATACTGGCTATTAAAATCAATTTCGTTTTATTCATGGCATTGGTTATGAAAAATCAAGCTGTATATTCAAAAGAAGTAGACTTATCGCTCGGCTTACTAACTACCCTGATCAGATTCCGGATTACGCGAATTATTCTGTTCTCCGGGGCGCTCATACTTTGTATTTACTTCGTTCCACGAATATATGTTTACCGCGACGCCTTAAGAACGTGGAATCAAGCCCTCGATTTTAGCACCACAGGACTCAATATCGAAGCCGTATCCAGGTTCCAAAGTATCGAACAAGTGTTTAATACTGATGGCGATTATCTGGCGTCTTATGGAAAAGTGCTGAATGCCTCAGGCAAACATGCCGAAGCCATCACAATCCTCGAAACCTCGATGCGAGTGATAAACACCTACAGTAATGAACTGACGCTCGCTTCAAGTTATCAGGCAACCGGCAACTATGCAAAGGCAGAACTGCACCTCAGAAAAGCACACTTCATGATTCCAAGCAGACATTATCCATTGTTCCTGCTAGTCAACCTTTTTAAGGCCACTAATAAACATCATGAAGCCATTGGGGTGGCAAAAGAGTTACTGGCTAAGCAAGTAAAGGTTAATAGCAAAGCGATCGTTCAAATGAGATCCGAAATGCTCCGGTTCGTCAGCGATTCGGCAGCAGTTCAAAAGCCGGATTGAATAACCAATTAACTGCAGTTCACAAATCACATTCCTAAAATCCCAGGCATTCCAACAATCGCCGCATCTCTGCCCTTCCCTGCTGTCCAATTCAGACGGATTCTCCATTTGGGCCGAACATGCAAGCCTTGTCCCAAAGCTTCAAACGTCATCAGGAAAGGTTTCAAATCCTTAACATTTAAGCCACCTTGCGCGTGATCACTCGATATGGAGATCAACAAGGAAGTAGCAAAGGATATAATCCTAATAAACGGGGACGTAATTCACATCATCCTTTGATGGCTTTCGTGAGTCAAACAAGGATGGTAGCCAATGCGTGGTTACGCCCGGGCAATACAGCAGCCAGTAGTAATTGTAAATCTTTTATGGAAGAGACTTTCAAGCAAGCGTTGAAAGGCAAGAAGGTAGGATTAGTTCGGGCCGATAGTGGATTCTATACTGAAGAATTGATGAGTTACCTGGAAGAGGAAAAACTCAATTACATCATGGAAGTGCGAATGTACCCCAATGTAAAAAGTGCCGTGTGGGGTATCCGTGAATGGATTGAATTAGCCAAAGGAATAGAGCTTAGTGAAATGAAGTTTAGCCATGAGAATGGCAAAGTGCGTAGGTACATACTGGTTAAGAAGCGTGTTGATTTAAGACCTGATGCTGGAGGTAAAGAGCTCTTCGAAGATTTACCAGGTCATCGCTTCAGTTGCTATGTAACCAACTTAGATTTGCGTTTAGATCAAATATGGAATATCTATAACTCACGTGCAGATTGTGAAAATCGAATAAAAAGAATTAAAGCAAGACTTTGGATTGGAAAACTTTTGCCTGCAAGATTTTTGGGCTACTGAGGCATCCTTTCGATTCATCATGGTAGGATATAATTTGATGAGCTTGTTCCGTCATTTTGCCCTTAATCATCATAACAGAGCAACACTTAAGACTTTAAAATCCTATTGCTTTGCATTAGGAGCATGGACAGTAAACCATGCCAATAAGAATGTGCTCAAAATATCCTTACCTGTCAAAAAAAGAGCTTGGCTTGATGGAATCTTCTCCCAGATAAGCATTCTAAGTCCACCATTTCATTACTCAAATGCATAATCCGGGATTATTCTTCTAATCTGGTGCATAAGAATAGGTTTGGCCATGTCGTTTCGGGATTAAGGATCCCAAGAAACGACTGGCGTTAATGCATCAAATCAAAGCCCGTCAGGGTGGGTCAAATAATTACCGAAATAATCTCTCCAGGTGGGTCAGATGATTACCGAAACGAATGGGTCAGTCAATTACCGAAATACCTGGGTCAGATCATTTCCGAAAAAGGTGGGTCACACTATTAGCGAAATAGTGGGTCAGATATTCCCAAAATAGTCAAGATGCATTTGTTTTCATGCTGCCTGGAGATAGAGATCTGCAGGGGGTATTCGTCCGATGCCTTGTTGTGTTTTCTCGTTGTTGTAAAAAAAGTTAAGAAACGTCTTAAGTCCATGGAATAGTTCCAGTGCATCTTCCTCCGGATGGAGGTAAACATAGTCTTGTTTCACCGTGCGAAACCATTCCCAACGTGATCAGATATTTTACTACTTTGCATAACTCGTTCTTCAAAAGAGTGCAAACAGAATCAAATAGTATGTGACCTAACGGCAGCTTTTTTTTGGACATTTTATTTTAACATATTGATATTGAGTAGTCTAACGATGTGATCTCGGTAACCAGCGGGATCACTAAAACTATACAAACGCAGTCAAAATTTATGTTTTGACTGCGTTTTTCATTTCTTCTAAGAACAAAAGGTCACAAATAGAGCCAAATTATCTTTTCATTCTATTATTCATCTCTTGCCCGAGAGAGAAAATACCGACAGCCCATTCAAAAACGAATGGGCTGTTGGCAGCTTATATTATCAGGTGTCTTTACTAATTCTGTTTGACCGAGTTTCACTTTGTACACTCATCTAAGTCGCCAGCTAAGACCTAAGCGGCGTCAACGCATTATTTTGGATAAAATATTTCCATGCCTAGAATACATGCTGCACTATATACAAATTATTCAAACGCCTAGAGTTTCTGAAGATTTTCAATTCTTTCATTTATGATTCTTCTTCATGGGAAACTCGAATCCAATCCTTGCGCTGATTATATCACTGTAAGGACTTTGGCGCTTAGGATCAAACAGACGAACCATCACCGACGCCGTTCCTTTTACTCTTCCAATGAATTTATATTCCTTCTTGATTCCAGCAAACACTCCCCAAACCAGTTGACGCGCATATGGATCACTCGAACCAGAACGTGTAACAGGAGGTACTTTGGTTTTCATTGCTTCAACTTCTAATCGCGGACAAAAACCTTTCCCGAGTCGGAATTCACCAAAGGCACGAGGACCAAATACTCCAGATGACAAGACAAACTCGCGAATTTTGTAATTGTACGATACGCGATGATTCCACCCTAAACCCGCCGTTATGATACCGTTAAACCTATAGCCCGCGTATGGGTTGAAATCCACCATAAACTCACTTCCTTTCTTTTGCATCTGCATATTTATACCGGGCACTATCCTTTCGATAAGAGGTTTCTCTTTCATCGCATTGGGTGGACGCTTTGGCAATTCACTGATGCTCGGAACGCGAGAAAATTTCTTTTTGTATTTAACAATGTTATCCATTGCTGCTCGCAATTGCTTTTGTTTTCCTGCGAAATGGTCCGTGGCTACAGCGTAAGCCTGTTTTGTTATCTCAGCCTTCATTGCATCCTGTGATTTGATCACGCTCAGTTCTTGAATGTTCGCCGCCTTTTGGATTTGCTGTACACCATCAAGGCCTTTGAATTTCGAATCGGCGAATTTATCAAATGATTGGGATCTTACTTGTGAGACCTCACTCACTTTACCAGTCACCTCTCCAATTTTCTCTGACGATTCCGCAAGGCTTCCAACTTTGTGTAGCCCCAGTGTAGCAATCCCCTGATTAGTTTGCATTACGCCGGAGATACCTGTGCCCGTTATACCTCCAATATCCCCTAATGAAGGAAGTGACGAAATTCCCTTTGTATTCCCAAAACTTAAATGCATGGCCTGTAAATCCGGAGTGAGTCGATCATACGCACTAGGTAGGCCAAGCTTATCAATATTTTGAGTTAAGCCAGACAGTTGCTCCTTCAACTCTGGTTGCATCGGAATAGCATCGATCTTCTCTTTAGCTTTGGATTTCACCGCTTCGATCCGATTTGAAAGGTCATCATGCAAATCATTGAACTTCTGCGACAGGCTGTCTAATTTTTCAGAAAACTTATCCACAGGTGCGTGGTTGTTGGTAAGGCTATCGATCTTTGATTTTAAGATATTGGTAAGTTTTTGCAGTTTGGCAAGGCTGCTCTCATAAGTCGATTGAATACTATCCATTTTTGAATTTGCAAATAATTGGACGGAATCCAATCTGCCTTTTATTTGGTATAGGCTATCAAGTCTGTTAGACCTTTGGATTTTTGTGAATGAATTTAAACTGTCTGATTTGTTGGTAACTTTCTCGACAACTAGTCCCCTTTGATTATTCACAGAATCCAATTTTAAAGAATTGGATGTGTTTAACTGACCAAATGCCGTTCCAAAAATGAAACTAAAGAAGAATGGCAGATAGATCTTATTCATCGCAAATAATTGGCGCGCAATGCACCTACTATTAGTTCCGATAGTTTGAAAAGGTCATCAGGAAAACCGAAGAAATATTTTTAGAAAAAGATAACGCTTATCTTTAGGATGGCTCCGAATGCTTGCCTTGGTCGCCAGTTGACCCAAAATGCTGATCGTGTATTTTCATCAGCATTTGTTTGAAAGCATGTCCTTCAATTGCATCAATTACGCGCCCCGTAAGGACAAGTTCCTTTTTTAAGTCCCCATCCTCATTAATAGTTTTCTCAAACTCCTCGATTTCATCTGCTGAGAGATTGCCATCAAGGTATTCCACGAGTTTTTTCGAATGTGGGTTGTTTTTATTCATTTGTGAGCCCAGGTGAGTTGTGTGCGTTCTCTGACAAGTTTGGTAAGATAGCCAAGGCAGCGATACTTCTTGTTCTTCATGGCTTGTATACTATTAACGCCAAACATATTCTTAAGTTGCTCCATGCTTTTGTGATTGTAGTAAAATTCATGGAGCACTCGCTGACAATCTTCCTGGAGATCCTTCATTAATATGCCAATGACTTCAATAGACATCAGATAATCGTAGTCACTTTGAGTAACGGCCTGTAGCGCATCAGCCGTAAGAACGCTTTTCTTTTTATTCCTCTCTAATTCTTTGATCCACAAATTTCGTGAAATTCCGAAGATGTACGTTTTAAGCGTAGATTCCTCTCTGTATTTGTTCTGTTTTATATTCTGCCGGAGTATCAAAAGCGTATCCTGGAAAATATCCAGAGCATCGTGCTGCGTTCCATTATTTCTAAGGATAAAATCCCTAATAGATGGATAGTGGAATGTGTATAAAAAACTCCACGCGCTCTCCCGCGTTTTCTTTTCCTCGGAAATAAGCTGACCGATCAAACCCTCGTCGGTTGAGGTCGATTCAAAAAAATTAGCAGACATCAATAACGGCTTTAAAATAACAGTGTGTCCGAAAGCTAAGCAAATCATAGGAATTCGATGACGTACAACTGCGAGTAGGCTATAGGTTGACACTTTGTCATGTAATATTATGAGCGTCTTTTGAAAAAAAATTGAATGATTTTACTGATGACCTTTTCAAAAAAGCGGAACTAAGAGATGTCGAAGCGCAAAGGTATTCAGTTCGCTCAGACACATTTGACGTACCGCGAAATCGGTACATGTGCTCAGTACATTACTGCTGTTAAAAGTAATTAAATACAATGTTATGAGATTGTTCTCTTTGAATTGTCGTTCACTCTGCATTGCCATCATCATGCTATATCATTTCTATAGCGCCGAGGCCCAGTTTGACTATAACGCAATTATACCATCTTCACCTACTGCAGCCGCTTTAGGTGAATACGGAAGTAATCCAGTGAGTCTCTATACTGGAACGCCTAGTATTACAATCCCGTTGGGCTCAATAAAGGGGTCCGAATTGGAACTTCCTATCAGTCTGTCTTACATGGCGAGAGGAGTAAAGGTGGAGGACCATGCATCTTGGGTAGGAACTGGTTGGAGCCTAAATTGTACAGGAGCAATAAATATTACAAAACGCGGATTTGAAGATGGTACAAAACCTCGCGTTCATTTCCCACTGCCTTCTGGCATCTCTGCAAGGCATGATATCTTGGTGGACGTATCGAGTTTCAATCTTGATCCAGAGCCGGATTTATACTCTTTTAACTTTCCTGGATATTCGGGGAACTTCGTTTTGGACGAGGCTGGCAACGCGGTGATAGGTGATTATAAAGAATTGAGAATAAAACGCGACCCGACGACCTTTTACAAGTTTACCATCACGACTGAAAATGGAACGCAGTACATTTTCGATCAACCTGAAAACACGTCTTTCAACGGTTCCAGTTCAACATCAGGAACTTCGTCGATGTATTTGTCAAAAATCATTTCGCCGTCAGGAAAGGAGATAATTAACTTTAGCTATGCTGATGAAATGACAAAGTATTACTCGCTCCCTAGAGTAACTAAGTATGTGAAACCACCGAATATAGTTGTTGAGTCAACTTCTTCATTCGCATTCGGTGTAATCGTTACCAACGGAAAACGGTTAACACATATTTCGACAAACTTCGGGCAAAACATAGATTTCAATCCAGCAACCACGGCTCGTCAGGATCTTAGTGTGGTTGACCCTTCGCTAGCACCAAAAGCACTTCAGACTGTTAGATTTTTTGATCGCGACAATGTGACTAAGAAAACTTTCAACTTTAACTATGAAACCATTCAAGTCTCAACACTCTATTCACAGCGAGGAACGGGCGACCCACCCGTAGATAACACCACCAGTTATTCTAATTTTAGGTTGTACCTAAAAAGCGTAGAGGAGGTAGGAAGTAACTCAACTAAGCATCCGCCATACTCGTTTCTTTACGCAGGAAGAACATCTTCAAATAAAGATCTATTACCAAGCAAGCTATCTGCCGCCCAAGATCATTGGGGCTATTTCAACGGAGCAAACAACGCTAATCTTTGGCCGGGCTATTCAGGGCCATTCGGTGGTGCTTACGATTCCCGAATAAATCTTCCAATCCACTGTTCACAGTATATAACTTCTGTTCCGAGTTTGTCAATTCAAGGTGCTGACAGAGAGCCTCACGCACCATTCATGAGCTATGGCACGCTGGTCTCTATGACATATCCCACTGGAGGAAAAACAAACTTTGAACTTCAGCCGCACCGATATATGCACGACAGCGGCTCCGGTGGACCTGTCACAAAAACAATTCAAGCTGTTGCGCAAACCTATATTGCTGGAAGTGCCACGGAGCTGGAGACCATATCTTCTATTGAAATGTTTGGTTCCTTGGATAATCATTTCAGTTTTCAGTTTGAAGTTTCTTGTTGGGACCCCAACACTCATCAACCAGTGGACTGCTCAACATCTGGAGCACAAGTGAATTTTGATAAATTTCAAGGCAACAGTGTTGCGTTATACAATTCAAGCAAT
>JBDSKX010000183.1:0-48131 GCA_039916665.1 Chryseolinea sp. | reverse complement strand
ATCATCAACGAAGTTTACCACACAGCTTTCGACGTCAATGTAAGTGACGGCGTTGGTGGAGGCACACACGTAACACTTACGATCCCCATAAATCATAAAAGTCACGCCGCATGAAAGCCGTTATCGTCGACGATGAAAAAGACAGCAGAGAGATACTTGCCAACTATCTTCTCAAGTATTGTACCGATGTTAAAGTATGTAGTTTTGGGGATTCTGTGGCGACGGGCATTAAAGCCATTCGCGAGAATACCCCGGATATAGTTTTTCTTGATATTGAGATGCCTTATGGAAACGGATTTGATCTTCTCACACAGATCGGTGATGTAAACTTTGAAGTTGTATTTGTTACAGCATTTGATAACTACGCTATTCAAGCGTTAAATCAAAGTGCGGCCTACTATTTACTTAAACCTATCGATATCGATGAGTTAATAAACGCCGTCGAAAAAATAAAGGCGGAGCGGGAAGAAAATGGCTACGTAGAGCATACTAAAGTGCTGTTAAATAATATTCAATCCACATCAACACAGAAGATTATGCTTCCGACGTTGGGAGGTTTTGAAATTGTGCCCATTAATTCGATCGTGTACTGCGAGGCAGTTGATAACTTCACCAAGTTTCATTTCGAGAAGGAAGTTCATAGTGGCTCATTATTGATTTGTCGGACGCTCAAATATTTTGAAGAAGTGTTAAAGCCTTACAAGTTTCTAAGGATTCACCGGTCTCACATGATAAATCCCGATTATGTCATCCGATATGCTAAGGGGAAAGGAGGATCGGTGACGATGAAAAATGGGGTCGAACTCGAGATCAGCGCGAACAAGAAAGAGGAGTTTTTGGGACTGTTCGATCGGTAGATGCCGTATTCATCACATCATAGTCTGATTACATTCAAACTCATGTCCAGAAAACTTCGTCGACTTTCGATCAAGTTCCAGTTTTGACTGAATACGACATTATTTGAGTCTGTGACAGTATAGAGTGCACGATCGTCGTATTTGATTGCCCTCTTCCCTGTAGCAGTAGGGGAGTAATAAATACCTTCCCTCATTGCCGGTTCGGCTGTCGTCCACTGCGTTATAAACAAAATTTACGTCAATGTCTTCCTCCTGGAACCATCTTTACAACAAAAGATAAAGTCGAATTAGCGATTGTATCGTCAAGTTTGAAATCAGATTTTTTGCCATTTATTCTTACATTACCATTACCAGGCTCGATGACCTGAGCATACCGTACGCCAAGGATGATGCGTCCACGTGATTGCGTATAGATCTTATAGTCAAACTCGCCACCATAGGTGAAAATAAAAGCGCGCTTTCTCATAGAGGTATTGACCATCTCATCCAACAGATCGGGAATTGTATTAACGTTCAGATCCTTTTGATCTACATCGATATAGAAGTCCTGAAATCCAATCGATACCTGCGGAAAGAGATCGAAATGCCGGTTTTTAATCAGATCATATCCGATGCCCGCTTCAATTGCGCGCCGTTTGGTTCTCAGTTCATAGTTATTGTTTGCGGTTAGATTCCTGAAACCCGGTGTAAAGATGTAAGACATCATAAAACGATTTCTGTAGAAGTCGAGTGATACCAGGAAGTTTCTCATATTTTGATTGAAATTGTTAAAACCGAGCGGACCAAGTTCTCGTCGCAGGTTTGTAAAGGATGCAAAGGCGTGCTGGTAGCCTAACGCTATAGTGGCGAATTGATTTTCGTCTGTTGTATAAACATACTGTGTCAATGCCTGGAGAGAGTCATAACCCGATCGGATCTTGGCATCCTCAAGGTTCATCTTGAGTGCTTCCTTGTCAACGGTGGAAGGGTCGACTTTGCTAAAGTCATATTTTTTAGAAGTTGGGTAATGATGATATTGTGCAACGCAGTTCAATGCCGCGATACAGCTAAATAGTGTAAAAATGTATTTCATTTGAATTGATTGGATTTTATCGGTTGAACATTTGACAATCAAAAGTTGCACCAAACATCTATCTCATGCTGTAGAGCTCGCACCAGTATACCTCCGGGATGAAAGATTCATCTTACAGCTATTGGACGGTGTTTTTCAAGCTAGTCGCTGTGGTGACATGAATTTTGTTACAGACCGATCGTGTGATCTTCTTCGATCTTACGCATCATGTTGGGTATTGAATTCCATAGACTCTTTTCGTATCCACGTAATACTGATGGCTAAAGCGATAAGCTCGCGAATTTTCAGGCTTAGTAAATTGGTAGTGCTACCGGCATTCCAAAGGCCGCGATAACCCTAAATTACTTCGGGATTAGCCCTGCCGATTTCAGCAAAACGAGCATTCAGTTGCTTATGATATTCATTCCAATCGAACATCATAGGTATCGAAAATTAGGAATTATGAATTGGTGGATCGGAATTCGCTCGTTGCCACATCCAAAATAAAGTTAGTATACTCACCCAGTTTCGACTCCACCTTAATGGTTCCATTTACCTTTCTGAGCGTCTCCTTAACAATAAAAAGTCCCAGGCCAGAACCCTTTGAATTTTCCGTAGCACGAAAATACATATTAAATACCTTTTCAAGATACTCTGCGCGTATACCAATACCGTTGTCGGAGATGGTCAACTGCCAGTGCTTGTCCTCAAGGACGCACTCGAATTTTATCCAATTCGAATCCTTATTCTGGTCACGGTACTTGATGCTGTTGCTCACAAGATTGTGAAGCACAACCTTCACCCTCGCACGATCTGTGTGAATCTGTAAGAAATCAGGGATATTATTAAGGAATGCAATCTTTGAAGCTTCCTGCCAGAACGCAAGTTCCAATGTAACCTCATCGATTAACTCTTTAAGATTTACGACATCGGTTTTGACGAGGATATGTGTGTTCCTCGAGTAGTCGATCATACTTTTGATGACATCCTCAAGTTTTAAAACAGTTCTCTTGATGTAATCTGCATACTCAAGAATCTTGGTGCGATCATCCTCAAGTTTGATAAGCTCCACCAGACCATGAATCGATTTCAACGGCGCACTGAGATCATGTGAAGCGCTATACACGAAGCGATCAAGCTCAAAGACGGTTTTGTTTAAATCGTTTATCGTCCGCTTGAGTTCATCCGTCCTTTCACTCACTGTTTGTTCCAGATTCGTGTTTATTTCACGGAGTTGTTCCCGGGCAATCACAAGATTATCCTGTTGCTGAAAGATCTGTTCATTCTGCGACTGCAATTCTTCATTTTGCGCCTGGATCTCATTGTTCTTTTCAAAAATATCAAGCTGATGTTTTTTCAACATCGAATTCATCGAGTTGATCTCATCAATTCTGATCTGAAGCTGTTGATTGGTCTCGCTCAGCTTTTGCGTTCTGATATCAACTTTAAATTCAAGTAATTTGGTTTGTTGCATCAGAAAATCAATCCTTACACGGTGTAAGACAACTGCTATCAAAGCAGCAGTAGCCGCGACAAGAACCTTGAACCAGTAAGTCTGCCACCATGCAGGTATGATCGTGATCCTGATCTCGCGAATACTTGTCGACTCATTAGTCAGGCCGTTGCTTGACCTTACTTTCAGTGTGTAAGTGCCAGGTTCAAGGTTGGTATATGAGATCAGTCTCCTTTGTCCCGCAGGTTGCCAATCGGAATCAAATCCTTCCAGCATATAAGAATTTTGTGGGCGCCTCGAGAACGCAAAGTTTAGTGTAGCGAACTCGGCACTGAATGAGTTTTGATCATGTTGCAGTTTGATTTCCTTTGCTGCAACAATGTTCTCCGACAGGGAACTGCCACCAGGCGATTGTTCGACGTTATCGACAAAGAATCTTGTAAACACGACGGGCGTTGCTTCAGTATCCTCGTTAAAATCCTTAGGATTAAAAAAATTGATCCCATGAATATGACCAAACACCATCTGGCCATTTTTTCTTTCAATACTACTGCTGTTGTTAAACTGGCTTGCAGCGATACCATTTCCCTTATCAAAATTCCGAAACACTTTGACATCTTTTTCAAACATACTTATGCCAGCATTATGACTGATCCACAACCGGTGCAGACTATCCTCCTGAATGGCGTGTACAGCGAAATCGTTTAAACCCTGGTTTTCATTGAAAACTTCACTCGTATTAGACAGCGGGTCATACCTGACAAGTCCAATATTTGGCGCACCGACCCATACTATACCTGCACGATCCTGATAAATAGATGTTATTGTTGTTGAAGCGTGAAGATGTGTTGTCGTGATGCCGGCATAATTTGTAGATCCTTTCTTAAGAAAGTTAAGACCGCCTACATCTTTGCCAACCCACAGGTTACCGCCTTTATCTACACAGATGGCATTGACGCGGTCAATTCTATTTAAATTATTACCATGTCCGGTGATCTTGTCAACCTTTCCACTCCTGATCTGATACCTGAATAATCCTTTGTCGAAAGATCCTACCCATAAGTTTTCATCGCCATCGATATTCAACGCCATGATCTCTGTGCCTATGTCAAGGCCAGAATGCGACGCGTCAATTCTTTTCACTTGATGACTCACGGGGTAATAGACCAACAGGCCGTTGCCCCAAGTGCCAATCCAGAGATGATTATCCCGATCAAATTTCAGTGCTTTGATCTTATCAATATTATCCGGTACAACGATAGGCTCAGGCGCCAACTGTTCAGAACTATTAAACTGACCCGAGAACTTATACAAACCGCCTCCATCCAAACCCATCCAAAGATCGCCAAGCTGGTCTTCCTGAACCGCGTTTATGTTTCCATAACTCTGCAGACTGTTAACATCTGTTAAAATGTTAAGGGAGCCAAAGTTCATGGCATTCCTATCATAAATATTGACACCTTCATAAATCGTCCCGGCCCAGACTCTATCCTTGTCGTCTACATAAACTGTCTTCATGATGTTACCATGAATACGCGTAATGTCCGACTTGCCGGGTAAATAAGTTGTGATCACGAGTTGTTTAAATGGATCTGTCTGGCTGGAAACCATACTCAATCCGTTATCGGCTGCAATCCAGATGTTACCACGCGCATCTCCAGCGATTGACGGGACAAAATTGCTTCTCAAAGTTTTCTCGTCACGACCTGCCATGACCCTCAAGTGACGCTTGTGGACAGGATCATAGATCAGCAATCCCCGCTTCAAAGAACCCGCCCAGATCAGATTTCTCTGCTTGTCTGCATAAACAGTATAAATATCTTTATCAAGTTCACTGATTGGGTGTGGAGAACTTTTTCCGGTACTCAAATTCAGAGAAAACAAACCTTGGCTATTCACACTGACGAGAAGATTTGAATCGAGATCCTGTTCGATGGCAGCAAACCTGGTTAACACGCCGGATACCGCATCCGTTGCGAAAGGCACCTTCGAGAATTCCATGGCTTCGGGATTAGTGACTGACGACCTGAACAAATCGTCTGTCCCCACATAGAGGTACTTGTCTTTGCCTTCTGCCAGTGACCTGATCGTAACTCTTGCTGCGGAATCATTGGCCATTCTAAGGTCAAAGTGTTTGAAGGAATCTGCTTTACGTTGGTAGACATACAGGCCGCCATCGAGTGTACCCACCCACAGATTTTTGTGTGAATCCTCAAAAAGGCAAAGGATAAAATTACTTCCGATGCTTGATGAATCGCCTTCTATTTTAGCATAAATCTTCATCGTGTATCCATCATACCGGTGCAGGCCATCTTCGGTACCAATCCAGATAAATCCTTGATAGTCCTTTACAATTGCCCTTACGTTACCGTTTCTCAATCCGTCGTCCTGCGAAATGTTATTGAAGAAGACGGTCTGGCTAAAAGAAGTGCAGGACAGCAGCCAGGCGGTGAGAAAATAGAAACATTTCATACGATCAGACCTCCTTACTGAATTTTTAGTTTGTGAACTGCTGCAGACGGCAGGGTAAATTCAGTCAACCGCTATTCAAAGAATAAGATAACAATTCGTAATCAATGTTGGGTAATTATGAATTAGATAAATTAGCCATTTATAACTGTTTTAAATACAACCGCCAACGACGATGAGAGAAGAAGATGAAGTTTCATTTCAAAGAAGGGCTGAAGCATTCAGGTCGCTTCATCAAAGTCAGGGTATTTTTGTTATTCCCAACCCTTGGGATGCTGGTTCTGCGCGAATATTGCAAACTCACGGCTTCAAAGCATTGGCCACAACGAGTGCAGGACTAGCATTCTCACTGGGCAGGCCCGATGGGATGGCAGCAGTATCGCGGTATGAAACTTTGTTGAATGTTAAAAGTATTGTCGACGCTACTGATCTTCCTGTATCCGCGGATCTTGAGAATGGATTTGGTCACGATCCAAAAATTGTGGCTGAAACTATAACGCTGGCAAGTCTGGCCGGATTGGCTGGTGGTTCTATCGAAGACGCAACGGGCAATAATAATGACCCGATCTATGCCTTCGAGTTGTCTGTTGAAAGGATAAAAGCAGCCGTAGAAACCGTTCGAGGTCTATCCCGACCATTCACATTAACTGCACGGGCAGAAAATCTTATTCATGGGAAGATCGATTTGAAAGATACGGTCAAGCGTCTTGAAGCTTATGCCGCTGCCGGAGCCGACGTTCTTTTTGCGCCTGGTCTGAAGACGCTGACAGAAATAGAAACCGTAGTAAAAGCCGTCGCACCTAAACCTGTCAATATTGTCATGGGACTATCAGGCGGCAATTTCAGTGTTAAAATGCTTGAGGACGTGGGTGTGAAGCGCGTTAGTCTAGGCTCATCGTTGATCCGCGCTTCATACACCGGATTCTACAAAGCTTTTCAGGAAATATCGAAACAAGGAACTTTTGGTTTTGCCAATGACGCCGTAGCACATGCAGAACTCAATAAGTTATTTAATGGCTACGAAAGCAAATAAAATACAAGAGCGTCTACTCTGTTTTTAAAACCTGTGAAGGATTGCTCCTCGCAGCTTTGATGGTTTGAGAGCCTATCATTAAGAGTGCAAATACTGTGATCACTATGGATCCGGCCAGCAGTTCGATTAGGTTAATCGACCTGTGATACGCAAAATTTAACAACACCACTTTATCAAAAAACAAGTACGTCAGCGGCGAAGCAATTAACATTGAAAGCGCCAGAAGAAACAAGAATCCTCTCGCCAGGAGAAACACAAGTGAACCATCATTTGCGCCGAGAACCTTCCGAATGCTGATTTCCCTTAATCTGGTCTCTGTAGTAAATACAATCATTCCGAATAATCCCAATGACGCTATGCACACCGTTAGCACTGCGATGAATCCAATAATTTTTATCATCATCGAAAATGCGCGATATGCCTCTTCGATCTGATCATCATAAAACTTTGCCTCCATCGGATGAATCTTATCAATCTTCTTCCACGCACGCTCGATTGACGCCAAAGTTGCAGGCAGATCGGTACTTGAAATTTTCACGTTAAGGTATTGGTATCCTCCATCAGCAAAATTTCGGAACACAGTCGGCACAATTTCATCTTCTAAAGTTTCATAGTGAAAATCACACATCACGCCAATGATCATTAGGGTCTTGCCATCCATAACGATCGTCTCACCAATTGCAGCGTTTGGATCTTTTACCCCGAAGTTGAATCTTTTCAACATCTGCTCGTTTACAATGACTTCGCTTTCCTTCGAGCCACGAGGCTTCTGGCTAAAATTCATACCAGCCAGCAATTTATGCTGATGCAGGGGAAGGTACCGCACATCTACAATATTTTGCATCACGCCCGCTGAGTCATTCTTGTATTTCAGCTGTGCCCCGTAGTTGCTCCCGAGACTTGTTATCAACACTGATTGAGAGATGTCGTCAGTCCCGGGAAGTTCAGATAATTCCTTGATCAAGAGTTCGCCTTTGTTACCCTGAAGTTTAATGTTCAGAATATTTTCAGTTTTAAATCCGAGATCAAAAACCAGAAAACTCCTGTACTGACCATATCCAACGATTGTGGAGCTGATAAAGAACAATGAGAAAACGTATTGGATCGTCATCAGTGTTTTTCTGAGATTGACATGTCTGAATAGCTTGATGCTTGAGCTGCTCTTAAGAACCTGAAGCACATTGATCCTCGAAAAGAAGAACGCTGGTAACAGTCCGGCTAAGAGTCCAACAAAAGTAGCAAATGCAACAAACCCGACTATCAATTTCACCGTAAGTTCCAGCGATGCCAGATTACCGATATAAGGATCGAGCGAAAGGAATTCAGTTCGTAAGACAAGAAAGAATACAAACGAAAACACCAATGCAAGAAGTGCAATGATGATTGACTCAACAACAAATTGACTGACAACGTGAGTCTTTAAGGCACCGATTACTTTACGTATACCAACCTCCCTGGAACGTCTCATCGACCGGGCAATCGAAAGATTTGTATAGTTAAAACAGGCAGACACAATGATGATAAACGCCAAACTACTTAAGACCCACAGTGCAATACTGTTCATCGTCGGACCGATTTCATTTTGAAGATGCATACCAATCGATATTTCTTTTAAGGGCTGAAGGACCAATTCGATTTTTCTGTTCGTGATGTTAGCGTTCTGCCTGGCGCTCAGTAAATTTAAATTGGCTTGAAGAGAGGCTTGCGTATTCTGCTCGGGAATGGTGAGGTAGACATAACTCATGTAAATATTTTCCCATGCTAGAAAGTCACCATCCATGTTTGGTTTTTGCATCTCAATGGTTGAGAATGATCCGAGTGACTCGAAACGTATGTGTGATAACTTTGGAACATCCTTCAAAACGCCGGTAACGAGATAATTGGCAGTGTCAAACTTTAACGACTTACCCAATGCCGATGTGCTACCAAATATTTTTATTGCAGCTTTTTCCGTTAGTACAATTGAGTACGGTTCTTTTAAAGCTGTGGAAGGATCGCCTTGCAACAGCTCAAATGAAAATATTTTGAGAAAAGATTCATCGGCCCAAAGACCGGACATTGGCACCACGCGCTCGTCCGTTGCTGCATCACCGCCGAAGCCGTTGCGCAGGATGGTGAGATCTTCAATACCGGGAATCGTCTCCTTGATTTGCTTGCCCGCCTTCACTGACGTGGACGCAAGTTTCATTGCAAATTGGTTTGTCCTCGTATCTGTGGTTGTTATTCTATAGATTTTATCCTTCTTCTCATGAAAATCATCATAGGAAGTCAGGTCATAAATAAATGCAATCACCAGCAATCCAACCGACATGCCTACGGAAAGTCCGATAATGTTAATAGCAGAGAATAGTTTGTTGCGCACAATACTGCGGCTTGCCGTTTTGAAATAGCTTCCAATCATAATCCAGTGTATTAACAGGTCAATAAATTTTGGTCTGCGAATGGTATATGTCCTTAAAAACTTAAATACGTCCACTACGTAAATTAAACGGGCGCGCCGGGGTCCTCGATATTTTATATTGCGCTCGAAATATTCGTTCAAATCGCCTTGTAAATCCTCAAGTACTTCTGGCTTGCAGTACCATTTTAAAAAGTGCTCCGCCCATTTCGGGGGACCGATTTTGTTGCGCTTCATATTGAGTCTCGACTTAAATGATTTCTTTGACGTCAATCAGGACTCTAAGCATCCGCCGTCGTACGTCCCTCGAGTAAGCCCAATCATCTGCCCGTCATGATTACTTACGTAAATGTATGTAAAATAGTTATGGCGCTGGTTTATGTGTCAATAATTATTCTGAAACCAAAAAGCCGCCGTCGTTGGATATTCAAGTAAAGAACTTTGGGAAGATCCATTAACCTTCGCTATTTCCAGCGGCGAGCGCGTGGCTATCAAAGGTGATGATAGTTCCGGTAAAACGAATTTGATCAAGATCATCCTTGCCAAAATGGAATCAACGGCAGGACTTATTGGCCAGACCGAATTCAGATCCGTCAAGTTAATCGAACCATGTAAAAAACACTATATTTCAACAGACCACATTGCTACCCGCCAGCCTTCAATGAAATCAGTTTTAGCAAGAATTATCTACTGGTTATCCATTGTTTATCTTCTATACCTCATGGGCACACTGGCATGCGTCTTGGTGTTTGATCATGAGGCCTTAGTGTCTTGGTATACTAAGCACTATCCTAACGCATATTCAATCAACGATTATGCTACGCGCTATTTCACTTCGTCGCATTACGATACAGTTTATCGATGGGCACCCTTTCTGATGTTGGCTTTATCGTCGATCTTGTTATGGTTGTTTATAAATATGAAAGCAGTTCATTCTGGTATTGGACGACTATGGAGTGAAGGAGGAGAAATGATTAAGGTTATCAGCGATTCACTCTCAAATCTTTCAGCCCGTCAAAGAGCCTTATTGATTTCAGCCATAGCACTTTTGTTAATGATAAAGGTCTATCTGTTGGCCACACTTCCTTACCAGATAGACGAAGCATTTAATTTTATATATTTTGTTCATCAAGGACCGATACACGTAACTACATTTTCAAACAACCACGTACTATACAACCTGATAACGACGGTGTGGTGGCGCCTCATTCCTGAACCAATAATCGCGTCACGTATAACCAGTGTCTTTTCAGGACTCTTTATCAATATTTTGATTTACGCTATCACACGAAGCTTTTACGATTACCGTGCAGCACTTTTTATGATGATGGTCACAGGTTTGACATTCTGGACAAATGTTTTTAGCGCTCAAGGCTATTCTTATATGCTGATGACACTGTTCTGGTTAATCAGCGTGACTGCCCTATTTCTCTCCCGTGCAAAACAACGTGGTGGACATGCTCTATGCATCGCGTGTTTCGTTCTGGGGTTCTATTGTACAAAGTTGTTCGTAATTCCATTCGCGTCAATCATAATATTCTGGATAATCTTGACAATTCATCAAAGGGAAACGATAACCAAATTGGTTGTCATCCGAATTGGAGTTACCATTTTCGCTACATCAGTTCTCTCGACACTGCTTTATCTTCCCATGTGGGTTTGGTCAGGATCAGACGCACTATTTGCAATTGACATCGCGAATCATGATCTGCTTTCAAAGGCTCCAATATTACTGGAGTCGTTCAGTATGACGGCCGAAGTTAACTCAAGAAGTTATTTTATCATTGGCAGTTGCGTATTGCTAGGGCTTATTTGTTTTAAGCGGTTAAACAGCAAGTTGCAAATGTTACTCATATTAAACTTAGCCACTTTTATTGCACTGTTCGTGTTCATTATGATACGTCACGTCTATCCTCCTGCCAGATCACTCATCTTTATGAACATTCTTTTCTACGCTACAGTAAGCGCTGTGGCGGTTGATTTTCTTCTCCGTTTCAGTTCAAGAGCGATGGCAACAAATTCAATTTTGTTAGTCTTAACGCTGACAAAGGTGTTCGGCAGCATATCCATATTCAATTCGGGTTGGCAAAAGATGCCACAGAGTTTCCAGGATACGGCATTTTACAGAAAGCTTGATGGGTATGTTAGTTGTATAATGAAGTATAAACCAAGTACGGTATGCAACCTGGAATGCGACCATTATTTAGATACATACTTGAAGTTGGCTGCTGTGAAGCAGAAGAAACACATCGTTGTCAACTGTGCTGCTGCGTTAACTTCAGGCTGCGATGTCGTCATCGTAAATGATTCTCCAGTTCAAAGCGATCATTACACTCAGATTATCAATTCAGATGAATTTGGTAGTGTTTTCTTGAACTCCGGCCTACTGAAAGGAACTCAAAATTCGGGGGAAGTTTGCAAGTAATTCGGCCGGGCCCACGGAGTGCCTTTCGCGCGTGGCTCGGGAATCATGCAGCTATGCGTGCCTAAGAACTTTATGGAGACTGGCATGTGCAGCCGTCAGAAGCTTCGAGTTTATAAACCTCTTTTCATGCACAAGATCATAGATGTTTTGACGAATGGACTTTGGTGTGCACACATCTATGCTTCCTGCCAAACCAAGTCCCAGGGCCTGGATTCTGTTCGCGTAGCTAGCGCTGGCGCCGACGAGGGACAATGGATAGATAATCATCGGAACAGATTCGTCGAGGCAATCCTTGATTACACAGATATCACCGTGCGAAATAACAATATCGGCATACGGTAGGAAATGCTTATGAGGCACGAAGGAAAGGATTCTGATATTTGCATAATTGAATTTTTGATGTTCCGGGTCAGCGTCAGAAATAACAAGGAACATATTCGGCTCATGTCGGATACACTCCATGAGTTTTATCAAGAGCTTATTTTCTCTCTTATGATTCAATTCACCTTGCGTACCGAAAGTGTAGTAGATCAGTCGAAACTTTGGGTCGCGAAATCTCCTTTCAAGGGCGGACATAAAGTTGAGATAAGCATCGGTAAGATACTTTACTTCGCTTTTATGAGTTCTTTGGTGAAAGTAAGTCTCGGTGGCTATTCTCGTCTTACGTGCGAACTCAAGTGCTTTAGGCCCAAGTATGATCGTCTCGATACCTGTCATGCAACGATAGAATGAATGATTCCATTCAATCCCCTGCTCCCAGTTCCATCCTCTTTTAGAACAGAATCGTTTCCAGAATGTCAGCTCATCATGTCCGAGAAATGCAATCCTATTGATAAATTCTATGGATTTAAGTTTGACAAAATTCATCGACCATAAGAACTCGCACAGAACATCCGACCACCAGCTCACTTGGGGGACGTATGGAGAGTCCAGCGGTGGTACACCAGGCACTTTGGTTGTAGAAAGATTTGGATTGAGAAGTTTGATGACCGCTTTGAATTCCCGAAAGAACCAACAGTATTCTGAATATCCTTCGTCAAGATAAATCTCAGCAGGATTATAACGCTTCATAAATTTCTTGATCTCCAAGTAAGAGGAATAAAACGTCCTGTAATTTCTGATCTTAAAACAAGGGTCCGAAACACAACGAATCAAAATACCAAGAAAGGATTTCACATTTGTCATCTCGCGATCAAACAAGTGATACATCGCGTGAAATTCAAATTTCTCATTGACAACGATATCTCGAATCGTTTCCGAGCCCAAATAAATAACCCGTTTACCTTGTGACTTCAGAAAGTTCGCATAGTCAAACGATGCTCTATAATGGCTGCGATAAGGAAGCATGAGTATGACAACAGTTTTACGACTATCCATAGTATCCGGGTATTAAAGTCGACTCTTAGCAAGAACCGCGGGCCCAGCAAAAATATTCCACAACGGTCACGATAACAGCTAAGTAATACTAATGATAGTTTTTGACTAACGTGCATTAAAATTATACGGAAAAATTCAGAAACAACCGGCAAAATTGAACGATCATATCGTAGGCATTGATTAACTGTATGTTAGAGCCACAGTAGTCGCCGTTACAATCCCAAAATTGAATTAAGCCGGGATTCCTCATTCCCCGGAAAACAGGGTCATTCCGGTATGAGAATAAATAGTGTCATGACTAGCCTTTAGTTAACTCGTGTAAATATTTGGAGGTTGAGGTTGATGCTAGATCTGAGTTTCATTTCGATATAATAGTCTTCCTGAGAAAATAAAAGTTGAAGAAACGGCAAAGAAAATCAGCAGAAGTATCACCGAAGTAATTAGAGTCTTTTCAAGGCCAAGCTTAGTGACGTCAATAAAGTGATAGGGATAAAATCCAGAAAAATGACCTCTGATGAGAATATAAAAAAGGTAGCCCAGGGGATAGATGCCCCACTTGAGCATTTGCGAATATTCTATTCTCGCTTTTGACTCGTACAAATACCAGAAGATGACAACCAGAACTGGTACAATGCTATGTAACAATTCATCAACCACCAATTGCATTCCGTGAGGTTCCCATATATGTCTCAACAGAATCTGGTACACTGAACCTACCATCGTAATATAAACAGTGACAGCTGTCAACGTACCATCGGCAGCTATTACTTTGGGTCTATTGTTTTCGGGAAGGGCCAAACAGGTGAAGTAAATTGCGACCAGAGCATTGGTCAATATGGTGAAGAAGCTGAAGAATCTCACTGTGGTCTCTAGCATTGACGTCGATCTGTTTTCAACCATTAAGATGTATTGCGTTATTAATGCAAACCAGGTAATGACTGCAAAGATCGCGGCGAGTTTGGCTTTCATGTCTGACGTAATTACGAATTGTATTAAGTCGATGGCAAAAGGTTGCCTCGGCAAACAAAAGGAAGTAGTCGATTTCTTATTCGAGCACGTGCTAGTTTAATATTTCAAAATACTCCCTCAAAGTGAATCATCCCTCAAATCCATTCTCATCGATAACATGTGGGGCGCAAATCCCGCCTTCTCATAAGCGCGCCTGGCTTTCACGTTATCGTGATAAACCTCGAGGCGCATCTCATGAACGCCCATCGACAATATCCATTCGCCTAAAACCCCAATCATCGCCCTGGTCACTCCGTTGCCTCGAAACTCCGGTTTTACATATATGAGACCGACATGAGCGTATTGCAGATGTTTAAGATAATCTAGCGCGTCTCTGATTTGCGCGTAGCCGCAACCTATAGGCTGTTCATCAACAACGCCAATAACCACTTCTGAATTAGACGCGGTAACCAACGCTGTTAAGTCATGAGTTCGCAATTCGCCGTCTTTCAGAGTAGGGTCAAACGGGCGTTCAGCACCAAGAATTCCAAGTTCAAATTCCATGAGAATATCAAGGTCTTCCAGCGTAGCAGTTCGTACTAATATGTCGAGCATTTGTCGTGATCCTAATTACTTATCAAGTTAAGCATCCTAACGAAATATTACACTTGAATGGAACAAGACACGATGTCTCATCCCTGAATCCCCAGTTCAGACAACTAATGAAACCAATCCGGAAGATGATAACCTAACCATGCACCGATGGCAAAAACAATGTGGCTGAAAAATATTTGAACGTAAAACTGTTTCAATTTAACCTTAGGTGGATCACGATGATACTTGAAGATCAGCGTCCAGACCATCAACCATATGATCCCGGTTGCACCACCAAGTTCACAAGCGCTTAGGAAAGTGGATCCGTAATAATTATTGGCCCATATGAAGTGATACGCTGTTACGAAAATGACGCCGGTAAAGAAATGCAAAGCCCATCCTCCGAGAAATATTTTATCGTTTTCTATTTTAAGAAACTTGATTGGCCTTAGTAGATGATTTATGATTTCCGGCTCCTTAAAATCCTTTCCCCGGATACGACTCATGGTGTAGCTGAAAATAGTCATCATCACGGTTGCCGTCACCTTGGCCAGAAAAACCTTTAGAAAGTCGTACCAGAATTGCATCCGAACAAGTTTACTATAATATTAACAAAATAACATTCGATTTGTCGATAGATTTCAAAACCATACCCAAGTCAATCTTTAAGCACTAAAAGGGATACTGAAGCAATTCAAGGCAGCAACTATCTACTGCTATATGCGTTTCATAATTCTGACTTTGAACACGTCCAGATCCTTATTGTTACCCGCGGACGCTACTGTATCAACGTAGTCAAATGAATACTTTTGAGGTTCGAGGGCCAGGATAGCGGCAATCAGGCTGGTGGCATAGATCGATCCGGCAAGTGTCATCGTATGAAGTCGCTCAAGCGTGTCGATCAGGTAGCCTGAGAGTTGCTGCCTGACATTATCCGTGTTTATTTGCAGCGGGCCAACATGCAAACTGATGCGCATTGCATTCTTTTGCTGGAATGGCTTGATCATCGTCTTGGTTACAAGTTCACAAAACTCAAACGCGCTGAATATCGTTTTGAAACAGGCGATCAAATGATTGCCCTTCACGTCTACAGCCGCTGGGGGAAGTGAAGCATCGGCCAGCGCTGCCATCAGCGTTGCGTTAATTTTTTCATCGGTGTCGAGATCGCAGCATACCAGATACAACACCGGGCGATCATAGGCTTGCTGTTCTGCACGAATTGCATCAACTGAAGCAGCGGTAGTACCCTTCAGGTAAACATCAGGGTTGATGGTCACATGGTTCTTTCGGAATGGCCACACGGATAATGTATCACGAACTCCACCAGCTTTTTTTGCAAGATCACGATCTGACAATACTGTTAACAACATGGGTTCTTGATGATTCGCCGCGCTTCTCAAAGAGGACAATCCAAACAATATACTGGTCGTGAGGTTGAAAAGGTCTGGATGATTTTCGTAGCCATCAGGGGTTACGAATGTTACCGGATGTTTGTTAACCAGTCGCATGAAACGCTCGACCCATTGCGCTCCCGCAAAACGTACACTCGATTCAATGAAGTCTTCCTGTTTGAATGGCAGATACAAGTTAACTTCTCCTCCCTCCTCGTCCATCGCTTCCGCGAAGAGAATATCCGCGCCACAAGCGACAGATGTATACCCAATCTTTGCATTGAGCGTACGTATGGCGCTGACGATGGCACTCTTTACATCTCCCTCTATATAATCCGGAAACCGCGGTGTAGGACGTTCCGGATGATCCATCATATGGCCTGTGAACGATACAACCACTGGAGGACTGAAAATCTTTAGCAACTCCCCCGGTACTGGTAAATAATGCTTCAGCAGCCACAGCTGATTATAAACCGAATTTATTTTTCCCCAGTCCGTTCCTGCCATGGCACGGGCTCTGCGATATGCATCTTCGGACTTCGCGCGATCTTTTAATATAAAGAATGCTTCACCTTGCGTTGCTGCTTCCCAAAAATCAGTATCGGAATGCTTTAAGATAGTGAGAACCTCCTGAGCAATTTCCTTTCCCCTCCGGGCATTTCCGGCGAGCATGGACATTGTCGCGGCGTTAATGCCTGTATAGTAATTTTTCGTAAGCTGAAAGTTCTTGTCGTAAGTGTCTCGCGACTGTATAGCAAATTTTGAGCTTTGATTCTTTTTGAAAAGCTCTTTATAAATACCGCCCAGAATACCCATGGTTTCTGCGTCGTCCGGATGCGTTGCAGCTACACCTTCAAGATACTCTTGTGCCGCTTCTGGAACGCCAGACTTTGATAACGACAAAGCATAAAGTTGCTTTACTTTTAAGTCAGCATCGTTTGTTAGTAACTCCAGGGCTAGATTTCTGGCCCGGGCATAGTGACCGAGACGAATCAGATTTTCAAGCTGTGCAATATCACTCATGCTCCAAATATAATTGTTGTATTGTGATGTCTAAGGTGTTCGGGCCAGAAGGGGTTAATGGCTATTCTGCCCATCGGACTACAAACTGGTCATAGCGGGTCTCAAATTCTTCAGCCCTTTGGGCATTTCCTTCAAGAGCTCCTTGTTCTACAAGGACTTGAAAACCTTCCGGATATTTATCGCGATACAATGGTGGCAACACGCCAGTATTTGTCAATAAATTAAAACCTGAAAGTAATATCGCAGCGATCATTAAAACCGCCGACTTGTTTCCCAATGCACCTACATACTGCCATACTGATGTTGGGGCTTCCGTTATGGATTTGTTCTTTATGACCAGCGAAAGTGTTACAAATATTACAGTCAATAATATTCCAACCGTGGCCAATATATTACCCAATATCGGCAACGCACTTGATGCCAGGATCGCGAATACCAAAACAACAATTGCCGCATAATAACAAGCGAGTGGCCAGGCGATAGCAGCATTCTGAAAAATTGGCAACCGACTTTGTGCAATGGCGTAGTAAATCGTCATCCACAACAAGACCAGGAGAATCAGGTTGAGAATATTGTTCGAGAAAGAAGAATCCACCGAAAAATTCCGTAGCATGAATATAAACGCTATCAACGTAACAGACGATAGTTCCACGTATCTCGAGACCGGCCCGATATTATCTGAATTCAAAAGTGTAGGCGAAAACATTTCAACAACAAAAGCAATGACAAACCCTGCACAGGCAATGCCGCATATAGTTAAGCCATAGGAGTTTTGTGCCATCGAAGCAAAGGCTCCCATGATCAGTAGAACAAATAGAAAATAATATATCGCTGTGTACCTTCTCATTTCAAAATACCAATCCTAAAAATAAAATATAGTCGAACCTGGCGTAGTAAGCATCAACTCCGGCCCATTGGGTATCGCCAGTCGCCTTTTCAGACGACGTCGCCGCGTACCATAACAAACCACCTTTGCAATTCAGATCCTGATTTTCGGTTAGGCTGGGCGGTATAGAAGTCATCGCACTATAGAAATCACCGCGTTCACAATTTGCTTTGACAAGTCCAAAGACACCGGATACCTTTCGCTCTTCCGGCGTGTTGCGCAAAATGTCCTTACTCAATGCTTTCATTTTCCTGCTGCCAATTTTTTCAACAACCTCAATTAACCTGTTTCTGTACTCGAGCGGACCAGGGACACTTGGATTAGCAAGACGTTTCCACTTTGAAAATGCAGAGTCAAGTAGAACAAAGGTGTTGGGATCGTAGTTGTTATCATAGACATGGTCTGCGATAAAGGCATACGCATTTAATCGCATCACGTTGTTGTCTAACCTTTCTATCATCTGTATCGATTCTTTCAAGTGCTTGGACAGCGCCAGGTATTTCGCAAGCTGCATCATGTTATTACGAAATGAGGTTTTGCGCCAGGGCTCATACATGCTGGCTGACTTTCGTATATTTTGTAAGTCAATTCGTTTATAGAAGGTTAGGCCAGCGGTAGTATCACCACGTTCAAATGATCTGTTCGCGAGGATAAAATGTAACAAATTGCCGTCAAAGTATTTTCCGGATGGATGGTTGGTTGCAAAATTAACGGCTGACATGAGTGTTGCATCGGAGAGCAGCGCACTATTCTCAAGCGTACGAAGTAGCAAAAATGGCACCCTCCAGTCCGAGTTTGCAATCCACACATGAATTTGTTCCAGATCTTCAGGTGTTTTAAATGCCGCCGTGAGCAATCCCTTCTTTTCAAGATACTTGTAAAACAGTTCTGTATGATAATCGCGGCTTAACCAGCCGCCTAAGTAATCAGGATATACAAATTCAGCGCGCCGGGTCATCGTTTTTTCGAAAGTCTTGCCCATAGTTCTATACTCAACGGTAGAACTACCCGCAAGGTAGTCGTCGCCAACATGGGTGAAATAACTCCACGCTTTGTCCAGCAATCCGTCGAGATAAGATTGCGAAACTTCAAGACCCCGGTCAAAGCTGTATTTGCTTTCATAGATGGCGACCCTTTTGAAATGAATCGCCAACAGATAATTTCGCTCCGAAGATTCACGTATCTCCGAGATTACTTTTTCATAGTCGGCTACGATCTCCAAGAATTGCTTCCGGTCTGACAAACATAGGTTCAAATAGAAATTTCCGTCTTCTGTTTGGCTGTTTCTGCCTTCAGGAAAATAATTCAATCGATAAAAATGAGTTATGTAACCTGACCTGATCACAAGGTCTCTAAGGACTTCTAATGGTCTATTTGCAGGGTAATATATCTGAATTTCATTGGCAACAGCGGCAACCAGACCACGGTGTCCATACTGATAGAGATACCCAATAATATTTGAATAATCATTAAATAATTTTCCTGTGAAATAATCTGCCTGATTGCTAAGCGCTTTAAAGCATAGTTTTATTTTCTCAGTATCTCCAAGCGCTGCGTACAGCGAAGCAAGTGTATGATACCCTCCATTGTAGTCGATAGGACGAAGCCCATCGGGTTCGAAACTGCCCCTGGGGTAAAATGAATCAAATGCAGATTTCGCCTGTTCACTAGCAAATGGCGACATTACATCCACGAGTTCCTTAACCTGAGATATTGACGGATTCGCGAAGGTGAGCCAATGTTGAATGGCGCGGTTGATGTCAACACCACTGACGTTCTTAGCTGATACAGTCTTAAAAATATTGACCAGAAGAGGAAAAAGCTCGGATGATTTCTCGCTTAAAGTCTTATCGATCGCAGGACGGGGTTGATAATATCTATCGTAAGCCAGGGAATAAATAAACCCAATACGTTGTTCAAGTTCAAATGCCGGGCTTCCCTGTCCACCGTTAAATTCCTTAACGACTTCATCGATGAGTTGCTCCTTGTATTTTCCTGAGAATTTTTTATCCGTGAGTATAAGTTGCCTGTAAGCATTGTTGTACATCAGCACCCTTTCATTCCTGTCCTGAATACTTTTGATAAAGGAAATTGAACTTCCTGGCGATAGTCTTTCATTGGCTATGAGATAAAATCCTTTCGATTCCAAGGTTACTTCCCGACTCTTCAAAAGCGTTAACGCGTCTGCTTGAACTTCGGCGACGACGTTTCCCTTCTTCTTACGTTCAGCTTCGAACCAATACCAACCACAAAGAGCCAACAGAACAACCGCAGATATAGCCAAAGCTATTTTACCGGCACCATATTTTACAAACGCCCGGCTGACACTTACATGTTTTGCGCTTTTCCCTAAAAACTCACGAAGGTCCTCTAGTAAGTTCTGAGACTGTTTCAAGGTTTCTGATGGATCGTCAGCTCGTTCGCTATATCTATTGATCCAACCCGCGTTTGGCTTTGCAGTCGAATACCAATTTTCAAAATACGTAAGCGGCCCAATCGGCAAGAGATATCCCGAACTTTTGTTATTCGACTTCCAACGTCCGAGCTGTTTATTGAGGTCAAGGAAGGTAGAATAGTAATTGAATTCCTGAGTTGCCCACTTATTCAATCTCGCCCAATTACGAATAAGACTTTCATGGGTGATATCAAGCACATCGCCAATGGCAAGATCAGGATGAAGTTCCGTCTTGAATGGCCTGATGAATGAGTTTCCCTCTTCTCTGAAAATTCTCAATACTTTACCAATGACGTCGGCAGTCAGGTTTGGCCTGTTAATAATACCTGCGATTTCACCTAAGGTCATTCTGTTTCGTACAGCCCTTGAGTTATCGATCCTGGTGAGGCAAGAGAATGTTAATGCGACAATGTTCTTCGCGTCGCGACCATCAATGGGGCTCCCTGGGTTTTGTGCGTTATAATACTCCGCAGCGCTCTCATATAAACCATTGGCGTGATTTTCTATCACCTTATGGATCCCTGTTTCTGAATAAAAACTTTGCTGGTATTCCGGAAGAATAGTGAACCATTCGTCGAAGCGGAGCTTGTCCTCTTCGGGCAGTTCAGACGCAGACATTCCCCCCACCATGGCGTAATGAATCAAGTCCATTTCATCCGCTCCACGATTGGCTTCGAGCCATATTCTGCTTAATGCATGCTGAAGTATGGGGAGTTGATCAACGCCTTCGGCCAGATCGTACACCAATCTGTCAGCCAACCGCTGCGTGATTCTGTTTCCACTCAGCAAAGCCGGGTCTTCAATAACTTGTTTGAGTTGCTTTCTCTTTAACCGGGGAACAAAGAATTGCGAGTATCCGATATATTCAGCAAGTCCGCGAAACGAGGAACATTGCCCGATATAATCCGAACGCATCGTGCATACTATATAGATGGGCAAATTCTGCTGCAACGCGATGCGTGCTGTTTCAAGAATAAGATTCACCACCACCTGCGAATCCTGCGAAGGAGACTCGTTATAGTAATTTTCGGGGTTTGTGAAAAACTCTTCGAACTGATCTACAAGAATGAGAAGGTTGGCGGTATTTCTTTTTTTTGATTTCTTTTCAGCATCAGACAGACTCAGCCACGCTTCGTCGCGATCATTGACATAAAAATCGGAATTGATATACAAATCCGTTAGCGAAGAAAAACCTCTTCTCATCTCAGTCTCAATCGTACTCTCCTGAACGGAAAATGCGCTGGCTACTGCCTTTGAAAAATTCTTAACAGGCGATCTCTCCGGTCTGAAATCAACCACTTGCCAGTGACCAAACTTGGCCCTAAAGAATCCGGCGCGAGCGTTGGGGATAAGCCCCGCGTATATCAATGAAGACTTACCTTCACCGGAAGCTCCTGTCAACATCAGAAATTTGCGCTCTTCCAACTGTGCCGCTACTTCATCTACCTGTTCATCACGCCCTTTGAAATAGAGACTCTCTTCCTCCGTAAATGACCGAAGACCTGTATACGGGCAAATCTGAGATGTATCAGTTGCTTTCATCGATGAATCCTATCGGACGATTTAGTACCCATAAACGATTTTCATTGTACAACCTCCACGCATCAGGTTTCTCAATACCATTCAATTCATGATACCCACGGAATATGTTAGCTGTAAATTTGTTGTTGTCCTTCGCGGACGTGTTATCGTTCACAAGCCTGGAGGCTTCAAATAACCTTCCTCGTTTGGCAAGGTCACGTGTGATCAAGGTCGTTGCAACATATTTTAATTCTATATTCTTAACAACTTTAAATGCCTGCTCGACGTCATCCGGCTTGTTTCTCAGTGTCAACGCGGCGGCTAGCTGCGCTCGTGAACTGCGGGAAGCTTCTCGTGACCTGTTACTGTTGGCAAACGCCGAATCGATCAACCAATCAGCGCGACGATCATCCTGCTTCACCAGCAGTAAGTCCTGAGCGCCATATCCATAAAAGGAAATCCGATTGCCGTAAGATTGAAACATCTTCACGATTCTTTCTGCCTCATCCTTAAAGTCGAAACGCACGAGGTCGCCAACTGCATGACCGACGAGTGTTGAAGTGTAACCTGGATTGAATGAGTTAACGAAAAGACCGGTCAATTTTTCAGGTGTAAGCTGCGAATAGTAGTACCTAACACGTTCTGCCTTGTTTTCCATAGCTGCGGCGTGGCCCGCGTACAAAAACAAGAAGTCGAGATTAGCTTTTTGAGGCCCGTTCACTTTAGACAACTGATCTTCCAAATCGTAGAACAATTTTGCCGGCATTCTCTTGGAAGCCGTATACACCACATCAGTTTCCACAAAATGATAGTCACGCATAAACAATTCGATATATCTGAGTTCTTCCTCGGTACTATAGAATTCTTTAACCAGACCATGGTCCAGCAAGTAACCCAGAAATGATCCCGACGTAAAAAAGAAGTGCAGCAATTGTGGTTCGTTGGGATGGAAATTAGTTCTGACGTCAGGATATAAAAATAAAAACTTGCGTGACACATTCATGTTGTCGCTGCTGGTCAGCTCAACTGCCTGAATTTTTTCATTTAGATATTTTGGGTCGATACGGCGGTACAATTCAATCGCTTTGTCGAACATCGCTGTGTATCGGGTAATGGCAGAATCGCTTTCTGTGACTTCCAGTTTTCGAACGTGCAATATCGCCTGATCCTTGTACGAGATAGCAGTAAGAAAATTCCTTTGCGCAGGATCCTTAACGGTGGCATTTATAACCTGCCGATATTTACGGTAAAAGAAATCCAACTGCGCGTTGCTGCTATAGTCTAAGCCAACATTCATCGGATTATCATACGATGGATCAACTTCTGTTACGGCAATTGCCAACTCATATAATTTGCTGCGCGCGAGTAACCTCACATAAAAATCCCGCTCCGTCGTCGCGGCACGCAGGCAATACCCTGATACGAATTGATCAAGCTGATTTATGTTTCCATAGGTATAAAATGCACTTGCAACATGTGTGGCATTGTCCGACATACCGTTGTAGTCATTCTGGAAATAATTTTTGTTGTAGGTTAGAACGCTATCAATTGACTTTAATGCCAGGTAAGAATTGCCACTGGCTGCATACAGATAAGCAAGTTCTTGATAGAGCCCGTTGAACGCGAAACCAAAAGTGAAGAACCCTTTTACACAAATTTTATCCTTGGCAAAATTAGAGGCCACCCACGATGAAACAGGTTTTGCTCCAAATGGTGAAAGCTGATTGATCAATTCGGCGACCTCCCCATTTGAAAAAGCATGCAGGTTAACAGCATGCTCAACCAACCGATTAAGATTGTCTATGTCCGTAAATGTTGTCGGCTGTATGCGAACCAAATTCAAAACCCAGGAAGCTGCACGCTTACTATTGGAAATACGAAGTGCACGAATTTCCGGAGAAGGATTATAAAAGTATGCGAGCTCCAGAATATCCTGTAAATCATTTACTTCCTTGAGTAGGGCAGATGGGTCTGAAGTGGCGGTAACCGTATCTGGATAAATCGATAGCAAACTATCCGCGGCTCGCAGACTCTGAAGAATTTCGTTCTGAGGTTCACGAGTTCCTTGATAAACAAGCAAACTTGCAATGCCCGTGGTGACGTTGATACGCTGTAACGGATCCTCAACATTGCTCATCACCATAGGCAAAGTTAATTCCCCGGCCATTATTCCTTCAATTGCGGTTTCCGCTCGGTCTACTACGATAATACTTTTCTCGTTACTAAGCGACAATGCAGTAGACCTCAACTGCTTCAGTACATATGTATTTTGCTGTTGCCAGTAATTGTTAACGATAAACGCACTGAATACCATTAACGCAAATACACCCAACACGGCGGCTATACGTCCCGCGCCATACCTTACTACTGCTCTGGTTACGATGTGTTTGCGCGCGCTTCGTCTCAGGAACTCCATCGAGTCTTTCTCAATCGCGTGTGCTTTTGCAAGCTTGGCCTCCTTACTTTGATCTCCCTCAAGATAACGCGCAGCCCATGCGGCATTTGGTTTCTCTTCCTTTATCCAGGATTCGAAATATGTAAGCGGCCCGATATAAAGAAGGAAGTCGTTTGATCGTTTGCTTTCGAGCCAACGGTTGAGCTGTTGATCAAAGTCACGGGATATAGTATAGCTGTTGAACTCTTCTTTAGCCCACTGTTCCAGATTTTCCCAGTTCCTTATCAGACTTTCGTGAGTGATGTCTAGAACATCGTCAGGTGACAGCTCGGCCGTTTCTTCCAGGAATGGCCGAAGCAACGTATTGCCTGGTTCACGGAATATGTCAAGCACCTTACCGACCGTTTTATGATCTAGATTCGGAACGTTTATGATGGCTGTAATCTCTCCAAGGGTCATCCGGTTGCGTACAGCCCTACTGTTGTTGATCTTCGTCAAACACTTAAATGCTGCCTTGATGATCATTTTCGCTTCATCATCGCTGACGTTGCCCTTCTGCGTTTCCTTTAAATGATCCGCGTCCTGATTGTAGAGCTTGTTCGCATGCGTATTCAGAACATTTTGAAGATCGGGCTGATTATAACAGATCTGAACATTTGGAGGAAGTCTGGCAAACCATGCGTTGAATTTCTCCGCATCTTCATCCGGCAATTCGATTCCCGGCATTCCACCAACCATCGCATAATGAATCAAATCCATCGACGATGCACCTTCGTCCGCCATTTTCCAGATCTGGTTCAACGCATGTTGAAGAATAGGAAGCTGATCCGTGCCTTCGACGATATCGTGGATTAATCTTTCTGTAAGTCGCCTTTCAATGACGTTGCCACTAAGTACAGCAGGCTCTTCGATGACTTCACGAAGTTCTTTGCGATTAAGTCGCGGCACAAAGAACTGTGAAAATCCAATGTATTCCGGCAACCCACGGAATGCAGCACATTGCCCGATAAAATCGGAACGCATCGTGACGATCACGTAGATTGGTAAATTCTCCTCTAGCGCAATCCGCGCAGTTTCCAGCAGCAGGTTCGTTACCGACATCGCTTCCTGAGAAGGAACTCCCTTCTCAAAATTCTCGGGATTGGTGAAAAACTCTTCAAACTGATCCGCCAGTATGATCAGGTTGGCAGCTTTTCGTCTTCTCTCGTTTTTAGACCTGTCATCTCCTTCTGTCCATTCAGCACTGTCCTTATCATAATAAAGTGGAGATGCCTTGTAGATATCAACCAGCGCAGAGAATCCGTACCTTAACTCCGTGCTTACGGTGTCTGCATTTATACCGAGTTGCATCGCCAATGCCTCGCTGAGGTTACCCATCGGACTTCTTTCTGGTCTGAAATCCACAACAGCCCAGTTCGAGAACGAGGCCTTTAAGAATCCAGCCTTAGCGTTAGGAATGATGCCGGCGTAAACCAATGACGATTTTCCGTCGCCAGATGCACCGGTCAACATGATAAACTTGTTCTTCTCTAATTGGCGTGTAGCCTGCTCGATATGTTCATCTCGCCCCTTAAAATAGATCGACTCCTCCTCAGTAAAGGGGCGCAAACCTGTATAAGGACATATCTTATAATCTTCGAACATCAGAAAGTGCAGACTAAGGTTCCAGAACTTTGACGTAAACCCTCTTTATTTCCTCTGGCACTTCCTTCTTAGGAACTATGAAGGAAACTACTTTAGGTGCTTTGAAGGTGCGGGCCGAATTTGTTTTGGGATCGTCTTCCCCTACCAGCATAATCGGCGTCGGTGAGGAAGCTCCGCCAACCTGCTTCCAGATCTGCTTGACAAAAGGCAACGCCCAGTCGGCCGCATACTTGAAATAGATTACCGCAAGTTTGCTTTTTTGAATCTGCTGTCTTGAAAGCTCGCGATATTCATCCTCGCCATCCGGCATGATGTTCATCGTTTCGATAGGATAATAATTTCCAATCAGATCGGTAATATTTTGAGCATCCAGTTCATCCTGCTGATTGAAGATGAAGAAGATGTCGGTATCTTTTGTATCGAGTTGAGTTGTTTCCTTTTTCAACATCATCGCGCGCATGTCATCGACCAACTGCATGGCCCCGGCACTATTGGAGAAAGTCATGTTCCGTGTGATGTTGTTCCTGATGTAGTTAATAAACGAAGTCTGTGACGGCTTCATTTCCTGACCAGGTTCTGGAGAAAACCACACGAACGTCTGAAACTCCTCGCCAGTGACGGCCGATCTCTTCCTGGCTTCATCAAATTGGAAACGTGGAAACGAAACATCTTCGTTCTCTTCGAACCTCCTTCCAAATTCACTTCCAAGGATGTGTAAGGAGCAGCTGACTTTGGATATCGACTCTGTTGTTTTTTGTCTGAAAGTATTTTCATCACTGGGGCAATCAGTACCAGGAACCACATTAAATCCAGCCTTTTGAAGAATGATGGTCATTTCTTCCCGCTTTGACTTCAATTCAAAAGAAGTCCAAGCCAGGTAAACTGTGGGTCCGTTGTTTTTAATTACCTGATACTTGAGATTTTCCGGGACTGATGCGCTTATCGTGGCCGTTGAAAGATCCTTAATCGCCGCTGAAAAAGAAGCTGGGCTTAATATGGTTGGTGGGGCCATTTGCGATCTCTTGATTCCAAAGATGATCTCCTTTATGGCATTCGCCACTTTATTGATTTGGTTGCGATAGATAGTGCCATTCTGATTACCCTGAGCGCTGGCGTCATCTTTATGCCTCAGCGGACGATTGACACCCGACGATTTGTAAACAAAATCAATTGATCTCAAACTGCCGGAAAGTTCCTTTTCCAACAATTGGACATCTTCAAGTTCTATTTCATGGATGCGAATTGGCAAAATGCGACTGGCAACATTTCCGTTGGGAAGGTTAACGTCCATGCCCAACATACTACCAGAGGCAATTTTTTTAAAGGGCAGAAATTCCTGCTGCCAGGCGAAGCTGGACGTATCACAATATGTGTTTGAAATGATGGGAATAAATATCAGGGAGTTCAGTTTTCCGGAAAGTGACTTATCGACGTTATAAGTTTCACGCAATCCATCCTCCAGGTTCTCATCAAAATAAATGGAGAGCCTGTCTTTTAAGGTAGCGACAAGTTCCAGAGTCAGATTATGAACAAACTCCGAAACCCACTGATCATATTTGTTGTCATTCTGCCGGTAACTGATGAAAATATCGTATTCGAAACCCGGAACGATCGAAGCCATGAACTGATGATTGGGTGTTTAGGTCAAAGACCGATAATGTTACGAAAGAAAAATGATTTTAAACGAGGGACTATTAAAAATTTGTGGCGGACTTTGAACCCAATCCGAATGCTATGATCCACAATTCACACCGTGATCTAAAATGTGGTTTGGCTGTTTACTTCCCAAGTCCACAAGGATTTTGGATATTTGGCAAGCATACGGTTATAAAAATATGTTGCAAATACTCGCAATCTTTGGCATATCGTGGCTGATCGTATGGCTTTACGATCGTAGTAATCTAAGCATACTGGGACTTCGCCCGACGCCAAACCGGTCTAAACTCGCCGCGATACTTTTTATTCAAACGGCAATCTGTTACGCTTTATCATTTTTATTGAGGATCTTCCTCGTGAAAGAACAATACACACTTAACGGTGACCTTAGCTTCGAAAACGCAGGACTTGCTGTTTGGGAAACTGTTCGTGGCTCGATAACAGAGGAAATGCTTTGCAGGGGCGTCCTATTATATATTCTCATCCGGAAACTGGGCAACACGAGAGCAATCATTTTATCATCGTTCATATTCGGGCTTATGCATTGGATAAATGTCGGCGTATTTGGCAATGTGATTGAGATGTCCATTACGTTTGTATTTACATTTTCCATGGGACTTCTGCTTGCTTATTCGTACATAAGGACTCTGTCGATATTGATTCCGTTCGCCATCAACCTGGGGTGGAACCTTACACAGAATTTTATCTTTCCTGAGGGGCAGTACGGCACGCATCTTTTCGTTTTTGCTTTTCCTCCACCGATGATTGTGGTGTCTTACCCAGCCTTCTTCTTTATGCAGCTTTTTCCAAAGGTAGCGGCTATAGGATTGGCGTATCTGCTGGTTAAAAATTTCGAGTCCATCCCGCTAAAGCCTTCGACTGGACAATAGTAAGATTTACATCATGGCCAATCAGTTCGCGAACTTATCTACATCATTACACACTAGAGAGGATAATTTTTCACAATGATTCGTGGTGGCCAATCACAAAACGGTGTTTGTAAGCCAAAGGTGACGATTTTTTTTGGCTTATGTCATCCATTTGAATGTTGGTATGCTCTTTGGAAGAACGATTGAGAAAAGAAGCTTATTGAATACTGCTTCAATTCAACCATCATAAAAAACACTAATTAAAAACATGTCAACTTTTGAACCAGGCGAAAAGTGCCTTATTGACGGAAAGACCGAAGCTATCATCGTAAAGTCTTTTAACAAAGCCCAAACTAAATTTATCGTAGAGATTCCAAGATCAAGTGTGCAGCTCATTGAGCGGGAACGGCTTGAGAGCTTCAAGACGTCACAGGTGCCTATCGGTTAAAGTGGATCGCTTCTCAGTGAATTCGGCATGCTAACCTGACACATATTTCAAGCTTTATGGAAATTTGAAGAAAGAGGACTTCAATTCAGTGCCTCAAATATCAGGAGCAAGTATGTTGTAACTCCGGGCCGAACCAACAATTCTTTGGGATTCACTCGGAAGCTTCGAACACGGACACATAAATTTCCTCGAATAGTTTCTTTCAAAATATCCCTCAGATGAGAAGCAAGAATCTTCAAGTGTTCGAACTTGAGTCATCCGATTTCTATTTCACCACAAACGGCAATGGTCAGTTGGTTCTATACATGAAGTGAAGTACACATCACTACTCTCTGTAATTTCCTTTTTTAGAGTGACTCGGAAGAATCGGTCGCTGGATTGCATCCACTAAAAACAAATACGCAGATTGACTGACTCGTTCCACTGCAATACAAACGCTACGCTTAATAAGCACCGAAAAATTTAATACTTGTCAAACCCGGCATCGGAATAAAGTTTGATATATCTGGGATCCTTCCGTAGATCGGCAAATGCTGGTGAAATTTTCAAGTGGTTAAAGCTGCGTTCTTCACTTTGATAGGAAATATTTAAATACTTAAAGCAGGAATCTGCCTGATGTCTCCTTGCATAAACAGTCGCAATATCGAAAAAAATATCGTCACCAGAATTGGTCCTTGCCTTCAGTTGCGCGAGTATTTTATTGCTTTCGGAAATTTGTCCAAGACTATAATGTGCCACTGTCAGGAACGAAAGGTCCTGATTACTAAATGTAACGCCCTTCGCTGTAAGGGAATCAGATAGACTTACCACCCTTTTGTAATCACCGCGATTCAATGCAATGTTAATATCTCGAGAAACCGATTGTCTATCGGATCCAAAAATTCTGCCTCTCTCCTTTTCATACCTTGCTGCTTCGTCCAGTTGACCTGAATTAACACCGGTGTTAAATAGTATTGCATAGCTATTATAATCGACAGGATCTATTCGCATGGCTTTCATTGCCAATTCGGAAGCTTTTTTAAAATCACCCATCCATGTCAAAAAATACGCATAACGATTAAGTATTAATGAAGAAGATGGATTTAGCTCGATAGATTTCTCAAAGTAAATACGGGCTTTTGGGAAATTGTGCTGAATCGACCACGAGATCAAGGCAATTGCAGAGTATCCTTCGGCCAGTTCGGGATCAAAAGCAATTGCGCGTTCTGAATAATTCAATGCTTCGTTGATAGCGACAGTATCCGCCCAGTGGGGGGTCAAAAAAATCAACCAAGTTTTTGACAACCCTATTATCGCAAGAGCCGGTGAATAAGTTGAATCAATCTTCAGAACTGCCTGTTCGTATTCAATACTCTCCTGATACTTCTGCGCCTTGTATTGATGAAGCCCCTTCAAAAACAAGTTATAGGCTTCGGGATCGATTTCCTTTTTCACGATTTTGGTTTGCTCCATCGCCGAAAGCGTAAGCTTAAGTTTCTCTGCGACGTTGACAGCGATATTATCCTGAATCTTAAATAAGTTAGTCTCATCAAGATTATATTCTTCCGACCAAATCTGAACATTGTTGCCGGTTCGTACCAACTTAGCCGTTATCCTGAAATGACCTTCAAACTTTCTGACGCTGCCTTCAAGAACAATTCCTACCTGCAATTTCTCTCCAACTTCACGCAAGTCTGATTTCTCTCCTTTGAATTGAAAAGAAGAAGTACGGCCCACGACTTTAAGAGATTTGATAGAAGCCAATGAGTTGATGATCTCCTCGGCTATACCATCTCCCAGATACCCCATGTCGCCGTCTGGTGACATATCGAGAAATGGAAGCACGGCGATCGATTTTTCGAAGGAGTCATCGCTATCACTCCTGGAACGCGATTTTTGATACGCAAAATATCCGGCAAACAAAGCAGCGGCAAAAATAAACAACACGATCATACTCTTTTTTCGATTACCAGAATTTGTCGGGGGCGAAATTTTGTTTCTAACATCAGTTGGACCTGGTTCCACAGGTCGCGCAATACTTTCAATAATCTCCTTGATCGCATTGGCGACTTTATTGATTTGATTCCGATAAAGCGTCTGGTTCTGGTTTTTCGAAGAATGTTCCTCTTTCGCGCTCAATGGCCGATTGACACCAGCTTCCTTGTAGATAAAATCGATCGATCTTAAAGGCCCTCCCAATTCATCAGACAGCATTTTCAGATCATTCGAATCCAGGTCGTGAATACGCACAGGCAATATCCTGCTCGTTACGTTTCCATTTCGAAGTTTGATGTCCCTTCCCAATGCATCTTCTTTTGCCTGCTGGTTGAAGACACATAACTCGTGCTGCCACGCAAAGCTCTTAACGTCGCAGTAAGTTTGGGAAATAATCGGAATGAAAATGAGGCATTTCAGCTTATGCCGCAGACTTTCGTGAACGCTGTGAGTCTCCAGAATGCCATCATGAGGATTGGTGTCAAAATAGATTGAAACATCTTCTTTGAAGGTTGCCTCCAGTTCCGTCTTTAACGCATTGACGAATTCAGAAACCCACTGCGCACCCTTGTTATCTTTATGACGATAGCTGATGAAGATATCGTATTCGTACCCGGGGACTATGGAAGGCATTTCTAAATATAGGAAATACTTTTTGTCGCTTTGCAACCATCGGTACCTTCGAATCCAAAATTTATAAATTGACAATCGCTTAAGTCATGCCATGAATGCAAAACTCTTCTCTCACGGAACCCTTCAACAGGAAAAGGTTCAGATCAGTACGTTCAAACGAAAACTTAAGAGTACCCAGGATGCTATCGTTGGATGCAGACTTTCCATGCTCGAAATCAAGAATGCCAACGCAATCGTTACAAGTGGAAAAAACCAACATCCCATAGTAAAATTTACAGGTGACAAGTCTGGAGATGTGGCGGGAACGGTGTTCGAAATTACCGAGACGGAATTATTGATGGCCATGAATACGAGGTGAGCAACTACAAGCGCGTAGCCGCCGCGTCATTGAAATCTGTCGGCAAGCATGGGTGTATATGGCTTCCAGTGGTCAGTGAATTAATGTTCCTGCTTCACAATGAACTGAGTTTAAAATAGCCAAGATGGATGATATCCTCTTTTACCCCCTCCGCCGGAACAAGTTCAATTTTATAACGTTCTTTCTGTGACGGTATAAGGATCTCTTCAATCTCGTACAGGTCATCTACATCGATACCATATTTATCATCAATGTGTGATTCGGCACCTGTGAAATGGTTGCGCTTATAAAACAATGTGTCTTTTGCCTCCCTGAATGCCGCAGCACGATTCTCCTTGACGGTTAGAATTGTATAATGCTGTTCCTCAAATTTGTTCTCCTGATAACCACCCAGGTTAATAAAGAAAAGTTTCTTCGAAGTCGGCGCTATCGCGTTCGAACCTTTGGATACAATCTTTACCCTGTGACCTTCAACAACATTAACTTCCCGCCATCCATCAACGTGCACTTTGTCGCCAGCCTCAGGCCAGAAGGCTTTGATATCAGGCACGAGGTCCTTTAATCTTGCAGCGATTCCAAATAAGAAGTCGTGTTGCTCAACGTGGCGACCGGGCGCCTTAGAACCCAACAACAACATGAAGAGCTTTAAATCATTGATCGATTCACCCATAAAAGTGACTACTATTTATGATTACGTTTCCGAAATTGGATCACAAATTAGACAGAAACTTTCGCATGCATTGAGTTGTCTGGCGACATTTAAGCTCGAGTAGGAACAACTTAGTTAAAATACAAATATCCGCAGAAGTGGGCGCCCTGTGCACGCTGGAAAGACCCGAAGGAAAATGAATGAAGAAGCAATAGCCTGGTTAATGTGCCACGATGTTGGTACTGTCAATCCACGATACGGTACTTGATATCATACTGCGTCAAAAATGTCTTGATATATGTAAGCTCCGATTTCCAAATTCGGAATACATATTCGTCATCATCGATATCAACTGCATCGAGATCGACAACTTCTTCGCTGGAATATCTAGCGAGGTGTTCCACGTTGGAGCGTCTTAATCCTTTTTTAAGAACAGCAACACTTGTAAAATAAGCCTGATCTTCTCCCGTTACAAACTTATCTAATACTGAAATTGACTGAACCCAGTCGACGAGCTCACGTTTTTCAACATCCGTTAACAATTTGTAATCTTCGCGCAGCGTTTTCGCCGCATCGATGAGCTTGTGTCCGGCATTTCGTTGTTCTACCATTTCTGAAAATGTCTTCTTGTGGGTCCTCAATGTGTCAGTTGTCATGGCCGTGAGCGATAATTCATAATGTAAACCTTTTTGCACGGTTATTACATCCAAAATCCCTTTTGTTTCTAAAATGCCGTGGATTCAACGGTAAAGATGTCCATTATTGATTCAGAATTATTGCAACGCTGATTGCCAAAAACATTTTCATTCCCTCTTCTCTGCAACCGAATACCACCCAACATGATCGCTTCGTCAATATCCGACTTCAACCGTCGAACGGTAAATGGCTGGATTGTCGATATTATCCAGTATAAAATAAGCAAGATCCGCGCGCGAGATCTCCGTGCCATGGGCCAGGTACCCGTCAACCGAGAATCGACATTCGCCTTTGGCCTTGCCGTTGGTCAGACGAGGAGGGCGCACGATGGTCCAATGAAGTGGACTGCTTTTTATGATGACTTCCATATCGACAAGATCTTTATACATCTCTTTTAAAATCAGTTGAAGAATATTTTTTGTTACCCACTTCAAGAAAAAATTAAACGAAGGGTTAACGTCCAATCCGGAAGCGGAAATAAAAAAACACCGGGTAATACCAGCGACATTCATTGCTTCAAGTATATGCCGAGCACCGTCCGAATATAACGATGTACGCTTTCGCGAGTTGCTTCCGATAGCAGAGATCACCACGTCTTTATCCATGAAAACACTCTGAATCTGATCAGGGCGAAGGATGTCTCCTTGAACAATTGTTAACTCATCGTGATTAACTAAAAGTTTATCTGGATTACGTAATATCGCGGTAACGGAATGACCCTGAGACAATGCTCTCCGCACGACCTGTGCGCCTATGCCACCGTTAGCACCAATAACAAGAATGTTCAGTCGTTTCGATTCACTGCGATTCATCTTAGCGGGCTTTAGTCTGTTTTGAAATGTTTGACACCATTAAAAACAAATACAAGTGCATGGTAAAGGGAAAGCGACGCCGCGCCTTGCTCACGATATAAATCAGAAAAAACACGATCGCACACATCAATTAAATTTAAAGACGCTTAACGTAAAAATGATTGTGAACAACATCATCTGAGTCAATTGAATCAACGTCATCGAAAATCTCAGACTCGACAGCTGCGAAATATCTGGTGAAATGGCGGATGTAAGAAATCGCTGTACTTTTGTCCCGGTGCGTCTTCTGAGACCAAGGCCATTGAGAATGATAATGAATAAAAGCCCCATCTTTATTCGAAACCAGATCTGCTGTCCCCAAACCTCGTGCATGTAGTACATCATGCCAACACCCGATAAAATGATCAACAGCATTCCGATCCCAACAAGGCGCTGCAACGTGTTTGCCATACGCTCAAAAATTAAGCCCTGTGTGTGATCGCTGAGATAAGATCTCCAGAATTGTTTATAAATCAAGTAGTCTATGAATGTCGTTCCGGCCATGATCGTAATGCCGATAATGTGGAGTACAAGAAATGCTTTATACATAACTTTTGAAGGTTTTAAGATTGTTAATGCGGGATATGACTTATGAAACTTTCGCCAAACGCTTCTTGTGAAGATGGACGAATTCAATGCTTGCAGCAATTCGAATAAAGTCGACTAGTACAAACACAACCTTCCCATCTTTTACGTCCCTTTTTTTTATTCGGTTACGTTGTTTTATGACCAAATATATTACGTTTACGAAATGCATTCGCCGATCTGAAAAACAAACCGAAATATTTGTTACGTAACCGAAGTACTTATGAACAAAACCGTCGAGCTGGTCATGGAATGGGCCAAATACGAAAGCAAACATCCTGAGGGCGGAGTCTCTGATTTTTGTCGTTACTATCTTGCGCATCAAACGCAAAAACAACCTAAAGGCGCCCTTGTAGGAGGCACCATCCCTACTATAACGGATGGTCTATTGCTCAAGATCATTGGAAGAATCAGCAAACTCAATATGCTCTATGCCAACATGGCGTTGGAAGGAACGGAAGTAAACCAGATCGAGGAATTTGGAATGCTCGCCGCCATTAAACAATACAAAAATCCAAGAAAAACAGAGGTCATATCTGCTAACCTGTTTGAACTTTCCAGTGGCACGGATATGCTGAAGCGATTACAAACGCGAGGATTGATTAAAGAATACAGCGATAGGGAAGACAAACGCTCAAAACGCGTTGAGTTGACTGCCAAAGGCGAGAAGATCGTTGAAGTCTGTTATGGAAGAATTGTGAAGAACGCACGCTTGATTATGCACGATCTCGCAGAAGATGACAAAACACTTTGTATTCAACTACTGAAAGGCGTAGAGATGAAGTTTTCAATGCTATGGCCACAACATAAGGGGAAGGGGTTTAAAGCGGCTTGGGACAGCGTTTTAAAATTATGAATTCAGAATCATGGCAGTAAGTCTCTTGAATCCATGGATCCGGTAAATTAACATTCAAACATCGTACCCACAATGCACCATTTGTGATAACCAGTTATCGTGAGAGAGAATTTTCGTGAGCTCGGCTACAAAGGCGTCTGAGTTGTTCATAATCCGACTGAGGATGTGAAGAAAGGACTGATCGAATTCTTCAAAGGCAACTCATTAGAAAACTGCGGAAATAAAAAAAGGCACGAAGAACACATAGCTGTTGATCTTCGCGCCTTTAGATCTATCAACGACGTAAGGCGCTTTGCAATGCCGTCGATGTTAAGAAAGATGCGCTCTCAACATCCAAGCAAATTTTTCGTGCTTTTCCATTAATCCTGTGATATAGTCGCTGCTGCCAGCGTCGTGAAAGGCGGTTACATAGTTATCTATGTTTTCACGAAGATGAATCAAGATACTTTCATGGTCAAGCAGTAAGTCTTTGATAAAACCTTCACTTGTATTTTTTTCGCGAGTTTGTTCCGTTAAATGTGTGAGCTGCAAAAATTCTTTTAAAGTCCCGGGAGCATAATGTCCAATTGAACGAATGCGCTCAGCAAGGTCATCAACGATCTCATCCAACGCCTGATACTGACTTTCAAACAGCTTGTGCTTGCTGTAAAAGTCGGGGCCTTCTATATTCCAATGCGCCTTACGTGTCTTTGTGTTCAATACGAACTCGTCGGCGAGAATTTTGCTGAGTGATGCTGCGACAGGTGCAAGGTGTTCCTTTTTTATTCCTATTCTTACTTCCATAGTTTTTGTATTTTTATCGGCCAGCAAGATGACTGATTAAAATCTCAGTTCAGAGATTGGCACCACAAAAAATATTTATTACCGGATTCTGATATGATTAAAGCCGTGCAGACCAATCACCGGTCGCGCTCACGGACCGACGATTAAGAAACTTTCGAAATTCAGGTCAATTATGGAAGACCCTAAAGAAATTGTTAAAAAGGGATATGATGAGCTTTCTGCTCGTTATCGCGAACGATTTAAGGCGTCTCACGAAAACGAATATATCCGGTGGGTTGCCGAATTCAAGTCATTGCTGCCAAATCATGGTACAATTCTGGAGTTGGGTTGCGGCGACGGTGTTCCGGTAGCGCGGGAGTTGACACGTCAATTTCAATATACAGGCGTTGATCTTTCTCCCGTTCAAATCGAAAATGCGCGAAAGAATGTAACGGAAACTTGGTTCATCGTCGCAGACATGACCCAACTGCAATACACCGAAAACTCATATGACGGCATTATCGCACTTTACTCGATCATTCATGTTCCATTAGAACAACAACGGCAATTGCTAAAATCCATTTATCACTGGCTGAAGACACCAGGATATTTTTTATGCACACTTGGAATAAATGAAGGGACGGACACGGAAGAAAACTGGATTGCCGAGGGTACCACGATGTATTGGAGTAATAATAGTTTGAGCCAATATCTGGAATGGCTGGAAAGTATTGGCTTCTCTATCATCACAAATCAGTATGTATCCGAAACAGAAACAACAGGTCACGCTTTATTACTTCTCAAAAAGTAACCACTTTAAAATGCGCTCATGGCCGTTCGATAATTTAATCCAGCGGTCGTACCACACGTGACATCTACCGTAACCCCCGTGATCTTGCCAGCCAAAGGTGAAGTCAGAAATACTGCAACGTTGGCGATATCGTCCATTAGCGGCAGCGTTTTTAGCATTGTGTCTTGTTTCATTCTTCGTAAAATGGGTTCCATGACATCCGGATAGTTTTTGATCATGCTTGCAAATACGCGCGAGTCTGGAGAACCACCGGACCGGATGTTCACAACGCGTATCCCATACAAACCCAGCTCTGCTGCAAGGTTCCTCGACAGACTTTCAACGGCACAGCATGCAGGCGCGAACCCCGCAGTTAAAGGATATCCAATACCGCCTGGCGTCGCGGTCAATGTCAACACTACACCCGATCCTTGCTTCTTCATCAATCGTCCCGCAGCTGTAGCCGTTAGGAATTGGGTCTGAAGCATAAACGTGACAGGACGCATGAAGTCGTCTTTGCTCATGTCGATCATCGCAAGATTTTGAACGACCTCACATCCCGTTGCATTAAACGATATATCTATTGAACCCGCCTGACTTACAACTTTATCGAGATGCGCTTGAATTTCCTTTTCATCCAAGGCATCTATTTTGTCCACCACGGCATGACCACCCGCCAACTGGATTTCGTCGGCAACCTTTTGCACAGATTCTGTGGTTCGGCCGGTAAGAAATAGTTTGGCCCCTGATGCCGAGAGTGCTTGAGCAACTGCTCCTCCTAATGACCCACCTGCACCATAGATTACCGCATTTTTGTTTTGAAGAAGCATAATTTTATATTTTGTATTTGCTATACTTCTACAAACGTAAAATGAAAACCGCGCTTCCAACAGGTTGATCACGACAATTTACGGGTGAGATGCCGACATTAAATAATTTTATTCGTCCGCTTGTAAAGCCTCAAACAAATAATGTCATATTCTAGCAGCGTGGAACAGCATTCCACTTTCCTATTTGAACGATGCGCTTCTTTTTAATCATTTTGTGCAATTACATTCTGTAAGCCGCGTTTGATTGAGTAAATTCAACAATGAAACAATTCGTGCTCTTTTTGTTTTCAATTCTTGTGCTATCCTGTAGCATTGATGACGAAGACAAATCACAGATCCCAAACGGAGATTACAAACAACTGATGCGTGATTTCGTGATTGGAATCAGCAAATACACCAAGGCACAGAATCCAAGTTTCATCATCGTTCCTCAAAATGGAATTGAGCTGGTTAGCAAAAACGGAGAGGATATTACTGCTCCACATACAGAATACCTGAATGCAGTTGATGCAAATGGCCAGGAAGATCTCCTTTATGGTTATGACAGCGACAATCAGCCTACACCTGACGAAACGATCACCTATCTCAAGGGGTTCCTAAACTTGTCCAAATCGTCGGGCAAAATGATTCTTGTCACTGACTATTGTACTGGAAATGTTAACATGGACGATGCGTATTCGAAGAACAAAATCTCGGGTTTTGTTTCGTTTGATGCGGATCACCGCGAGCTCAATAATATTCCCAGCTATCCAACGCCTATATATGCGGAAAATAACTCGATGATTACGTCGATCACCCAGGTTAACAACTTCCTCTATCTCATCAATCCAGAATCATACGCCACACGGGCGGCTTTTATCGCTGCAGTAACATCCACAAATTATGACCTGCTGATCATGGATCTATATTTTAATGACGGCTCATCCTTTACTTCCCCGGAAATAGAATTATTGAGAAGCAAAGCAAATGGCGGAAAACGTCTTGTGATTTCATACATGTCGATTGGAGAAGCTGAAAACTACCGATACTATTGGCAGTCATCGTGGAATAGCAGCAAGCCTGTATGGATGGAGGCTGAGAATCCAGACTGGCCAGGCAACTTTAAAGTAAAATATTGGCAAACTGAGTGGCAGAACATTATCTATGGAAACGATAATTGTTATGCAAAGAAAATCATCAACGCGGGATTTGATGGCGTGTATCTCGATATTATTGATGCATTCGAATATTTTGAATAATGCAATCTTTAATTATAATGGCTTGTTCGCTTTCGGCAAATCGAATGCAAAGATGCTTCCTTTACCGATAACACTCTTAACCGTTAACTCTCCACCCTGGGCCTCAATGAACTCTTTTGAAATCGCGAGACCAAGACCAGTACCCGTAGGGGTCCCTGGAATCTGAAAGAACTTTTCGAAAATTCTTTTGATGTACTTCTCTTCAATTCCAGGTCCTCCATCTTCAACTGAGAAATGAATCTTTCCCGTGACATTCTCACACAGCACAATAATTTTTCCATTCTCCGGACTATATCGAATGGCATTCGTCAAAAGATTAACAAGAACCCACGTTGTCTTGTCGAGGTCTGCTTGAATCGAGGGGAGATCATGCGGCAACCCAACCTCAACGGTAACATGCTTGCGGTCTGATTGAACTTTCACAGCCTCAACGGCCATCTCGATAATTTCCCGGGCATCAGAGCGTCTGATATCCAGTTTAATGTTTCCCGTCTCCACTTGTGACAAATCAAGCAGTTCGTTTGTTATCTTGGATAACCTGGCGACCTCTTCCCCAAGCGTTTTAGTAATGCTGCTCTGTTCATCGTTCAGCGACCCCACCCGATTATCCTGCAACAACTTCACACACATCTGCAACGACGCCAACGGCGTTTTTAATTCGTGCGAGACAGTGGCAATAAAATTTGTCTTAGCAAGATCCAGCTCCTTGTATGATGTGACATTCTTCAAAATAATCACTCTACCAATGCTGACACTTCCTTTCTCTCCGGTCGGTAAAAAACTAACGTCAATACTCTCCTTCTTAAAATAGTTCTCTTTACCATTCACAACAGCCTTGATCATTCCTAAGTCTTTGTCTCCGCTGCTCTGTTTGATCAGGTTTCTGAATAAATCGTTATTCAATGCAACGTCGGGCGCATAATGGTCGATGATATCCTCACGTTTAAGACTCAATAAATCGGTAGCCTGATCGTTGGCAAAGATGATACGTTTCGATTCATCCAGTCCGATCACCGGATCGGTCATTCGGTCAATGATCGTTTCAATCCGCTTCTTTTCAAATATGATCTTGGCAAGATTGCTGTGCTCATACTCGTCAAGTTTTTCAGCCATTTGATTAAACGCTTCAGCAAGTTCCTCAAACTCGTCCTTTCTGTCGAAAGAAAGTCGTTCCTCGTAGTTTTTGTTTGCGATCGACTTTATACTCGACGTAAGTTGCACAATAGGATTCGCCACATATCTGGGGAAATTGATGATAAACGTAAAAGCAGCTAGAATACAGATCGTGCCGACTACAATGAGATACGTTGATGCATTGGTTGCCGTGTTATGCGTCACCTCATTTTTGCTGATAATGGCGTGCATGTTCAATTCCTGTACAGCAAGTGCAAGCCTTCTGATCTGCAGAACACCACTGTCATATACGCCTATACTCTTCATTCTCTCTAACGTGGCGCGCAATTGGTGCGTTAGTTCGCGTTCACCTCTTTCCGTAACATTCTCCTCCTGTAGCACCAGGTTTTTTCCAATCACCGTGAAAGCGCGGATCGAGTCAAACTTCAAACTGTCCGAGCTCTCAATAATTCTCTTGGTATATTCAAGTGTTTCGTAATTATCTTTGAGGATGTTTTCAGAATCATTGGACAAAGCATTTAAATAATACAAACTTATCCCACCAATCGTCAAAATAACGAGGAAGAGAAAAGCCACACCAAATGATACTTTCGTTTTCAGCTTCATGATAAAATAACCAGGTCGATTTCTGTATTGGACAATTTATTCAACAACTGGTTAAAGACGTTTGTTTTCAAAATTACCTGCCATAGCGTTAGCCTCGGTTTGCCGATACACACTGTAGTAATCTTTTTTTCTTCTGCAACATTCACGATGATCGAAGGAATGTTGTTACTCTTAACCTGAATAACTTCTGCTCCCATTTCCGTAGCCATCTTGAAGTTATTGATCAGATGACGCTGAACGGACAGTTTGATGCGATTTGAATCCTCACGACTGGTCTGAACATAAAGAACATACCATTTCGAGTTGTAGTATCCGGCAAGCCTTGCGGTCTTACGAATGATCATCCGTGAAATATCATGATTGCTACCAATACACGCCAGAAATTTCTCGTGACGTAATCTGGTGTTGACGGTAACTTCAGAATCAACTTTTCTTTCTACCTGAGATGCAACCTCTTTTAAGGCAAGTTCACGTAGCTGCAGAATACTCTCAGCTTTGAAGAAATTATTTATCGCCATTTGAATCTTTGAAGGATGATAAATCTTACCCTCCTGCAGTCTGGCTATCAACTCGTCTGCTGTAAGGTCTATGTTTACAACCTCATCTGCCAGACCTAAAATCCTATCAGGCACACGTTCCCTGACTTCAATACCCGTTATACGTTGTACCTCATCATTCAGACTCTCAATGTGCTGAATGTTCACCGCGCTGATCACATTAACACCAGCATCGAGTATCTCCAACACATCCTGCCAGCGTTTTTCGTTCTTACTCCCTTCAATGTTTGTGTGAGCGAGTTCATCGACGATCACAACTTCGGGATGTATGTTCAGGATGGCCTGAAGATCCATTTCAGCAAGTTCTTTACCCCTGTAAAAAACTTTGCGTCTTGGAATCATTGGCAACCCTTCCGCCAGATCATGAGTCTCCTTACGGTCATGAGTCTCCACATACCCGATTTTGACATCCACCTTGTTTTTCAAAAGACTATGCGCTTCCTGCAACATTCTGTAAGTTTTGCCGACACCTGCACTCATGCCAATGTAAATCTTAAACTTGCCGCGTTTTGACTTGCGGATCAGGCTTAGAAAATGCTGTACCGATTTCTCTTTCTCATCCATATCTGATGTCGTCTATACTTTTCAAAAACTTACGGCGAGCGCAGTAGTGACGAAGGTATCTGTTTTTGAAGGGGATTCTCTGCGTTCGAAAACTTTGTCCTTACTCTCGAAGTTTCTAACCTCGACTCGCCACACAGCATTCGGGAATATGCGATAATCTATATTCGTTGACAGCCCTCTGGTCTTGAAACCATTGGGCGTTGCTGACGTAATAATTACCCCATGCCGATCGGAATAATATTCGCCACGCAGGGCCACCGATACTTTCTCGGTAATGACGAGCTTCGCAATGATCACAGGAGAAAACCACACATTCATAGCATTCGTTTCGCTACTCTTTTGTTCAGCGCCATAATCAAATCCAACGGTCAATCCAAACGCTTCAGTTACCTGGAATATCCCATACAAATCATGGAAGTACCGCATTTGTCTCGTGCTATCCGGTTTGTCGGTACCGATGAAAGTGCTGCTGTTCAAAGTAATTGATGCTCTTGGTTTGAACGTGACCTGTGTTCCAAACGAAGGCAAAGAATTTCCTCCAACCCGTTGTATGCGCTGCCATCCATTTAAAAGCAAAGCTGAGAGAAACCACTTTCCATTGCCGCTCGTGTAAGAAATTTTAGCGCCTGATTCATAGTACGGAGTATTGTCGGCAAGAATACTTCGAGTAAGACTCCAGCAATCTTTTCCGACAGCACTTTCAAATCCGATGTGTGATGCAAAAATACCGACATCGACCCATAACTTTTTTGATGATGATATCTTAACCCCTGCATTGGCCTCGTAGATATTTTTCAACACGCCAGGCTCAGAAGCAAGATTAGCATTCGCGTATGTTCCGGTCATAAACGCAAGATTTGCCCGTACATTATCCTTATTGTAGGAACCCTTAATAAAGCCGAGGTTAAGATTAATCTCGTTGTGCCTGTTGTGAGAGTAAACAAATGCAGGACGTGTATTGTTTAAAGGCCTATTGAATTCATATGCGTAATATGTTTCAACATATCCACTAAATGAAAACGGAGATAGCGTGTGATCATCTTGCGCATAGCATACGACAGAGGTCAAAACCCCTATCATAAATAATAGACTTTGTCGTATACTCATTTTAATGCATCCAACGCTATGTTTAGCCGCAGCACATTTACCCTGGAAGTACCAATCCCAAGCGTTGGACGTTCGATATGTTCCTGAACAAGGGATTTCACTTTTTCTTTATCCAGCTTTCTGATCATCGAGATGCGATCAACCTGAACCTTTGCAGATGCTGGCGATATGTGAGGGTCAAGTCCGCCACCGGACGCAGTAACCAGGTCAACTGGGATTTGAGCCTTGCTCACAGAAGGATTATGAACTAGAAACGAATCAATACGCGCCTTTACCTGACTCAGATATTCAGGATTTGATGGGCCTTTATTGGAGCCTCCAGTACCCGTAGCGTTGTAATCCACAGCAGATGGCCTGCCGTTGAAATATTTATCGTCATCAAACTTTTGGCCAATCAACTCAAATCCGACAAGCTTACCGTTTAAGATAACTTCTTGTCCCTTCCCACCATTCGGAGCGATTACCTTTGCAATCCCGGTGATCACCAGCGGATAAAGAACTCCAAAGAGCATGATTGTTATCAGGGTAATCTTTAATCCGATGATCAAATGATTTTTCATATTCTATTTAATTAAAGTAGCGGTGAAATAATGAGGTCAAGCAGCTTAATGCCTATAAAAGGCACGACAATACCACCCAAGCCATAGATGAATAAATTTCTCGAAAGCAATGCGCTCGCACCAATAGGTTTGTAATCGACCCCACGTAACGCCAGCGGTATGAGTATAGGAATGATTAACGCATTGAAGATCACGGCCGAGAGAATTGCACTCTCAGGACTCGCAAGCTTCATAATATTCAAAGCCTGAAGCGCAGGAATCGAAGCCATGAACAACGCTGGAACGATCGCGAAATATTTAGCAACATCATTCGCGATCGAAAATGTTGTTAGCGTCCCTCTGGTGATCAACAATTGTTTGCCGATCTCGACCACTTCAATAAGTTTTGTTGGATCATTATCAAGATCTACCATGTTACCTGCTTCTTTGGCAGCTTGCGTTCCACTGTTCATCGCGACACCTACATCAGCCTGAGCAAGTGCCGGCGCATCGTTTGTACCGTCACCCATCATGGCGACAAGTTTACCCTGACTTTGTTCCTTGCGGATATATTCCAGTTTGTCTTCCGGCCTGGCCTCGGCAATGAAATCATCTACACCGGCTTTCTCAGCGATATACTTTGCAGTGAGCGGATTATCACCCGTTACCATAACGGTCTTCACTCCCATCTTTCTAAGACGTTCAAATCGCTCGGTAATTCCGGGCTTTACTATGTCTTGTAACTCAATCGCGCCAAGCACTTCATCATTCTCCGATACAACGAGTGGGGTACCCCCATTTGATGAAATACGATCTACCGTCGCCTTGACCTCATTGGGGAATTGGTTTCCAGCTTTTTCAATAAGTTTCTTTATTGCATCGTATGCACCCTTGCGGATGATTCTTCCGTCAAGATCGATTCCTGATGTTCGTGTCTCCGCAGAAAATTTGATGATCCGCGCATTGGGAAGCCCATACGACAGATCTACCTGACTCCCGATCGCAGCAGGATGCCTATACCCTTTCGTTCCTGCGAGTTCAACGATAGATTTTCCTTCTGGCGTATCATCTGCCAGGGACGCTATCGTCGCGCACTCGATCAATGTGTCCTCACGAATTCCCTTCGAAGCGAAAAAATTTGTTGCCTTCCTGTTGCCTATCGTGATTGTCCCTGTTTTGTCCAAAAGAATAGTATCCAGGTCACCGGCAGTTTCAACGGCCTTACCCGATTTGGCGATAACATTTGCCTGCAACGCGCGATCCATTCCGGCAATGCCAATCGCGGAAAGCAGTCCACCAATAGTCGTCGGAATAAGACAAACAAACAAAGCAATCAACGCACCTATCGAGATTGGTGTTCTCGAATAATCACCAAATGGTTTCAGCGTAACCGTTACTAGCAGGAAGACAATCGTAAATCCGGACAACAAAAGTGTCAATGCAATTTCGTTCGGAGTCTTTTGTCTGCTGGCACCTTCAACCAGTGCAATCATCTTATCCAGAAAACTTTCACCAGGCTGCGTTGTGACAAGCACTTTTATTTTGTCGCTGATCACTTTGGTTCCACCAGTAACAGAACTCTTGTCGCCACCCGCTTCCCGAATGACCGGAGCAGATTCTCCCGTAATAGCACTTTCATCAACAGTAGCAATACCTTCTATAATTTCTCCATCCGTAGGAATCGTATCACCTGTTTCGCATAGGAAAACATCCCCTTTCTTCAGCTGACTCGAAGGTTTCATTGTAACCGTACCGCTATCTGAAATAAATTTCGCCGGTGTTTCCTCCCGCGTCTTTCTCAAGGAATCCGCCTGAGCCTTACCTCTTGCTTCTGCAATCGCTTCCGCAAAATTTCCGAACAACAACGTAACCAACAGAACAAGAAAGATCACGATGTTGTAAACAGGTGATCCCTGGTCTGAATTCGTAAATGAATATATCGAAACGAACAACATGATGAACGTTCCAACTTCCACGCAGAACATCACTGGGTTCCTCATCATCAGCTTTGGATTCAACTTCACAAAGGATTGTTTGATCGACTCGCTCACAAGCGCCGGTTCAAACAGCTTGATCTCTTTTTTAACACGTTTGCTCATAATTGATAAATATTATAGGATCGAGAAATATTCAGCGATCGGGCCAAGTGCCAATGCCGGGAAAAATGAAAGGGCAGCAATAATGATGATGACCGAAAGCAATACAGCAACAAACGCTGGACTCTCAACTTTTAATGTTCCCGCACTTTCAGGGACATATTTTTTAGCAGCCAATGATCCTGCAATTGCCAATGGACCTATTATGGGTATAAACCTTCCGAATAGCATGCAAATACCACAGAGTATGTTCCAGAAAGCGGTAGCATCGCCGAGACCTTCGAAACCCGATCCGTTGTTGGCCGCAGCCGAAGTGAATTCGTATAGCATTTCGCTGAAGCCGTGGTACGACGGATTGGCCAGCCAGCCTATGTCAGGATTGTTAGCCTGCAGGTGTGCGGCAATTGCAGTACTGACTAGAATAAGAAACGGATGCAGAATCGCTACAAGCGCAGCAATCTTGACTTCCTTCGCCTCTATTTTTTTTCCAAATAATTCAGGCGTTCGTCCCACCATCAATCCGGAAATGAAAACGGCAATGATCACAAATACAAAGAAGTTTATAAAACCTACTCCAACGCCGCCATAGATGGCGTTGATCATCATATCCAGAATATAAATGCCTCCTGATATTGGCGTCTGACTATCGTGCATAGAGTTCACAGATCCGTTAGACGTTGAAGTAGTTGACACTCCCCAGTACGCACTGGCTACCGGACCGAACCTTACTTCCTTCCCTTCCATCGAACCAAGAGAATTGTCGATGCCCATTCTTGTGATCTCCGGATTACCCTGTGATTCAAAGTGCACCGTCACAAAGACAAAGGTTAGAAACACCAACGTCATGGCCGCAAAAAAAGCATAGCCTGCCTTCGGTTTTCCGATGTAAAAGCCGAAAGCGAAGATCAATGCCATCGGTATGATGAGTATGGCGAAATTCTCTACGAAGTTTGTAAGATAGTCTGCATTTTCAAAAGGGTGCGTTGAGTTTGGACCAAAATATCCACCACCATTCGTTCCAATTTGTTTGATAGCAACCATAGGAGCAACAGGTCCGCGTGCAACGTTTACCGTATCGCCCTGTAAAGTGATTATCTGAGAAGCACCATCAAATGTTGAAGGGATTCCACGAACAATCAGAAAAATGGCGATTACAATAGAAAGCGGAAGCAGGATTCGCGTGCAACTCTTTAGGAACAATTGATAAAAATTTCCAAGATCAGTAGTCTGACCGTAAGCCATCGCTTTGAACACCGAAGTCATCGCCGCGATACCCGTCGCTGCGCTCACGAATTGAAGAAAACAAAACACAAGCAACTGTGTCATATAAGTTGCTCCCGATTCACCACTATAATGCTGAAGGTTTGTGTTCGTCATGAAGCTAACCGCAGTATTAAAAGCCGTTGTGGGCTCCATGCTTGTTATTCCATCGGGGTTCCAGAACGGATGCCATGATTGCGTTGTCAATATCAGAAAAGCCCATAGAAAGAATATCAAATTGAGTGTGAGAGATGCTTTGAGATTCTCTTTCCAATCCATCGCGAGATCAGGATTGATCCGACACAATTTAAAAACCGCATTCTCCAGAGGAGACATAAAGTCAAGCCATGATTTTTCGTTCTTAAAAACTTTAACGCAATAACGTCCCAACGGAATGGCTAACAGGAGAGTGAGCATAAAAAGTGCAGTAATACCTAAAATTTCAGAATTCATTGTCAGTTCATTTTATCGATCATTAGTTCTTGATTAGTGCGTAAATCAAACCATCAGAATTTTTCAGGTTTGATCAGCGCATACAGGAGGTAGACGAACACCAGTATGCTGATAAAGAGCAGTGCTATCATCATATATTTAAATTTTTTCGAATACGTCTATGAGTTTGAATAGAAGCCAGAAACAGCCGCAGCCAAGCGCAATCATTATTAATATCATCATGGATTTTTTGTTTTGATTTCCTGCACTTACATGCAAGTGCGCAACCAATTATTGTAAGCAACTGATAATGTGGGATTTGAATAATGTTGTCGCATTTGAACCCTACAGAAGCTGAAGGGTTGTTTTCAGGAATTGAGGAGTCGTAAGGCGAGAGTGTCAAGTTTTACCCCCCTCGCCGAAGAGGTGTTCGAATGTTATTAGAGGATAATATCAGAACCGAAGCATCGAATTGGCATGCTCGCGATGGATGAAGAACTATAGCACGTCAAGAAAATCGTCCATCATTTTCTGGTATCCCGCCTTGTCGATGGGCTTCATATCCACCATCAATAGCGCCCAGCTGTGTGCACCCCATGATCAGGTTACGGTCAGTATAGGTTGAATAGATAACAGCCGGTATTCTGGAAAATATCTCGTGGGATTTCATAAACGATAGCGTTTGCTTTCCGTTCATTCGTGGCATGTTCTGGTCAAGCAC
>JBDSKX010000182.1:0-3925 GCA_039916665.1 Chryseolinea sp. | reverse complement strand
TTTTTTTGAACCCTGAAAGGGTTGGTCTTTCGCCGCACGCCAAATTTCCAGACACCTTTGATTCCACCCTCCAATTTTCCTGATCAAAATATTTCCAGTATCAGTCGATGAAATCATACTCATAAATGGTTTGAAAAATCGACCTACCGTTATTGCGCGCGTGAAAAGTGCTTTTCATAGTCAGGTCGTAGTCGCGCGCATAAATTGCAGGCCAACGTTTTTGATCTTATACTCGGATAATGGTCGACGGATTCATTGGCCAAAATGATATTGGAGGCAATCCCCAAGCGGTAAACCGTAATCTGAGGATAATGCTTGTTAGTTAACTAACATGACAAAGTAGGACTAGACATTCATTTTTTGAACTTCGGACGAATATCAACGGTATTGATATCCAATATTTATCGGGATGCATGCACATGAGGGTCCAGGCAATTTGTCGCATTAACTGTAAAACTTGTAAAATCTTTCAGAGATCATCCAACATAATCGCTGCAGAATATCTCAAAATTTGTGTTTAGTTAAATTCTTCCGCAAGGACGAAATGGGTAAGGCATTTAAGGACCTTTTTAGGAAGAAGCACCTTAAACAATGCAATCAGATGAATACATTTTCATTATAAGCGATCGGGATCCAGGCATTTACATTGAGAGAAAACTTTCAAACTAAATCAGCCATGGGAAACTGTTAACCTGCTGTGGGTGCGTGAAACGGAACACTTGCACATGCGAAACAGCAGATTGTTTGTGAAAGGGCAGTGACCCATTCGCAATCAGCGCATCACAAGGATAATTGTAGTGAATCTGTCTGTAAATGTCCTCTGAATTGTCATCAGCAGCGACGCAGACAACAGAAATGAATCTATCGAGCGCTTGATGGCTTTAATATTTGGGAGACGACTTATATCAAGCTATAAAATTTAATACCTGTTAATGTCATGAACACAACAACATCAAATTACGCGCCTGATCAAACCATCGGCAATGCTGCTTTGGATCAGCAAGCAATAAACACCATTCGTTTTTTATCAGTTGATGCTGTAGAAAAAGCAAACAGCGGGCACCCGGGTTTGCCTATGGGTGCTGCCTCTATGGCTTATGTTTTATGGACAAGGTTCCTCCAGCATAACCCCAGGAATCCCCATTGGTTTAACCGCGACCGTTTTGTTTTGTCTGCCGGGCATGGTTCGATGCTGCTCTATAGCCTCTTGCATCTTACTGGTTATGATTTGCCGATTGAAGAAATCAAGCGTTTCCGGCAATGGGGAAGTATCACTCCAGGGCACCCCGAACGCGGTTTGACGCCAGGAGTGGAAGTAAGTACAGGACCACTTGGACAGGGCTTTGCCAACGGAGTGGGTATGGCTATTGCCGAAGCCTATCTGGCGGCGCGATATAATCGTCCTGGATTGGAAATTATCAATCATCATACCTACGCGATAGTAAGTGATGGCGACTTGATGGAAGGAGTATCAGCAGAAGCTGCATCCCTGGCGGGTCACTTGAAACTAGGTAAATTAATTTACCTATATGATAATAATCACATTACGCTTTCTTCGGCAACGCCGGTGACGTTTACTGAGGATCGGAGGAAAATATTTGAAGCATATGATTGGCACGTCGTGGTCGTTGAGGACGGCAACGACTTAAACGAGATTGATCAAGCGATTCATGCTGCACGCGCTGAAACACTCCGTCCGTCTCTTATCATGGTGCATACGCATATTGGTTATGGCTCGCCCGATAAACAGGATAAGTGTGCGGCGCATGGTTCTCCCTTGGGAAAAGAAGAAGTTATCAAGAGCAAGAAAAATTTGGAATGGCCTGTTGAACCATTATTTCTTATTCCCGCTGAAGTTGAAACACATTTTCATAAGGCTGATTACGAAGGTAAAAAAGCCGAGGCAGAATGGAACTCTTTGTTCCTGGACTATGAACAGTCCCACCCGGAGCTGGCAGTCGAGCTGTCTGAAATAATCAACAATCATTTACCATCCAGTTGGAATAAAATAGATATTTCCTTTCCTGAAGGTGATAAAGGTATTTCCACGCGCGTGGCTTCGGGTAGAGTGATGCAAACTATTTGTAAGACCTTGCCACACTTTATTGGCGGATCAGCCGACCTGAATACATCGACTTTCACGGAATTGATCGGTGCCGGGAATTTTGAAAGTCCGTTGATGGCAATTGGTGATCTGCAAGGGTCAGCAGAAGGTGGATGGAGTTATGCGGGTCGTAATTTACAGTATGGTGTACGTGAGCATGGAATGGCTGCTATTTCTAATGGACTTTCAGCACACGGTGGCATTATTCCTTTTTGCTCCACATTCCTGACATTTTCAGATTACCTGCGTCCTGCTGTTCGACTGGCGGCATTGATGAAACTAAAAGTGATTTACGTCTTCACGCACGACAGCATCGCTGTAGGTGAAGATGGTCCGACTCACCAACCGGTTGAGCATCTGGCAAGTTTAAGAGCGATACCCAATCTCATTGTGGTGCGCCCTGGTGATGCCAATGAAACAGCAATGGCCTGGCAACTTGCCATTGAATTGCCGGATCAACCAATCGCGTTAATATTATCAAGGCAGAACCTTCCAACCCTGGACAGGAAGAGATTTGCCGCGGCAGAAGACCTTCGACTCGGTGCGTACATTCTGGAGGATGCTCCAGCCGGAACTCCTCAACTGATCTTGATCGCTACCGGTTCTGAACTTTCGCTTATTATTTCAGCAAAAGAAATTTTGGAAAAGGAGAACATCGCAGTGCGCTTGGTTTCTATGCCTAGTTGGGAATTGTTTGAGTTGCAACCACAAGCGTATAAGGAAAAAGTGTTTCCGCAATCCGTTGGTTTACGGATCTCAGTTGAAGCCGGTATTGCGCAGGGTTGGCACCGATATGTGGGCAGTGATGGAGAAATAATCAGCATGGATTCATTTGGGGCATCTGCGCCTGGCCCTGTGATGATGCGCGAGTATGGATTCACCGTCGAACGCCTTTGCGAAAAAGCAAGAACATTGCTTGGCAATCATTCTACTTCAGAAAAGTAATGAAGGTAAAGTATGGCAATTAAAATCAGGTAGACGTTTTATTCCTTCGGAGATTCCACTTCACGATCTCGTACCAGATAACAGATAGAAAACCCACGCCAATGCTCCACAATAGTTGATACAGGTTGAGTGATGAGAATTCGAAGAATTTGGCCAGCGGCTTTACAAAAAGTAACGACCCCGTTATGAAGATGGTGATGAAAATGATGAGCGCCACTAAATTGTTTTTATATTTTATCGTTGTTAAGATCGAATAGTAAAAGGAGCGGTTGATCAGCGTAAGAAAAATGTTGGCAGAGATCAACACGGTAAAGACCATAGACCTTGTAATAGATTCACTCCAATCCTGGTAAACAGCATAGCGATATGTGATTAGCGTTCCCAGCGTAATAAGTAATCCTTGTAGAATGCTCGTGCTAAGTTCTCGTCTGCTAAAAAAAGTCCGGGTGAATGGTCTTGGTTTCTGAATCATGGTATTGAGCTCCATGGGTTCATTTTCATAAATAATCGAACAGGTAGGACCCATAATCAATTCCAGGAAAATGATGTGCACGGGTGAAAAGATGTTGGGGTATATCCATCCCAACATCAGCGGCGTGAATACGGTAAGCACAATGGGAACGTGGATAGAGATAATATATTGAATCGCTTTCTTCAGGTTAGAATAGATTTTTCTGCCCATTGCTACGGCATCCACCATTTTAGAAAGGTCATCATCCACCAGGATTAATGAAGCGGCCTGCTTGGCAATTTCAGTACCCTTTTTACCCATGGCAATACCAATGTGTGCTGCTTTCAATGCCGGGCCATCATTGACACCATCGCCAGTCATGGCCACAATTTGATTTTTTGCTTTTAAGGCATTAATGATTTTTA
>JBDSKX010000181.1:0-4126 GCA_039916665.1 Chryseolinea sp. | reverse complement strand
CATCAACAAATGTGTACTCAGGAGATTGTGCGACAATACTCTTCAGCTCGCTTCCCAGCTGTCCGTTTGCGCCTGTGACCAGTATCTTCACAGTAGCTAAAAGTTAAATGTTGCATTTGCCAACAGTGGATTCTTTTTATCTTTTTCAGAGACAATCACGTTGTCGTCTGAAATTCCCCAGTCAATGCTCAAAGCAGGATCGTTGTACAGAATACCACCTTCTGACTGAGGATAGTAGTAGGTATCGCATTTATAAAAAATCGTTGTATCACCTTCAAGTACCCGAAAGCCATGTGCAAATCCCTTAGGGATGTAAAGTTGTTTTTTATCTCTTGACGATAGTTCCATTGCGAAATGCTTTCCAAAAGTCGGCTCATCGCGCCTTAGGTCGAGTGCAATGTCGAGTATGGTGCCTGACAAGACGCGGATCAGTTTTGAATGGGCATACGGCGCGTTCTGAAAGTGCAGACCTCGTACCACGTTCGCTCCCGAAAACGACTGATTGTCCTGAACAAAATTTGCTTCCAGACCAACGTCCTTAAGAGTCTGGGCGCTATATGCCTCCATGAAATAACCGCGCTGATCTTCAAAAACTTTTGGCTCCAGAATGCAAAGCCCTCTGAACTGTGTTTGTATTACTTTCATATCCGAAAAAAAGTCTTTTCATTAAGAATTTTCAATAGGTATTGGCCATATCCGTTCTTCAATAGCGGCTTGGCAAGTTCCTGCAGTTGTTCTTTGGATATATAACCTTTGCGAAAGGCAATCTCTTCCAGACATGCAATCTTCAAACCCTGACGCTCTTCTATTGATTCTACAAAATTAGATGCACTGAGAAGTGACTGATGGGTACCTGTATCAAGCCAGGCCATTCCTCGTCCGAGCAACTTAACGCTAAGTGTTCCTTCTTTCAAGTAAAGATTATTAAGATCTGTAATTTCCAACTCTCCTCGTTTAGATGGCTGTACCTGTTTGGCTTTAGCAACAACCGTGTTGTCATAAAAATAAAGACCTGTCACAGCATAATTTGATTTAGGTTCGATGGGTTTCTCTTCCAGAGAGATCGCCTTACCACTGTTATCAAATTCTACAACGCCGTACCGCTCCGGATCACTTACATAATATCCGAATACTGCTGCTCCACTTTTAAGTCGCACGCTCTCTTCAAGCAATGGCGAAAAGTTATATCCATAAAAAATGTTGTCGCCTAGTATCAACGCACAGGAGTCCGTCCCAATGAACTCCTCACCAATAAGAAAAGCCTGCGCGAGTCCGTCTGGTGATGGTTGAACTTCATAGTGAAGCCTTAGACCAAATTGGCTGCCGTCCTCAAAAAGGTTCTTAAATAACTGAATGTCTCCCGGTGTAGAAATAATGAGGATGTCGCGAATGTTGGCAAGCATCAAAACAGAAAGTGGATAATAAATCATCGGCTTATCATAAACCGGAAGTAATTGCTTTGAAATAGCTTTCGTCGCAGGATATAGTCGGGTACCCGATCCTCCCGCAAGTATGATTCCCTTCATAATGATTCTTTTAAATACTGTTGGCAGACAAACGCATCCGATTCAAACAAATAACATTCAGTTTGCCATGTCAATATTATAGCAAGTTAGCGATTTATGTCACTAATTTGACGAAGCGTCAAATTAGCCTAAAAAAATTGCTTCATCCGTTATCGATAACGATTGCCGCGCTCATAACTAAAAGTAACCAAAGCCTAATTATTTGAATGTCCCTCTTATGTTGGCGTACTTAAGCAGAATAATTTCAAGATTGATCATCGCGTGTCCAATTTTAAATATTGAAGTTGCGTAGACGTTTATCCCATTTTTTATGTACTGCTGACGGACGTTTTCATCTAACAAAGTCTGCATTGCTTTAGCCCACTGCAACGGTTCCGCTGGATCAACGTAGATCGCGGCATCGCTGCACATTTCCCGATGGCCCTTTAGGTCACTGCATATAATTGCGGTCTTTAACGCCAACGCTTCGAGCAACGGCATGTTGGTTGGTCCCAAAAAACTGGGCATCACGAGCGCAATACAATTTTTATACAAACTGAATAGTAACTCATCCTGAACAAAGTCAAGATCAACAACCACTTCATTGAGTCCAAGTTCATTGATAACTTGACTGATATACCGTTTATTCCCGCTATCATAGCCCGTGAATACCAACTTTAAATTTTTTTTGATACGCTTTTCATGAAGTAATTTGAACCCTTTTAGAAGATTATAGTGGTTCTTGTGTGCCCAGAACTGCGCAGGATATAAATAATACCCTAAAGGCTCAAGCTTATGATCCGCCAAATCCTTCTCCTGCATTGATTGATTGACATTCAGATCAATAACGCGACCAGCAAAAAGTGGAACAACGTCTACTTTACTTTCATGAAATTGAAGATGATCAACAAACTCTCTTTTTCCCGACTGCGATTCAACGATAACGCCCAGTGCCTTTTGAATTTCGGATCTATACCACTGGTCGCGATAGTCTATGCTTCGTGAAAATTCAGGAAAGATGTAAGTTGTCTTGTGTCCAATGTCCCAATTCATTGTCAGAAATGGGAACGATTCGATCAGTGGAGAAAATTGCTTGGGATAAAGTATTAAATCAACATTGTTAGCAATGAGGATCTTATGATCATTCTTATTACACAAATCTACCCCCTGACCAAAGAACACAGACAGGGCCTTTAGAATTCTGAATCGTCTAAGGGTTTGGAAGAAGTTATATTTTCGCAGTGAGCTTATGGCAACATATTTCCTTTTCAACGCAATCTCCGGAAGCCGTTCCCTGCCAACAAAACAGATTTCTATGGGTGATTTGAAAGCATAATTGTCGATCGAAGCGATTAACTTGTTAGAATAGGAGAAAGTACCTCCGTGTGAGGGTGTAAGATTTTCGACGATGTAAACACCTACTTTCACGGAGCAACTGGGTTCAATGAATTAATGACGTGATTGATCTGATTGTGTGAGATTCCAGTTCCACTCGGAAGGTAGAATCCACAGCGGGCAAGCCTCTCTGCCGTCGGATATTTCTCATTTGCGAATAAACCCATTTGCCTGAAGACCGGCTGTTCGTGCATACACCAAAAGAAAGGACGTGTATCTACGCCATCATCATGAAGCTTCCTCACTGTCATTTGGGCTATTGCTTCCGACGAGGCAACCACACCATACATGCAGTATATGTTTTCCGCATATGCTGTTGAACGCAACGGTAACATGAAATCCTTCAGGCCTTTTAAGCCCTCGTTATATCGATTACCAGTCTCTCTTTTTTTTATAAGGTGCTGATCAATTTTCTCAAACTGCGCAAGCCCGATAGCTGCCTGCATGTTTGTCATCCTGTAATTCCATCCCATATCAAAATGAACAAATCTTCTGACCGATGGCTCGAAGGCAAGGTTTCTGAGTCTACGACATCTTTCTTCTAGAACTTTGTCGTCCGTAACAATCATTCCACCCTCACCACAAGTAATGTGTTTGTTAGGATAAAAGCTGAATATTGACACGTTCCCAAAGCTTCCACATCTTCGTTTATTGTATGTCTGTCCGTGCATCTCAGCAGCATCTTCTATCAATAATAATTTATGACGGTTACACAACTTTATAATGGGATCCATATCCGCAGGAAGTCCATAAATATGAACGACCACTATAGCTTTTGTTCGCGAATTTATCTTGGCTGATATCTGACCAACATCCATATTCCAGGTAACCGGGTCGCTATCTACTAACACGGGTATAGCGCCAGCCCTCACTACCGATAACGCAGGCGATATGATTGTGAAAGTAGGCATGATCACTTCATCGCCTTTTTCGATGCCGAGTGCGTGAATGGCAATATCAAGTGCAGCCGATCCACTACTAACGGCCACACCATATTTTCTGTCGACGTAGGAGGAGAAACCGGACTCAAAACGAGTCAGGAAACTTCCCTCACTGGAAATCCACCCAGTATCGATACATTCATTGAGATACTTCTTCTCATTGCCCTCCAGCAAAGGTGTATTGACAGGCACGAAGTACTCGATCATAATTTCTGCAATACAAAATTGACGCCCCATGATTTGTCTGACGGTGGTCTGAGAGAACCAAATTCTTCGACGCGCTTC
>JBDSKX010000180.1:0-4320 GCA_039916665.1 Chryseolinea sp. | reverse complement strand
AGCCCGCCTTCGCGTTGAGGCAACGCTACGGCGGGCGAAGGTGGAGCCGGAGAGAATCGAACCTCTCTTGCAATGACGTGATATTGAACCTCATATATTACATTTCAAAAATAGCGCACCGAATAGCGAACTTAGTTAAAAAGAGTATTTCTTTAGGACAATATAGCAGTTAGGTAATTCAATTTGATTCATTTTGAATGAATTTGTGTTCAGGCGTTAGCAATTGCTGGTCTTTGAACACAACAAGCATACGAGCACGTGATTCGGAGATGAAACGTGAAACCGACTCAGCAAAACCGTAGCTAGAAGGATGCAGACGCAACTGTCTCAAGTTGCCCGTCCAGAAAGGATTCTCTGACATATCAATAAGATATTCATTGAACTGATCTAGTGGCACAAAAACACTTCTACTTTCGGCTAAACCATTCGTCTCCGTTGTGAAAAATATTTGCGCCGATCTTCTAACTCAAGATGACTTCATTCAGATTTTCACCATTATCTTTTTATACAATGGTAAACTTTGCACAGATGAGATTATGTAGGGATCAATGTAGGTGATTGTGCCCTCAGCGTATCCGTGAGAATTGCAGCTGAATCCTACAATGACCGAACAAGGCGCCCAGCCCATAGCAACTGAATTGAAATTCCAGTCGAAAATTACCGACGTAATCTTGCTCTTCCTCTCGTTAATTTCATCACCCGAATAATATCGTTCTATGTGCAAAATATCGCGCAGTATTTCCTACTTTAACTTACGCCCGGTCGCATCATGAATGTATCCTACCCGCATATTGTCTCCAACGCGGACATTTTCTGGCAGATTCAAGTGATTAAGTTTATCGCATTAATTCCTTTAAACTTCCCATGTTTCCTTATGTCGTAGAACTTATTTTTAACACCCCTGATAATTGGGGTACTTAAAATATTAAAGCATTAAATTTTAAACATGTCATATCAAGCATTCCAATTCAGACGTTTTCAAACCTTATGAATTTATACCGATCGAATCTGTAAAAAATTAATATTTTCTTCTCAATCCGAATTTAATTTTATCCCAAATTATTATAATTTTATGTACCGTTAACATAACACATTATGAGAAAATATCTATCGATTCTTTTCGTCACGTTATTCTGCGCGTGTCAGGATCAGGTTACCCTCAAACAGAATAATTTTAAAACATCGCAGTCGGAAAATTTTGTCGCAACCGATGATGCATTTAAGCTTGCTTCGGCACAAGCCCCTCTGTTGAATTCAAAGGACGGAAAAAGCGGTCGCAAGAAAATCAAAAGTACTTTTGAGGTACATCCTGATCGAAGTGGAACATCGATGTACATCATTAACTACGACGGGGGAGGATTTATCATTGTTGCTGCTGACAACCGAATCGACCCAATCTTAGCATATTCAGATACCAATTCGTTCCCAACGGATCAACAAATGCTTCCACAGGGAATTTTAGGTTGGATGTCGGCGGTACATAACACAATAAATAAGATTCGTGCTGCGAATCCGGAACAGGGAGTAGTGCTCAAAAATCAGTGGAAAAGATATTCAGAGAATCCTTCTGTTCTGACCGGCGATGGAAGGCTTGCATCAACGATCACAATCGGCGATGCAACATGGAAGACAGTAGTTTCGAAGAAAGGACTACCGTCAATCCCTTAACTGCCAGCACGTGGAATCAGAACGCCAATTACAATACTGAATGTCCTGCCTTAGGTTGTTCTGCAAATGGCGGGAGAGCGTGGGTAGGATGCGTACCGGTCGCGACAGGACAAATCATGAGATTTTATCAGTATCCGACGTCGTTAAACTGGGCCGAAATGCCCCTTACGAATTCTACGCCCACAACCGCTGCCTTGTTACGTGATATAGGGAATCGTCTTCAAACAACCTATGGCTGCGATGCGTCCAGCACGACTAATGCCAATATTAAAGGAACGCTCGCAAGTTATGGGTATCCAATGCCGAGCGATGGCAATTACAACTTTTGGACTGTAGCAAGTGAAATTCAAAATGGCAGACCAGTAATTCTAGGTGGATATCATGACACACAATGGTGGATTTTTGGAACGCAAAACGGACATACGTGGGTAGCCGATGGACTGATACTTTCACGATACTATTCATGTAGTCCTGATCCAAACACCCCGGGTGAATGGGTCGCGGTCGATCAAGGATATTCCGCGTTGTTATATATGAATTGGGGATGGGGTGGCACGGCAAATGCTTGGTATTCTGCTAATAATTTTAACCCTTCAGGATACACATACAATGTTCAACCATTTCAGGTCGTTAACATTAGGAAACCTTAACGGGCGCAAATGAAGTTCACAATCCTGATATGCACTCTGGTGGTGATCGTTGGAACTAGCTTTTCATGCAAGGAAGATATTTCTGGTACTCACATCGATATTAATTTGCAATTGTGGGTAAGAAATGCGAATGGAAAAAATTTGCTTGATTCAATAACGCCTAATCATTTTGTTCAATCACAGATTCGTATTTACTACATCGAAGATGGTCAAAAAGTCGAAGTCTATGATCCTAAAATGGGTTATCCGCGGAACTTCTTTTGGTACAAGCATGATTACAATGGTGAAGAACTCATGAGCGTGTTTGCAGATCCTGGAAGAAGCTCCAAAGATGAAACAACTATAATGCTGATCCAATGGCGCGAAAATGAAGTTGATACGGTGCAGACATTAATTACAAAGAAGGCAAACAACTCCAAATCTTGTGATAAGATAACTTACAATGGCACGGTCTTGTTCGATGCAACAAATGAAGCAGCTGATATCGAATGGGATGGAATTTACATCAGGCGATTGCTCGAAATCAAAAAGTATGAGTAACTGAGATTTCTCATAGTGTCTTAACCCCCTAGTAAGCTGCACAAATTCTGAAAAACAGATTTGTACAACTAAATTAGGGGTTAAGACATCATCTTGAAAGCTTTCAGTCCTTCAGGGTTCCCTCCTGTATGACTGCTTTTGTTCGCAATGAATCCGGTATTTAATCTGTTGTAAAATTTGACTCCGTCGAATACACAGGATCAAAAGGGCGAAATACGGCCAATGCAAGTTGACTATGGGTCAACTATTGATCAAATCCTTACCGGTTCTCACTCCTGTGAATGCTTCCAACAATGAATGGAGGAGTACAATCTCCTCAGCATTATTAATAGGCTTATAATGCCATAGTATCATCAATCCTTCGAAGGTGAGATCGAAGCAACCGAGATCGTAAACCACTTCTCCTGGTTTGAAGTCGTACACAGTAGGATCTCTGGGGACTGAAGATGTTCATGCCCTATTCCTTCAGGTGCTAAAAGTCCATTTTCCCGAGCGGCGTTAGATGTCCGTTGGTAACAGCATTTCTAACTACCGTACGTAACAGGCGTAGTTGGTCGAGTGCTTACCCCTGAAACTAGGGTTTTTTAGAAAGCAGAAAGATTTGGAATGATATTTTAACCCAGAATTGTCATTAGAAAACAAAGGTGAACGGTGTATTGATCGAGTTTGTGTTCATCCAGAGTCCAGTGAACCATTCTCTTCTTTTCATAGCCAATGAGAGTTTCAGGATTCGTTGGTTACCCTTTTTTACGATGTATCCGCCTATACCAAAGACATTGTAGCGAAGTGTTTTCATTTGTTGATGCACTTTCTGTTTTAATACAACCTGGCGGAATAAGCTGATAAAGTTGTAGGCCATCATCACAAAGTTCAAAGCAGCTTCAGTGGCATAGAAGCTTTGCTGATTAAAACTATCCGAACCAAAGTCGTACTTAAGTTCTTTGATACGATTTTCGGCATTGGCACGGTGGCGATAAAGTGTCCACACATGTTGGCACGGTAAATCCAGACTGGTGATGAAACAACTATACCGGTATTGCTTATAGAGACCCTCTTCCTGAAAAAGTTTTAAACTCCGTCCTGTAGCTTTTGGCCGGGTGGGTACATGTTGACGCACCATGACTATTCGCCTTGGCTTGTTCCATAACGGACTTTGATAATTGCGTTGGGCTACTTCAATGCCGTTGCTTAACGGCAGCCATGTTTTATGAGATGCAATGAGTTGTTGAACGGGTGCGTATAAGCGTACGGCTACAATGTAATTTATACTTCGTTGTTCTAAATACTCCAATACTTTCTTATCATAAAAGCCACTATCGGCACGAAACAATCCAATCTTCTTTCCCTGAAGTTTTTCAAAGGTGTCATCTAAGAATGCTTCGATGTTATTGGAGGTATATGAATCACCACTGCGCAACCAAAAGTTGGCTACCATTTTTGTTTCTGCTATAAACGCCATGAG
>JBDSKX010000179.1:0-66476 GCA_039916665.1 Chryseolinea sp. | reverse complement strand
ATGCAAACCCTGCGACAACGACTGCTCACTACCGCATCCGTGATTGCAGTGGCGCTTTGTGTGGCGACTTGTAACGGACTAAAAAAAAGTGAAGATGGTGCAGGCGTAAAAAATCTCAAAGACGAGGAGTTTGCCGGTTCGATCAGTTGCCGCCAATGTCATAAAGACATCAGTGAGGCACACAAACTAACCGCGCATTTCCGATCATCTCAAGTTGTAAATGTTACAACGTCGCTCGGGAATTTCAGTCCGGGCAACAATACCTTTGTACTGAATGATCGATTAAAGGTTATGATGGAGAAAAAATCCGATACCCTTTTTCAGACAGGCTTTGTTGATGGATGGAAAGCCATCAGAAAACCGATGGAGTTGATCATCGGCGCCGGAAGAAAGGCACAGACTTATCTCTATTGGCAGGATAATAAGCTATTTCAACTTCCGGTCTCCTATTATTCACCGTTGAACGCGTGGTGCAATAGTCCCGGCTATCCGACAGACAGAATTTTGTTTGACCGACCGATCACTGCACGCTGCATTGAATGTCACGGAACATATGCAAAGACCGTTTCAGAGGATAACACCGATCTCTTTGATCGCGATCAAATGATACTCGGTGTCGATTGTGAGCGATGCCACGGACCGGCTAAAGCACACGTCGATTTTCAGTTGCAAAATCCTGGTAAGAAAGACGCGTCATTGATCGTCAATCCATCCAAACTTTCGCGGCAACTTCAACTCGATAATTGTGCGCTATGTCACTCTGGTGTAAGGAAATTAAAACAACCTGCCTTTTCATTTGCCGTCGGTGACAAACTCGAAGAATTCTCCATACCAGATTATTCAAATGACAGCGTTGCCGCCTTAGACGTTCACGGCAATCAGTATGGTCTCCTCACCTCGAGCAAATGTTTCATATCAAGCGAAATGGATTGCTCGTCATGTCACAATGTTCACGTGAAAGAAGCCGAACAGCTGAATACGTTTTCACAACGATGTAGCAAATGTCATGAAAAAGTGAATCACACTTTTGACCAGCAATTAAGTACGCAAAGCGGTATGCTGACCGGAAACTGTATTGATTGTCATATGCCCGCATTGCCATCGCGACAAGTGTTCTTACGCGTAGAAAACAAAACGCAATCTGCTCCGGAATTTGTAAGAACGCACCGGATCGCCGTGTATAAAGAAGAGACCGAGAAATTTCTGGAACGTCTTAAGACGCCTTAGCGTCAGCGCTTCTTTGCTCCAGTTTTTTCTTAACCACATCCGCCGGATATCGAAGTGCGAGGTCCCTGATCTCATAACTGAAATCTTTGAACGTTTCTTCCCAGGCCTCCGCTTCACCAGGTCCGTAAGAATGAAAACCAATTCCATTGGCCACACCTTTGCCACCAGCTTTTACGATATCTTCAATCATCTTAGGCACTTCCGTTGAATTGCAGAGCGTGGGGAAAAGATCCTTCATTACGGCGTAGTATGCTGGCACTCCGGTAAGATCCATCCATCTGAATACACCCGCGAGTGTCATCCAGTAACCCGCGTTATTACGACACGCACGGTCAACGTCCTCTACTGTAGCAAATCCGTTTTCAACAAGATAAAACGCTTCGCGGTACATCGCGTACATCAGCCTGTTCGTTATAAATCCACGGATGTCCTTGCGGACGAGTGTTGGTTCCTTACCCCATCCTTCTGATAGATCGCGAAGAAATTCACCTTTGGCAACATCACTTTTATCTCCACAAATAACTTCCAGAAATCGCGTAGTGTGTGAAGGTTCTGCCCAATGAAGTCCAAAGAATCTATGAGGATGCCTGGTGTATGTTTGAAGTATTGAGATGGGTATCGCAGAAGTATTGCTGGTCAGTAAAGCGTCCTTATCTATTGAGTCTTCAATTTTAGCATAAACAACTTTCTTGATGGCAGGATCTTCCAACGTGCACTCTATAACGAGTCTGCATTTTCGAAGATCATCATAGTTTTCAGTGACTACGAGATGTTGAAGATAATAAGGCGCTTCATGTTTAACGAGGCCTTCTTCAAGGGATCGTGTGAGGTGATCGGTTACTCTTTTTGTCGCGTGCAGCATGTCTACCGGTATCGGTGCAACTGCTACAACATCATGGCCAGCCATCAGCAGGCAAGTAGTAATGCTGCATCCCATTAAACCGAGACCAACGACTCCGATTTCTATTTTTGGTTCCATTGTGCAGCGTCTGTTTCGATTGAGCTGCAGTGAATATACACGGTTTATTTTTTAAAGTCGATTCATAAAAAATGATATCACTTTTGGAAATTTATCGTCAATAGTTCACATTGATTAACATCCTAAATTGAGTTATGAACTTTTACATTTATGTCTGGGGTATTGGCATATTCGGTTTCTTGTTGGTGCTACTCTTTAAATATTTTGGAGAGGAAGGAAACGTGAAAGCTATGAGCAAAGACTCACGAGCCTGGATCCTAATCAGCAGCGTTGCAGTATTGGTGTTGCTTGCAAAATTAGCTGGTGATAGCGAGGACTCGGAAAATGACGATCTGAAGGCTTTACCGAGAAAATACCCTTATATAAAGCATAGACATTGGACAAATGGTTCGCTCGCGTCATCGAAATATGACTTTAGCTGCATGTTAGATATCCAACAATATTATTCGGCCGCAGAAAAGGATAGCACTCTTTTCCTTCCGTCGTGCTTTGAAATTGGAATTGCTATCGGCAATCCTGTTTACATCATTCGTTACGAACCTGACAGCATTAGCGCCTACATCGCCTATTTCTACAAAGGTCCTAATGGTCGCGAACGGAAATTTAAAGGCTATATCTTAAGAAGCACAATTCATGATAAACCACTTTCAAAAGATAGACCTTGTTGAGACATAAGGTTGGTACTCCCTGACAGACGTCGTAAGGCAATTCAACCTCGAACAAACAAAAAATACTAACTGAGCGTACCATCAGCTCTTCCATTCTGAAGGGATAAACATGCAAACATGTCATCTATCGAAGACGACCGAACAGGTAGACTGTTAGCTCCATAACCGCAAGGTCCCCTTGGGCACGTTACATAGTTAGTTAGCAAGATGAATGTGGCTATAACCGGGCGCGCGAGCCCTATAATTCCTGTGAAAGAAAGTTCCGGTAGGGCGCGCAATGGCGGTACATCGCTACAACTTGGCGTTTTCTTCAGATGCCTCGCCCGATAGTCATTTAAATAGGTATGCTTTCTGCACGTGTTTATATTTCATTTTGAAGTATAAACACGTTTGTTCAAAAATGACTTAAGCTGGCACGCCACCACAGAAAACTGAGTATTCTAGCTTACCTATGGATGTCGATTTCTTACCTCCCAACATGTTGCTGACTACATTTGGAAATTTCTCGCCAAACATCCACATTCGCGATAATATCGATACAATCATTCATGCTTAACTTCATCCTTTGGGACGCCAGTCCTATGTTATTTTCGAACGGCACTTTCTCCGTGCGATGGTACGCAATCTTTGTTATTCTTGGGGTTGTTGCGGGTAGGCAGTTATTTTCGGCTTTCAATAAAAAAGATCCTGCATCTGAATCGATAACGCTTTCTATCATTCTTTTTTCAATACTTGGCTCGCGTTTGCTTTATGTGCTTCTTAATACGCCGGCCATCATATTGAAACGTCCGTGGGAAGCAATCCTTCCCTTTCAATTTACGAAAGGTTTTCATTTCGTGGGGCTATCCAATCTTTCGGGCCATGGCGCAATTCTGGGGGTAGTCCTTGCTTGTTGGATGGCCAGAAAAAAAATTGGTAAAGACGGGTTCTTCGGCCTTCTTGATAAAGCACTAATTTCAATCTGCTTAGTCACGCTGTTTGTTTCCTTTGGACTATTCCTGAACGGCGAAACTGAGGGAAAGTCAACCAGCAGTCCGATCGGAATAGTTACCACATATCCGGTAACAGAAGGGCTGAGGAAGATTCCTTGCTGCATAATGCGAACACCTGGCGGTGATAATCCGCTTGCATCAGCCGGCGCGCGCAAAGGTGATCATTCTGGCAGCCCAGGCTATCAACCCATCATACTATATCTTTTTTACAAGGCTGGGTTAAGTGAAGAGACTGTTAAAGAATTCATTATCGGCGATGTAAAAGAATTCTTATTCTTCCAAAAGCAATACGTACTCGAATCAGGTGTTAATCCAATCAATTTTAGCACACTTGTTGAAGGTGGTAACACTTACGTCGCCAAAATACTAACACAAGGTGTATCACGACATCCTATCCATGCATATGAGGTTATTGCGTTCCTATTAATTTTCGTCTTGCTGTATCGTTTATCAAAGAACAAGAATATACAGAAAGGCATCATGACGGGTGTGTTTTTTTTGGCCGTCGGAGTAGCGCTGATGTTACTTTCATTCTTCCGCGAATATATGCACAACGCTTCTCTATGGGCTAGTGTAGTAATGAGTGGCTTATTTGTGATCGCGGGCCTGTCTGTAATTGCTAGTCGAAAGAAGTCGCTAGCATCTAGTAAAAAATAGATCGTAAACAAGCTGCCTGTAAGTAGTAATGAAGGTTTCATCTTGCCAAATTAGACCTTCAACAAACCAAGCATGAACGATTTTCTGGAGCGGATAAGCGAAGAATTCAAGACGCCTTTTCAGAACTCAGTTCTCATATTTTCGATCATCCTTCTGATCATTCTCCTTGCGCCAATATTCCTCAAGCGACTTAAGATCCCGGGAATTATCGGACTTATCCTTTCCGGCGTACTGATTGGCCCACACGGTTTCTTTCTTCTTGAAAAGAATGCCGCTGTCAACCTCTTTTCAACCATCGGACTTCTTTACATCATGTTCATTGCTGGTCTGGAGCTGGATCTTGGTGAATTTATGAAAAACAAAAACAAGAGTTTTGTGTTCGGCTTTTTGACATTCATACTGCCGATATCACTGGGCTTTCCGGTTTGCCACTATATTTTACAATATGATATTGCTACAAGTTTTCTGACGTCGAGCATGTTTGCCACGCATACGTTAATTGCATATCCGATTGTAAGTCGACTGGGGATTTCAAAAAATGAAGCAGTAGCCGTTACTGTAGGTGGAACAATCCTCACAGATACTGCTGTCCTGATTATTCTAGCCGTCATTTCGGGGGCAGAAAAAGGCGGACTTAATTCGGAATTGTGGATCAGACTTGGCGTATCAATGATGATCTTTCTCGCGATCGTTGCTTTTCTTGTACCCAGAATTGCAGCCTGGTTCTTTAAGCAGTTTGAAGATGAGAAAAACGCTCACTTTATCTTTGTCCTTTCTGTTGTTTTCTTTTGCGCATTCATTGCAGAGCTTGCCGGACTTGAACCGATCATTGGCGCATTTGCGGCCGGACTTACTCTTAACCGATTAATTCCTAATAGTTCATCTTTGATGAATCGGATCGAGTTTGTCGGTAATTCTTTATTTATTCCTTTTTTTCTGATCAGCGTCGGAATGCTGATTGATCTACGCGTTCTATTTAATGGTCCCAGTGCATTGATCGTCGCAGCAGCCCTTACAACGGTTGCCCTGTTTGGCAAATGGGCCGCCGCTTCGGCTACAGGATTTATATTTAAATACTCAAAAGCACAACGCAACCTGATCTTTGGTTTGAGCAGCGCACACGCAGCTGCAACACTGGCAGTGATCTTGGTCGGGTATAATCTCGGCATCATCGATGACGCCATTCTGAATGGGACGATCGTTCTGATCCTCATTACATGTCTGATTGCCTCTTTCGTAACGGAAGAAGCGGGCAAGAAAGTTGTGCTACAAAGCGAATCAGAAGGGACGCCGACGTTGAATACTAAGGTGCAACGAATCCTTGTGCCTGTATCCAATCCCGACACAATGGAGAAACTGATCGACTTTGCCATCACGATAAAAGAGCCTAAGAACGTTACACCCATCGTTGGCCTCACTGTTGTTGAAGATGATGACCTCGCACAAGGCAAACTTTTACAGGCACGCAAGATGCTTGACAAAGCCATTCACCATGCCGCCGCAGCCGAGCAGAAAGTAGAGATCATGGCGACGATCGATCACAACGTCAGTAGTGGTATCCAAAGGGTAACGAAAGAAATGTTTGTAACTGATATCGTATTGGGATGGTCACCTAAAACGATACTGTCGAGTATTATTTTCGGAAAGACTTTCGAGGGTCTTATAAATCTCACCGTACAAAATGTATTTCTCACACGACTTCAGCTCCCGCTGAATGTTCACAAGAAGCTTCATCTGTTTTGTCCACTTTTCGTAGAACGCGATCTCGGATTTCCACATTGGCTGGTCAGAACGCTGCGTCTGGCGGTACAGTTGAGTATGGACATAACACTATATGCAGCTGAAGAAACACATCATGCAATTGTTCAACATATAAATGTCAAAAAGGTAGCTGTTACATTAAAGTTTGTTGCCATCGTATCACCTTCCGATCTGAAAAAAGATATGATATCGCTACACGCAGATGATATGCTGGTGTGGATTTTGTCGAGAAAAGGAAATGTATCGCACAGTCCCTATTTGCAAACGTTACCCGGAAAAATGGTAAAACTGTTTAAGGACAATAGCCTTGTATTTATCTACCCTGAAACCAGTATTCTGGAAGGCGCGGACACGTACTCTTTCGCTACCGACAATAACCTGTTGGAAAAAGGAATTACCTTGATCAAGGGTGCTTTCAATAAGTAATAAAATCTGATATCAACCGGGCAAGGTCCTCGACTCTTCCCTACCATCGGGATATTTAGCAAATCTTGACTTATCACGGGGATGAACGTGTTCATGACTTGGCCATGGCCAACCACCAAACTCCGTCTTCCTGTATTCCGTCATGGCATCCTGAATCTCTTGCTGTGTGTTCATAACAAACGGGCCATACTGTGCTACCGGTTCCCCTATTGGTTTTCCTTGTAACATAAGGAAGAATGAATCTTCGTCACCATTCGATATCACTACTTCTTTGTCGGCAACTAATTCTATTGCCGATGCCTTTGAAAAATTCTCTCCATCAATATTTACAGAACCTCCTTTGTAGAGAAATACAGATCTGTTAACTCCATGACCTGCTGCGGGTAACGTAAACGTTGCGCGCACCGAACTTTTTATGATCCAGATCGCGACCTCATGATTTGGATCTGCAGCCCATGAATCCGGGGCTGGTCCAGGTGCTTTGTCATTAGCCAACGCTCCGGCAACTATGCGCACAGTAGTCTCACGACCAGCATCATCCTTTATAACATGCATGGGGATCTTACCGGCCCACAACATCGCGAAGTATGGCGCCGCTAGTTTCTTTGACTTTGGAAGATTTAGCCAAATCTGAAATAGCTCAAGCGGGTTATCCTTGTCTTTATTCAACAAAGGAAACATTTCACAGTGTTGAACACCTTTGCCAGCAGTCATCCATTGCACGTCGCCATAACCAAATCGTCCTGCTGCCCCCAAGGAATCCGAATGATCAACCACACCATCCGTTACGATCGTAACGGTTTCAAAACCACGGTGTGGGTGGGCGGGAAACCCCGGTACATTGTGACCGTGATACATTCTCCATCCCTCTGTGTTTGGTGCAAAATCCTGACCGATCTGTCGACCCTTCAACGACGCGTCTGGTCCCATCGCATCATTACCTTTTGGATAATGGTCGGAATGATAAGCACAAAACAAGAACGGATCCTGAGTTTGCCAGGGGAAGCCGAGAGGGTTGGCGGATTTGATAGCGGAGGCCATGGGTTGATTGTTGACGAGGGTAAAATTAGTAAAAAGGTCCAAGCAGCAAGCGCAGCAAGCCTCAAGCTTCATCGGTGGCACTAGGATGCTGTCCTATGTAACATGTAGCGTGGTAGGGTTCCTTGAGCTAAAAAACTTTATTTGGCGTTAGCCAAGTGGCACGATAGGTTCAAAGGACTGAATCTGGAAGCTACGCGGGGCCGAACTTGCAGCTTGACGCTTGCAGCTCGCCGGTTTTCCCCTACTTTAGCAATTCTCAAAAATTACAACAATGCACAAATGGGGAATCATCGGACCTGGCAAGATTGCTCACGTCTTTGCAGAGGCCGTCGCCAATGAAGGGTATTCTGAAATCCGCGCCGTTGCGTCGCGTGATGTTAATCGAGGGAAAGAGTTTGCTCAAAAGCATAACATCCCCATTGTATATGATTCCTATCAATCGCTGATAGAAGATCCGTTGATAGACATCGTTTATGTCGCCACGCCACATTCATTTCATGAACGTCAGGTAATAAGCTGTCTTGAAAACAAGAAGGCCGTTCTGTGCGAAAAACCAATGACTGTAAATCTCGACAGCGCACTGAGAATGATTGGATCGTCCAGAAAAAACAACACGTTTCTTATGGAAGCAATGTGGACGAGATTTATGCCCGCCACACTAAAGGTTATGGAGCTCATCAAGGAGGGACAGATCGGTGAAGTAAAATATGTTCACGGAGATTTTGGTGATAGCTTTCCCTTTGATCAAAGCAGTCGCGTCTACGATCTCAAACTTGGCGCAGGATCAATTCTTGACATTGGCATCTATCCACTCTTCCTATCGCTGCTTTTATTGGGCAAACCTGATTCTATAAAAGCTGTCGGTCATTTGGCGGTCACAGGCGCTGACGATCTCGTGAGTGCCATTACATATTATAAAAAAGGATGTATCGGAAGCTTTATGTCCACGACTGTGATGAAAACTCCAACTACTGCCGAGATCATAGGAACTGGTGGTGTAATCACGCTATATCCACCTTGGTATAAGACGAAGTCACTTTCACTTGCTAAGATTGACAATCCAACGCAGGTGCTGAATGTGCCATTTGATGGCAACGGTTTTGAATTTCAAATCCACGAAGTTTTAACATGCATGGATAAAGGGGTGATCGAAAGTTCAATGATGTCGCATGACTTCACATTGCTATTAAGCGAGACCATGGAAGAAATCTGCAAACAGTGCGGCGTAAGCTACACGCCACAGTAGCTATTTACGCGTTAAACTTATTTATTGTGCCACGTCTGACTCCAGACATCTTCGTATTGCGCCGGGTGTCTTTTAAACTGGGTATTCACGTAAGCGCAAAGCGGCACAACTTTCAACTTATGAGACCTTGCATAGTCTACCATGGCCGTTAGCAGCTGGGTGCTTACACCCTTTCCCTGGTATTCATCATTCACTTCTGTGTGATATACGGTCAGATTTCCGGACGCAATGGAGATCGCCATCTCCCCGATTTGCTTTCCCTCTTCCTTGATCAAGAAAGAACCTCGGCCATTTTCCTTGAGATCCAATTGCACTTCCATAGCTTAATAGACTTCTTTGCAAATTACAAACTGTTTGCCAAAATAACTCACTCATAGTTTCCCATCAGGTGTTGTAGCGCTATTCGGGCAATCAGATAATCGTAAACCGCTTCGATGAAATTTGACTGTGCCGTTGACAACTCAAGCGAAGCGTCAGCAAGTTCGAGTCTCGAGGACACGCCGCGTTTGTAACGATACTCTGTAATACCATAACTTAATTTTGCAGTCTCCTCTACCGCTGCTGTTGTCTCTACCCTGATCTTTGTCTCGAGGCTGTTCGCAACCACCTGATGCACCGATGCACGAAGCTGATCGTACGCATAGTTAACACGTAGCGCTGTTTCTGTTTTCGTAAGATTAGCCTGCTTCACCTTAGCGTGGTTGCTCAATCCGTTAAATATTGGAACAGAGAGCTGAAGTCCCACAAAAGATGCTGAGGGATAGTAAGCCTTTGCATAATCAAAATTATTTGTCTGTGAAAGTAATTGATATTGGCCGACCAATGCCACGGTCGGCATACGCGCGGCGCTTGCAATAGCAACCTGTTGCTCGCCGATACGATTTTGAAGTTCGAATAAACGATACTCAGGATTTCTGGAACGCGCTGCATTATTAACTTCATCCTCTGAAGGAATTGAGGTATTGTCAACAAGAAACAATGAATCTGACAGTTGAAAATCTTCTACTGAATCGACACCGATTAGAGTCTTGAGGTTTAGCTTGCTGGTTTCCCGGGCAAACTTAAGTTTGATAAGTACCGGCTCAAGATTTTTCACGGCGGTATAGGCCCGCAGCGTATCAACTCTCAAGCCCTTACCCTGAAGAAAAAGTACGCGTGAATCCTGAAGTACGCGCTCATTTCTCTTGAAACTCTCATTTTGAAGTTCAATTCGTTCGTTCAAGAGCAATGTCTGAAGGTAAAATTGCTTCACAAGCAAAACCGTTGATGATCTCTTGGCGTCGGCCTTAAGTTTTGTCTCCTCATATCTGAAACCTGCTTGTTTGATACCCGGAAATGCCTGAGGATTAAAGATTGGCTGCACTGCAGAAATGACTGTAGTCAATTGGTCCTCACCTCCAAAGCGTCCATAAGGAATTTTATCCGACATCACTGTTTCACCAAATCCAAAAAAAGGATTGAGTTGAAAATAGTGATTCACCTGCGCCGAAGCTTGGACAACGGGTAACAACGCGCTTCTGGCAATAACTTGTTGTTGTGTCGAATTCTGAATCTCAAGCTGGCTTGCCCTCAATTCCGGATTGTGATCAATCGCGGTCTGTACAGCATCTTGTAAACTGAGTGATCTTTGAGAGATTGCAATTGAGGGAAATGCGATAGCCCAAACGATGAATATATTCTTAACTATTGTTTTCATTTTGCTTGTTGGTTTAAGTGCACAGCCACGTGGACTGTGCACCCGATTGGTTATATGGAAGGCGCTGATGTGATAATGCCACCTGTTTGATGGATTGTATCATCCTCGGTTACCCGTACGTACTTTCTGGAGAAGTATGAGTACACAGTTGGAATAACATACAGCGTGAGCAATCCGGCGAAGATAAGTCCTCCGACAACCGCTATACCCAGTGAAGTTCTGCTTCCGGAGGACGTTCCCAACGATAGGGCTATGGGAAGCGTACCAAAGATCATGGCGAGCGTGGTCATGAGGATAGGTCTGAACCTTGAGACCGCAGCAGCCAACACCGCATCACGAACTGAAAGGCCTTCCTCTTTCCGCTGATTTGCGAACTCGACGATCAGGATACCATTCTTGGTGATCAGACCTATCAGCATGATGATCCCGATTTCACTGAATACGTTGATAGACTGTCCAGTCAGCCAAAGGCTTAGCAAGGCACCAGTCAACGCCATGGGTACTGTAAGAAGAATGATAAAGGGATCAATCAGACTTTCAAATTGAGCGGCAAGTACAAGGTAAATCAAAACGATAGCAAAGATGAATGCAAAGATTAAACTCTGACTGCTTTCTGAATAATCGCGACTCTGTCCAGCAAGTGCTGTATTGAATCCGGCAGGAACAACGCTCTTTACGATGCGGTCCATTTCTTTGATAGCCTCGCCAAGACTGACACCCGGCGCAGGTGTTGCAGAGATGGTTGCGCTGTAAGATTGATTGTATCTGTAGATTGCCGGAGGACTTACAGTCTCGGTCAACGTTACAAGATTGTCGAGTGAAATCATTTCACCATGATCAGCCTTCAGGAAAAGAGATCTAAGGTCACCCGGTGCTGATCGTTCCTGTCTCTCCAACTGACCTATAACTTCATACTGCCGATCATTGTGTATGAAATATCCGTACCGCCTGCCACTGAGTGCCAACTGCAACGTGCGGCCTATCTCCTGAGTTGATATTCCAGCCTGTGCTGCCTTTTGACGATCAATCGTTATGCCTATTTCAGGACGATTAATCTTGAAGTCCGGATCCTGAAAGCTTAACTTCGGACTCAGCATTACCTTACCCATCAGCGTCGGCATGACGTCGACCAGACTGTTGAGATCAGGGGCCTGAACAACGTATTGCAAGGGTTGTGAACTCGAGAAACCACCGATCGTCGGAATCTGTATAGGGACAATGATTACGTTTCTGAATTGTTGTGATGCTATCACCAATTTCTGATACAGTTGTTGCTGGGTCAGGCCGCTCTTCCTGTCCTTTGGATCTTTCAGGAAGATCCATTGGAAACCACCGTTAACAGGTTGCACCAATGAACCAACACTGGCTGCAATACCTGCATAAGTTCTATTTTCGTTGAGATCAGGAATTGAGTCAGAAACGTACTTGTTGATCTGCTTCATTGTCTCCTCCATGCTTTCATATGATGTTCCTTCTGGCGCAATTACAGCAAGGCCAATCATGGAACGATCTTCCAGAGGAGCAAGCTCGGAAGGTAAAGAAGGACCTAACCACCAGGCTATGCCGAAAGACAACAGTAGAAGAACAAATCCAAGCCAACGCTTACGAAAGAACAGGCGTAATGACTTCTCATACCCATGGTTTAGGGCTTCAAACCACGGTTCCGTCTTTCTGTAAAGCCAACCCTGCGACGCATCTTTCTTCAGAAGATATGCGCTCATCATCGGAGAAAGTGTAAGTGCTACGAAAGCTGAAATAAGAACTGAACCTGCAACGACGATCGCGAACTCCCTAAATAACTGACCCGTAATCCCACCAAGAAATAAGATGGGCAGGAAAACAGCAGCGAGCGTGATGGTGGTAGAAATGACAGCAAAGTAAATTTCATCAGAACCTTTTCTTGCTGCCTGCAAGGGTGTCATTCCTTTTTCAATTTTGCTATAAATGTTTTCCAGCACTACGATGGCGTCATCCACTACAAGCCCGATCGCCAGTACGAGGCCAAGGAGTGTAAGCACGTTGATCGAGAAATCACCCAGGTACATGATAAAGAATGCCGATACGATAGAAACCGGAATAGCGACAAGCGGAATCAGTGTACTGCGCCAGTCACGAAGAAATATAAAAATGATCAGAGATACGAGTCCAAATGCGAGGAACAAAGTCTCTTCAACTTCTGCGAGCGAATTTCTTACAGGAACAGTAAAATCCTTTCCCAACGATATGATATAATCCTTAGGAGCTGTTTTTACAATTTCATCAAAGCGTTTCTTGAATTCGTTGACGATTGCCAACGAGTTGGCGCCACGTTGCGGCTGTACGCCCGTTCCAACACCATAGCGCGCGGAGTTGCCCTCACCTACGATCATCGCCGTTCGTTCGTTTTGAGACGACATGATTGCCGCACCGATATCTTTGAACCGAACAATAGCACCAGCCTCCTGCCTGACAATCATGTTATTGAAGTCCTCCTCGCTAACAAGACGTCCTTGCGTACGAAGCGTTATTTCGGTATTCTGCCCTTCAATTCTCCCACTAGGCAAGTCGACGTTCTCTCTTTGCAACGCGGATTGAACATCTGATGGGGTAAGTCCATACGATGCAAGTTTGACAGGATCCATTCTCAGGCGCATGGCGCGTTTGCGGCCAGCATAAGAATCTACCAATCGAACACCAGGTATCGATTGAAGTCTTTCCTTTATATTGATGTTGACGAAGTCGGTGACATCCTCCAGCGTTTTTGTGTCGCTTTGTACTGTGAGAAACACCAGAATATCAGGTGGTCCAAGCTTTTCAACAATGGTTGGTTCGATGTCTGATGGCAACTGTGAACGTGATTTGGAAACTTTGTCCCGAACGTCATTAGCAGCTGCTTCAAGATCTGCATCCAGATTAAATTCTACCGTGATAATACTCACTTGTTCTCTTGAAACAGATGACAAAGCGCGGATACCATTGGCTTCCGCGATAGCTTCTTCAAGCGGCTTTGTAACCTGGGAAGCAATGATGTCTGCACTGGCGCCTGGATACACCGTTGTGACGGCAACGATCGGAGAATCGGTAACGGGATACTCACGGGTTCCCAGAAATGTATATCCCACGATCCCAAATAGGATCAGCAGAACTGACATCACACCCGCCAGGACTGGCCTGGATATACTGACTTGCGATATGGCACTCATAATGATTAAATAATTTTCGTGGTTGGCTCTATGATAAAAGCCGGAGTTGACTATAAACTAATGAAGTGTGATGAATCGGACAGGAGATCCAAATCCAAGTCTTAGGATATTGCTTGTAATCACGGTGTCGCCTTTGTGTAGCCCTTCCGTGATTTCAACTGATCCTGCGCTGCGTTGACCTGTTTGTACGGCAACCGGCTCGACTCTGTTATTCCTGGAAACATAAACGCTATATCCTTTTGAGGTTGGGATCAACGCATTAGACGCCACACTGATCGCCTCGTTAGAAGATCCTACAGCCAATTTTAACCTGGCACTTTGACCTGGTATCAAATGGCCTTCAGCATTCTTCGTAGCGGCACGAACCAATAAGGTTCTTGTATTCTGACTTACGCTGGCAGCCGTTGCAATAACTGTTGTCTTGTATTCATTACGGTCAGAAGCAATCGTGAAAGTATGTTGACTACCAGGCTTGATCACGTTCGTATATTTTTCGGGCAAAGCAAAATCAACCTTAACGACACTATTGTCTTCAATATCAGTAAGCACGGTGTTAACAGAAACGATTGAGCCCGGGTGAACATTAATGATTCCAAGGTGACCTGCAAATGGCGCTGTGATCCTTGTTTTACTGATGGTGACTTGAAGTTCCTTGATACGCGCTTTGAGAACTTCAAGGTTTGTTGAAGCCTGGTCATAATCCTGTTGAGCAATCGCATCGTGAGTAATCAGATCCCTGAGTCGATCTTCATTCAACTTGGCAAGTCTTTCTTCCTGACGAAGTCTTTCCAGCTGTGCCTGGAGATCTTCATCATCAAGCTGAAACAAAAGTGTGCCCGCGGTCACTGGGGTGCCTTCCTTTACATTAACACGCGTTATTTTTCTGGTAAGCTCACTCACGATAGCAACTTGTTGATTCGCGACTATGTTACCAACAACCTCCAGTTCCTCTTTCAGTTCACCGGGCTCGATAACAATACCGTCAACGGGAACATAATTGATGACGTCTGTTTTTACTTTGTTGATTTTCTTATTTTCAAGATCGTCTGCTTTCAGGACACAGCCTGCAACAATTAATGCGATAGACACGTAACCGATCCAGTTACGAATGACAGTTTTACTGATTGACTTTAACATACTGAACTATTTTGTTTGTTTGAACAAATAACTATTGATTCATTTAAATGCTTCGATATATTTGAAAGCATTCTTCGGTCGATTCTGCTTCAATAGGTCCTTTAACCAATAGATCAATCTAAATGTTTCAATACTTCGATTATTTTTTAAATTGATTGTGAACGTGGTACTTCCGAAATAGGTGTGAGGCAATCCGGAATGTTTGAGAAAGGTCTAATGGATAAGATTCTAACGATTGCAACGTCGGCGCTATGCTATTGGAACATTAGGCAAAGTCTGCAAAAAATATTTTGCACTTAATAACTTTTTTGTGACTAATACGGCATCGAGCGGAAGTTCTATCCCTTACCCCTTTTACCCCTTAATTTAATTGATCCGAGAAAATGCGTGGAGACAAAGTGTGAAAGGTTAGTGACCGCGATGTTAATTTGGCATTTGAAAAGTCTGCTCGAATTACAGCATATTCGGAATTATTTCACTGATACTTCAGTAACCTTTGAGCGGATCAGAGTTTGGAAGAAGACAGTAACTATATGTATGCAAGCCACCCAGGATGATAGGCACGCTTGTAATTCGCATACCACTTGCAGGGAAAATATAGCAATGCAAGATACAGTATCCACACCACATAGGTTCTCCAAAGGCTAGGTTCATATTGTGCTGGCCACTGATCTTTGCCATCGAAACTCAAATTTACTGCCCTTCCAAAACTGATGTACGTCCAGGCCAGAGATCCGGCCAAAATCAAGGGAATGTGTATAATGAAAAAGAAGAATGGAACTGCTCCGTAGACTTTAATAATTTCAGCACCGATTGGGCGATAAAATGAGAACAACGACAAAAATAAACATGCAACGCCAAGGGTAAGCGCAAGAAAATCTAGCGACTCGGGATACTTGCTTACATTCAGAAATGATAAAACAGTAAACAAGGCGCCTCTAGGTTGTGCGGACCAGGAAATTGGATCTCCATAGCCATTATTGAATCTCAATAATAAAAAAAGACCAATGGAAATAAGTCCTGCTAAAAGCCAACGACTAGCCTGTGTTCGCTTATCAAGAAAAAGCCATTCCCCCAAATAATATCCAGCAGCGACGACGCCAACACATGGGAGGATTGTATATATGATGAGGATTACGGGCATGCCGGGTCGCACAATCACAACCGGACTATTGTGCAACGCAGCCAAAATATAATCAATAGTCGTAACGGGTTTGATTACAGGCAACAAGTTGTGACCTGCAATAACAATAAGCGCAAACAATCCGATGGCCCAACGCGGCAGCCAGATCAACGCTGCCATAATTACCATAGACCATCCCAGTACCCAAATCACTTCGAGTAAAATCAGATTATACGAAAACTGAAAAAGGAAGCTCATCAACACCACCTCACACACCACCAAAAAGAGCCCTCGTTTTATGAGGTACAAGCTAACGCTACGTCTATCAATCAAACGCTTTGCAACGAGATACACGCTTATTCCTGAGAGGAATGCGAATGTCGGGGCACATAGGTGAGTGATCCATTTCGTAAAAAAAAGTGGCGCAGAAGTCTGGGTTATGTCTTCTGCTCTGAATAGTGCAACACTCCAGAACTCACGAACATGATCCAGGGCCATGATTATCATGATCATTCCCCTGAGCAAGTCAACGGATTCAATACGGGTTTTAGGCTCTAAGTCAGTCAAACTGTGTTCGTAAATACTTAACGGTTTCGATCAATCAAGGTCAGAAAAAAAAATTCATAAGCGTAGATAAATTGTTTTCGTGCAAAAGCATGTCTACCGGAACTTTGTCAACTGCCTCTTGTGGCATCATAGGAAACTCAGCCGAGGCTGGATCCTGAACCACGATAAAAGCACCAGCCTGCTTCGCCACCCATAATCCCCGGACGCCATCAGCATTTGCGCCGGACAACAGCAGGCATATCAACGATTCACCATACGCATCGGAAGCACTTTCAAATGTCACATCAATACTAGGCCTGCTATAGTTCACCTTTTCTGAAATATCGAGCGATAAGCTTCTATCTTTTTCAACCAAGACATGATACTCCGGAGGTGCTACATAAACAACGCCGGGAAGCAACTCGTCCTTATCCTCTGCTTCTTTAACGCGATAGGTCGTCCGTCCAGCAAGGAGGTCAACCAAAGTATCTTCTGTAGCTTGCTTGCGATGAAACACAATGATCACTGACAAGTACATCTCCGCTCGAAGCAATGGCAAAATATGAAGGACCATTGACAATGATCCAGCTGATCCGCCAATCACCAAAAGCTTACTCTTGCCTTTTTCATCCATCACCTAGGAGGTCTTACGCCAGACTTTTTCCTTACTATCAATTTGTTTGAAGTTCGACGTTACAGTCGTAAATTTTATAGTTTCCTTAGTGCCGAGCGCCAGGTAACCGAGTACCTCAAGGCTATCATAGAACAACCGAAGCGCTCTGTCTTGCAAAGGTTTATCAAAATAGATCATGACGTTCCGACACAAGATAAGTTGAAACTCATTAAAAGTCCCATCGGAGACAAGATTATGCGTCGCGAGAACAAGCCGTGTCTTAAGTTCGTCGTCAAATTTCGCCGAGTTATATATTGCTGTATAGTAAGATGAGAAGTCGCGCTTTCCACCTGATTGTATATAATTCTCCGAATACTGTTTCATCTGACTCAACGGAAAAATGCCGGCGCGTACTTTTTCCAGAACTGAAGGATTGATGTCTGTCGCGTAAAGCAACGACTTGTGCAGCAGATTACTTTCTTTCAAAAGAATAGCCATCGAATACACTTCTTCACCAGTAGAGCACCCCGCGTGCCAGATACGAATCATAGGCCATGTAGCAAGGACCGGAAGCACTTGTTCACGAAGCGCGCGGTAGAAGCCAACATCACGAAACATCTCAGTTACATTGACTGTGATCTGTTCAACGAAGTGCTGCAAGTAATCTTTATCATGACAAACCTTGAATCTGAATTCTGCAAAGCTCAGAAAGCGATCGAGGTGAATCAATCTGGATATACGGCGCTTTAGTGATGCCCTTGAGTAGTTTGTAAAATCATAACCATAAAGGTCAATCAAATCGACGAGTAAAGTTTCGACCTGCGAATCTGATAATTGTATTCCAGGGTCGTTCATCATTACTTAAAAAATCGTTGTAGCAAGATCATCAATTGGTCAACGTCGATCGGCTTTGCCAGGTATGCACCAGCGCCCGCTGCCAAACATTTTTCTTTGTCGCCCGTCATTGCCTGGGCAGTAACAGCAACGATGGGAAGTTCTTTGGGGAGTCCCTGTCGAATCAGCCGGATCGTTTGATAACCATCCATTTCGGGCATCATCATGTCCAGTAAAACAACACCGATAGAGTCGTCGGTCGATAACTTGGCTAGTCCCTCGCTGCTTCCTGTAGCACTAATGCATTCGACCTGCCGTGACTTCAGGACAGCCGATAGCGCAAAGATGTTTCTTGTATCGTCATCAATAATAAGAACTTTTGCCATGGCTATCTATTTGCTCCCTCATACAACCATACTCTCAAAAGAGAGAATAATTGATCGACGTCGACTGGCTTGGTTATATAATCAGAAGCACCTGCTTCGATACACTTGGCCCGATCGCCCATCATTGCTTTGGCTGTTACTGCGATGATTGGCAAATTTTTAAAATGCCCATTACTTCTGATTGCCCTGATTGACTCGTATCCATCCATCTCAGGCATCATCATATCCATTAAGACGATATCAACTGCAGGATGATCCATTAATTTTTTCAATGCATCCTTCCCGTCAATGGCTGCGATAACATTCATGTCGTACTTCTCTAACGATTTTGTCAACGAGAATATATTTCGCATGTCGTCATCTGCAATCAAAACAGTCTTGTGTTTCAGAACTTCGTCGAGGGCGCCCAGCTTATGGTATCTCGGCGGTGTCGCTTCAGTACGCTCATGCTTTTCCATGAGATGCAGAAACAAGGACACTTCATCGAGGATACGCTTGTAAGAATGGGCCGTCTTAACGACGATAGTATCTGCATACTGCTTGATCCTTCTTTCCTCAGCCGTCGACATGCTTTTTCCCGTGAAAATTATAATCGGAAGATTTTCTAGTCCAGGAGAATTCTTGATCGTTTCAAGTGTCTCATACGACTTTTGATCCGGCACACCCATGTCAAGAATCACACAATCAACATTTCGGTTGTTAAAGGACTCAATGGCCTGATCTATTTCATTCGCAATTTCGATGTTCACATCGAACGTTTCGAGATAGTATGCTAACGCCTTTGCGTGTTGAGCGTTTTCTTCAACAATAAGAACCTTTTTCAGGTGATGCTTCAACGCATACTCGATCTTAGAAAAGATCTCCTGCATTTGCTCAAAAGCCACGGGCTTATTAATAAAATCAATTGCACCTTTCATAAGACTTTCAGTCCTTAGTTCATATGATGACATGATATGAACGGGGATATGTCGTGTCTCCGGATTTGACTTAAGTTCCTCCATGACCTCCCATCCGCTCTTGATAGGAAGTTGAAGATCAAGGAGAATTCCAACTGGTGCTATTTGCTTAGCAAGCTCGATCCCCTCATCACCCCGGACAGCCACTACACCCTTATATCCTTGTTTACGTGTATAGTCAAGCAGTGCTTTCGCAAAGATGATATCATCTTCAATGATGAGAATTGTTTTGTCAAATGGTCCGATGTCATTTCGGTCGTCGAGAATATTCTGTGGAATCGATAGACTGATAAATTTATTCATCGTGTTTTCATTCCTCTGAGCAATCGGCGCCTTAGAGAAACTCTCAACAGGCGTAGAGGTCGTCAACGGCTTTGTCGCCTTAGCAAGAGGAACCACAACAGTGAACTGACTTCCTTGATTCACTTCGCTCGTCAATTTGATTTCGCCATTCAGAAGTTTGGCAAGCTCTCGGCTGATGGATAAACCTAAACCTGTTCCCCCATACTTCCTGCGGGTTGATCCGTCTGCCTGTTGAAACGCATCAAAGATGATTGATTGTTTTTCAAGTGGAATACCGATACCACTATCTGACACGACAAATTTTATGAAGTCCAGTTTTTGATCCCGGTCAATTAAAAGATTTACAGATCCACGTTCGGTGAACTTGATTGCATTGGACAACAGGTTCCGGATAATCTGTTCGAGTCGAAGTCTGTCAGTTTCCATTACTCCCGGCACGCCGTCAGCAATAGACACATTCAATTCAATATTCTTATCGCGCGCTAACGGCCCAAATAACGAATTCATATCATGCGCAAGTTCCCTGATCGAAACCGTCTGATATTCAAGTTGCATCTTCCCTGACTCAATTTTCGATAGGTCGAGAATTTCGTCAATCAGCGAAAGCAATCCGTTGCCAGAGCTTTGAATCACGCGGGCATATTCGACCTGATCTGGTGTAAGATTGTTCTCCTGATTCTCAACCATTAATCGCGATAGCAGCAATATCGAGTTGAGTGGAGTTCTCAATTCGTGTGACATATTTGCCAGGAATTCGGATTTGTAACGCGTGCTTTCAGTTAGCTGCTCCGCCTGATGTTGAATATCGATGTTTCGTTCTGTGATCACTAAATTCCTTTCCTCTAGCAACCTGCTTCTCTCCTCAAGTTCCTGATTCGCCTGTTTGAGTTCTTCTTGCTGAACTTTTAGTTCCTCTTCTGACGCCTGAAGCTTTTCCGCCTGAACTTCGAGTTCACTGTTCATATTTTCCATTTCAGTGTGTTGAACTCTGAGCTCTTCTGACTGTGACTGCGTTTCATCGAGTAACTCCTGAAGTTTCCTTCTGTTGAGTGCGACATTCATTGCAATACCGATACCTGCGGACGCGGCATTTAGAAATGAGAGGTGTAGCTGATTAAACCCGATAATCGCGCCGAGCTCTAAGGCGCCGGCGATTGCGTATCCGTCGACAACAGGCAGCGCAATTATATGGGACGGCTTAACTTCACCGGTTGCGAAACTGACAGATAAATTTTCCGCTGGAATATCTCTGAGCTCTACCAGTTTACGGTTTGCAACGGACTGCCCAAGCGCACCTTCGCCAACCTTGATCCTGGGCCTTGAGTTAGGCAAACACGCATAACCCGCCGTTGCCCTCAACTCCGTTTCTTGCATGATGTAGATAGCTCCGACGCTACTGTTGGTGTATTCGGCCACAAATTCGATTATGTGCTTACACAAGGTGTCGACATCCTTTTCTCCCAGCATCACTTCATTGAGTTTGGTAAGACCCGTTTGTAGCCACTCTCTGTCAGACAGTTGTCCGAAAGAGTATTGCAACGACTCCGCCATACGGTTCAATGAACCACCAACATTTCCCAAAGCGTCGCTCTGCTGATCATCTACCCGGACGCTATAACTTCCTTGCGCGATTTGATCAGCAATGCCTCGAATGATCCTAATGCGATTCGAAATTGCCTCATCTTTCTTGAGTAGTTCATCTTGCAACCTTAATCGTTCTTCGAAATCCTTGCGGACCCTCAAATAAAATGTGATAGTGATCAAAAGTGCTATTACCGCTGCTGCCACAATGAGCGGTGGTGTAAACGAAGAGGATCGGTTCAAACTACCCGTCCGCTTCTCAAGCAGCTTGCGTTCGCGTCCCTTCATCCTTTCGATAAGTTCACGAGCATGGTTCATGGTATCATTTCCAAGCTTAAGATATTCGTTACTGATTGGGAGATTGCCAACGCTTGCTTTTAGCCCGCCATCGAGATAAAAATATCGTTTATCAATCGCCTGTTTAAGCGCAACGATGTCGGACTGTTGTTCATTGTTATCCGTCGTCAGGATCATTACTTTCTGAAATGAATCCAGGGCGCGCTTTCGGGAATCATTGTATGGGTCAAGAAACTGTTGATCTCCCGTAAGAAGAAATCCACGTTGCCCCGTTTCGCCATCCACCAATGCAGCCTTAATGCTTTCCAAATCGACTAAAACCTCATTGGTATGATTGACCCAATCAGAACTCTCCATCAAATTAGAAATACTGAAATACGAAGCTGCAGAACTTAAAACTAGAATGACGAGAGATGCGTTGAAACCAATGAGCAGATTTCTTCTGAAATTATTCTTCATTTACTTTTGATATCTATAAAAATTAGATCTACCTGGATACTTCCGATGCGCTTTGATGTTTCAGAGGAATGACAATGTTAAAAGTTGCGCCTTTGTTTTCTTCACTCTTGGCCGATATAATTCCATCATGACGATCAATTACCTTTCTCACGATAGACAAACCAATTCCTGTTCCTTCGTATTGATCGCGGTCATTTAACCGTTGAAATATCTCAAAAATCTTATTCGAATATTCCTGCCTGAAGCCAATACCGTTATCTTGAATAACAATTCGACAAAAGTCGCCTGTGTCGGATGCCGGAGCCTGAAAGTTTTTCTCGCCAATTCGCTCTGCTTTGATCATGATAACACAGGGAACATCCTCCTTGCAAAACTTAAGGGAATTGCTGATCAGATTCTGAAATACCTGACGCATCAGCACAGGCATTATATCAATTTCAGGTAAGGCTCCTATTTCAATGATTGGCGATGCGGCATTGGGCGGAAACTCAAGATCAGCCAGTGTTTCATCAACAATGGCATTAAGATCCGTCTGAACGAATACCTCCTCAGCATTTACGATGGAGTATTTCAGCAGATCGGAGATAAGATTTCTCAACCTTTTTGTAGAGGCGTAAATTTTATCAAAATAATATCGAAGTTTTGTCTTATCATCCAGGTGACGCTCCATTGAAATATTAATGAATGTCTGAATCTTTCGAAGTGGTTCCTGAAGATCGTGCGACGCGATATATACAAATTGCTGTAACTCTCTATTGCTCTGTTCTAGTTGATGATTCGACCTGATCAGCTCTCTTGTTCGCTCTTCGACCTTCTGTTCGAGTAACCCCTCAGCTTGTTTGCGCCATTCAATCTCTTCACGAAGATTCTTTTCCAATGCCATGAGTTGTCGAGTCTGCTCAGAAAGTCTGTAAAACGTTTTGACCTTTAACAATAAGATATCCGGATCAAAAGGCTTCGTGACATAATCGATCGCCCCGGATTGATAACCCTTAGTGATAAACTTCTTGTGCGTATTTACCGCTGAAAGAAAGATAATAGGAATATCACGAAGTTTACTGGAACCTGAAATAGCATCGGCTACTTCAAATCCATCCATCTCGGGCATTTGGACGTCCAGAATAATCAACGAATAACTGTGTTGTAGTATCTTTTTTAATGCTTCTTCTCCCGAAGGTGCGGTATCAACCTCAAATCTATGAAGTGTGAGGAGGGCCTTGAGCGAAAAGATATTCTCGTGGTTGTCGTCAACTATGAGTATCATTTGATATCGTTCAAGTCAGTGAAAAATTTAATAGAATCATTCAAATCAAGTCAAAACTTTGGATGAAAATTCAAAAAAAAACTTACAAAGCCATATTTAAATGAAATTATTGAATCTCAAATCGCATCTATATACCGCATATCATACTGCCCTCGACTGCAAATCGGGTATATCCAGTAAAGCATTTACATTTATGTGCATTCGTAAAGGCTGAGTTCCTGCGTAAATGTTACGCCCGGAAAAGAAAAATCATACCAAACGAAATGACGCTCGTGGAGCCAATTCTAAACCTGTGCCCGAAAGGTATGTGGAATGAAATCGCTGGTGTGTAAAATATTGCCACTTCAGGAGATACTTCAATCATTTAGTCACAATTTGTAGTTGTCCAGGTGCCCTGCTTTAATGCCGTCGACCTGCATTAGATCTGGCATTGAATTGTGGCGATAAAATTTAGCTTTACCACTATAACCATGATCAGAAAGTTAAAAACGGGTGAGTACAGACTCTACTCTAGAAAAGTGAACGCGAAGACAAAGAAGAGGCGTAATCTCGGCACCTTTAGTAGCTTGAAGGCAGCGAAAAAACACGAACAGGAAATTCAATATTTTAAGCGGCGCCAATGAAGTCCGAAGCTAACGGCTAATAAGGCCATTCGCCAATTTCTGCCAATCAATATGAACAAGTGCGCTACTCCCGGTGGTACCTATGGCGTTCTTGCGAATTTCTGCTCCCTCAGCATCTTTCCCAATTTCAAGAATTGAAGCAGTGACAATCTTTCCCGTTCTTGCAACAATGAACTCGCACAAGGAATCATTTGAGTGATGAACACCATCTTTTTTCCAATTGATCGGACCATTACATTTGGTCAAATTGAAACCAAAACTGTCAATGCCGTCGTTATTAGAGATGTCAGTTAAAGACTGGATTCTGTTCCAATTTACAGATGAGAAATTCTTAGATTCCGGCGACTCGATGATCATCTTCACAAAATCTCCCTCTTTAGCCTTACGATAAACTTCAATGCCTTCTTTGTTTGCGAGCTGAAATGTAGTTGCAAGATTCTCTGCTATAATGGGCCAGCTGTTAACATGTTGCAGCCTATTTCTTACGACTTCAAAAAAGACGATCGCAATTTTTTCGTTGCTTAGTTCAACCGAACTTCTTGCATCTATTTTGTTAACAGGTCTATGCTTTGGCACTACTGACATACGTGAATTATCTTTATACTTCCTACCATCAAGATCAAAAAGTCATGCCACGAGCGGTTGCCGATTTTTTCAAGTCAAGTTGCACCAATTAGGTGTGGTGACGGCTATATTCCCGGATTGAGAGAATTGATTTGCACTCATTACACCACTCAATCTGCCTCTAAGTGGATATTTTTTTCCACACTTGCTATTGACATTGTTGTTGGCACAAGCGAATTGTGAAACCGATGGCACACATATTGTCACTATACAATAGAATCGTCTAGTTTATAGTATCGTATTTAAATTCCTAATTATGTCACTGATCGGAATAGTAGCCATAATCGTATTCAGTATCTTGTTCACTGGCATTTTTGTTTTCGGTTTTCGAACTAAGGGACCTTGGGGTAGTGGATGGACTTTCTTTGCCGTCATTGCGTTGACATTGTCAACGGTAACGCTATGGGTACCGCCGGCAGGTCCGGTTTGGTATGGCGCTGCATGGTTTGATCTATTGATCACAGGATTGCTCATATCATTTATCCTGTCTGCAGTTACACCGTCGCAGGTAGAATATAGAAGTATGCCGTATAAAAGTGATGTGTTGCCACCAGATGATGAAATGGGTTTGGACCATACTCTGAATTTCCAGAAACAAGATCACCATCGAAACTCAGCAATCGCAGCGGGAGGCTTTTGGATGCTTCTATTGTTCCTATGCGTCTTAATCATTATTGGCGCGACAAAATATTAATTGTGGAATTTTGTGGAAGATAGTTTTCGCCATTCACAGTTGATGGATAGTTCTCCACATATTCAATCAAAAAATCCCTTAACATCGGAATGATGAAGGTTTGCCGGTTGGCACGATTATTATGAACTAGTTAATACAATGTCTCCGGGAGTGGCACGATAATTCAAGCAACACGTTCAGCGTTGGACAATTTCAAAGAAGAGCAATCGGACATGAATGTCCCGAATAAATTGCAAGATAGTGTCTGAGATAAATCCCTTATAACTTGCCCTGGATAATGCCAGCGAAAGGAGTCGAGATTGCAGAGAGGTTGTCTGACGCAAAGCGACAGGCAACCTCTTTTTTTTAACGCCTCGCTCACAATACCGTAATCAAGTTGATTCAGCCAATGTGAAGTAAGTAGAGTTTCCAATTTTCCGGTATTGCGAACAATTCTGTTGAACTCACTCCCTTACTCGACAAAGAACGTGTAGAACTTCTTTTCCTCGAGACAAATGCTTTTCATTAATGGGATCGGGTTCCTGAAGACGACACCAAATCCTCCATTAGTAGTTATCACAACGGCATATCCAACTTATACACCGAAGGATTCCAGCCTGACGTGATCGATTGACTTGTTAGACCAATAACGTTCAATCGATTTTTTAAAGCGTTCATCAAAGTACGTGACTATCAGAAATTGCTTACAAAGCGATATCATCAATCAATCAATCAATCAATCAATCAATCAATCAATCAATCAATCAATATAAACGATCAGGTCGACTACTTCTTTATAAAATGTGATTACAACCGTGAACAGATATTCTTCGACGAAATTCTTTACGTTCAGGCGATGCGAAATTATGTAACAATATTTACCGAGCATGGTAAATATATGACGTTGCTCTTAAAAATGTCAGGATAAGCTCGAAAAGATCCGATTCATGAGGGTTCACAAAACACACCTTGTATCTGTTGGAAAAACAAAGTGGATTGAACGCAACGAAATATTAATACAAAATCATCAGATCCCTATTAGTAGAAACGATCAGAAGAGGAGATCGGCGATGTGATGAATAACAAGCTTTAGAAAAGGGATAAGTGACGAGGTCTTTTAATTATTGAATTGGTGATCCCAATCAGATGCTGCGCTGTTTGGCAACGTGACCTTAACAATTGTTCCCTGGCCATACGTAGATTTCAGTTCGATGTGGCCGTTCAATCGTCCAACAATCTCTCTGGCGATATAGAGTCCGAGTCCCGCGCCCTGGCTTTTCTCAGATCCGCGGTAGAACATATCAAAAACGCGTGGCTTGATTTCATTTCGTATACCCATTCCGTTATCATTAACAGTAATAACTGCCGAATCCGTGCTCGTGAACACTTCGACGTTTATCATGGGTTCACGCTTTTTGTCCTGATACAATATCGCATTTGAAAATAATATACTAAAGATCACACCCAGTCGTTTGCTGTCGCAGAAGAATGGGATCTCATTCTTCAGGTTAATGAATTTTTCGATCTTGCAAGACCCTTCTAGATATTTGAGTTTCTGAAAACATGTGCTGATCACTTCTGTCCAGTCGATGGACATATAATGCAGTTCACTACGCGCGTTGTAGGAGTACTCAATAATTTCCTGAAGTGTATCGTCAAGTTTTCGCATACTGCGCTCCATCATGGAATGAACCGTATCAAGTTTTCGGTCGCGATCTTCCTCTTTCACAACATTCAAGAGACCCATCAACGTAGCAAGCGGTCCCCGAAGGTTGTGCGAAACGCTGTAAACAAAGTTGTCCAGCTCCTGATTGACTTTGACCAACTCTTCGTTTTGAATTCTAAGCGCGTGTCTTGCTTCACGTTTCATTTTCTCCAACTTCTTTCTTTTAATGGCGCTACGGATAGCCATCGGTAATCTTGAAAGGTTGGACTTCAGAATATAATCATCAGCGCCTTCGCGAAGGCAAGAGATAGCATATTCATCGTTAACGGTTCCGGTGACAAGGATGAAAGGAATTGTTGGTCGCTCTTTAAGTGCAATCTTCAAGGCTTCGTTTGAATTGAATCCAGGCAGACCGTGATCAGAAAGAATCACATCGGGACGGAATTTTCTAATCGCCAGACTAAATTCATCACGTGTATCAACACATTCAGATACGAATTCAAGGCGATCTTTTTTCAAAACACGCTGGACAAGACTTGCGTCATCGGGATTGTCTTCCAATAGCAGGATCTTCAGTTTTTTCGAATCTTCCATAACGTAAAAATGTTTCGTTGAACATGGAATCTACTCGCTAACAACAATACTGGGTATTTAACGGCGGGATGTGAAGTTACAAAAATCAGCCAATTGTCAAGCACTTATCGAATTTTTCGACATCTAGAGGACGCGTTGATGCACTTTATTCCCAATACTTCAATAGCGATGATAAGCGGTTGCATCCGAAACTGGAAGGTATTTTATATTTACCATTCGCTTTAAGTATTTTAGATCGATCGCTAACTCAACCGTTATGAATACATCATCATTGGAAGAGTATCCCGCAGTAGGGTTAGGAATGGAGTATTTGATTGAGGTCGTACAGGAACTGTCGTTGGCTCGGGATCTGAACTCAATCACAAGAATTGTAAGGGTTGCTGCGCGAAAACTTACCGGAGCAGACGGTGCAACTTTCGTACTCCAGGACAAGGACCACTGTTTTTATGCAGATGAGGACGCCATTAGCCCACTTTGGAAGGGTAGTCGGTTTCCCATGTCCCGCTGTATCAGCGGGTGGTCTATGGTCAACAAGAAGGCAGTGGCTATTGAAGATGTATACCTGGATGATAGAATTCCACACGATGCCTATCGGCCAACCTTTGTCAAAGGCCTGTTGATAGTACCAATTCGTACCATCAATCCGATGGGAGCGATTGGCAATTACTGGCGCCATAAGCACAAGCCAACAGCATACGAGATTAAATTGTTGCAGTCGCTGGCGGATACCACTGCCGTTGTCATGGAAAATGTAAGGGTTTACGAAGAACTGGAACAACGGGTAAAAGACAGGACGTTTGAACTTGAGGCAGCTACCAAATCACTTGAGGCCTATTCGCATTCGGTTTCCCACGACTTGAAAGCACCATTGCGATCGATCAGAGGTTTTTTCGAAATCTTTCATGAACGTCTCAAAGAAGAAGATTTGGACGAGCAGCAGAAAGATGCCGCACACCGGATATTTAATAATGTGAACTACATGGAGAAGCTCATCGATGGCCTCCTTGCATTTTCGAAGATGGGTCGGCAGCGATTGTCGAAATCCATGACACCCATGGAGTCCATGGTAAAAGAATTGTGTAGTTCGATTAAGGAACGAGAGTCGTCGAGGTCACTTGAATTCGACATCACCGAACTGCCCTGCGCCCCCGCTGACCCCATGTTAATTCGGCAAGTCTGGACAAATTTGTTGTCAAATGCAGTGAAGTTCACGGGTAAAAAAGCGAACTCAATTATTGCGGTAGGCTTTAAAGACCATGGAAACAGAATAGAATATTTCGTTAAAGACAACGGTGCGGGCTTCGACATGAAATACAAGGATAGATTGTTTGGGATGTTCCAGCGAATGCATTCACAACGTGAATTTGAAGGTGTGGGCATCGGACTTTCTATCGCCGAACAAATCGTTCTAAAACACGATGGAAAGATCTGGGTGGAGGCTGAAGTAGAGAAGGGTGCCACATTTCATTTTGAGTTACCAAAGTAGTGTGCTACCGTTATGACCGGTCGGATATCATTGTGTTACCCATCTTAATGCCTTCGCGATAATATTAATTTATGTACACAATAAATTCACCAGACGGTCCGACTAACCATGAGCATGGGCATCCTGGATAGTCTTATCAGCCGCGTCTTAAGCAAAGGAGTTATCACTTTGAAAACGCAAATTGCTACGCACGCTTATCAAATTCAATTTGAAAGTGAGGACCTCGACGAAGCAGATTATATAGCTGGAAATTTTCTAAGAATACATTGTGGGATGGGCCAGGTGAGAAGTTATTCCGTTTGGCGGCTTGATCGGGAGAGACATGCCGTCGACATGGCAGTTTGCACGCACTCCAACGGACCCGGTAGAGCATGGATCAGGAATTGTAAACCCGGCGACGAACTTCATTTCAAGTGGCATAAAGGAAAGTTCGTAATTGACGATTCAGCCGATCACTACTTGTTCGTCGGCGACCTTTCCGCATTGGGCCACCTTTATGAAATTCAGCGAAACCTTTCACAAGGAAAAAACAAAACAGGAATTATCTACAGTTCAAGCACAGGAGATTTCTTTCCTGATATTGATGGAAACAAGCCTTTTGATTTTTATGATTGGCCAGTCAACCCAGTTAACTGCATCATCGGGAAATTACCTTCGTGGGTCGTCAACAACAACGCACGTGGAATTGCTTATCTAGGGGGTGACAGCCGGACGTGTGCCGCGCTGTTTCATCATCTGAAGGATGATCTTAAATGGGATGTCAGAAGCATCCGGTCCAAGCCTTTCTGGAATATTGCGAAGCGCGGTTTAGAGTAACCATAGCGCTATCGGTAGGTATACGATTCCACACGATTTCCGAACTTACTTTCATAGGCCTGCTCAATACGTTTTTTCACCTGATCCCTTTGGGTCAGCCTGCAAATCTGCCACAACAAATAGTAGTGCGATCTTTCAGTTCGGTTGAAATTGGATTGATTGTTTACGATGTGAAATGCGATCTCGATTGCTTCCTCCTTTGATATGTTATACAACAGGTTATTCACTTCTTTCAATTGCTGACCATAGTTCGAGGTGTGTTTCGCTACATAATCCGTGATCGTATTTTCATTTTTGGCGTCGAACAAATCCATCATCAGTTTCGCAGACCGCGATACGAGATAAGGATTAGCAGGATAGGCCTTCTGAAGTTGAAGAATCTGAAAAAGCGCGATATCGTACTGTCTCGTCTGATAAGCGGCTTCAACAGTTTGAAACTCCGCAAGCTGTACCGCCATCTTTAATAGGACATCAAATCTGTGCTCATTATGCTCAACCTCGAAGTTTTCAATTTGTGTAACAAATTTTGTTTTTCTGATTTCAATTTCTGGATGCGATAGGAGTGAATCATAAGCAAAAAAGAAGGTGTCGGCCGGTCGATGGCTATACACGCTGAGACGGTTATCAAGCCAATAGTTTTTGAACGGAAAGTTGCTGAACTGAAGTGGCCGAAAGAAATTATCGACCCGCTGTTTGGGTTCCGTCGCTCTGTCCAACGTTGTCATAGCCGCTATGGCACCTTGGACGCTATAGCCAGCGTTGTTTGAATATACAAGTGCCAATGAATCGGCATTGAACTCACACTCACGGTTAAAACTGCTTTTCTTATGCAAGACGGATCTGACATCAACAATCAGATCCTCATAACTGGCAGCTGACGTTTGTTTTTTCACATTATCCGAGTTCTTCGAAAAGCGTAGCATCATCTCGCGCTTTAGCTTTCTTTCGATGTGATGAAGCTCGTCATGGGCGATTTCGTGAGCCAGGATAAATGCAAATTCTTCTTCAAGATTAATTTTGCCCAGCAGCCCAACCGTGACAACAAATAGTCCGGGGCCGTAACAAAAAGCGTTTACGTCGGGAGAGTTTAGTATTAATACTTTTCTTTTCTTTTGACTCAGTACATTGGACTCAACAATACGATCAATCATACCATTGACGAATTGATCCAGTATATCATTGTCGATGAATGCGCCGCCCTTTACCAGTTTTCTAAAAAGTTGATTGCGTTCTCCCTGAATGCTTTGGAGCCAGATGTCGCCCCTGAGTGTTTCGGAAGTTATGTTTTCAGAGGTAAGGTGAACATCTACATCCTTGATCAAGGCTTTTGATTTCTCGGAATGGAGGTGCATTGGTTTAAAATCCATATCGGGCTGAGCATGCACGAGCCGGACACAAAAAATAATGACGCAAGCGAAAGATAATCTGCTTGGCAATCGAAGGCAGTGAAAGGGACCCAAGGACGGTTTTTTTTACTTGAAATTGTTAATCGAGCACAATAGGGGTGGTCTTCAAGCGCATATAAATAGCAAAACGATGGCTCAGGTAACCGTACGTTACTCTATCCGATTTTACAATTCATTAATAAATCAGTTATACAAATGTAATGTCAAATTCAATCCCGGATGCCGGAGTCGTCGTCACCTGGAGTGTCTATTGCGACCGTCATTCGATTGTTGCATTACAGAATTGTGAAACTTAAAACACGGAATTTCTGAAGGTAGAGGACAGCAAACATCAGTCAAATCTTATGCAACGTTTCTCAGCAGGACCTATCCTCCAGCCGCCAGATAGCTCAAGCTAAACTTGTCTTTGTTTGAAATCAGGGCAAGTTTAGCCTGAAGCTTTTCCGACTTACTCTACAACTTTAGGAAGTTCAGATTCTTTGATGACACTAACTTCATCACCCGCCTTAAGGTGATAAACAACTTGCCCTTCATTATCTTCATTGACCTCCGTGATTTTCCACTGCTTGCCTTCGTGTTCAATTGTAGATCCTGGCTTTAGTTCTGTTTTCATACTTAAAGCAAATCAAGTTTCGTACCACCTGAAAGGTATAAGTTGCATCATAAGAATGCGTAAAATGAGGTGCATCGGTATAAAATTCTGCGTCCCTTCGCGGTTCTCCGTGACTCTGCGGTGAAAAACCCCCAACCCTACTCCACATTAAGCACAAACTCCACATCCAGATCGGACTCTCCATCCGCCGACGTAGATGTTGCACTTTTTAAATCAGGCTGGTGCTTTAACAAGACTTTGAATTTTCCCGAAGCTGCCGAGGTACTTGTCGTCCAAGTCGTTTCAAGACCGATGGGTAGATTATTTACGTCTTTGTCATCATAACCGATGGCATCGGATCGGTTGTCCACGTTGCCGTCACCCGCCGGATTGGAAAACACGTTGTTCGTCCAACTGAAGTAAAATTGATGTTCTTGTGATTCCTGTTTCACTTCTGATGTAATGTCGTAAGCTGCGGAAGCCGGATCAGCAAGACCATTGATTAGTGCAATAGCAAGGATGTATGATTTGTCAATAGCAAGATTGATAGGGCCATCGACAGCGATATTCTGAACACCTTCACCATCCGGATCGGTGGCCGTAACCACTATTGCTGTACCACCGCCAGCCGGCGTGAAAGTCAATGTTGCGCGTGTTATGAGCTCTGGCGTATCTTCCTTCACTGGACTATTGTCATCGCATGAAGTGCTCAGCAGAATCAAGAAAGAGATGCCAATCAGTGCGGGTATATTTAATAAAATATTTGTGTTGTTATATTTTTTCATTTTAATTTTTGGTTAGAAAATACATTTTACGGATATAGTAATGTTTCGCCCCGGCTCATCCGCATAATACCGGAAGCGATTCGTGTATTCCCGATACACCTGATTCAAAGTGTTATCACTTGCCATTCGAAAATCATACTGGGCTTTGCCGCCTTTGACAGAAATACCTGCCGCCAGATTCAAAAGAAAGTATCCGTTTGGAGCAGCCATGAAATCAAAGTTTGAGGAGTCTCCATTAAATGGATCCAGTCCCTGCTCCTCTGCTTCCTTGATCTCCCTTACAGTCACAACCCTTGGGGAACGCGTCTGCTTTTCGATGTATTTAAACTTTGACTCTGCGTAGAAGTGTTTTCCAAAACCAGCGACAGGCCTTTCGTATCGAAATGTCAGATCAAATCTGTTAGAGGGAATAAAGACGAGATAATCATGATGGGTCTCATCACTTACTTTCAGGAGCGAAGCCGATGCCGATATCTTTAATTCGTTGAACAATTGCCACGAAGCACTTGCATCAACACCCAGGAACAACGCATCAGTCTGTGCGTACCGGAAATAGGGATATGTCCCCCTGACGTTTTTAGTTAAGCCAACGGGGCGAAGATAAGTGTAATTGAAAATGTAATTCAAGTACGGGCTGACTTCAATTGAAAGCCGGTTCCAAGTACGCTCGTAAGCGGTCACGAACTTCAACGCCTTTTCAATCTTAAAGTGAACGTCATTGAAGTCCATGATCTCATTGGTAGAGTCATTGAGTAACAAGCCATACTCGATCGCTGCAGCACTTTGATGGGTACCAAGACTAAACAGTTCCGACACGTGTGGAGGCCGCCAGGCGCTACTTAAATTAAGCCTTAGCGTTTGTGTATCATCGATCTTCAACGTTGCTCCGGCCGTTCCACTGACGTTATTAAATTCGAACGACTTGGCGTACAAGGTATTTTTGAAGTCATAACCTTTAACGCTGTAGTGGCGGTAGTCATACCTTAATCCAAGATCAATGCTCCATTTCTCCAGTTGAAGTTTTGTTACAGCGAATACACCGCCTGTTTCACTCAGGAAATTTGGAATAAAAGGGATTCTTTTCGTACCCGGAACATTTTCATTGTCCTGAAGCATCGAGTTAATTCCTAACGTCAGTGACCACGGTCCGCGATGAAGTTTTTCCCATTCGGCATCCAGCGTATGCGTATACAAGTTGAGGTCGATGGCAGGAATGTAAGACAAATCACCAACTCTCAAATCATACTCGCGTCGATGATCATTCTGAAATCCATACTGTAATCTCCACTCACCGTGCGACGTCATCAGGTGTCCACTGAGTTTCAGCAGGCTGTGACTAACGGTCTGCCTGGGCGCAGCGATGGCGTACGAGAAACCGGAAGTATACTGTGGCTCCGGACGCTCCATGGCGTCTACTAAATCATCAAGATTACTGATTGATGTTCCTTTCAGAATTCCGATTTCAGTCTGAAAGCTGCTAAAGTATACGTCGAACCCCGCCCTCTCCTTATGATAACCCGCTGCAGCAGAAAAATTTAACTCCTTTACGCCAGTATTGGTGAGTGAATAGTTTGGAGTCTTGTAATCCCCTCCGCGTTTACCAGTTCCCTGGATCCTCCAACCCCAACCTCTAAGTTTTCCAATTCCACCTTCTAGCATGGCACTCACGGTGCCCGACCTGTTATTACTTTGATAAATAGTATTGACAGTACCACTCAGTCGGCCCTGTTCCGGCAGATCAGGTGGATTCACGATGATCGTGCCCCCTAACGCGTCGGCGCCATACTTAATAGCAGATGCATCTTTCACAACAATGATGTTAGAGGCCACAAATGGGTCGATCTCAGGCGCATGTTCTGCTCCCCATTGCTGCCCCTCCTGTCGGATGCCGTGATTAAGTATCAATATCCTCTGACTATGCACGCCGTGAATGACAGGCTTAAAAATGCCAGGACCGGTTTGTATAGAATTAACACCGGTAATTTCCTTGAGTGTTTCACCCAAAGTCTTCCCTGCCGACTCAGCAATTTTCTTCTCGTCAAGCTGAGCAAAATTTGTAACGTTCTCGGTATGCGCAGCATCGTGGTGCTGAATCACAACAGTCTGCAATTGAGTTGTTGTTTCCTTTATAGTGATTCTGCGCTCGAGAGATGAGTTTATGGCAACATCGAATTGAACATCCCCATATCCCAGATATTGTACTTTGACAGTATAGGCGCCCTTACAAATCTTTTCGAAACGAAAATGGCCCTGATCATCTGACGTCTGCCCATGCTGCTGTGGTAACAAAACTATCGCCGCGCCAATGACCGGCTTCCCCGCCCCATCAACGATAGTTCCGGAAAAAATAGAAGTACAGGAGTCCTGGCCCCATGCTGTAACCAAACAACATAGCACCAGTCCGAATAAAATCAGACTGCGCAAAGTCATGCGAATTAATTTGAGAAGTTTACCCCTGACGTTAGTTCAAGAGCTGGCGAAAGCCAAAATACTAACTAATGAAAAAGAAGTAAGTCTGCGGAGGGCCTCTAAGTTGAATGTCGGTACTTCCTGTATTAATGAAGATTTCCTTGTAAGAAAGGTTAAAAGGATTGACAAGTCCGACGATTGTAGAACGATCTGCCAAAATAAAAATCTGATCTGAATGTGTTAGCGTATGGCTAAGGTTACACGCGTTTGCTTTTCCGAGATGGAATTCATGGTTACATGCTGACGCTTCCCCGTGGAATAATGCTCTGTGACAGGCATTCTTTTCCTGAACCGCGGTGTGCGTATCGGCAAGTTCATCCGGGTGGACGAGCTGATGAAGAAATCCGATTTGTGTGTTTCCGCCAAGATAAAGGATCAACAACCCTGCTATCGAGATTAACCTCAATAGGTGATAAATTTTTAAAAGATCCTTAGACGATTTATGAAACACTTTCCTGGAATTGATGTGAAAATAGGCAACCTAAAGTGCAATTGCAACGCTATTGCATTTATTGAAATCTGTTTGAGTGATGAGAGGCAACGAAAAAGGGCGCAATCGGTGACTTTCATTAATTCTCCAGCCTTTGAAAATGATGGAAAAAATTGATGCGCCATTAAAAGAAATGAGATTATGTGCCCAGACGAGTCACAGAGATGTCCGGAGATATGAGGCGAGCCCTGTTCTATTCGGAGCTCCAGAATTTTATGAGTGTCGTTTGGTAATTAACCGCTAAATTGTAATACATCACTCCTAATTCCTAACGCTTCCAAAATTACCCGCGATCAACTATATTGTCTACAACAAATATTCTCCTATGAAAAAATCAGATTGTCTTCCTTTCATATTTCTTATATCAACCACGTTCGCTATGGCGCAAAATGCTGCTACTCCAACGAAGCCAGTTCTCGTAGAGTATGGTCAAGATGTTACATTAGCCATGGCTCAAAAACTTGTTGCTGCAGCAAGAGTTGAATCCGGCAACAATGGTTATACAATGGCAATTGCAATCGTAGATACTGGAGGCAATCTCGTCGCTTTCGAAAAGATGGACAATACGCAGGTGGGATCAATTGAAATTGCTATGAGCAAAGCCAAGACGGCCAATAATTTCAAGCGTTCGACCAAAGTTCTTGAGGATGCTATTGCCGCAGGCGGTGTAGGACTTCGCCTGCTCGCCGTACCTGAAATGCTACCTCTTGAAGGTGGCGAGCCGATTATGGTGAACGGAAAGATCATTGGCGCGATTGGCTTGTCCGGTATGCAGTCGTCCCAAGATGGCGCTGTCGCCAGAGCTGCGCTCGCGGCAGTTATCAAATAACAAAAGGATTATCATTCGCTTTTTTCATTGCCACAATGTCTCGTCTTTGGACGCAGGCCACGGGAATGGTGATGCAAGATTAGCGAGAAACCCTTCATTAGGACTCCCGGACACCTACGTACGTAGCATACGCATGCCTTTCAACGTGTATCAGAGGCAGTATCTCTGCCTCCACTGAGTCTGCGTTAAGCCTTTTTATTCCCAAAGACATATCATAGACACCCAGTTAGGGAAAATACTGAAAATAGTACCCGTTTGCGCCAGTCTATTCAGTAATGGCGCCATTTTTGACTCTTGCGGATGCAAACATGCTTGTAACACCTTTGAAATCTCAGATCAATCAAATAATCAGAGTTGGATCGCTGGTTATGGTTCTAGTAATTTGCTTGGGTTGTATAGCAATGTTCTTCTGGAACCAGGAGCTTCGGTATCAGCTACCCACCCCGATACCTCCACAGTATCAGGCAGTAGCGGTAGGACAACACGTATTTTTACCTGCCAGGTTTGATAAAAACAGGGCTCATTTTATCCATTTTTACAATCCGGAGTGCCCATGCGCACGGTTTAATGCTCAACACCTTAAAACTCTTATCGGACAGTTCAAGGACAGCATCAGCATATCTATCATAGTCCCAACCCCAGCCGACATAAAAAAGGCAAAATCGGAGTTTGGCGACATCATCGAAATAACATCTGATTCCGAAGGAACAATTGCGAAAGCATGCGGAGTTTACTCGACGCCACAGGCCGCGATCATAGATAAAAAAAGCAGCCTCTACTACAGAGGCAATTACAATAGCTCCAGGTATTGCACGTCAAGGGCAACAAACTTTGCTGAGTTATCATTGATCGCGTTGATCAACAACAATCCTTCGCCAAGTTATGGCCTGCTTGCAACGCAATCCTACGGATGTGAACTCAATGACTCTTCACAAGTGAATTTTATATCATTCTAATTTTTTTACCTCTTAATAATTTTTAATAACAATCTATGACTGAGTCATTCAATTTAACGGAAGAAGAGCGTAACAAAGCGTTCCGGTCGATTACAGATAAGTCAGATCGTATCATGGTCGTTGTTCTGTTGCTTTATTTCGTCTTCGGATTATTTCTGTCGCTATTTTACGATACGTGGATGATCGCGGTTGGCGTTGGCGGTATCTGTCTCATTGCGTACTTCGTCAGTAAGATGCTTTTGCCGGAAACAAACGTCTATCAATATGTGATGAGCGCAATCTTTGCAATTTTTTCCGCGCAATTCATTTATCAGATGCACGGAATGTTTGAAATGCACTTTTTCTTCTTCGTAGGTTCCACGCTTTTGATCACCTATAGAAACTGGAAGCTGATTCTGCCCCTACTGATATTGACGGTCATTCATCATTCATGGTTCGCCTGGTTGCAATACAGCGGCATGAAAGAGATCTACTTCACGCAGCTTAGCTACATGGATTTTCAAACCTTTTTATTCCACGCATTACTCGCAGCAGTCATCATTGGAACTTGTGGATACTGGTCATATGATCTGGGTACAACAACACTTAGTGATGCCTCAAAGAATCTGATCCTTGAGAAGCAACTTTCAAATGTGAAGAACAATATTTCATTTGCTGAGGCGATTACAAATGGTGATCTGGCTAACGAATATAGTTTGCTTGATGAAGGTGATGACCTCGGCAAGTCACTGATCAAAATGCGTGATAGTCTAAAACTTTCACACGCCCGTGAAGAGGAAGAGAAGTTCATCACAATCGGGATTACAAAAGTTGGAGATATCATCAGACAACATAGCAATGACCCTGCAGTTCTCGCGGACGAATTTATAAAAGGCCTTGTAAAGTATGTTGGGCTCAACCAGGGTGGCTTATTCCTCCACGAAGTGGATGAGAAAAAAGAATATCTGAAACTTGCTGCCTGTTACGCTTTCGATAGAAAGAAACATGTCAACAAAGAACTTGAGATCGGTGAAAGTCTTGTGGGCCAATGTTTCCAGGAACGCGAACCTATTTATCTAACCTCAGTTCCAAAAGATTATATAAAGATCACTTCAGGTTTGGGCGAAGCTACGCCACAGTGTGTTTACCTCGTACCGGTAATGACTAGCGATGAAATTGCCGGCGTAATCGAGCTTGCGTCATTCAACCTCTTAAAAGAACACGAGAAGCAGTTCATCCACAAGGCAGCAGAGAATATTGCATCCGCGATCATCTCATCAAGAACGACGCATCGTATAAAATTACTCCTGGCCGATTCTGAGCAACGCACGGAGGAGATGCGTTCACAGGAGGAAGAAATGAGACAGAATATGGAAGAACTCCAGGCTACGCAGGAAGAAATGGCACGTAAGCAATCAGATGCTGAAAATAGAATGAAAGCAATTAATGACAGTGGAATCGCTGCAATTGAATTTAACCTGCAAGGAAATATTATAGACGCAAATGATGCATTCCTTAAACTAATGGGTTACAATCTGCGCGATATTCAAGGACATCATCATAGAATGTTTGTAGACGTATCTTATGCTGCAAGCACAGAGTACAATAAGTTCTGGACAGATCTAGGCAATGGTATTACGCGTCCTGGTCAATACGAGAGAATAACCAGAACGGGTGATAAGGTTCATATACAAGGTGCGTACTCAATCCTCAGGGATCACACAGGAAAGCCAATTAAGGTTATCAAACTGGCGACAGATATCACATCGCTGGTAAAGAAGACGCAGCGGGAGATTAGTCTTGACGAGATATCAATCACTGAACTTAAAATAACACAATCATCGTCCGAAACCAACTGGTAGTCTAAGGTAAAACTGATCTGCATACCCAGGCAGGCGGTTTTCAACCACTTCTTAATCGGAGTGGTTTTTTGTTTTCCTTCATTCGGTGAATTGTCGCCTGGTGTACAAACTATATTGATCAGGATGATCAGATTTACGTTGGCAAGGTATAGATTCATTTGAACGATCGAGCAGTTATGAGGGTGACCTATTGCATATTGATTTTGATGATTTTCTACGCCGGTGCACAAGCACAAGGCAGTTCCGAATACAAAACCGAAAACTACTTCGACCTGGCGATAGGTGCCAGTAAAGGAAATTTCTCCAGCGCACTGAGCTGGAGCCATCTTTACGGCATAGGGAAGAATCAACGATTTAAAATTGGCTACGGCGCAAGATTCACAAACTACATTGGTGCAAACAAATACTTCAGTACTGCGCCCGCCAAGTACACGAGCACAAAACAAGGCATTACAACGATCTTTTCTAAGACGCTCGAAGCAAACCTGGATACAATCACGACAACAACTGCATCTATAAACACATTAAACCTTGCACTCTTTTTTCAATACAGACTTTTAAAGAAGTTTGATATTGGATTTAACATTGATGTCATTGGGTTAAGCTTCGGACCGAAAAAGCCGTTTAATATACTATCAAGCGATTTTGATGATGGCCAAGAACCAGTGCAGTCTGCATCCCCTACCCGATTCAATCTATTATTAACCAGCGACAATGATATTGGATCATTAAACTCGGAATTCTATGTAAAACATGCGCTGACACAACGGTGGAGCATACGCGCCGGACTTGCATTCATTTTCGCAGAGTTCCGTACTCAACAAGATCTCTCGTTCGACAATGGCAGAATTGTAAATGACCGATACCGATATAAAGCGCCTCTTGGCGTCCTTGCAGTTGCGTTCCAACCCTTCGCTAAACTTTAACAAAAAACAATCGACCATGAAACAACTATTGATCGTCGTGATAATTGGACTTGTTATCTCGGGCTGCACTAGCGAAACTGAAAATACCGATCAGCCGCAAGTGATGCAAAATGACCCGCTAGCGATTGATACTGTAGAAACTGTCTCAGGCAAATTTGTGAGCTACGCCCACAATCTTCAGGGAAGCGCAAGCCTGCTGCTGAAGGAAGATCACAGTGCCATTTTGAGGTTCGAGAACTTCACTCTTCTTGCAGGGCCTGATGTTCATGTGTTATTATCAAAATCGAACAATTACAGCAGCAGCAACGTCATAGAGATTGCATCTCTTAAAACGGGCTATACTAGCAGTAACCTAAATTTCCCATTGGATGGCGTCAATTACACAGATGATTACAAGTTCGTCTTGGTGTATTGCGTAGAATTTAATTCCCTGTTCGGCTATACTGAACTGAAATAGCTTCCTTCGTGAGCGTTCACTTTCATAACTTTGAATCGTATTCACAAGTCATAAACATCCGGCGTATAACGCTAACGTTACTGTAATCTTCTAATCACCGCATCGTCATATCCAATCACGAGGTTTGGATTATGACCAGAGCCTTTATCATTGTTACCGCGCTGTGCGTTGTCTTCAGTAATTCTTCGCATAGTCAAAGTCACAAAACAAAAAATATAGTCATCGTTACACTAGATGGATTGAGATGGCAGGAAGTATTTGGAGGTTGTGATTCGAAACTCATTGGCAAATCGCCAAATCTTACTGAGGAACAAATTTATAAAGCCCTTGTTGGTGGATCCAGCATTGAGAGCAGGGAGAAGGTTATGCCTTTCTTTTGGAAAACAATCGGCACGCAGGGTCAGGTGTATGGTAACAGGACTTTCGGAAACTACATGAATTGTTCGAATCCTTATTGGTTCTCGTATCCTGGTTATAGTGAAATGCTGGTTGGGTATGTTGATAAGTCGGTACGATCTAACCAAGCTGTAGATAATAGGAACGCTACCGTACTGGAGTTTATAAATTCCCGCAGAGAATTCGAAAATAGGGTCGGTGTCTTTGCAACCTGGGCGGTAATGTCAAATATTGCCTGCAAGTCACTTCCCAAAGAAAATGTAATCACAGGATCTCTGCATAGCGCGAATGAGCTTTCAAAAGCCAAAGAATATGCCACGGCATCCGGCGGAATTTTTCTCACACCTGAGAACGTGGGTCATGATGCAGTAACTTTTACGAGAGCATTTGAATTTTTAAAAAGAGAGCGTCCTCGTGCGTTGCTGATCAGTTTTGATGAGACAGATGAGCACGCACATGGAGGCCGTTACGCGGAATATCTAAAGGCAGCCCATAACATTGACAAAATGATTGAAAGTCTTTGGACGTGGATCCAAACCGATGAAAATTATAAAGATCAGACAACGTTAATCATTACAACAGATCATGGAAGAGGACACAATAACAAACAATCATGGAAAAATCATGGGCGCCTGGCGTTTGGGTCGGATCAAATATGGATCGCTGTAATCGGCCCAGATACGGAGTCGCTAGGCGAAATGAGAAACAAGCAACAGTATTGGCAAAACCAAATTGCTAAGACTGCTGCGGCGTTTCTGAATTTGGATTACTCATCATCAAAACCTGTTGGATCCGTCATTCAATCAATGATCACACACTCTATAGAAATCATTGGAGATCCCGAAACGACGCAGCGTATCTCCAGTTCTACTGAGCCCAATTAATCTTTGCTTACTCGGAACATTGCGTGGGTATGCAATTTCGGCGATCTTAGCCTCAGCATTTTTCGGTTCTTTCATGAATTTCGTCATAGAGAATTATTAACCTTATGAATTCGGCTCTAATGCTGGCCGACTAAGATCAACCCTGATGAACGCACCGGGAAGAGAGCTTATGGCACCCACGGCAAAGAATAAAAGAGAAAATGCCACTGCTGTGTTCTGGTCGACCAATCCAATTTTAGCCGCCTCAATAAAAATCACCTCTCGTATTCCAATCGCACCCAGTGTTATTGGCAGCGTCGTGGCAAGGGTCGAAACGAAGTAAATGAACAGGTATTTGCCAAGGTCATCGAACGAAACGCCCATCCCGACCAGTAACAATACCGTGACGATTCCCTGAAGTGTCTGGATGGACAATGCCCACGCTGTTGTTGCTACGAAAATCTTTTTGTAGCGCGACACAATGAAAGCCGTCGCAATCCAGAAACAAGGATAAAGCAGAACACAACCGATCACGATCAACATCCAAATCGTTTCACCTGTTATCTCTGGAAAGAAAAGCGCGATAAACATGCTCAGGAAAAGTATTGCCACAGCACCACTCACCCTATCCCACAAAATGGGTTTGAAGACTTTCTTCAGAGAAACATCAAATGACTCGTGTATGCAGTATCCCTTGTAGCCATCTCCACCAACACCTCCCGGTAAAAAGAGGTTGTAGAACATTCCAATGTAGTAAAGTTTGAGATTGTCTTTTGTTGAAATTAAAATTGACTCCTGCTTGAAAAAGAGATTCAGCCGATACGCTCCCAACAGTTTAGCGACGTTGTAAAGCAGGACTGAGGCCAATGTAATTGCTGCCGGTGCTTTAAATATGTACTGCCCAATATCCTTAAGATTGACTTGTCTGTAAACCCAATACAAAGCCAGCGACGTTAGCGCGATCTTAATAAGCAGTTTCCAATTCAAACGTTTCCCTTTTCCGTTGATAGACTTCGCGGATGTTGTAAGTTGTTTTGTGCTGCGACTCATAATAAACTCGGATCACAAGTTCAGCAATAATACCAAAAGTGAGAAATTGAATGCCTGCGAGTACAAGGGTAACGCCAAGAATTAAGAGAGGACGTCCCCAGATATCGTTTCCCATAATCTTCAGAATTAGAAGATAAAAGCTGATCAACGACCCAGCAGCAGTGCAAATCAATCCCAGAGGACCAAAAAAATGTATTGGCCGCTGAAAATATTTCTTTAAAAAGACCATTAGCAATAGATCGCTCATAACTTTTACAGTGCGATTTAGTCCATACTTTGATTTTCCAAATTTTCTAGGATGGTGCCGTACATCCATTTCTGTCAATCTTGCTCCTTCAAGTACAGCCAGAATTGGAATGAATCGATGCAGTTCGCCATACAATCCAAGATTCTTTGCAACGCGACTTTTAAAAACCTTTAATGTGCATCCATAGTCCTGGATATGGACATCAGTAAGTTTTCTGATCAACCTGTTCGCCAGACTACTCGGTAGTTTACGGAACAGTTTGCCATCTTTTCTATCCTTTCTATTACCGGCAATCGCGTCCCAATCTTCAGTCTTGATTTTTTCTATCATGAATGGAATATCAAGAGGGTCATTTTGAAGGTCACCGTCCATGGTCACAATGAATTCGCCCAGAGCCTCATTGATACCTGCCGCAATGGCGGCAGTTTGGCCGTAATTCTTATTAAGAACTATGAGTTTAACGCGATGCGTTGCATACATTTTTACTTGTTGGACGGTAGTGTCACTCGATCCATCGTCCACTAATAAAATCTCGTAGTCATGGTCACGCAATGCTACGCTGATCTGATCAAGAAGCGGCTTTACATTATCCTCTTCGTTGTGTAGTGGAATAACGATAGATATTTCCATGGCGATTCAAATAAAAATAAAAAAGATCGTCAAGTTATTAAGACCACATTGTCATACCATTAATTAACTTCATGATTTCTTAACGGCATATGCAATCTAGTCTTCTAAGTTTGCGCCCAATCACTAGCAACAATAAATGACACGCAGGTTTCTTTTAGTAATATTACTAAGCATTCTGGTCTTCTTCAGCAATATCGGGGGATTTTCCATTTACATACTGGATGAGGCTAAGAATTCGAGTTGTGCATTCGAAATGATGCACCGCGATGACCCAATTGTTCCAACCTTTAATGGAATTTTGCGAACCGACAAACCACCTTTGCACTACTATTTTATGAGGGGGTCGTACACAATTTTCGGGATCAATGCCTGGGGAGCCAGATTTTTTTCAGCCATCATGGGTATTTTGGCAGTGGTTACAGTGTTCAGTACGGTAAGAAACATTTTAAATGAGAACGTTGCTTTCTACTGTGCAATTGTGATGTTGAGCAGCTTGCAGTTCGCTATTCAATTTCACCTCGCTGTACCGGATCCATATCTCATCACCTTTATGACTGCCAGCATCCTGGCACTCTATTTAGGTTATCATGAAAATCCGAAATGGTATCGCCTTGGATACTTTCTCATGGGACTTGGATTTATGTCGAAAGGATTAATTGCAATCGTGTTTCCGGGAATAATCTTCTTCGCATATCTTCTGATTCAAGAGAGTTTTAACTGGAAAACAATCCGTTCACTGAAGGTCCTTCAGGGGATCCTCATTTTCGCCGTCACCGCATTACCATGGTATATTCTCGTCGGTCTGGAAACCAATGGCGCGTGGCTCCGGGGATTTTTCATTGAACACAATCTTGACCGCTACACATCAACCATGGAAGGACACCGGATGTTTCCTTTGGCTCCCTTTGTTCTCATCCTTGCTGCGACTCTGCCATTTTCTGTTTTCATCATTCAGGCCGGAAAGTTAACATGGCGCACGAGGTCCAGTGAGCCTTTCCTAATTTACTGTGCTATTTCATTGTTAACAATTTTGATGTTCTTTTCATTATCCAGAACATTACTTCCGGGCTATGTGTCGCCGGCGATTCCATTTATCGCTATTATATTAGGTTACTACCTCGACTTTCTCGAGAGAAATATCGCAAGCATTACCACATCAACGCGATGGATTATTTCAGTTATCAACGTAATGATCGGCGTTGCAATTTGTGTTTTAATAACGGTTGCCCTAGACAAGGAAAAACAACTTATTTCCTTAAAATCGATCGCTTGGGCTTTCGGCATTCTTCCATTATGTATGGCAGTTGGCGGTTATTTCCTCTTGACTTCAAAGCCAAAGTTAATGGCCTGGAGTTGGGCAACGGGGTGGATACTAACAGGCTTGGTGTTCTTCTACCTTGCTATGCCACGTCTGGATCACGAGAGTCCCGTTCAAAAATCAATGACTCAACTTAAATCAGACTTCGACAAACGGGAGATCGTAGCCTACAAACAGTTTAATCCGGCTTTTGTATTCAATCTAGGTAAGGTTATCCCGGTTTTTGATTCCATAGACGCATTGCAAGAACACATTGCAGGCAGGAAGTGTTTAGTAATTACCAGATCCAAATACCTTTCCGAAATAGAAGGCGTTAAGGATCTTCAAATAGTTTTTCAGGGCAAAGACCTTTTCGAAAAGAACGAAACCTCAATTCTTATTGGTGGTCAGGATTGAGAAGGTGTTCTTAGTCTGAATCTTGGCGCATTCGTCATCCATGTCGGTTTGTTCATATTTTCAAAGAAATGGAAGACAATTATACTCGTTGAACTACCTATTAATGAACCGACAGCAACATCCGTAATGTAGTGTTGAAGCAGATAAACACGTGAGATTCCAACAATGGTAGCCAATATCAACAGCACATAAGTCAGCGTCCTATTCTTGAAGCAGAGAGACAAAAATATACAAAGCCCAAAAATTGTAACTGTGTGTCCTGAAGGAAATGAGTTTGAATGATGGACATTTACTCCCGAAATGAAATGTGCGGCGCATTGAGATAATTCAGAGATCGGCCTCTCAGCAAAGGGAAAAAGAACACGTTTACAGATCAGTACGACCAACCCTTGTACCAATCCACTCACCGCTAGTGCTATTGACAAATATATTTTTCTGAAAGATAAAATGATCAGAAACGGAACAATAATAACGCCGTTTCCAAAGTGCGTGACGCGAGAAAAAAATAAATCGAAGAAATCAGTACTCCAACTGTTGATCCACAACACGCCTTGTATTGGTGACAGCGACACACTTAAGATACTGAACAAAATCAAAATCACAGCGTAGGCTCGGTTGACAAAAGCGTATTCGTTTTCAGAATATAGCATCAATAGTATGGGTTCACACAAAACTATTAACCATCCCTTACGTCAGTGTGAATAGAAAATCAATGAGAATTGAAGAATGAGTAGCATTGTGAAATATAAATTATCGAATATGAATTGTCGTGACCCGTTTTAATGACATTGCCTTAACAATTCTGAAGCTTAGATCATACTCTAATACCTTATTTTCATGAGATCACGACTAGCAAAACAATTTGAATATGCTTAATCTGATTAATACAATCGTGTTCGGATGCTTCATAAAAAGATAGATTTGATTAACTTATCTCATTAAAAGGACAATCACACAAATGAAAATCATTTTCCTATCATTGATATTGTTCACAAGCTATGTGGATTCGAGGAGTCAGACACGGCAACGTGCACGCGATTATGGGATTAAGATCGGCGTGCTTACGCCGGGAAAAGAAAATGCTATCACAGATGTCAGTGGCGTAAAAGTTGGGCACACGACAATCAATCGAGATAATATTCACACGGGTGTTACGGCGATTATACCGCATCCCGGAAATGTATTTCAACAAAAAGTACCAGCGGCCATTTTTGTTGGCAATGGTTTTGGAAAGTTAGCAGGCACAACGCAAGTGATAGAACTTGGCAATCTTGAAACGCCGATTGTGTTGACGAATACGTTGAACGTTTCCACAGCGATGGAAGGTGTGATCGAATACACGCTTACTCAATCTGGCAATGAGGAAGTGAGGTCAGTCAATGCCGTTGTAGGCGAAACCAACGACGGCGGCCTTAATGACATTCGCGGTAGACATGTTAAGAAAGAGGACGTAATCAATGCAATCAAAACGGCAGCGACCGGCCGCGTCGCTGAAGGTAACGTGGGGGCTGGAACCGGCACAATATGCTTTGGTTTCAAAGGTGGTATCGGAACCTCTTCGAGGATACTGCCCGCATCCTCAGGTGGGTACACAGTCGGAGTCTTGGTTCAGACGAATTTTGGTGGTGTCCTACAAATTGACGGGGTTCCGGTAGGCGAAGCGTTAGGGGATTATTTTATGAGTAAGAATGGAAAAGCAGACGGCTCCTGCATGATGGTGGTGGCCACAGACGCACCTATCGACGCGCGAAATCTTGAACGACTTGCCAAGCGTGCTTTCATGGGACTTGCAAAAACTGGCGGCATTGCAGCAAATGGCAGCGGCGATTATGTTATTGCGTTCAGTACCGCAGAAGTAAACAGAGTTTCTTACTCATATAAACAACCACTTCAAAATATTTCGGTTTTGATGAACGACGAACTTTCAGCACTATTTATGGCCGCAATAGAATCAACGGAAGAAGCGATTATTAATTCGATGTTCAAAGCGGAAACAATGACAGGAAATAATTTGACGATAAAAGCATTGCCAATTGATGAGGTGATCAGCATTATGAAGAAACATAATGCAATTATGAATTAATAGCTTGCGGCCGTCCCTAATAGTATGTGAATATGACTATCTGACTCTGAATCGACAGAGATGCATCCCTACACTACTTATGAAACACAAATCGGACGCCTGCGATAATTAATTTAAAGTTCTCTCACCACGGATGGTTGTGTTTTGCTCTTAAACCATTTCCATACGACCGAAGCTAGTCCTACAATAGCGAGACCGATCAGTTTGATGTTCTTTAAAAGGAGTACAAAAAGGCCAGCTTTGGCCAAAACTTTTCCGGCTACCAATCCACCGATGGTCCAGGCGGCAACTTCATCCAGTTCGGGGTTAAAATCTTTATACTTGTTTCCATCGGAGTAGCTAAACGAAGTTAGTACAGGGTTGATATTTTCTTTTACCTCAGGTAATGCATCCATTGCAGCGACAGCATTGAGTACAAGGACGCCTTTTCTGCCCAGTACCCTTACGTTGTAATTCAGGGTTGTCACATCCGACTCACCGAATTTCAATTCTTTTGCCCAATGTAAAACCTTGCGGTCTTTATCGTAGTATGGTTTCGATGCCCATCCGACAATAGAGATCGGTTCATATCCTGCCTTCTGGCGCGATTCATTTTCAGCTTTGGTTTCTTCCTGCAGATCAGCCAACAGATCATCATAGTCGAAATCATCGGCATCATCGTCTTTTACGTAACCTAATTTCTCATATGTAATAATGAATGCCCATGAATCAAAAGATGTGATAGGCAGATTGTCAGGAACAATCATCCCGAGCGTTCCTTCACCATCGGGGTTGCCCCACAGATCATGGATTACATATTGCGCTTGTTCGGCGTTGAGGAACCTGAAACCATCTGGTACATTTAGAGTCCCTATGTCATTTTCGAATTTGATCTCGCCTTTCTCATATCTGAAGGCTGCTTCAAGGCTATCAAGAAAAATTTGAGTGCTATCAACGTCAACAGTTACCGCGAAGGCCGGGGCAAGCGTGAGGCATAGCCATAACGTAAATAGTTGCTTCATGATACAGGTTTGGTAGGTGACGATTTGATGTTTACACTTCGGTCGCTCCACCCCGTGTAAATTCAAGGTACATACGTCGCCATTTCTGAAAGTGACCGACCATCCGGCTGCGATTGCGGCAACTTATCGTAGTATCCGTCATAGCTTTCTTTAGATTTGCAAGACCTTACATCTTGACGAGAGTAAATATGTTCATCATCGACCTCAATTATATTGTCCCGCTTGAGCAACTGGATGCTCACATGAATGATCACGTCAAGTTCCTTCGGAAATATTACAAACAGAATATTTTTCTTGCCTCTGGGCGAAAAGTGCCCCGCACGGGTGGGATTATTTTATCTCTGGCTAAAACCAGGGCAGAACTTGATACAATTCTGAAAGAAGATCCTTTTTATTCACTTGAACTCGCAGAGTTTAAGATCACAGAATTTCAAACATCCCAATTCCACCCACAACTGAAGGAATTATTGGGAGCCAAAACCTAGTGGTTGTTCATATTTTTTCGGCGACTTTCAATCCGCTGTTCAGCGCTGCTTCTACTGTGCCCGGTACTTCTCCTTCATAAAGTCCCTCACCTGCAAAATAAATTGTGCCTTCAACTCCTGCGCTAAGTGTCGCGCGGGCATCATGTGCCTCTAATGTAGGATATGTATACCCTCCCAACGCGAACGGATCTCCCGACCAGTCGATAATCTGCCAGTTCATGAGTTCTGATTCGATTTTTTGTTGAGTAGTCTCAAAAATATAGGCTAGCGACTCAATCGCCTGTTGATACAAGATCTGGATATCATGAGAGATACTGAATGTCTTCGGACCGCCTAGCCAGCCCGTGAGTAGTGGCATGGCGTCTGGCTGCTGCGTCCACCACGTCGGAACAGTAGCGTCTGAAAAAAAGAATAAAGCTTTCTTAAGAATGCCGTCTCTACACTGCTCCCAGAACGCAGATTTAAATTCAAATAAAAACTTGATGATGCCACCGTAGCCAATCTTATTGTAGGCATCATTTATCTCCGGAATTTCAGGGGTGAATTTTATCCTGCCTGTCTGCATAACACCAACCGGTAAGGTGCATAGAACTTTATCGCTTCGGAAAACTGAACCTTTTTCAGCGACAACGGTGACACTGTCCTTCTTCCATTCGATTTTAGTTACGACCGTGGTTAGTTCAAGTCTCGCGCCTTTTGCGAGCACCGCCTTTTCCAAATAGTCAATCAGCCGCGTATAACCACCATCGACGTGATACTGGTGCTCCTCGTCATTCTGCATCCATTCCTCGCGAAGCCCGAGCATACTTACCTTCTCAGGATCAGCAATGTCAAATCCTTCAGCAAAATTTATGACTCCGGTCCGAAACTCGTCGAATCTGGTTTCAGAGAAGTGATCATTCAAAAATCTTGTTAGCGTTACGTCAGACTTGAGTTCCGCAAGGATTGAATAAAACAATTTCCAGTGCTGTTCAATAGAATTATCATCCACTATCTCGTTTTTATAGATGGTATAGAAGTTACCATGAAAACCATTCGCAGTAACCCCAGCCTCCTCAAGTAATGCAAGTGTAATCGGCTGTTGACCATGAATAAATTCTGCCCCCGATTCTACAGGTCGCGAAAACTTTTCAGCAAAGGTGTGAATTCTGCCACCTGTCCGGTCTCTTCCTTCCAAGATGGTAATGGTGTGGCCCTGGCTTAGCAAGGCTCTCGCCGCCATTAATCCGCTGAAACCTGCTCCTATAATTATAATATGACTCATATCGCTAATACCCATTGTTAAACCAGCTGTGAGTTATCGATTCCGGAAACCTTTGCTGCTGGAATATGAAATTGAGTTTTAAATCTATACTTTTTCAAATCGAACCAAAATGCCCATGAAATACTCCCTCCTCGCCATTGCTGTGTTGTGCAGCTTCGCCATCAATGCTCAAAAAACAATACCGGAAAAACAAATTCGCGAGTTCGACAACTATATTAATCAGGTCATGAAAGAATGGGAAGTTCCAGGTCTTTCAATAACTGTCATTAAAGATGGCAAAGTACTGCTTACAAAAGGTTATGGCGTTCGTGAATTAGGACAACCGGGAGCGGTTGATGCTCACACATTGTTTGCATGTGCGAGTACAACCAAAGCCATGACCGCGACAGTGCTCGGAATGCTTGTAGATGAAGGTAAACTTAGCTGGGATGATCCGGTCACCAAATATATCCCTGAACTCAGACTTTATGATCCTTACGTAACGCGGGAGCTACGTGTACGCGATTTACTGCTTCATAACACTGGACTCGCCAGCACAGATTATTTCTCGAGTGTAATGGACATCACCGTAAGCGATATTTTAAAGAAACTTGTTTTGGTAAAGCCCGCCTATTCATTTAGGGCTGGTTACGAATATCAGAATACCATGTATACCCTCGCGGGTCTTATTACGGAACGTGTCGCAGGCAAAAAATGGTCTGACGTAATGACTGAGCGACTATTCAAGCCGCTTGGAATGACGGAAACTGTTCCGACGCGTTCGTTGAGTAAAAGCTCAAACATGACAAAGCCGCACTTCCCCGTTAAGGGTGAAAAGAAGATTCTTAATTATCTCGAGGATAGTGAGATCGGTGCAGCGGGCGGAGTATGGTCTAGCGCACAAGATATTACCAAATGGGTCGTCGCCATGCTCGACAGCGGCAAATACGCAGGAGGACGACTCGTGAAAAAAGAGACATTTATCGAGATGTTTAAACCCCAGACAATCTTTCCTTCAAATGAATATCCGACGCTAAGTATACTTAAGCCTAACTGGCTGACGTATGGATTTGGATGGTATCAACACGATTATAAGGGAAAGAAAATAAATTTTCACACGGGTAGCTTGCCAGGACTTACCGCTATTATCGGTTTGATCCCTGAGGAGAACTTTGGTGTATACATCTTCGGAAATTACGATCACGCAGAAGTAAGACACGCACTGATGTATAAGGCATTCGATTGGTTTGCGCTAGGCGGAACGCGCGACTGGAATGCAGAATTCAAAAAATTATATGGTTCAATTCGCAAGAAGAATCAGGATTTGGAAGCGGCGTTTGAAAAAGATCGCGTCGCGAACACAAAAACAACGCTAAAAATTGATGCTTATGCAGGGTCCTATACAAGTGAGCTATACGGAAAAGTGGAAATAATAGCTGAAGAAGGGAAATTGAAATTAGATATCAACAATAAGTTTATTGTCGTCGATTTACCACATTGGCACTATGATACTTTTCATGGTCCTATGGGTGAAGCTGGACAGTACGATCTCACGGCAACGTTCTGGATAGACGCGGCCGGAAAAGTCTCATCGCTTGATCTGAGTGGCTTGACATTCACAAAGACGGGCCAATAGAATTTTCTGTTGATACCGGGCAACGAAGCAGTTGATGCTAGGGTTTGGACAGCTCGGCAAATTCCTCTTCACTCAATTCAACGTCAGCAGCTTTCATATTTTCTTCAAGATGCGAAATAGACTTCGTACCTGGAATCAAAAGAATATTTGGCGATCTCTTTAACAACCACGCCAGGGCTACCTGCGCAACTGTCGCGTTATGTTTATGCGCTACAGCGCTAATCTTATCGTGAAGTTTGCCTGGACCTGAGGCTAGCGGATACCAGGGTATGAACGCCATATTGCGTTTCGCCGTATAATCCAACACCTCTTCCCATTGACGTGCACCCAAATTATATAAATTCTGCACTGACACAATCGGCACAATTTTCTCCGCCCGCTCTATGTCCTTTATTCCAACTTCTGAAAGTCCTACGTGTTTGATCTTGCCAGCTTTTACGGCATCCACTACAGGTGCCAGCGTTTCTTCAACAGGAATCTTTGGATCGAAGCGATGTAGTTGCCAAAGGTCGATTGTATTTACTTTCAATCTTTTGAGACTGCCCTCAATATTCTCCTGGATAAATTTAGGATCGCCATTCGGCACCCACTTCCCGGGACCCGGACGCGCGAAACCGCCTTTGGTTGCCACTACTACGCCAGCTTTGTAGGGGAACAACGCATCCGCTATTAGGGTTTCGTTCAATTGTGGTCCATAGGCTTCGGCGGTGTCAATGAAATCTACACCATGGGCTACCGCCTCCTGAATGACCTTCATTCCATTCTCGCGGTCGCTTACTTCGCCAAACACTCCCCTACCAGTGAGTTGCATTCCGCCGTACCCGAGACGATTGACGGTGAGATCTTCACCCAATTTATAAGTCGAGTTAATTCTCGCCATTGCTCTTGATTTAAATATTTGTCCTTACATAACTCGTTCCGCTCGATTTAGTTCTCGACGCGGCAAAAAGTTGTAAATTTTACAGGAAGGGATTTTATCGTTTGAGTCGAACTAATGAAGATTCGTTATACTTGTGATCGTAAACACGTCACTAAATCATCTGAATGAAAGTTGTATTTATTACCATGATCTGGTGGCTGACTTTTAGCGCAAGCCTGGCACAAACTCCATCCGCACGCGATTTGACGGGTGGACCTGGGATATGTGTTGTTCCTGGTGACTTCGCAGACCCTTCTGTCATTCTTGTCAATGGAAATTATTATGCTGCAGGAACTTCTTCAGAATGGGCGCCTCACTTTCCATTGTTTAAGTCAACCAATCTCACTGATTGGAAACAGATAGGTTATGTTTTTAAAACGAAACCTTCGTGGTCGTCATCAGCATTCTGGGCGCCGGAGTTATTTTATCATCAGGGAAAATTTTTTGTTTACTATGCTGCGCGAAGATCTGTTGATGGTGTTTCCTGCATTGGTGTAGCAACTTCGGACGATCCTGCGAAAGGATTCACAGATCACGGCATCTTGATTGAAACTGGGAAAGAGGCTATCGATCCTTTTGTATTCAACGATGATGGTAAATTATACATAAGCTGGAAAGCATACGGATTGGACAATCGTCCGATCGAATTGTTATGTTCAACTTTATCAAAAGACGGATTAAGGCTCACAGGATCGACCTTTTCACTTTTGAAGGATGATGGGCGTAGGGGACTAGAAGGTCAATCCATTTTTAAGCACGACAACTATTACTATCTGCTCTATTCGGTGGGCAATTGTTGTGGTGCTTCATGCAGTTACCTCTTAAATGTTGCCAGGTCGACTTCCATGCAGGGGAAATTTGAAAACTTCAGTGGCAATCCATTATTGAAAGATGATGCCGAGTGGAAATGTCCGGGGCATGGGACGCTGGTAAAATCAAAAGAAAGGAAATGGTATTATCTGTATCATGCCTATCGCAAAAAAGATAATGTGTTTACAGGCAGGCAGGGAATGCTGTCTGCTGTGAACATTAAAGATGGGTGGCCTGTATTCCTGAAACCCGGTTTTAAACAATCAAAACCGAAAGAGAATATTGTCGACGATTTTGATGGACCAATCTCGGATCGATGGCAGTGGGATTTCAGGCATGCGGATCCAAAGATCAGTGTGAAGAGTAATCAGCTATGTTTTACGGGTGCGGTTGATACGCTTACGAATAAAGTCGGGACGGTTATTACGGTACGGCCATACTACGGAAGTTATGAGATGAGTGTAAACGTGAAGCATACAAACACTGCATTTAAAGGGCTAACGATTTACGGTGATGTGAGCGACGCGGTTGGGATTGGATTCAATGGGAAAAATCTTGAGGTTTGGGAAGTAAAGAAGAATGAGAAGAAGCTGTTGAAAGGAATGGCCTTCCAACATTATGGTGATATAATAGATCTTAAGATTTCGGTCACGGACGGAAATAAAATTCAATTCTTTTATCGATTTGAAAATGATTGGAAAATCGTAAACACTGACGCAAGCTTTATTAATGGAGATTTTCTCCCGCCATGGGATCGTAGTCCGAGGCCGGGTTTGTATTATGATGGCAATGTTGGGGATGAGGGTTGTTTCTCGAATTTTAAACTAACGTATTCCAGATATTGAACAAGCTTCGTCTGAGCCGTCAAAAAATCAAATCCAATTATACGCGGACATAAAGGAAGGAAGGCGTTTCGCGGAGGGCGTGTCTGCGCGGCGCTTCATGGTCTCTGCGTAGAATGGATTTCATTTTATAATTCAAGGCCTACCTACAATAAAAATCTCACACCTCTGGCTCGAAACAATGTAACTGTTTAGTCATCAATTATCCTCATCTAAATGAATTATCACTTAGCACAAATGAATATCGCAAAGATCTTAGCACCTCTCGATAATCCGATTATGAAAGACTTCGTTGATAATCTGGATCGGATCAACGGGCTCGCGGAAGCCAGTGATGGGTTTGTCTGGCGATTGAAAGATGAAAGCAACTCTGCTACCAACCTCAGAATTTTTGATGATGACATGATCATCGTCAACCTGTCCTTGTGGGCTTCCGTGGATGCGCTGATGACCTACATCTACAAAACTGATCATGCCGTTTTTCTCAAACGCAAAAAAGAATGGTTCGAAAAAATGCCCGATGCCTTTATGGCGTTGTGGTACATACCTGAAAATACAACTCCAACGCTGGCCGAAGCCGTTGCGAGACTTGAGTATCTTAAAGCACATGGAGATACACCCTATGCATTCACATTCAGAAAGAAGTACACCTCACAAGACGCAACTCAATACAATCCGTAACAAGTAATTTTATGACCGTCGCCTTCCGAACTGTGTCAGAAAGGAACATATCGCATGAGCAATAACTCCACTCCTGAATCCTAATTTTTATTTACCAATGTCTTTATATTTCTTCGACGCATCTTCTACCACCAGTACCCAATCGTTGCCCATCCCGACCGTTGGCGGAATGAATTTAAGGTGAGGCGATTTATCCAATATACCACCTTTTGTGATCTCGCCGTTTTTGGGATTGTACCACCAAACATTTAGTTTTCTCGCCTTTATAGAGGCCGTGTTGATAGACACTTCTCTGCCGACCGGCAAATAAATCATCGCGTAATCGCCAGCGTTACTTCGGAATGCTTCGATATGTGATTTGCCCACGCCTTGTCCAGACGCGACGATCGAGAGGTCATGGATACGGCCGTAGCTGTCGCGGGATTCAATCAGGGTTTTCAAATATTTCATCTGGCTGGCGCCTGGTCTCTCCATCGCATTACGCCAGCCGCGGTCCGCATAGTTCAAAACCTCTTCCCGTTCACTCATAAACTGCCAAACGGCGTGGTGCCCATACGTTACGCCGAAGGCACCGGCAAAAACGGAACGGTACGATTGTTTCCTAACGTCGTAGTCTCTGAAATATCCGCTGTCAGGACTCCAGGTAGGCCAAGGATGAACAGGGTGATCTTCATAGTTGGGTTCAGCATCGAGTGTTGGCTTCGCCGGGGTACGCGCAAGATCTTTAGTCACAAAGTCCCAATTGGGCGCATCATGCCCTCCGTGACTGGATTGAATCATGTTGAAGTCTAACCAAGGGGTGGCCTGAAACCATTCTGAAGAAGATCTATATCCTGCTGGATGAAAGGTGATCAAACATTTGTGGCCTGTCGTTTCAATAATACCCTGCGCCATGGCATTGAACACCGGTTTGAAATCTCCTTCTTTATTGATTGCAGGAACATCACCACCCAGGATCCAGATCAGGTTGTTAAAATTCTTGTAGCGATTGCCAATGTATTTTGCATATGTTAGTGCTTTGGCTTTATCAAAAATGACAGGATCAGCCCCGTAGCCCGGAACTTTAACAACCTTATCTCCCCAACTGATTACGAGCGCCATGATCAAACCTTTCTCCTGCGCAAGCCTAACCACGGTATCGATACGCGCAAAATATTTCTCATTCGGCTTTGTTGGATCGCTATCATGTAACGCGACATCACCATTTCTGTTACCTCTGTTGAAGGACCCCGTAGAAAGTATGGTCATTTGTATCACATTGAACCCTTTTGCTACCCTGTTATCAAGATAGCTGATGATCTCTTTTGTATCGAGTCGGTTATTCAATTCCCACGCAGTGTCGCCCAGCCAAAAGAACGGTGTACCATCAGCATACTGCAGCCCGGTTTTGTCGGCAGTAACTACTAATGGACCATGATCTATTTTCTTCTGACCTCTAACGATCGCGGCACATAGCAATAGAGTGAAACAAATCGTACTTGTTTTGAGGATGTAATCCTTTAATTTCATGTTGATGTAGTTGTTATTGATGGATTGCGTGAATCTGTTAAAGTCTCGCACAGAGAACACGCAAGGTCCCAGAGACGGCAGACTCTCCTGCGACCAACCTTCGAAGGCGCAAAGTCCTCAGACGTTAGATTCTACTGCGACGATCCATAATTTTATGAAGATGTAATTGTTGTCGTGGATGGCTAAGTAAAATAGTCTAACCGTCTGCAGACTATTTAATCACTGCCTAATTCATGCAGCACCCGATTGGTTCTCTTTTCAAGTTCCTGAAGCCGCTTGTCTAACTTGGGTACTTCTTCCTGAAGATCTTTGGCAAGTTCTTTTCGAACGTCACCTGCTTTTTTCACTCTGGAATTAGCAAGATCATTTATGGTCGAAAGCTTTTGATTCAGTGTGAGAATATTTACACTATGAAGATCACCTAAGGCATAATCCATTAGATTCTTGAATTCAAGTGTCAGAACGTCCCGTTCCCAAAGCGCGTCTACATACTTCTCGTATGTTAGCCGATCCTTGTTTAATTTCTCGAACGCCCGGTTGTACTGTTCGAGTGCGTTAGTAAGTTTGCCAAAAGCTTCACGGCTTTCCGTTGCTTGCACACCCAGGAACTGGAAAGCATCCTTTAGGTCTTTAGCCTCATTGATATAATCACTCATCGTGGATGAAATGACCTGATAAGCTTCATCCTTGTTACTGACCGAAGCATTTGTCGATGAAATATCGACCGATTTGTCGACGACGATAACTTTTGATTTGATCAGCGCACGTACTTCAAAAGACACATCGCCGGTCAAAGAAGCAACATCATTCAGGGCATCCCAAATGATGACACGTTCTTTTCCAGGAGAAACCGTCGAGCCAACCCCATCGCCACTGACGCTTCGCAAGGCTTGTGTGTACTCGTCCTGGGACGAATAGAGCGCCACTTCAAAAACCTGCTGCTGTTTTGCATCCTCAATGTTATAATGAACAATCACCTTGTTACCGACCGTCTGGGGCGTAACGTTGGTAATTTTCTGGGATATAGCCGGAACCGCAAATGTCAAGAGCAACCCAAACGTCGAGGCAACTTTCATAATTCAGCAGAACAGATATTAAAAGTAACGGAATTGACTAATTGAAAAAATGATTTCATTAAATTTCCATACCCATGATGAATAGAAAACTGACAAAACTCCACCACTGTATCCTGCTTACGCTGTCCTTACTCATCATAAAAGTTGGTCAAGTTGTGGCCCAGCAAGTCATTAAAGGTGAAAGCAAGCCAATCCATTTCAATATCGTACAAACAAAGGATTCTTCTGAGATAAATATACTATCGGTCAAGACAGATATTGAATTTTATAAAAACGAGCGCAAAATAGCACTCGTTATTGGTAATAGTGTATACAAAAACGGACCCCTGAAGAATGCAGTTAACGATGCTTTGGACATGGCTGCAACCCTGAGTGGAAAGGGTTTCAAAGTAATCCTAAAACAAAATGCATCACGCGTGGATATGCGCGAAGCAATACGCGAGTTTGGACGTGAGATCAAAGACGGCGGCGTGGGGCTCTTCTATTATTCGGGTCACGGACTTCAGGTCGATGGCACCAACTACCTCGTCCCGGTTGATGCTAACATTGAAATTAAAGCTGAAATAGCTGAAGAATGTATTAGCGCTGCTACCGTATTACGTGTTATGGAATATTCAAATGACCGGATTAATGTCATTATTCTCGACGCTTGCCGGAATAGTCCTTTCAGAGGTTTTTCAAGATCGGATGAAAAAGGTATTACAAAAATGGATGCCCCGCGCGGATCAAAGCAAGGGTCGATCATTGCGTTTTCAACTGCGCCTGGAGATGTTGCTTCCGATGGTGAAGGTCGCAACGGGGTCTATACTTCTCGACTTTTAAAATACATGAATATGCCCGGCCTTACGCTGGAGGAAGTCTTTAAGAAAGTAAGGATTGATGTATCCACCGAATCCAAAGGAGCACAAATACCGTGGGAGAATAATTCTCTTACGGGCGACTTCTACTTCACCATTCAGTGATAATCTGTATCCAAGTTTAAATCTTATATAATAAACTTTGCCACTCGTTTACGTGTGCCCGCCAAAGTACCCAGCGTAGGTCGGCAGTGCGGTGATTTCCTACTGCGCATCCTTTTTCTCCGCGCGTTTCTTCTTGAGTGCAGTAATGTACTCCCCTACTTTTATATCAAACGAGAAGCCGAGAAATTGTCTTCGTGCCAAAGATTGCCCAAGTGTTTCGCTGGAGACCAATGGTGAACTGAAAAAGATGTTAAAGTCAAGCGAGTTGTAGAATGCTATTCCAATACCAGTTCCAATAATTGGATAATGAAAGTTTCCGCCAGTTGTGGTGTTCGCGATATTGTATAATATCCCCGAGCCATAAAATAACCAGTACACATCATTCACCAGCGGCTGACGAGTGTTATACTTTTTGATCGTGGAGCCCATCTTGTTATACTTTTCCCCATAATCGAAACTTCGCTGACGCCTCCAATCCATCAACTTCACTTTAACACCGATCTTCTCGGAAGCAAACGCTATATTTCGAATGTTCACTGCCGAATCAGATTGTAATTCAAATCCCTTCTTGTAATGAATATTCGCAGTCTGACTTAGTCCAATCGAAAAATAAAAATTGACACAGTTTCTGTTGATTCTTGCTTCATACTTATTCAACAACTGAACAATGATTTCCTCAACGTCTACGCTGATCGCATTATGTTCTCTATCCAGGATGGTGTACTTCTCAAGAAAGTCAGTCAGGTTAAATATCATTCTACCGACGTTGTTGTCTTCGAAGATCTCGCCAACATTTCGGAGCGTTTTAATGTAATCTTCATAAGTGCCGGCTTTATCAAGTTCGAAGATTTGTTTCAACATATCAACGAAGGCGCTATAGTCGGTCGCGCTGAGTTCTTTGATAAGCCCTGATTTTGCCAGTCCCGAACCTTGCGGATCACGCTCTGCCGTTTTTGACAAAAGGCCATCCATATCATGCAGTAACTTGTACAGAATATTCGAGCGGTACTTTTGCGTCAGCGTGAGATACCTGGGATCAAGTCCATATTCCGTCACAAGCTTTACAATCAGCGGAAAGATTACTTCTTCGAGATAGTACAGATCGTCGACCGTGTAAGCACCGTACCTTACATCGCCGGCTTTATACGTATTGCCTTCTGTCCTGCTGCTAAAATCCAGAAAAGCACCTAGCGCTTTAGATATCTTTGTACTTAACTCTGTGTCAGTCGGCTTTCCTGATTTCGCGATTGTTTCGGATATCTTTCCAAGATCTGCAAATAAAGTAGTCAGCTCTTCCTTGGGAACCTGCTCAAATTTTTCCGACTTGAAAAAATCAGAGATCGATATATCTCTGTTGACCGCCATCTTGATCACATAATAATAATTGATCAACACCATCGCCTCCGTCTCCATTCTTCCGCGAAGTTTATCGAGGGCTACACGCAATGGACCTGTCGTGATTAAGTATTGGTTGTGAGTGTTGTAAAAATCCTGCCCTAAAGGCATCTGTGACTGAAAAAATCCCAGGTCTTTTAGAGTTTTGTTGGTATGCATTACATCAAACACAAGGTCAATAAGAATGGCACTAAGATTCGTAGTTCCAGAGCCCTTCAGCGTCGACAACCAAAGTTTGCTCTTGATGTCAGGACCACCCGATCCACATTGAAAGTAATCTTTATACTTTGCCGGCGAGGTGTCCCACGCTGCAATGACGGCCTCCAGATCGCTGTTACATAACTTATCAGATACCTGTAGGTAAGTTTCAGTAAATGAATACACCAACGCGAGATTGGCGGCGTACTCCAGCATCTCTTTGGATATCGCTTGCCTATTTTTAGAATTCAGCAATACCTCCAGAGAATTGTACGCATATTCCCACACCACATAATTCTGAGCCTGGAGGCCATCATAAAATTCGCGTTTGATAAACTCCTTCTTCAGTTCGCCCTGCTTTTCGGAAATAATCTCGGCAAGAAGCGCGACGTCAATGTTTCCCTTCTCTCCAGTGAGACCCGAGAGTCCGAGTAATAGTGACGGCGGACTTTCAACCTGAGCGAATGATACAGTGTAATAAATCAAAAAGATCAGAATGTAGAGATACTTCATGAGAATTTTTTTTATGATTCAATAACAACAAATGTTGCATCTGGTATTTTACAAGTGAGCCCATCCATCGTAACTATTGGCTACATGATGGATGGGCTCCGCGACGAAGGTAACGAACCGTTGTGAATTTTCGGTGATTGGGCGTTACAGAATTCAGGCATGCAGTCTACCGCGATGACTAGACGACTCAATGAACGCAATGGCTGGAATAGGCAATTTATAGGATCACCACGCACTTAAATAGTCGCGAGGCCATTATTGTTAAGAAGACCGAAAATACAAACTAAACCACGCCTCTTCGAGACACCCGCCGGCTTATGACTCATGACTATTAATCTCTATCTTCGCCAACTTCCTACCGTTTCAAATTTACGTTAATTCAATACTTCACGAAATGAATACTTTAAAGTTGATCGTTTCTTTTATCAGCAATCTGTTTAAAGCAATCTGGGTTTTTCTGGCAGCTACCCTTTCCGTTGTGATCATGTACGTATTGTTCATCAACATAGAACAGGGAATTGACGTTGTGATTCAATTGGGCGAATATCCTGCCCGTGGCATTCTCGCAGTTGTTACCATCGTGTTATGGTCGTACATACTTTGGTATAGTTCCAGAACCCTTAGCTATGTGCGCCAGGACAGAGATGACCGTGTGTATCTTGAAAACTATCAGCGTTATTCAATTCCCACAGGATTTTATCAGCATGTACCGCGACTTCTTGGTTATCACTGCTTTGTCTGTATTCAAATTGCCATCTTTAATCTTCCCACAATTTTTGCATGGAACATGTGGATCGTTCTGGCAGCAATCGTGCTGCATACCAGCTTGTATGCTTTGATTCATGTGTGTTTCTTAACAAAGGATCTCAGGAAAAAACGAATCAGCGCAGCGCTCAGTATCATGGCAATTATCAGTTACGGAGGATTTCTGATTGTCAGCAGTATTCAAAAACTCGGAGCATTAAAAATGACAGTATTCAGTGACGACTCGAGTAGACACGTCTTCTGGTTGCGACTCATTGCCCTTGTGTTGTTTGCCTGCCAGCTCGTCGCATTATACTGGTTTATCAAACGGCGACAGAATGTTGATACCGAACTTGCCAAACATGGAAATGATCTTGAATACTATACTAAAGATTCTAAGTCAGTTCTGAAAGAAGAAAGCATTAAGTCATGGCTTACCCATCCGCGCTTCAGCGTCGTTGAGAAGAAATACGTAGCATGGTTCAATATTGTATGTGCCCTGGCGGGCGTCATCTACCTGTTTGTAGTGTTCGTGATTCGTTTTAGTAATTTTATGGGCCCTTTGGCCGTTGCCGTGCTTGCTTTTGGAGTGCTCGCCGGACTCGCTAATTTCATACAGGTTCTTAGCATAAGACTCGGCTTCAGCGTCTTTTTTATTCTTTATGTGATCGCTTTCATCATCGGATACATCGCCCACGATCCTTATGAAGTGAGGTTAGTCGAAGACGGGTCGCAGAAACATTTCGCAAACCGACCCTCGCCAAGGCAATACCTTGCTAAGTGGTTTGATCAGCGTCTTCAAAAAGTTAAAGACATGAGGGGAACCTACGATACGGCAAAACATCCTTATGATGTCTATATCGTTTTGTCGAATGGTGGAGCCTCGCGTGCAGGCAAGTGGACTTCCAGCGTTTTAAGCAATCTGCAGGATGTAAGCCGGCAACGAAATCCCAATGACAAATTTGGAGATCATATCATGGCAATTGCCGGAGCATCTGGTGGTACCGTTGGCAACTGTGCCTTCTATAGTATGTTAAAGGCAGAGGTAGATGAAGATCCACTTCTGACCGACAAAGATGACTACTCGACGCACACCAACAATTTCTTCGCCAGCGATTTCCTGACCTTTACGCTTGGACGATTGCTGGGTCCTGATTTAGTTCGACACATCTTTCCGATTAATATGGACGACCGTGCAGCTGCATTGGAATCATTGTTGAGCCGCTCAAAGGATCCGTTGCTGAACAAGTACTTTGCCGCCAACATCACCGATGTATTCGATTACTCCGGTAAGTTGCCAATACTCTACATCACCAGCACCAAGGTCGATGATGGTATGCCCGGCGTCATCAGCAGTGTGCAGCTTTCGAAAGATTCTAAACGCGGAGATATTTTGAATATCATCGACAATTATACGCCCAATGGAAAGCAATTCGATCTGAAGTTGCGTACAGCAGCGATCCTGAGTTCAAGATTTCCTTACGTATCGCCCGCTGGAAGAATCAATAATAACTATTACGTCGATGGCGGCTATTTCGATAACGCCGGTGCTGGCACCACGTTAGAGCTATTGGCCGAGTTGAAGAATCTGTTTCTGGATTCCGTCAAATACCAAAAACACTTCGCGTTCCACATCCTTCACAATACCAATTCGGAACAATCTGCCAAGCCATCCAAGCCTATTCGTCCGCTCACAAATGATCTGCTTGCTCCTCTCCTCACGCTTGCCGGCATGCAAGGCGCCAGCACAAGTATCAGCACCTCAACGCTTGGTAGTGACTTTATTCTATTCTCTAAGGATACGATTGGCTCGTTGATAGAGTTTAGTCTTTACCGGAATACTATGGAACTCGCCGATACCTCACTTTACGCCAGCGATACGACGAGAATTGATACCACAAAATATGAGGAAGGATATCCCATGAGTTGGGTCATCTCCGATTACCAACTTTCAAGGATGAACAAGGCACTGAAGCTCGCCAACTTTGAAAATATGAGACATCTGTACTTCTACGATCGAAAAGTTGATGCAATACTCCCAGAAGAGCTTGTCCGCGAGACGAAGAACAAACAAAAGTAAGCGTACTGGTCGGGCTTGCTTGTCACATGACATTACAATGATAATTCCGAGATGGAAACATGAGTATCTGTCCTGATACACGTTTGTACACGTGAATCCACGCATAAATTGCGTCTGGCAAGCAGGTTCATTCTATTTGTAATGACATCGCCAGTGAATTGCGGCTTCCTATGCCTCAATGCGCGTGAGGTTAAATGAAATAAACGCAATCCGTATATTTGAATAGCAGATAAACGACATGCGGGTTGTAGCGGTGATTTTAGAAACGACACAAATTGACAATGAAATACTGTTCAAAATGTGGTAAGACGCTTACCACAAAAGCAATAGACCACAAAGAAAGAATTTGTTGTATTGACAATAGTTGTGGATTTATTTATTGGAACAATCCTATTCCGGTCGTAGCAATCGTTGTTGAAACTGCAAACGGAATTGTACTAGCTCATAACAAATTAGCCCCAAGAGGAATTTTTTCCATCATAACAGGTTTTTTAGAATCAGACGAAACACCAGAATTAGCGTCACAACGAGAAACCAAAGAAGAACTTGGACTTGACACAATAGAAACAAATTTTCTTGGTGTTTTTCCTTTTCAGAAAGCAAATCAAATTGTTATCGCATATCACATCGTCGCGAAAGGACAAATACAACTGAATGAAGAACTTGACGAAATTAAAATGGTTCAAAAATCTGACCTTCTCGGTTATTCGAAAAATAACAAATTTGAAATCCAAGAATGGCTGGACAATTTAAATGTGCTAGCTTAAGAAATAATTAACCTCACTGAAGAACCGCCCCAGTGCATGCACGCCGCAGGCAAGAACTTATCCTTCGTCCGATTCCTGCGTTATCTGTTTATAGAAGTTTTTTTGGTTACGGACTGTAAGTTCACTTGACTACTTTCATCTCTCATTCGGGCTCGGTATACCGTTTCTGTTCGGCCTGCCCCGATCATTTGCGCCAATTCAATGTTTTATGAATGTGAAGGCTATTAAAAAAGGAACAGCCCACGATCAACACGAACAACCGTATGACCGTATGGAATCCAAGCCCCTTAATCGGCGATTTTCATGGAGATTATAAGAGAATAAGTCGAGGACAAGTCGAGCATAAGTCGGGCAATGGCCAAGATGATGCATAGCACAGATTGCAGGAGCTGCGTTGATACCTCAAAAAGATCTCAAACAGTTTCTGAGCAGAATTATAGCCAAAGATATTCATAATACAACAAAAAGCGTGCACGAATAGCGTTGTAGGCATTGCCTTTAACATATTAGCAAAGCATCGTCATACCGTGCCCTGCTCGTTTTGTCGGGGTAGTAGGACGAGTGTAGAACATCACCTTGAGAACATCTTCCACAACGACCAATTTTTAAATGACCGATCAATTTCAGTCGATCATCAGACATGGAATTCAGTACTCTGACGCCGTACGGATTGATGCTTCTGGTGATTTCTAGTGTACAAAAAGGTTCAATTCTTTTTTAGGTCGCCCAAAGTACACCTGAAGTTGCCGGCGATTAATGTGTTCGTATTATTCGCTTAAAGTGCTTAGTAACGTGAGATAATTTCGTAATCTTAATCCCGCAACGTCATATATAACCGTTGCGCTTATTTGTTTAGCGTATGAAACTAAAGAATTTACTACTATCAACAGATATTTTTGTGGATATTGAATATCATGACCTTAATAACAGATTTAATAAAATTCTTGAACATTCGTCGTTCAAAGAAAATTCTAATAATAATGACGGGGCTGTATTCTATTACAGGTCTGACTTCCTAGTCATTCCCGGATTTAGCAAAATGCCAATTACCCAATTAAAATTGAAAAGAACATCAGAGACAATCGGACGGACGAAAATTATATTCAAATTTAACAAATGGATATCAGTACTACTTGGTTTAGTCATAACGATACTTTGGACATCTTATATTTTCAACATTAACCAAGTTAGGACTTCAGGAGGAATAGGAATTCCGACATTGGGGTCATTATTATTTTACGGAGTTGCATTCTTGAGATACAAAATTGAGTTATCATATTTTAAGGCAGACTTAAATAAATTACCGTAATCCAACAAGTGCCAATCAAGTGTGCGGCCTCGTTATCCTTAGCGAAATTGGAACTACTCAATTTCAGCTTCTAATTGATCTGACCTCCCATATTTCTCAGCTCGATCCCATCGACTATGAACTTCCAATGTAATTTTCTGAAACTATAAAATGACAATCTAAGTGAAATTAACATCCTCAGGCTTTAAAGAAACGGCCCAAATAGGGGAACTTATGAGCAAAATGGACGATTTGAATGCGGAGTATGTCAACTCGGTGTCAACCGAACTTTTTCAACAACAGCCATTTTTCTTAACCGTTTTGCTCGGTTATCGACTTGACTTGACACATGACGAGTTGGAAGAAATCATGAAAATATACTTTCTTGTTTGGGAATATTTTAAAGCCATCAATAATGTTCCGGTTAAAAAAGTGACTGAAAAGGAGTTTGAAAAGGTTCAAACACGACATATAGAGATGTTGAAATATATCGAAGGCGAACCTGACCAGCAAGCGAAATTGAATATCTACGCCCATGATATAGGCAAAATGAAATCTAAATCGCTGTTGGCAGCTGTAAAGTTCAGATACGACACCCGTCCTTTACTAATAAATATGGACGGGCAAACCAAGACAATACTTTTTGTTGGGATAAAAAGTTTTATAGAGTGCTTTGAAAAAAATTAATCACAAAGTACGACCCACAATCGAGTTGCCTATCGCACCGGATTTTTCAC